>CAMATZ010000033.1 GCA_945861275.1 Bordetella parapertussis
CACGCGAGACATTACCGACTATATCGTCGGGTTCTACAACAGCGCCCGCCTGCACTCGACATTGGGTTACCTGCCGCCCAATGCCTATGAACTCCAATCGGCAGCAAAACAACCTATCGACGTGTCCGAAATAACTTGACCACGACAGAGGTACGTCCAACCCACTAGCGGAGTGCTTCTTTACTCCTCACCCTTCACCCTTCACCCTTCACGCCCTGACGCCGGTTGTGGTTTAATGCCGTTATGAAAAAAACCTTTAAAACCATAGCGCTGATCGGCAAGTACAACAGCCCCGAGATCGCCGAACCGCTGCTTAAGCTGGCGGATTTTCTCAAGCGGCGCGGCATTAGCGTGTTAATCGATAAACTCACCGGCGCGTACATCACCGATTCGCCGTATCCGATACGCGAGCTTGAGGAATTGGGGCGTACGGCCGAACTTGCCATCGTGCTCGGCGGAGACGGCACCATGCTCAACATCGCGCGCACGCTGGCGCCGTTCGAGGTGGCGCTGGTGGGGGTCAATCAGGGGCGGCTGGGGTTTTTGACTGACATATCGCTCGACACCATGTACGAGACCATCTCCGGCATACTCGACGGTCACAGCGTGACCGAAGACCGCATGCTGCTGCAAGGTGAAATCCATCGCGGCGGCGAACGCGTGCTGGATGTGCTGGCGTTTAACGACGTGGTGGTGAGCAAGGGCGTCGAAGGCAATATGGCCGAAATCGAGGTGCATATCGACGGCGAATTCATCTACCACCAGCGTTCCGATGGCTTGATAGTCGCCACGCCCACCGGCTCGACTGCCTATGCGCTGTCGGCAGGCGGACCGATTGTGCATCCTGCGTTGCGGGTGATTGCGCTGGTGCCGGTATCGCCGCACACGCTATCCAACCGGCCGATCGTGGTCAACAGCGACAGCGTGATCGAAATCGTCATGCGTAGCGACAGCGACGCGCGTGCGCACTTCGACAGCCATTCGCACTTTGCGCTGCGCGAGGGCGACCGTGTGATTGTGAAGCGTTACCCGCATACCATCAGCCTGTTGCATCCGATCGGACATAGTTATTACCGCATGTTGCGGGAGAAATTGAATTGGAATCGGGAGTGACAGGGCCGTGAAGGAGTGAAGGAGTGAAAGCGGTACCCCATTACCATCAAATATCACGGAAGGTTGCGCGCGCGTAAGAACTGAGATGAAGTACCCGATTCACACTTTTACCCCTTCACGCCTTCACTGCGAAGCAATAGCATGTTGCGAAGCCTAAGCATCCGCGACTTTGTAATCGTTGAAAAAATGGAGCTGGAATTCGATTCCGGCTTTACGGTACTGACCGGCGAAACCGGCGCGGGCAAGTCCATTCTGATCGATGCGCTGGCGCTGGTGCTGGGCGCACGCGCTGACGCGCTGGTGGTGAGGCAGGGCGCCGAGCGCGCGGAAGTGAGCGCGGAGTTTGATATCGCTACGCTGGCGCCAATCAAAAAATACCTTGAAAAACAAGAGCTTACGGACGAAGGTGATGCGTGTCTGGTGCGCCGGATCATAGACGCCAGCGGCCGCTCGCGCGCCTTCATCAACGGCACGGCGGTTACTGTCACGCAGTTACGCGAACTCGGCGAGTTTCTGGTGGATATTCATGGCCAGCATCAACATCAGTCGCTGACGCGCGCGCCGGCACAACGCGAATTGATCGATGCGTACGGCAAACTCGAAGCGCAGGCCGGGCAGGTTGTTGGCGCGCACCGCGATTGGCGCGACAAAGCTGAACGGCGGCGCGCATTTGAATCGAATGCCGCCGCCTATGTTGCTGAACGCGAGCGTCTCGAATGGCAGGTGAACGATCTCACGCAGCTCGATATCAAGGCGGATGAGTGGCCGGAGCTGAGCGCCGAGCATTCGCGCCTGGCGCATGCGGCGAGCCTGATTGAAGCCGCCGGGTTCGCCATGGAGACCTTGTCCGAGGGCGAGGGCGCGAGCTTGGCGCAGGTGAACGGCGTGATCGCGCGGCTGAAAAATCTGCTGGATTACGACCCCAAGTTAAAAGAAGTGTTGGAGGTGCTGGATCCCGCGCAAGTGCAGTTGCAGGAGGCTGTCTACAGCCTGCGCCACTATCAGCAAAAACTCGACCTTGACCCCCAAAGGCTGCGCGCCGCCGAACAGCGCATGGATGCCATCCACAGCGCTGCGCGCAAGTACCGCAGCGAACCCGCGCAACTGCCCGCAATGCTTGCCACAGCACGCACACGGCTCCACGAACTTTCGCTCGCTGGCGACGCCGACGCGCTGCGCAAACTGGAGGCCGCGGCGCGTGAAGCCTGTGTAGCGGAAGCAAAAAAACTTTCCACCGGCAGGCGCACGGCGGCGAGAAACCTGGCGGAAAAAGTCACCGCGGCCATGCAAACACTGGCGATGACCGGCGGCGTATTCGAGGTTGCGCTCAATGCGCAGGAAGAGCCTGCCGCGCACGGGCTGGAGAACATCGAGTTTCTGGTTTCTACGCACAAAGGCATGACACCGCAAGCACTGGCAAAAGTAGCGTCCGGCGGCGAGTTGTCGCGCATCAGCCTGGCGCTGCAAACCGTCACCAGTCAGGTGGCGCAGGTGCCGACCTTGATTTTTGACGAAGTGGATGCCGGCATCGGGGGCAGAGTCGCTGAAATCGTCGGCAAGTTGCTTAACGAGCTCGGCAAAAAGCATCAGGTGATGTGTATCACGCATCTGCCGCAGGTCGCCGCCTGCGGCGATCAGCAATGGCAGGTGGCGAAAAGCGCATCCCAGGGCAAGGTCGCCAGCAAAGTCATCGTGCTCGACCCGGCACAACGTGTTGAAGAGATCGCGCGCATGTTGGGTGGCGTGAAGATCACCGACACCACACGCAGGCATGCGGCAGAAATGCTTAACGGCAAGAATCAGGACTGAGGACTCAGGATTGAGTAACCCCAGTCCAGCGTTTACTCAGACCTCAGTCCTCAGTCCTCAGTCCCCAGTCCTGACCAAAGAGAGTGCCACGCGCTGGGTGAAGGATGGACGGTAAAGGACGGACTGCGCGGGTGTTTACCCCTCCCTCTTCACCCGCTACCCTTCACGGTCCTTCGAGGGCAATCATCCCGTAAACATTCGGCGTAAAGATGCAGCGAGTGATCATGAATTTTGAAGCCGCGCGCCGCAGCCACTTGTGACTGGCGCTTTTCGATTTCAGCGTCGTAGAACTCTTCAACGTGGCCGCATTGCACGCAAACCAGATGGTCGTGGTGAGTTCCCTGATTGAGTTCGAACACGGCTTTGCCGGATTCGAAGTGATGGCGTATCAGCAGACCCGCTTGTTCAAATTGCGTCAACACGCGATAGACTGTAGCCAAGCCGGTGTCGGTGCCGTCTTTTTGCAGCAGCTTGTAAACTTCTTCGGCGGACAGGTGTCGCACTGTGCTGCGCTCGAAAAGCTCAAGTATGCGCAAGCGGGGCAGCGTCGCCTTGAGGCCGCTGGTCTTAAGATTTTCAGTTGAACTCACCGGCTTGTCTATCGGAGTGGGGGCAGTCTGCGCTATGATATTGCTTATTTTCCGCGGTGGAAACCGCGCGCTATATTCTAGCGTCACGATGGGTCTCTGAATACGATTGCTTTACCTTATATGCCACTTAAAAACAATAGCTTAATTCTACTAATCCTGTTGATTGCGGGCTGTCAGCAGATGCCACAGCTGTCCGTGCCGACGCTGCCGGGCCTGGGACCGCGTAAAATCGAAATTCAGCAGGGCAACGTTATTACGCAGGAAATGGTGGATAAGTTGCAACCCGGCATGACGCGGAATCAAGTGCGATTCGTTCTCGGCACACCGCTCCTGGTGGACCCGTTTCGCACCGATCGCTGGGATTACGTTTACACCATGAACAAGGCCGGCCAACTGGTCGAACAGCGCCAGCTCAAAGTGTTTTTTCAGGGCGACAAATTGCTGCGCTACGAAGGTGATATCGTGGCCGAAGCCAAAGCAGCAGCGAAGCCCGCGGATAAAAGCGTCGCCCAACCGCTGGTCAAGCCAGCAGCCGCACCTGTGGCGGCCGCGCAGCCCGCGCCGGCTGCACCTGCCGTGACCGCTAAGCCGGCCGCGCCGGGCTCGGCAGGTGCTGTTGCCGCTGACATCGGCATGCCGCAACTGCGCATGGCGCCGGCGGTTGGCGAGGCTGGCCCGTCCGCCACCGCTCCCGCCGCTGGCGTTGCGCCGGTGCCGCGCGAGCCTGAAACCATCGTTGCGCCGCCGCTGGATACGCCGCCGCTGCCGCGTCTGGTGATACAACCTGAGCAACCCGATCAAACCGCGCAGCAGCCCGCTTCCAAACCGGAAGTGAAGCCTGCCGAAAAGCCGGCTGCTGTTCCGGGATTCTTCGGGCGTCTGTTCGGGGCCAGGCCTGTCCAGCCTGCACAACCCAGCGCACCTGCGGCTGTGCCTGTAACACCCGCCGCCCCGCCCGCGCCTGTGGCAGCGCCCGCGCCGGTTGAAAAACCGCTGATGGCAAAACCGGTGGAGAAACCGGTAGAAAAACCGCTGGCGGCAGCGCCTGTGCAAAAACCCGCCGACAAGCCGGTTGCCGGACGCGGATTCTTCGGGCGCATGGTCGATGCCATCACTACGCCGGCGCCGCGTGCCACCTTTGGGGAAGAACGCACGCCACAGCCTGGTTCTGCGCCGCCGCCTTTTATAGATATCGATCCGGCACCGAAAAAACCGTAAGCCGGCGCGGGGCATGGTCGCGTGCCCGAACGGCACATGCATCGCGGGAAATCGAGAAAACCGCCACCGTGTCCAGGAGTTTGCCATGTCACTGAATATCGCTATCGCAGGCGCCAGCGGGCGCATGGGCCGCACCCTGATTGAAGCCGTGTTGCGCGGCACCGAGGTCAAGCTGGCCGCCGCGCTTGAAATCGCAGGTAGCCCGCATCTCGGCAAAGACGCGGGTGAACTGGCTGGCGCGCCTTGCGGCGTCAAGATCACGGATGACATTGAACGCGCACTCAAGGGCTGCGACGTCCTCATTGATTTCACGCGGCCCGAAGGCACGCTGCATCACGTTGCGTTATGCCGCAAGCTTGGTGTGCGGCCGGTCATCGGCACCACCGGTTTTGACGAGGCGGGGAAGAAAACCCTTGCCGACGCGTCCCGCGAAATCGCCATTGTGATGGCGCCCAACTTCAGCGTTGGCGTCAACGTCACCTTCAAACTGCTCGAAACCGCGGCAAAATCGCTCAACCAGGGTTACGACGTTGAAATCATCGAAGCGCATCATCGCTTGAAAGTCGATGCACCGTCCGGCACCGCGCTACGCATGGGCGAAGTCGTCGCCGGCGCCTTGGGCCGCGATCTGAAGCAATGCGCGATCTACGGGCGCGAAGGCGTTACCGGCGAACGCAAAGACGACACCATTGCGTTTACAACCATTCGCGGCGGCGATTTGGTTGGCGATCACACGGTGATGTTCATCGGCATGGGCGAGCGTGTGGAAATCACCCACCGTTCCTCCAGCCGCATGAATTACGCCACCGGGGCGCTGCGTGCGGCGCAATGGGTGATGGCGAAACCGGGCGGGCTGTATGACATGTTTGATGTATTGGGGTTTCGCTAGGGCGCGCTACGCCGTGCGGTTTGAAGCCCCTGCCGCCTTCGCGTATAATGCCGACTCCAAGCAGCGGGACAGGCGACACCTGTCCCGCTTTCCACATCCCGTGTTGCAAATACACTCGTAATATCAGGAGGTTGTCGTGTCACCACGTACGCCTGCCATTCTCGTACTCAGGGATGGAACGGTATTTCGTGGCACGTCTATCGGTGCTGACGGGGTGTCGGCCGGTGAGGTGGTATTTAACACCGCCATCACCGGTTATCAGGAGATTCTCACCGATCCCTCGTACTGCCGGCAGATCGTTACGCTGACCTATCCGCATATAGGCAACACCGGCGCCAATGCCGAGGATGTGGAGTCGGACGGTGTTTTTGCGGCGGGGCTGGTGATACGTGATCTGCCGTTGCTGGCGTCGAATTTCCGCATGCAATGGACGCTGGACGAATATCTCAGGCGCGAAAATGTGGTGGCGATTGCCGATATCGACACGCGCAAGCTGACGCGTATTCTGCGTGACAAGGGTGCGCAGGAAGGTTGCCTCATCGCTGGCAAGATTGACGAAAAGGCGGCGCTGAAAGCGGCACAGGATTTTCCTGGTTTGAAAGGCATGGACCTCGCCAGGGTCGTCAGCTGCAAGAAGGAATATGGCTGGGACGAAACCACCTGGACGCTGGGCAAAGGCTACGGGAAACTGACCGCGCCAAAATTCAATGTGGTGGCTTACGATTTCGGGGTCAAACGCAATATCCTGCGCATGCTGGCCGCACGCGGCTGCAAGCTGACCGTGGTGCCGGCGCAAACGCCGGCGCAGGACGTGCTGGCGCTGAAACCCGACGGTGTGTTTTTGTCCAACGGCCCTGGCGACCCGGAGCCTTGCGATTATGCGATACGCGCCATCCGTGAACTGCTGGAAAAAAGCGTGCCGTTATTCGGCATCTGCCTGGGCCATCAACTGCTGGGGCTCGCCAGCGGTGCGCAGACGATCAAGATGAAGTTCGGTCACCACGGCGCCAATCACCCGGTGCAGGATCTCGATAGCGGCCGTGTGATGATTACCAGCCAGAATCACGGTTTCGCGGTGGACGCGAAAACGCTGCCGGCAAACTGCCGCGTCACCCACCTGTCTTTGTTTGACGGCAGCCTGCAGGGCTTTGCGCGCACCGACAAACCAGCGTTTTGTTTTCAGGGCCATCCGGAAGCGAGTCCGGGGCCGCATGATGTGGGTTATTTGTTTGATCGATTTATCAAGCTTATTGAGGAACGGAAGTCTGCGGCGGTAAGAATGTGAAGGCGTGAAGGAGTGAAGGGGTGAAGCCCCCCTCTCCCCAACCCTCTCCCCCTGCCGGGGGCGAGGGAGCACCCCGTCCGCTGGGGTACCCCGTTCACTCCTTCACTCCTTCACGTATTCACGTCTTCACAAAAAAATGCCCAAGCGTACAGACATCAAGTCCATCCTGATCATCGGCGCCGGCCCGATCATCATCGGCCAGGCGTGCGAGTTTGATTACTCCGGCGCGCAGGCGTGCAAAGCGTTGCGCGAGGAGGGTTATCGCGTGGTGCTGGTGAATTCCAATCCTGCGACCATCATGACCGATCCCGGCATGGCGGATGCGACCTACATCGAGCCGATCACCTGGCAGATGGTTGCAAAAATCATCGCCATCGAAAGGCCCGATGCGCTGCTGCCGACGATGGGCGGGCAGACCGCGTTAAATTGCGCGCTCGACCTCGCGCGTGAAGGTGTGCTGGCAAAATACGGCGTGGAAATGATCGGTGCCTCCAAGGAGGCTATCGACAAGGCCGAGGATCGCGAAAAATTCAAAAAGGCGATGGCCAAGATCGGCCTCGACAGCCCGCGCTCCGCGCTTGCGCATTCGCTGGAAGAGGCGCTGCAAGTGCAGGCGATGGTGGGCTACCCGACGATTATCCGCCCCTCGTTCACGCTTGGCGGCACCGGTGGCGGCATCGCTTACAACAAGGAAGAATTTATTGCCATCGTGGAGCGCGGCATCGATGCCAGCCCCACGCACGAAATTCTGATCGAAGAATCGGTGATCGGCTGGAAAGAATTCGAGATGGAAGTGGTGCGTGACCGCAAGGATAACTGCATCATCGTTTGCTCGATCGAAAACCTGGATGCGATGGGCGTGCATACCGGCGACTCGATCACGGTGGCGCCGGCGCAGACGCTGACTGACAAGGAGTATCAGATCATGCGTAACGCCTCGATCGCGTGCCTGCGCGAAATCGGGGTGGACACCGGCGGCTCCAACGTGCAGTTTGGCATCAACCCCAAAGACGGGCGCATGGTCATTATCGAGATGAATCCGCGCGTGTCGCGCTCAAGCGCGCTGGCATCGAAAGCAACGGGTTTTCCGATTGCCAAAGTCGCGGCCAAGCTGGCGGTGGGTTACACCCTGGATGAGTTGCGCAATGACATTACGGGTGGCGCGACACCGGCGTCGTTCGAGCCGACGATCGATTATGTGGTAACCAAGATACCGCGCTTTGCGTTCGAGAAATTTCCCTCGGCCGATGATCGGCTGACCACGCAAATGAAATCCGTGGGCGAGGTGATGGCGATGGGCCGCACCTTTCAGGAGTCGATGCAAAAAGCCTTGCGCGGGCTGGAAGTGGGTGTGGATGGATTTAATCAGCGCACGCGTGACCGCGAAGTCATTGAAGCCGAGCTGGGGCGTCCGGGGCCGGATCGCATCTGGTATGTGGGTGACGCGTTCGAGTGCGGGTTTACGCTGGAAGAGGTGCACGAACTTACGCACATCGATCCCTGGTTCCTGGCGCAGATCAAGGACCTCATCGATATCGAAATGGCGCTTGACGATCAGCAGTTGGTCAATATCGATGCGGCCGCCCTGCGCGGGCTCAAACGCAAGGGTTTTTCCGACCGCCGCCTCGCGCACCTGCTCAAGTCCAGAGAGGCCGATGTGCGCAAACGCCGGCACGATCTCGGCATCCGGCCGGTGTACAAGCGCGTGGACACCTGCGCCGCGGAGTTCGCCACCAACACCGCATACCTGTATTCGACCTATGAGGAAGAGTGCGAATCGCTGCCAACCACGCGCAGGAAAATCATGGTGCTGGGCGGCGGGCCGAATCGCATCGGCCAGGGCATTGAGTTCGATTATTGCTGCGTGCACGCAGCGCTGGCGCTGCGCGAAGACGGCTTCGAGACCATCATGGTCAACTGCAATCCGGAGACGGTTTCCACGGATTACGATACCTCGGACCGATTGTACTTTGAGCCGGTGACGCTGGAAGATGTGCTGGAAATAGTACACATCGAAAAACCCTTTGGCGTGATCGTGCAGTTTGGCGGACAAACGCCGCTGAAACTGGCGCGCGATCTGGAGGCGAATGGCGTGCCGATCATCGGCACTTCTCCGGATTCCATCGACGTGGCCGAAGACCGCGAGCGTTTCCAGAAGTTGCTGCAGCGGCTAAAGTTGAAGCAGCCGCCGAATCGCACGGTGCGCAGCGCGGCGAAGGCGTTGCTGGCAGCGGAGGAAATCGGTTATCCGCTGGTGGTGCGTCCGTCGTATGTGCTGGGCGGGCGTGCGATGGAAATCGTGCATCAGAAGGAAGACCTCGAACGTTATATGCGTGAGGCGGTAAAGGTATCCAACGATTCGCCCGTATTGCTCGACCACTTTTTGAACGATGCGATTGAAGTTGACGTGGATGCGGTGTCCGACGGCACGCAAGTGATTATCGGCGGCGTGATGGAACACATTGAGCAAGCGGGTGTGCATTCGGGCGACTCGGCGTGTTCGCTGCCGCCGTTTTCGCTGTCGCCCGCATTGCAGGAAGAACTGCGCCGCCAGACGGTGGCGATGGCAAAAGCGCTGAAAGTGGTGGGGCTGATGAACGTGCAATTCGCGATTCAGAAAAACGGCGATGCCGACGTGGTGTATGTGCTGGAAGTGAATCCGCGCGCCTCGCGCACGGTGCCGTTTGTATCGAAGGCCACCAGTCTGCCGCTGGCCAAAATAGCGGCCCGCTGTCAATCCGGTAAAACACTTTTAAATCAAAACGTTACATGCGAAATAGTGCCGCCATATTTTTGCGTTAAAGAAGCGGTATTTCCGTTCATAAAATTTCCCGGCGCGGATACCATACTGGGCCCGGAAATGAAATCGACGGGTGAAGTGATGGGTGTGGGCGAAACTTTCGGCGAGGCGTTTGTAAAATCACAAATGGCGGCGGGCGAAAAATTACCGACGACGGGTAAAGTGTTCGTCAGCGTGCGCGATGGCGACAAGCCGCGCGCGGTGGAGATCGGCCGCGCGCTGGATGCGCTGGGGTTTGCGCTGGTGGCCACACGCGGTACCGCGAATGCGCTGGCCGCCGCGGGACTGAAAGTCACGCCGATCAATAAAGTGGCTGAAGGCCGCCCGCACATCGTCGATATGATCAAGAACGCTGAAATCGTGCTGGTGGTCAATACCGTCGAGGAGACGCGCAAGGCGATCAGGGATTCCTATGCGATCCGGCGCGCAGCGTTGCAGCACCGCGTACCGGTATACACCACCATCGCGGGCGCGCGCGCGGCTTGCGCCGGCATGGCGGAAGCACGCGAGTTGCATGCCTATGCGTTGCAAAATTTGCACCAGCGTTTGGTGGTTGCTTAGAGGAGGATTTCATGAACCAAGTGCCCTTAACCGTGCGCGGTGCGGAAAAACTGCGTGCCGAACTGCACGATCTGAAAATGGTGCAGCGGCACACGATTATCGCGGCCATTGCCGAGGCGCGCGCGCATGGCGATCTTTCGGAGAATGCTGAGTATCACGCGGCCAAGGAACGGCAGGGCTTTATCGAAGGGCGTATAGCGGACCTTGAGGGCAAGCTTTCCAATGCCGAAATTATCGATCCGGTGACGCTCGATGCCGACGGGCGCTGTGTATTTGCGGCGACGGTGGATCTGGAAGACGTGGAAAAGGGGACCCAGGTCACCTATCAAATCGTCGGCGAGGATGAGGCCGATATCAAGCAGGGCAAGATTTCAATCAATTCGCCCATAGCACGTGCGCTGATCGGAAAATCGGCCGGCGATATCGCCGAGGTGAACGCGCCGGGCGGGGTGCGGGAGTATGAGATATTGGCGGTGAGGTATGTTTGAGGGCGTGAAGGGGGAAGAGTGAAGAGTGAAGGGTAACAGCCTGCGGCGCACTCTTCACTCTTCACTCTTCACCCTTCACGGCCCTTCAGCCCTGATAACTGCGCTTGGTCCGCCGCTGTTTGTTGCGCGCCTTGGGTTTGTGTTGCGGCAGTTTCTTTTGAGTTTGTTCCGGCGGTTTCGGACGGTACATCACCAGCATCTTGCCGATATGCTGTACCGGGCTGGCGTCCAGCGCCGAGCTTATTTCGCCTATTATGTGCAAGCGTTGGTCACGGTCGTCGCCATGCACGCGTATTTTGATGAGTTCGTGGGTCTTCAGGTGAACATCGATTTCCCGCAGTACCGCGGGCGTCAAACCGCTGTCGCCGATGAGCACTACGGGTTCGAGATGGTGCGCACGCGCCTTGAAGGCGCGGCGTTGGGTGGGCGTGAGTTCGTTCATGGGCGTAGTTTAAGCTATTTGATCGCCGGCTAATCGACATGGCCAAAAGAACCCGCAGCAGCAAAGCGTGGATGATGCAACATGTTAACGACCCCTACGTCAGACGCGCGCAGGTCGACGGCATGCGTTCGCGCGCGGCTTACAAGCTGATGCAGATCAATGACAAAGACAAGCTCCTCAAGCCCGGTATGCTGGTGGTCGATTTGGGTGCGGCGCCTGGCGGCTGGTCGCAGGTGGCGGGGCGGCTGGTGGCGCCGGCTGGCTGTGTGATCGCCATCGACTTGCTGGAGATGACGGGGCTGCCGGGCGTCGAAATTATCCAGGGCGATTTTTCCGGGGCCGCAGGCCTGGCTCAGCTGGAACGGGCGCTTGCTGGTGCTACGGCAGACCTTGTGCTTTCCGATATGGCGCCCAATATCAGCGGTATTGCGACAGCGGATCAGTCGCGACTGATGGGCTTGGCGGAACTGGCGTTGGCGTTTGCGGCCAGGCATTTGAAACCACAGGGCAGTTTTCTGGTCAAAGTTTTTCACGGCGCGGGTTTTGAGGATTACGTCAAAACCATGCGCGGTGTGTTTGCGCAGGTGCTAACACGAAAGCCTGACGCGTCGCGCAAGGGGTCGCGCGAAGTGTATTTGCTGGGTAGAGGACTGAAGTGAGGGACTAAAGTGAGGGTCTGAAATCGCTTAAAACGATGGCAGGCGCTTAAAATCGGCTGAATAAGTGTTGAAAAGCAGTTGATTACATTGGATTTCATGGCTGCGCGCACGCAGGAAAAAGTTTAGAATCAAGGTTCGACGCAATTTACGCCTGCTGGAGGCATTCCAGCGACTTTTCGCAAGCTGTGCCGAATTTGAATGCCGTGCATGTGCGGTACCGATGTGCGGCGAGGAGCATCATTGAATAATCTCGTAAAAACCGTGGCCATCTGGATGGTGATTGCCATTGTGCTGATGACGGTGTTCAACCAGGTGGGTACCCAAAAATCGGTGCAAAAACCGATGGAATATTCGCAGTTTATCGACGAGGTTAAGCAAGGCCGTGTGGCCAAAGTCACCATCGAAGGGCGAATTCTCAAAGGTACCAAATCCACCGGCGAGAAATTCACCACTTACGCACCTTCCGATCCGTGGCTGGTGTCCGATCTGCTCAAGGCCGGCGTGATCGTCGAAGCCAAGCCCGATGAAGAGCCGTCGCTCCTGATGAACATTTTCGTGTCGTGGTTCCCGATGCTGCTGCTGATCGGTGTATGGGTGTTTTTCATGCGCCAGATGCAGGGCGGCGGACGCGGCGGCGCGTTCTCATTCGGCAAGAGCAAAGCGCGCATGCTCGACGAATCCAACAATACGGTGACCTTCGCCGATGTCGCGGGTTGCGAAGAGGCAAAAGAGGAAGTAGCGGAACTGGTGGAATTTTTGCGCGATCCGTCGAAATTCCAGAAACTCGGCGGACGCATACCGCGCGGCGTGCTGATGGTGGGCAGTCCCGGCACCGGCAAGACGCTGCTGGCGCGCGCCATCGCCGGCGAGGCGAAAGTGCCTTTCTTTTCGATTTCCGGCTCCGATTTCGTGGAAATGTTCGTCGGCGTGGGTGCGGCGCGGGTGCGTGACATGTTTGAGAACGCCAAAAAACATTCGCCTTGTATTGTGTTCATCGACGAGATCGACGCGGTGGGCCGTCAGCGCGGCGCAGGTCTGGGCGGTGGCAATGACGAGCGCGAACAGACGCTGAACCAGTTGCTGGTCGAGATGGATGGCTTTGAAGCCAACGTCGGGGTGATCGTTATCGCCGCGACCAACCGGCCGGATGTGCTCGATCCGGCGCTGCTGCGTCCGGGGCGGTTCGACCGGCAAGTGGTGGTGCCGCTGCCCGATATTCGTGGCCGCGAGCAGATTCTGCTGGTGCATATGCGCAAAGTGCCGATTGCGCCCGATGTCAAAGCCGACGTGATCGCACGCGGCTCGCCGGGTATGTCCGGAGCAGATCTTGCAAATCTGGTGAACGAAGCCGCGCTATTCGCCGCACGCGGCAACAAGCGCCTGGTGGATATGGACGATTTTGAACGCGCCAAGGACAAGATATTCATGGGCGCCGAGCGTAAATCGATGGTGATCACCGAGGAAGAAAAGCGCGCCACGGCGTATCACGAGTCGGGCCACGCCATTGTGGGCGTGATGTTGCCGGGCATTGATCCGGTGCATAAGGTGACCATCATTCCGCGTGGCCGTGCGCTGGGATTGACGTGGGTGCTGCCGGAGCGTGATCGCATCAGCCAGTATAAAAAGCAGATGTTGGCGCAGATCAGCTTTTTGTTCGGCGGACGCATTGCCGAGGAACTGTTTGTGCATGATATTTCCACCGGCGCATCCAACGACTTCGAGCGCGCCACGCAAATGGCGCGCGACATGGTCACGCGCTTCGGCATGTCGGACTCGATGGGGCCGATGGTCTACGGCGAAAATGAGGGCGAAGTGTTCCTCGGGCGCTCGATCACCACCCACAAGAGCGTGTCCGAGACTACCCTGCAAAAGGTCGATGCCGAAATCCGCCGCATTATCGATCAGCAATACGCGGTCGCGCGCAAGATCATCGAAGACAACCGTGACAAGGTTGAGGCGATGACCAAGGCGCTGATGGAATGGGAGACCATAGACGCGGACCAGATCAAGGACATCGCGGAAGGCCGTCCACCGCGTTCACCCAAGCCGTTGCAGTCTGCAATTCCGCCGCCCGGCGACAGTACGCCGCCGGGCGCTACCGCGCCGGTGGCGCCGGCGACGGAGACTTAACAAACGTGAAGAGTGAAGAGGGAAGGGCGAAGCGTGGGTTGGTTGTTACTCTTCACTCTTCACCCTTCACTCTTCACCAATGACGTTTCTAGATTGCGGCCGCTTCAAACTCCCGCTCACCCGCCCGCTGATCATGGGCGTGATCAATGTTACGCCCGATTCTTTTTCGGATGGCGGTCAATATACTGCATTAAATCAATCCCTTACGCACGCAAATACCTTGCTTGCGGAAGGCGCGGATATTCTGGATATCGGCGGTGAATCGACGCGTCCGGGTGCGGCGCCGGTAACTCTGGAGGAAGAGCGGCGGCGTGTGCTGCCGCTGCTGGAACGGCTGGTGCGCGAGGCCGTGCCGGTTTCGATAGACACGCAAAAACCCGCGCTGATGCGCGACGCGGTGGCGGCAGGCGCTTCTATGGTGAACGATGTCAATGGCTTTCGTGCACCCGGTGCGCTGGAAGGGGTGGCAGGCAGCGGGGCCGCAATCTGCATTATGCATATGCAGGGCGAGCCGCGCGGCATGCAGCACAATCCGCGCTACGAGAACGTAATCAGCGAGGTTCGCAACTATCTCACCGCACGCGTGCGCGCGGCGGAAGATGCGGGCATTGCGCGTGAGCGCATTGTTGTCGATCCGGGTTTTGGATTTGGCAAGGCGTTGGAGCACAATCTTGCGCTGTTGCGCGGGCTGAGTGAATTCAGGGATATCGGTGGCGCGCTGCTGGCGGGATTGTCGCGCAAGACGATGCTGGGCAGGATCACTGGGCGTGATCCCGCCGCGCGCGTGTTCGCGAGCGTCGCTGCTGCGTTGCTTGCGGTGCAAAATGGCGCACAGATTGTGCGCGTTCATGATGTGGCGGCGACGCGCGATGCGCTGGCAGTTCTGACTGCAGTTAATCAGGACTTAGGACTTAGGATTGAGTAACCCCGTGAGGTATGCTCAGCCCTCAATCCTAGAAGGAAACATGACGAGAAAATATTTCGGCACGGACGGCGTGCGGGGCAAGGTGGGTAAGCTGCCGATCACGCCGGATTTTGTGTTGCGGCTGGGCTATGCCGCGGGCAAAGTGTTGGCAGCGGGCTTGCAGCCGGGCGAAAAGCCTGCGGTTTTGATCGGCAAAGACACGCGAATTTCAGGCTACATGTGCGAATCGGCGCTGGAGGCGGGCTTTACCAGCGCCGGCGTGGACGTGAAGCTGGTGGGGCCGATGCCGACACCTGCGGTGGCCTATCTCACGCGTGCGCTGCGGCTCACTGCCGGCGTGGTGATCAGCGCATCGCACAATCCGTTTGACGACAACGGCATCAAATTCTTTTGTGGCAAGGGCGAAAAGCTGCCCGACACCGTTGAATCTGCGATAGAGGCGCAGCTCGAACAGCCGATGCACTGCGTGAGTTCGGCCGACCTGGGCAAGGTGCGCCGCATCGAGGATGCCGCGGGACGCTACATCGAATTTTGCAAGAGCACGTTTCCATCGACGCTGAACCTGCGCGGCATGAAAATCGTTGTAGATTGCGCGCATGGCGCCGCCTATCACATCGCGCCGCTGGTATTCCATGAATTGGGTGCTGAAGTGGTTAGCATCGGTGTCGACCCCAATGGTTTTAACATCAACGACAAGGTCGGTGCGACCCATCCTCAGGCACTGCAAAAAGCGGTGCAAGAGGCGCACGCGGATTTGGGTATAGCACTGGATGGCGACGCCGACCGCTTGTTGATGGTGGATGCCGCGGGCACGGCTTACGACGGTGATCAACTGTTGTACGTGATTGCTCGCGACGGACAGCGGCGTGGACTGTTGCAGGGCGGCGTGGCGGGCACGCTGATGAGCAATCTTGCGTTTGAACGGGCGCTGGGGGCGATCGATATCCCTTTCGAGCGCGCGCAGGTGGGCGACCGTTATGTGCTGGCGTTGATGCAGCAGCGCGGCTGGCGCCTGGGCGGCGAAAATTCCGGCCATATCCTGTGCCTGGATCAGCATTCCACCGGCGATGGCATCATCGCAGCGCTGCAGGTGCTGCGCGCGTTGCGTGAATTGCGCATGACATTGACAGCGGCGTGCGCGCCGGTGGTGCTGTATCCGCAGGTGCTGCTCAATGTGCCGGTCAAGCCGCGCAAGGGTAATGCCCGAGACCCGCGTGTCGATAAGCTGCTGCAGCAGGCCGCACGCGACCTGGGCAGCGATGGCCGTGTGCTGCTGCGCCCATCGGGTACCGAACCGGTGATCCGGGTGATGGTGGAAGCCCGCTCGAGCGCCAAGGCCAAGCGCTGGGCGAAAGCCATCGCCGATGCGGTAGCCGCCGTGGACTGACGTGCGCGTGAGCGCAGCTTTCATTTTTTTCACGGAAACGATCATCTGCATTGCGCGCAAAAACCGCGTTAAATCAACAGCTTCGCGTCGCCCATCAGGGCAGCCTTACATTGACCCGAAGTTGCCGTCCCTGTAAACTCCAAGAGTTTTTGCGAGCCGGGTGTTAAATGCGCAGCAAGATGGTCGTGGGTAACTGGAAGATGAACGGCAACCTTGCGTCAAATCAGGCGCTGCTTAAGTCATTGATTCCTTTGTTGGCTTCTGTCACTCGTGCGCAGTGCGCGGTGTGCGCGCCGTATCCGTATCTGGCGCAAACCGAGCATATTTTGCGCGGCAAGGGCATTGCGTGGGGCGCGCAGGACGTGTGCGAATACGAACACGGCGCCTATACCGGCGGAGTTTCCGCGGGCATGTTGGCTGATTTTGGCTGCCGTTATGTCATTGTGGGGCATTCGGAACGGCGCACACTGTTTGGCGACTCGGATAACGTGGTGGCACTGAAATTTGTTGCGGTAATAAAAGCGCGCCTGACGCCGATTTTGTGCGTAGGCGAAACGCTGGCAGAGCGTGAAGCGGGCGTGATGGAGCAGGTCATCGCGCGCCAAATGGATGCGGTCATCGCGCACTCGGGGACGGCAGCGCTGGGGCAGGCGGTGATGGCGTATGAGCCGGTGTGGGCCATAGGCACCGGCAAAACCGCCACGCCAGATGAGGCACAGGCGGCGCACGCATTGATACGCGAGCGGGTAGCGGAGCATGACATGCGCGTGGCGGACGGATTGCCGATCCTTTATGGCGGCAGCGTCAAAGCGGCGAACGCGGCGCAGTTGTTCGCGATGCCTGATATCGATGGCGGCCTGATCGGTGGCGCGTCGCTGCTGGCGGAGGAGTTTGCGGCGATTTGCAAGGCGGCGTAAGGGTTTTTAAGTAATTGATAATATTGGATTAATTTATGGATCTCGGGGTTCTCATTCTGCACGTTATCGCCGCCGCTGGCATCATAGGCTTGGTGCTGGTGCAGCACGGCAAGGGCGCGGACGTGGGCGCGGCGTTTGGTACCGGTTCCGCGGGCAGCGTGTTTGGTTCTGCCGGCTCGGCCAATTTTTTAAGCCGCATGACAGCGGGTCTGGCCTTGGTGTTTTTTTTAACCAGCATCGGCTTGTCGTTTCTGTCGAATAAAAGAACTGCTGGCAAAGGGGTAATGGCCAATCAGCCGGCGGCGACGCAAAGCGCGCCGGATAAAGTGCCGGGCGCGTCGGAGGTGCCAGCGGTTCCGGCGGCAAAAAGTGTTCCGGGTGAAAAGTTTGACAAGGCGGCCCCAGCAGCACCGGCTTCCAAAGCAGCAGATTTGCCGAAGTAAGGACAGGATAAATCCCCGCAACGGGGAACGGGTTGTTGCTTCAAGCGTTATGCCGTCGTGGTGGAATTGGTAGACACGCCGTCTTGAGGGGGCGGTGGCGAAAGCCGTGAGAGTTCGAGTCTCTCCGTCGGCACCAGGATTTTGAGTCTGTTTGCGCTAAATCAATGGTTTTTGGTCACCGTGACATATAGTCATATTTTCCGCTGCGAATAACACCATGCTAGAAAATTATTTTCCCATTCTGATGTTTGTCGGCGTCGGACTTATGGTTGGTGTTGCGCCGATGTTGTTGGGTAGCGGACTTTCACGGCTGCTGGGCGCACATCGGCCGAACGAGGAAAAACTTTCTCCGTACGAGTGCGGCTTCGAGGCGTTTGAAGATGCGCGCATGAAATTCGACGTGCGCTACTATCTGGTGGCGATACTGTTCATTCTGTTTGATCTCGAAATTGCGTTTCTGTTTCCGTGGGCGATCGTGCTCGGCGAGCAGAGCGAAAGCACGTTCCGTTACCTCGCCATGGTGGTGTTCCTTGGCATCCTCGTCGTGGGTTTTGTTTATGAGTGGATGAAGGGCGCACTGGACTGGGAATAAAGGGAAAGCGCAAAGGGTTTGCCGCGACGGTCGCTGCGTTACAGGAATTCGCGCCGGCAGCGTGTGACGTAGTGCAAGGGGTCGATCGGAGCCGATGGAAACTATCCGCACAGACGTTGCGATTGTAGGAGCCGGCGGGGCCGGTTTACGCGCCGCCATCGCGCTGGCGGAGACCGATCCGACGCTGCGCATCGCGCTCATCTCCAAGGTCTACCCGATGCGCAGCCATACCTGCGCGGCCGAGGGTGGCGCGGCCGGGGTGATCAAGCCGGACGACAGCCTCGAACATCACTTCAACGATACCGTAGGCGGCGGTGATTGGCTGTGCGATCAGGACGCCGTGGACTACCTGGTACAGGAAGCCCCCAAGGAACTTATTCAACTCGAACACTGGGGTTGTCCGTGGAGCCGCGAGGCGGACGGATCGGTGGCCGTGCGTCCGTTCGGCGGCATGCTGAAACAGCGCACCTGGTTTGCCGCCGATAAATCCGGTTTTCACATCCTGCATACGCTGTTCCAGACCTCGCTCAAGTATTCCTCCATCCAGCGCTTCGACGAGTATTACGCCACCGATCTGATCGTCGATGACGGACGTTGTCAGGGGTTCACCGCGATCGAGATGCGCAGCGGCCAGATGCGGCTGTTCCAGGCGCGCGCCGTGATCATCGCCGGCGGTGGCGCCGGCCGCATGTTCCCCTTTACCACCAACGGCGCGATCAAGACCGGCGACGGCATGGCGCTGGCGTATCGCGCCGGCGTGCCGCTCAAGGACATGGAATTCGTCCAATACCATCCGACCGGTCTGCCCAACACCGGCACGCTGCTGACCGAAGCTTGCCGTGGCGAGGGTGGAATCCTGCTCAACAGGAACGGCCGCCGTTTTTTGCAGGACTACGGCATGGGACCGGAGACGCCGGTGGGCAAGCCGCAACTCAAGACCATGGAACTTGGCCCGCGCGACCGCGTCAGCCAGGCGTTCTGGCATGAGCAGAAAAAGGGCAATATGCTGCCCACCAAGTATGGCGATTGCATGCTGCTCGATCTGCGGCATCTGGGTGAGAAGAAAATCAACGAGCGCCTGCCGCTGGTGCGCGACATGTCGATCAGCTATTTGAGTGTCGATCCGGTCACCGATCCGGTGCCCGTGCGCCCGGTCGTGCATTACATGATGGGCGGCATCGATACCGACATCAGGGCTGCGACGCCGCTTGCCGGACTGTTCGCTGCGGGCGAGTGCGCTTGTGTGAGTATCAACGGCGCTAACCGCCTCGGCTCAAATTCCCTCACCGAGATTCTGGTGTTCGGGCGCCGCGCCGCGCTGAGCGCGGTCGAGTACATGCGCTCCGGCGCCCGTTCTGAAAACAATGCGGCGCTGGCGGCGCAGGCTGCGGCAGCGCAGGCGCGTATTCGTGCGCTGTTCGAGAAAACGGGCGGCAGGGAATCCGTCGCCGGGTTGCGCCGCGAAATGATGGCGACGATGGAGGACCACGCGGGAATTTATCGCAGCGCGGCGGGATTGTCAGCGGCGTGCAACAAGCTTGGCGAACTTCGCCAGCGCTATCGGGAGGTCGAATTGACCGACAAAACCAACGTCTACAACACCGACCTGCTGCAGGCGCTGGAGCTGGGTTCGATGCTGGATTGCGCGGAGGCGGTCACCGCCAGCGCACTGGCGCGCACGGAGTCGCGCGGCGCCCACCAGCGGCTCGACTTCGTCGAGCGCGACGACAAGAACTTTCTGCGCCATTCGCTGGCGCACTTTCAATCGAGCGACCCGCCCCGAATCGATTATCGCGACGTGGTAATTACCAAATCCCAGCCAGGCGTGCGTGATTATTCGGGAGGCCACAAATGAGCGAGCGCCTGTTTGAACTGGAGGTGTTGCGCTACAACCCGGAGACCGATAAGGAGCCGCATTTCCAGCGTTACACGGTCAGTTGCGAGGAAGAGTGGGTAGTGCTGGACGCCTTGAATCGCATCAAGGAAACGCTCGACCCCACGCTGAGCTACCGCTGGTCGTGCCATATGGCGGTGTGCGGCAGCTGCGGCATGATGATCAACAGCGAGCCCAAGCTCGCCTGCAAGTCTTTCCTGCGCAACTATAGCGGCGTGATTCGCGTCGAGCCTCTTGCCCATTTCCCGATCGAACGCGACCTGGTAACGGTTATTGACGATTTCGTCGATAAACTCAAGCGCGTCAAGCCCTACCTGATTGCGAAAGAAGAAAAGCCCTTGAGCGCCGGCGAGTATCGCCAAACGCCGGCCCAACTGAAGAAATTCAAGCAGTACACCCTCTGCATCAACTGCATGCTGTGTTATGCCGCATGCCCTGAATACGGCTTGATACCCAAGTTCATCGGCCCGGCTGTGATCGCACTTGCACATCGCTACAATCAGGATTCTCGTGATGGCGGGCGCGATGAACGGCAGGAGGAAATTGCGGCGAGCGAAGGCGTGTGGGAATGCTCGTTTGCAGGCGCCTGCTCCGAAGTGTGTCCCGAGCACGTCGATCCGGCCGGCGCGCTGCAACAGGTCAAGATCGCGAGCACCGTAGACTGGTACCAGGAACATTTGATGCCCTGGGTGAAGAAATGAGTCGTAAACCTTACACGCGCGAAGTGCCGAGGGTACGCTGGTTCTTTGATCATCCGCGCTACCTGCGTTACATGGCGCGTGAATTAACCTGCCTCTTCATTGGCGCCTATACCTTGCTGCTGGTGGTGGGGATAGGGCGGCTGGCGGAAGGGCGGGTAGCCTATGAGGCCTTCCTTGAAGCACTGAAGAGTCCGCCGAGTGTCGTGTTTCACGTGCTGGCGCTCGGTTTTGCCATCTATCACAGCGTGACCTGGTTCAATCTGACACCCAAGGCGCTGCCTGTTCAGATAGGTGAGGAATTCATGCCCGACTGGGTAATCGCCGGCGCCCACTATGCGGTTTGGGTATTGTTGTCGCTGGGCGTACTTTTTCTCGCGGGAGTATTCTGACCATGGGCAAGTCGAATAAACCGCTGGTGTGGGGACCGTTTGCTGCAGGGGGTACCATAACCGCGTTCCTGACCCCGGTATTGATCCTGTTGACGCTGCTGGCGGCGCTAGGGCAGATGCCGGAGTTGCTCGCCTATGAGCGCCTGCACGCATTGGTGTCGCACTGGCTGGTCAAGTCCGTGATCGTGGTGGTGGTTTTTCTGTCGTTGTGGAGCGCTGCACACCGGCTGCGCATCACGTGCTACGATTTTGGGGTGCGGGCGGATACACTGGTGGCAGCGCTGGTTTATTTTGTTGCAGTGGCCGCTACCCTGGCAACCATCGTTTTCCTCGCCCGATTCTGAGTACTGCGAAGTGAGGCGCGGCATGGAGAGGACAGATTTTGCGGAATAGAAGAGCGTGCACGCGTGCAGCGGCAGCCGACGTAGATGTTATGGAGACCCACAGTAGATGATCCCGCCGCCGCCACCCGTAGCTACACGCGAACTTGTGCGTGAAGACCGCTTTAATGCAATTTGGACGCAGGAACTGAATAATGTTTTTGCCGATGTTGCGCCCTATTATGACCGTGCCAACTACGTCGCGAGCCTTGGACTATGGGGCTGGTTTCTCAACAGTTTCATGTCCATAATCGAGCTGCGGTCGAATCAGCGCGCGCTGGACGTATGCGCTGGCACCAATGCCATAGGGATTGCTCTGCTGCGGCGCGAGCCCAGCCTTGAAGTGTACGCAATAGACCGCAGCGCGGAGATGCAGGAGGTCGGCCGGCAGCGTGCCGAGGCCCGCGGGTTTCGCATCCACAGCGTCATCGGCGACGTGCATCAGCTGCCTTTTCCCGATATCACTTTGACGTTGTCACCCTGCAGTTCGCCTCGCGGCACCTGCGCGTAAAGCACGTCTTCGGCGAGATTCATCGCGTGCTTAAGCCGGGTGGAAGTTTTTACCATTGCGACATGTTGCGACCGGCCAATCCGCTGGTCGCTAAACTGTACTATGCTTACTTGCGCATGTGCCTGGCATTCACCGGTTTTCTGTTCCGCAGCAACACCGCCGCGTTGAACTGCAAGAAATATTTCATCGATGCGCTGCAAATGTTCTACTCGGCCAATGAATTGTCGGATGTCCTGCGTGGCGTGGGCTACTGCGACGTCTCGGCCAAGACCGTGTTTGCGGGCATGATCGGATGCCACCGTGCGCTCAAGCCACAGCCGAAATGAAGCTGCGGTCCGCCGCGCGACTAAGATGTCGCACGCCGGAATGAGCTTCTGCGTTGACCCACGGTGCCCGGGAGAGTTAAAATCCGACATCTTTGATAGCAGGCAAGCTTGGAAATTGGCGCTGCATTTTCAGTGACGGGTAGCGCAGGATAACCATCGCTAGTTTGCGCCTGATTTACTGCGTGTTTCCCTGAGCATTTTTTTATAAGCATAGCCCATTTAATGGTGAATAGAGGCGCGAAAATGGATGCGGAATTTGTCACCAGGGAACAGCATGGGCGCGATTGACCAGAACCTGACACAGCATGGCTTTGTCACCACGACGGTCGACACGGTCGTCAACTGGACACGCACCGGGTCGCTGTGGCCGATGACGTTCGGACTTGCCTGTTGCGCGATCGAAATGATGCACGCGGGCGCTTCGCGCTACGATCTCGACCGCTTTGGCATCGTGTTTCGGCCGAGTCCGCGCCAGTCTGATCTGATGATCATTGCCGGCACCTTGTGTAACAAGATGGCGCCCGCCCTGCGCAAGGTCTACGACCAGATGGCCGAGCCGCGGTGGGTGATCTCGATGGGTTCCTGTGCCAACGGCGGGGGCTACTATCACTATTCCTACTCCGTGGTTCGGGGCTGTGATCGCATTGTGCCGGTCGACATCTACGTGCCGGGCTGCCCGCCGACGGCGGAAGCACTGCTCTACGGCATCATTCAGTTGCAGAACAAGATCAAAAGAACCAATACCATCGCACGCTGATGTCTTCCCGGCTCGAAACCCTGACCACAGTGGTGCAAGCGGCGCTGGGCGATATGCTCGTCAGTTCCACCGTCGCGCTTGGCGAATTGACCGTGGTGGTGAAGTCCGGGCATCTGCTGACGGTGGCGCAAAAGCTGCGTGATTCTGCGGCGCTGAAATTCGAGCAAATGATTGATATTTGCGGCATGGACTATAGTCGCCACGGTGAAGGTGCGTGGCAGGGCCAAAGATTTGCGGTGGTGTATCACCTGTTGAGCATCAGCTATAACTGTCGTTTGCGCCTGCGTGTATTCGCGGACGACGATGATTTCCCGGTCGTTGATTCGGTGATCGGCGTGTGGCCCGCGGCGAATTGGTTTGAACGTGAAGCCTTCGATCTTTTCGGCATCATTTTCAGCGGCCACCCGGATCTGCGCCGCATCCTGACCGACTATGGGTTTATCGGCCACCCGTTCCGCAAGGATTTTCCGATCTCGGGTAACGTCGAGATGCGCTACGACCCGGACAAGCAGCGCGTCATTTACCAGCCGGTCACGATTGAGCCGCGCGAAATCGTGCCGCGCATCCTGCGCGAGGAGCACTACGGCGACAGCGAGGGTTTGCGCAGTAGTGGCAAGGACTGAAGCATGGCCGAGATCCGCAATTACACGATGAATTTTGGCCCGCAGCATCCTGCGGCGCACGGCGTGTTGCGGCTGGTGCTGGAGCTTGACGGCGAAGTGGTCGAACGCGCCGACCCGCATATCGGATTGCTGCATCGCGCTACTGAAAAACTGGCCGAGCACCGGACCTACCTGCAGACGTTGCCGTACATGGACCGGCTCGACTACACCACCCTGATATGCAACGAGCACGCCTATGTGATGGCGATCGAAAAGCTCCTTGGCCTCGAAGTGCCGCTGCGCGCGCAGTACATCCGGGTGATGTTCGATGAGATTACACGGGTGCTGTCGCACCTATTCGCGCTTGGCGCCCATGGCCTTGACCTTGGGGCGATGACCGTATTTCTGTACTGCTTTCGCGAACGCGAGGATTTGGTCGACGTGTATGAGGCTGTCACCGGCGCGCGCATGCATGCCGCCTACTACCGGCCGGGGGGTGTCTACCGCGATCTGCCAGACCGCATGCCGCAGTACCAGGCGTCGAAAATCCATAACGCGTCCGCAGTACGCGTACTCAACGAGAATCGCCAGGGCTCCGTTCTGGATTTCATCGAGGACTTCATCAACCGATTTCCAAAATGCATCGATGAATACGAAACGCTGCTTACCGACAACCGCATCTGGAAGCAGCGTACCGTTGGCATCGGCGTGGTTTCGCCGGAGCGTGCGATGGCGCTGGGTTTCAGCGGCCCGATGCTGCGCGGGTCGGGTGTCGAATGGGACTTGCGCAAGAAGCAGCCCTACGAGGTCTATGACCGGCTTGAGTTCGATATACCAGTCGGCGTGAACGGCGACTGCTATGACCGTTACCTGATACGTATCGACGAGATGCGGCAGTCGAATCGCATTATCCGGCAGTGCGTGGACTGGCTGCGCAAGAACCCGGGACCGGTGATCACCGGCGATCACAAGGTTGCCCCGCCCTCGCGCCTCGCGATGAAGGCCAACATGGAGGAGTTGATCCATCACTTCAAGCTTTTCACCGAGGGCATGCACGTGCCGCCGGGCGAGGCGTACGCGGCGGTGGAGCACCCCAAGGGTGAATTCGGGATTTACCTGGTCTCCGACGGCGCCAACAAGCCTTATCGGATGAAAATACGCTCGCCGAGTTTCACCCATCTGTCCGCTATGGACGAAATGGCGCGTGGCCACATGCTGGCGGATGTGGTGGCCATTATCGGCACCTATGAAATCGTGTTCGGGGAGATCGATAGATGAATGCGCGGATGATGCTGAGTCCGGGCGCGCTCGCCAAAATCGATAAGGCGATTGCCAAATATCCGCCGCAAGAGAAGCAGTCCGCGGTGATGGCGGCGCTGACCATCGCGCAGGATGAAAAAGGCTGGCTCTCAACCGAGACCATGGATTTCGTGGCGCAATATCTCGAGATGCCGCCGGTGGCGGTGTATGAAGTGGCAACGTTCTATACGATGTATGACGTAAAGCCGGTTGGACGCCACAAATTGACGATTTGCACCAATCTGCCGTGCGCGCTGTCTGGGGCAAACCATGCCGCCGGGTATCTTAAGCACAAGCTCGGTATCGGATTTGGAGAAACCACGACGGATGGCCGTTTTACGCTGAAAGAAGGCGAGTGCCTGGGCGCTTGCGGTGATGCGCCGGTGTTGATACACAATAACAAACAGATGCTGTGTGCAATGTCGAACGAGAAGATCGACAGGCTGATCGAGGAGCTGAAGTAATGGGCTTGCCTGTCGCACCCTTCGCGAAAGATCTGTATGGCCCCGATGCCCTGATCATGAAGGACATCGACGGCACCAATTGGCGTCTCAAGGACTACGAGGCACGCGGCGGCTATCAGGCGTTGCGCAAAATCATCAACCAAAAGATTTCACCTGAAACCGTCATCGCCGAGGTCAAGAAATCGGCGTTGCGCGGACGCGGCGGCGCGGGGTTTCCGGCGGGGCTCAAATGGAGTTTCATGCCGCGGCAGTATGCGGGTGCGAAGTATCTGGTGTGCAACTCCGACGAAGGCGAGCCGGGCACCTTCAAGGATCGCGATATCCTGCGCTATAACCCGCACAGCGTGATCGAGGGCATGGCCATCGCCGCCTACGCCATGGGCACTGCCGTCGGTTACAACTACATACACGGCGAAATCTGGGACATCTACGAGCGCTTTGATGAAGCGCTGGAAGAGGCGCGTGCTGCAGGCTACCTGGGTGACAGGATTCTGGGATCGGAATTCAGCTTCCAGCTACACGGACACCACGGATTCGGCGCTTACATCTGCGGCGAGGAAACCGGGCTGCTGGAGTCGCTCGAAGGTAAAAAAGGCCAGCCGCGCTTCAAGCCGCCGTTTCCGGCGAGCTTTGGTCTGTATGGTAAGCCGACCACGATCAACAATACCGAAACGTTTGCGGCGGTGCCGTGGATCATTGTTAACGGCGGGGAGGCTTTCCTCAATCTGGGCAAGCCCAACAATGGCGGCACCAAATTGTTCTCGGTATCGGGCGACGTGGCGCGTCCGGGTAACTACGAAGTCAGGCTCGGAACGCCGTTCGCGAAATTGCTGGAAATGGCCGGCGGCATGCGCGATGGCAAAAAATTGAAGGCCGTAATCCCCGGTGGTTCGTCGATGCCTGTGTTGCCCGCCGACATCATGATGGCCACCGACATGGATTACGACTCCATTGCCAAGGCGGGATCGATGCTCGGTTCCGGTGCGGTGATCGTGATGGATGAAACGCGCTGCATGGTGAAGTCGCTGCTGCGTTTGTCGTATTTTTATTTTGAGGAGTCGTGCGGCCAATGCACGCCGTGCCGTGAGGGCACCGGCTGGCTGTATCGCATGGTTGACCGCATAGAGCATGGCAAGGGCCGCAACGAAGACCTCGATCAATTGAACCGCGTGGCCGACAATATTCAGGGACGCACGATTTGCGCGCTGGGCGACGCAGCGGCGATGCCGGTGCGTGCGTTTATCCATCATTATCGCGATGAATTTCAATATCACATCGACCACAAGAAATGTCTTGTGGCGCCTTACATCTAATGCCACTAGAAATCGAAATTGACGGCAACACGCTTGAAGTGCCCGACGGCAGTACGGTGATGGATGCCGCGCGTCTGGCGGGCATTTACGTGCCGCATTTTTGCTATCACCGCAAGCTGTCGATAGCCGCCAATTGCCGCATGTGTCTGGTGCAGATCGAAAAAGCGCCCAAGCCCATGCCGGCGTGCGCGACACCGGTGACCAACGGCATGAAAGTGCAAACCCATTCCGAGCAGGCCGTCACCGCACAAAAAGGCGTGATGGAGTTTTTGCTGATTAATCATCCGCTGGATTGCCCGATCTGCGATCAGGGCGGCGAATGCCAGTTGCAGGATTTGGCGGTGGGTTATGGCGCCAGCGGCTCGCAATACGAAGAAGACAAGCGCGTGGTGGTCAACAAAAACCTGGGGCCGCTGATTGCCACTGACATGACGCGCTGCATACACTGCACGCGCTGTGTGCGCTTCGGGCAGGAGATCGCCGGTGTAATGGAACTCGGCATGATCGGGCGCGGCGAGCATGTCGAGATCATCACCTTCGTCGGCAAGACCGTGGATTCCGAATTGTCGGGCAACGTGATCGACCTGTGCCCGGTGGGCGCGTTGACCTCCAAGCCATTCCGCTACAGCGCGCGCACCTGGGAGCTTACGCGCAAATCTTCGATCAGCCCGCACTGCGGTCTGGGTTCCAACCTGACGTTGCAGATAAAGCAAAACCGGGTGATGCGCGCACTGCCGCTTGAGAACGAAGCGATCAACGAGTGCTGGATTTCGGATAAAGACCGTTTCTCGTATGAGGCGCTTAATTCCGATCAGCGCCTCGCGCGTCCGATGTTAAAGCAAAGCGGGGCATGGAAAGAAGTGGATTGGCAGACCGCACTGGCGTTTGTCGCCACCGAACTAAAACGCATCGCGGCGGCGCATGGTGCGCAATCCATCGGCGCGCTGGCGACGCCGCATCAAACGCTGGAAGAGTTGCATCTGCTGCAAAAAGTGATGCGTGGTTTGGGATCGGGCAATGTCGATTTCCGCTTGCGCCAGTCTGATTTCCGCGCCGACGGCAGCATGGCTGGCGCGCCGTGGCTGGGGATGAGTATCGCTGAAGTGTCGCAACTGGATCGTGTGCTGGTGGTCGGTTCCAGCTTACGCAAGGATCAGCCGCTGATCGCGCACCGGCTGCGGCAGTCTGCTAAAAAATCATTAAAAATCAATATTCTGCATGCAGTAGATGATGATCTGCTGATGCGCATTACAAATAAGGCTATCGTCGCGCCGGCGGCGATGGTGGATACGCTGGCACAGGTGGTGAAGGCGGCATCAGCGGCGAAAAATGTGGCCGTGCCGCATAGCGTGAGCGCCGCGGTGGCTAACGTGACGATTGCTGACAATGCCCAGCGCATCGCGGCCAGCCTTGTCGATGGCAGGAATGTCGCGGTGTTCCTCGGCAATTTCGCGCAGCATCATGCGCAGGCGTCGCAACTGCACGCGCTGGCGCAGGCGTTGGCGGAAATCACCGGCGGACGTTTTGGTTTTCTGGGTGAGGCTGCGAACAGCGTCGGCGGTTACGTCGCGAACGCGCTGCCTTCAGACTCAGGCGCCGGTGGCGCCAACGCGGCGCAGATGATTGCGCAGCCGCTCAAGGCGTATGTGTTGCTGGGTGTCGAACCCGAACTCGATATGCATGATCCGCGCCTGTCCGTCGCCGCCATGAAGCAGGCCGAGCTGGTGGTGGCGATGAGCGCTTACCAGCACCGGGCGCTGGATTACGCGCAGGTGCTGTTGCCGATTTCTCCGTTCACCGAGACCGCGGGCACCTTCATCAATACCGAAGGCCGTGCGCAAAGTTTTCAGGGCGTGGTGCAGCCGTTGGGTGAGACGCGGCCCGCGTGGAAAGTGTTGCGTGTGCTCGGCAATCTGCTGGGGCTGGCGGGATTTGAGCAACAAAGCGCCGACGATGTGCGCCTTGAAGCCCTCGGCATAGAAAACAAAAATATTAATAAAAACAATAGCTTACACTCAGAACCGAAGGGCGTAGTTGCGGCAGGTTCAGGTCTGCAACGCATCGCCGAAACGCCGATTTACGCGGCAGACGCGATTGTGCGCCGCGCGCCGTCGCTGCAAAAAACACACGATGGATTGCCGCCGCTGGCGAGCATGAATCGTGCACTGGCCGACACGCTTGGATTGCGTGATGGCGACAGCCTGCGCGTGCGCCAGGGTGGCGGCGAGGCGTTGGTGGCGTATGCCATCGACGATAAATTGCCGGCACACTGCATACGGCTCGCCGCTGCGTGCGCAGAAACCGCTGCGCTGGGTGACGCCCATGCCGAATTGACGGTTGAGCGTATTGCGGGTCAGCCGCTGTTGCCCAAGGTGGAAGAGGTCGCGGTGTGAGCGCGGTATTCCAGCCCATCGTTAGTTTTGGCTACTGGCTGTGGGGCCTGCTCGCGGCTTTGCTCGCGGCGATATTCGGCAACGAACTCGCGCCCTATGTGCTGTATGGCGTGAAAATTCTGCTGTTGATTATCTGTATCGTCGCGCCGCTGATGCTGAGCGTGGCTTACCTCACGTTGTGGGAGCGCAAGGTAATCGGCTGGATACAACTGCGCCTGGGCCCAAACCGGGTGGGACCGATGGGACTGCTGCAACCCATCGCCGATGGCATCAAGCTGATGATGAAGGAAATTATTATTCCTTCGGGCGCCAACAAGCTGCTGTTCGTGGTTGCGCCCGTTCTCGCGATCATGCCGGCACTGGCGGCGTGGGCGGTGGTGCCGTTCGATCCGGAAATGGTGCTGGCCAATATCGACGCGAGCCTGCTCTACATCATGGCGATTACCTCAATGGGCGTGTACGGGGTGATCATCGCGGGCTGGGCGTCGAACTCCAAATATGCGTTCCTTGGCGCCATGCGCTCGGCGGCGCAGATCGTGTCGTACGAAATCGCCATGGGCTTTGCGTTGGTGGGGGTGCTGATGGCGGCGCAGAGTCTGAATCTGGTGGAGGTCGTGAAAGGGCAGCAAAGCGCCTATGGCGCGTTCGGCTGGTTCTGGATTCCGTTGTTTCCGTTGTTTCTGACGTATTTGATCGCCGGCGTGGCGGAAACCAATCGCGCGCCGTTTGATGTCGCCGAAGGCGAATCGGAAATCGTCGCCGGATTTCATGTTGAGTATTCGGGCATGACCTTCGCGATATTCTTCCTCGCGGAATACGCCAACATGATTTTGGTCGCGATGTTGTGCGCGCTGATGTTCCTCGGCGGCTGGCTGTCGCCATTCCCGCAGTCGTGGGGTGTGCTGGGCGCATCGAGCTTTTTGTGGCTGCTGTTCAAGGCGTTTCTGGTGGTGTCGAGCTTCCTGTGGTTTCGCGCAACTTTCCCGCGCTACCGTTACGACCAGATCATGCGCCTGGGCTGGAAGGTATTCATTCCGGTGACGCTGGTGTGGATCATTGTGCTCGGTGCGTGGATGCAGACGCCGTTGTGGGTATGGTGGAAGTGAGCCAATGAACATGATTGACAAAGTTAGCGGATTTTTCCGCACGTTTCTGTTGCTGGAGCTGGTCAAGGGCATGATGCTCACCGGCCGCTATATGTTCGCGCGCAAGATCACGGTGCAGTTTCCTGAGGAAAAAACGCCGCAAAGCGGACGTTTCCGCGGCCTGCATGCGTTGCGCCGCTACCCCAACGGCGAGGAACGTTGCATCGCGTGCAAGCTGTGCGAGGCGGTATGCCCGGCGCTGGCAATCACCATCGAATCCGAGCAGCGCGACGACGGCACGCGCCGCACCACGCGCTACGATATTGATTTGACGAAATGCATTTTCTGCGGCTTCTGCGAAGAATCCTGTCCGGTGGATTCCATCGTGGAGACGCGAATTTTCGAGTACCACGGTGAGAACCGCGGTGATTTGATTTACACCAAGCCCATGCTGCTTGCCATCGGTGACGCCTACGAAGAACAAATTGCCAAGGATCGCGCGGACGATGCAGCTTACCGCTAGTGAAGGGGGAACAAGCGTGAAGAGTGAAGGGGGAAGAGTGAAGAGGTACGTCAAACCCACTAGCGGAGTGCTTCTTTACTCCTCACCCTTCACCCTTCACCCTTCACGCTCTTAATAATGACCTTCCAATCCTTCATCTTCTACTTCCTGTCCAGCGTGCTGATCGTCGCGGCGCTGGGCGTAATCACGGCGCGCAATCCGGTGCATGCGGCCTTGCTGCTGGTGCTGGCGTTTTTTACCTCCTCCGGTCTGTGGCTGCTGCTGCAGGCGGAGTTTTTGGCGATCACGCTGGTGCTGGTGTATGTGGGTGCGGTGATGGTTTTGTTTTTGTTCGTGGTGATGATGCTGGACATCAATCTCGAGAAACTAAGGGCAGGCTTCTGGCGCTATCTGCCGCTGGGCGGCCTGGTGGCATTATTGCTGGTGACTGAAATGGCGATGATACTCACCAGCCGTTCGGTCGGATTTGGCGATGTGCCGCAGCCACCAGCGCTGCCGGCGAACCTGAGCAATACCAAGGAACTTGGCCGGCTGATCTATACCGAGTACGTATATCCGTTTGAAATTGCCTCGGTGATTCTGCTGGTGGCTATCGTGGCGGCGATTGCGCTGACGTTACGCAAGCGCAAGCTCAGCAAATACATCGACCCAGCGGCGCAAATCGCGGTCCAGCGCAAGGACCGTGTGCGCATCGTGACCATGGCCAGTGAGACGCGGCAGGATGGCAAGGAGGGCGGCAAGCCATCATGATTCCGCTTTCCAGTTATCTGATTTTGGGCGCGATTCTGTTCGCCATTTCGGTGGTGGGCATATTCCTCAACCGCAAGAACATCATCGTGCTGCTGATGGCGATTGAGTTGATGCTGCTGGCGGTGAACATGAACTTCGTGGCGTTTTCGCATTATTTGAATGATCCGGCGGGGCAGATATTCGTGTTTTTTATACTGACAGTGGCAGCCGCCGAGTCGGCCATCGGCCTGGCGATTCTGGTGGTGTTATTCCGCAATCTGAATACGATTAATGTCGAAGACCTGGACAAATTGAAGGGCTAAGGGATGTGAAGAGTGAAGGGTGAAGAGTGAAGGGGCACGTCAAACCCGCTAGAGCGGCGCCTCTTCACTCTTCATTCTTCACTCTTCACGAATGTAAATGACTGGCATGCAAAAACTCTATCTGCTGGTGCCGCTGGCCCCGCTGTTTGGCGCCATTGCCGCGGGCCTGTTCGGCTGGGCGCTGTCGCGGCGTGCCGTGCACTGGATCGCCATCATCGGCATGATCGTCTGCCTCGCGGCGTCGGTTGCTGTCTATCAGGACGTGATGCAGGGTCACCATTTCAACGGCGCGCTCTACACCTGGATGGTATCGGGCAATGCCCGCTTCGAGCTGGGTTTCCTGATTGATCCGCTGTCGGCAACGATGATGGTGGTGGTGTCGTTTGTGTCGCTGATGGTGCATATCTACACCATCGGCTACATGGCCGATGATCCGGGTTACAAGCGCTTCTTCAGCTACATCTCGTTGTTCACGTTTTCGATGCTGATGCTGGTGATGAGCAATAACTTCCTGCAGCTGTTCTTCGGCTGGGAGGCGGTGGGGCTGGTGTCCTATTTGCTGATCGGTTTCTGGTATACGCGGCCTACTGCGATATACGCCAACCTCAAGGCGTTTGTGGTCAACCGCGTGGGCGATTTTGGCTTCCTGCTCGGCATTGCGCTGGTGTTCATGTATTTCGGCGACCTGGAATATGTGAAGGTGTTCGCCAACGCCAAAAACCTGGCCGCCAACACCGTGGAGATTATCCCCGGCACGGCGTGGTCGCTGATGACGGTGATTTGCATCCTGCTGTTCATCGGTGCGATGGGCAAGTCAGCGCAGTTCCCGCTGCATGTCTGGTTGCCCGATTCGATGGAGGGCCCGACGCCGATCTCCGCGCTGATCCACGCCGCGACCATGGTGACGGCGGGCATTTTCATGGTGGCGCGCATGTCGCCGCTGTTTGAGTTGTCCGACACCGCGCTGAGCTTCGTGATGACGATCGGCGCGATCACCGCATTTTTCATGGCGCTGATCGCCACCGTGCAATACGACATCAAGCGTGTCGTGGCCTATTCCACCTTGTCGCAACTGGGCTACATGACGATGGCGCTGGGCGCGTCCGCGTATTCGGCGGCGATATTCCATCTGTTCACGCATGCTTTTTTCAAGGCCGTGCTGTTCCTCGGCGCGGGCTCGGTGATCATCGCCCTGCACCACGAGCAGGACATGCGCAAAATGGGCGGGCTTGCCAAATACATGCCGATCACTTACGCCACCATGCTGATCGGCGCGCTGGCCAACGCCGGTTTGCCGCCTTTCGCGGGCTTTTTCTCGAAAGATACCATTATCGAAGCGCTGCACGCCTCACCCCTTGCCGGCGCCGGCTTTGCGTATGTGCTGGCAACCGCCGGTGTGCTGGTGGGCGGCTTTTATTCGTTCCGTCTGATGTTTTACGCGTTTCATGGCAAAGAGCGGTTTGCCGATCCCCATGATCCGGCGGTGAAAGCGTGTGACGCCGAGCGCGCGCAGGCGCACGCCAAGGATGCGCACGCCTCTGACGCGCATCACAGCGAGCATCATTTTAGCTACATCAGCAAGCCGCATGAATCACCGTGGGTGGTCACGCTGCCGCTGGTGCTGCTGGCGATACCCTCGGTGTGTGCGGGCTGGATCATCGGCTCGTTTGTATTCGGCGATTATTTTGGCAACGCCATCACGGTGTCGGCGGCGCATCCGGCGATTGCCACGTTAACGCAACAGTTTCACGGGGTGATCGGCATGATCACGCACGGCTTCGCCAGCTTGCCGTTCTGGTTTGCGGTGGCGGGCGCGGCAACGGCTTATTACATCTACATCGTGCGTCCTGATCTGCCAGCGGTGCTGCGCGCGAAGTGGGGTGTGGTGGTGACCATTCTCATGGACAAATACGGCTTTGACCGCTTTAACGACTGGTTCTTCGCGGGCGGTGCGCGCCTGCTGGGCAAGGGTTTGTGGAAGGGGGGCGACGTGGCGGTGATTGATGGCGTGCTGGTCAACGGCTCGGCCAACGCGGTGGGCTGGTTATCAACAGTGATCCGCAAGCTGCAATCCGGCTATATCTACAACTACGCTTTTGCCATGATTTTCGGCATTCTGCTGCTGTTGACGATTACCCTGTGGTCTTTGGCGGTTTAACAAACACATTTAGAACAAATACCCAAGTCCATGTACGCACTACCCCTGTTAAGCCTTGCGATCTGGATACCGATTGTTTTTGGTGTGGCCGTGCTCGCCACCGGCGCCGACCGCAATGCACCGATCGCGCGCGTTATTGCGCTGATCGGCGCGCTGCTGGGCTTCCTCATCACGCTGCCGATTTACGCCGGATTCAGCACCACGCTGGGCGGCTTTCAGTACATGGAAAAAGCCGAATGGATCGAGGCGCTCAACGTTCACTACCACCTCGGCCTCGACGGCATATCGCTGTTGTTGTTGCTGCTCAACAGTTTCACCACGGTGATTGTGGTGATCGCGGGCTGGGAAATTATTCAAAAACGTGTCGCGCAGTACATGGCGTCGTTCCTGATTTTGTCGGGCGTGATGAATGGTGTGTTCTGCGCGCTGGATGCACTGTTGTTTTATGTGTTTTTCGAAGCCACGTTGATTCCGATGTTCATCATCATCGGCATTTGGGGCGGGCCGCGGCGCGTTTATGCATCGATCAAGTTTTTTCTTTATACCTTGTTCGGTTCGCTGCTGTCTCTGGTGGCGCTGATTTACCTTTACTTTGCAGCGGGCGGCAGTTTTTCGTTGCTGGATTTTTACGACACGCCACTCGCCATGAACGCGCAGGTGTTGATTTTCTTCGCATTTTTCATGGCATTCGCGGTCAAGGTGCCGATGTGGCCGGTGCATACCTGGCTGCCCGATGCGCACGTCGAAGCACCCACCGGCGGTTCGGTGGTGCTGGCAGCGGTGATGTTGAAGCTGGGCGGCTATGGCTTTTTGCGGCTGTCGCTGCCGATTGTGCCGGACGCGAGTCACGCACTCGCGGGATTCATGATTTTTCTGTCGCTGGTGGCAGTGGTGTACATCGGGCTGGTGGCGCTGGTGCAAACCGACATGAAAAAGCTGATCGCCTATTCGTCGATTTCGCACATGGGTTTTGTCACACTCGGATTATTTATTTTCAACGCGCAGGGCATGGAAGGCGCGGTGATCCAGATGATTTCCCACGGCTTTATATCGGCCGCGCTGTTCCTGTGCGTGGGCGTGCTGTATGACCGCATGCACACGCGCGAGATTGGCGACTACGGCGGCGTGGTCAACACCATGCCGGTATTCTCGGCGTTTTTCATGCTGTTCGCCATGGCCAACGCCGGCCTGCCCGGCACCAGCGGCTTCGTCGGCGAATTTACCGTGATACTGGGGGCGATGCAGGCGAATTTCTGGTACGCATTCCTTGCCGCGACCACGCTGATCTTCGGTGCGGCGTACACGCTGTGGATGTATAAGCGGGTGATTTTCGGCGCGATGGCCAATACCCATGTGGCCGAACTCAAGGATATCAATCTGCGCGAGTTCGTGGTGCTCGGCGTGCTGGCAGTGGCGGTGCTGGTGATGGGCGTGTGGCCGCAACCGTTCGCGGAATTAATGCACACCTCGGTCAGTGACATCCTGGCGCATGTCATGCACACGAAGCTGCCTGCGCAATAGGCCACGCCAATATCATGCAATACATTCAACCCCTGTGGCCCGCGTACCCCGAGATTTTTCTGCTGGCGATGGCGTGCGTGATTCTGATTGCCGATTTGTTCGTGAGCGACTCAAAGCGCGGGATCACCTATTTCCTGACGCAAGCCGCGCTGGCGGGTTGCGCGCTGATTACCTGGCTCACCTGGTCCAGCGCCAGCGGCGAACCGGTGCATACCTTCAGCGGCATGTTTGTCGGCGATATGATGGCCAATGTGCTGAAGCTGATCACCTATTTTGGCGTGATGGCGATACTCGTCTATGCGCGCGATTACATTCAGGTGCGCGGCATGTTTCGCGGCGAATTTTTTACGCTGATGCTGTTTGCCACGCTGGGCCTGATGATCATGATTTCGGCCAACAGTTTGCTGACGTTGTATCTGGGGCTGGAACTGCTGAGTCTGTCCCTCTACGCGATGGTCGCGTTGCAGCGTGATTCCGCTGTGGCCACCGAAGCCGCGATGAAATATTTCGTGCTGGGTGCGCTCGCTTCCGGCATGCTGTTGTACGGCATGTCGATGATTTATGGCGCGACCGGCACACTTGAGATCACGCGCATTGCCACCGTCATCGCCGACGACGGCGCGAAAAACGTGGTGCTGGTTTTCGGGCTGGTGTTTCTTGCCGCGGGCATTGGTTTCAAGTTGGGGGCGGCGCCGTTTCACATGTGGCTGCCGGACGTGTACCACGGCGCGCCGACTGCGGTCACACTGTTCATCGGTTCGGTGCCCAAACTGGCTGCCTTTGCGTTTGTGGTGCGCCTGCTGGTGCAAGGGCTGGGGGTCGAGGAAATTCAGGGGCACTGGCAGCAGATGCTGGCGGTGATGGCGGTGCTGTCGCTGATCATCGGCAATATCACCGCCATCGCGCAAACCAATTTGAAGCGCATGCTGGCGTATTCAACGATTTCTCACATGGGTTTTTTGCTGATCGGCATCTTGGCGGGCGGGCTCAACGGCTACGCCTCGGGCATGTTCTACGTGGTGGTTTACGTGCTGATGAGCCTCGGCACCTTCGGCATGATCCTGCTCTTGTCGCGGGAGGGATTTGAAGCTGAAAACCTTGATGATTTCAAAGGCTTGAATCAACGAAATTCGTGGTATGCGTTGTTGATGCTGTTGCTGATGTTTTCGATGGCGGGGGTGCCGCCGACGGTGGGGTTTTACGCGAAATTCGCGGTGTTGCAGGCCATTGTGGATGCGGGGCATCTGTGGCTGGCGGTGATCGCCGTGGTGTTCTCGCTGATCGGCGCGTACTACTATTTGCGCATCGTCAAGCTGATGTACTTCGATGCGCCGGAGGATAACGCGCCGATCACCCCGCGCGCCGATGCGCAGGTGCTGCTGTCGGTGAATGGTCTCGCGGTGCTGGCGTTTGGTATTTTTCCGCAGCCGCTGATGGCGCTGTGCGCCAGTTCGATACTGGCTTCGCTGTAAGTGTGACCAGCACCGCGGAGTCATTCTTGGCCGAAAGCAAGGAATCGGGGCTGGACATGAGCGAAACGCAGCTCAGCTCGCGGACGGTATTTCAGGGAAAGTTGCTGCACGTAAAGTCGGATCAGGTGCGTCTGCCCAACGGCCACCAAACCACGCGCGAATATATTTTGCATCCGGGCGCGGCGATGATTATCGCCATGCCGGACGACAAGACCATCACGCTGATACGCCAGTATCGCTATCCGCTCAATCGCCATTTCATCGAGCTGCCAGCGGGCAAGATTGATCCGGGCGAAGCGCCGCTCAATACCGCGCAGCGCGAGTTGCGTGAAGAGTGCGGTTACATCGCTGCCGAATGGCGGCATTTGACCACGCTGCACCCGGGCATCGGCTACTCCAACGAACACATCGAGCTGTATCTCGCGCGCGGCCTCACGCAGGCGGGGCGCAATCTGGACGACGACGAATTTCTGGAAATGATGCTGGTGCCGGTGGCCGAAGCGATGATGTGGATACGCGACGGCCGCATCACCGAAGCCAAGGCGGTGATGGGCTTGTTGTGGGCCGAGAAAATTCTGCGCGGGGAGTGGTAAAGCGGTGCTGTTTCTGTGTCGCACGCACAGCCGTGTGCTGTTAAAAAAACCGAATAAAAACAAATAGTAACGTAACACCGCATGCCGCTTTACGCCGCCACCATATTCCTCAGCGCTTTTTTGTTGTTTTTGGTGCAACCGGTTATTGCGCGTCAGATATTGCCGTGGTTCGGCGGCGCCGCGTCGGTGTGGGCGGTTTGTATGGTGTTTTTCCAGAGCATTTTGCTGGCCGGCTACGCCTACGCCGACTGGACCTCGCGGCGCCTGACGCCGCGCACACAAGCCAAAATTCATATCGGTTTGCTCGCATTAAGTTTGCTGCTGCTGCCGATCGTTCCCGATGTGCAGTGGAAGCCCGACGGCGAAGCGGGTTCGGCGCCGGTGCTGGCCATTTTGGGGTTGCTCGGCGTCACCATAGGTTTGCAGTATTTTCTGCTGTCCGCCACCAGTCCGCTGCTGCAGGCGTGGTATTGGCGGCATTTCAGGCACGCCGTTCCCTACCGCCTGTTCGCACTGTCGAACTTCGCTTCATTGCTCGCGTTGCTGTCGTATCCGGTGGTGATCGAGCCCTGGTTGCGCAGCAGCGTGCAGTCGTACGGCTGGTCGGTGTTGTATGGCGTTTTCGCCGCATTGTGCGGATGGACGGCGTGGCGCAGCGCGCGCGCGGCGTCCGTGATCGCGCCGGCGCAGACGGCCGACGCAGGCGCCGACGCCGACACGCCCGCGCCGTCGATGGGTGAGCGCGTGACCTGGATAGTTTACGCGGCGATGGGCTCGTGCGTGTTGCTCGGCGTCACCAATCACCTGACGCAGAATATCGCGTCCATTCCGTTTTTGTGGCTGGCGCCGCTGTCGCTGTACTTGATCACCTTCATTTTGTGTTTTGATCATCCGCGCTGGTATGTGCGTTCGCTGTTTATCGTGCTGCTGGCGCTGGCATTGCCGGCGATGGCGTGGTTCAGCGAATCGCTGAATCTCTATATCGCGGCGCCACTGTATGCGGCGGGCCTGTTTGTGTGCTGCATGTTCTGCCACGGCGAGCTCTACCGGCTGCGCCCCGCGCCGCGTTATCTGACCACGTTTTATCTGATGATTTCCATCGGCGGCGCGCTGGGTGCGTTGCTGATCGGCATCGCGGCACCGCTGCTGCTCAAAGGTTATTTTGAATTGGGCATCACCGTTGCGGCGTGCGCGCTGCTGCTGTTCTGGAACGCACTGGCAGCGGCGCGCTGGATGGCGGTGCTGGCGTTCGTGGTGGCGAGCGTGACCACCGGATTTGTGATTAAAAACATCACGGAGTATTCAACCGATGTGCGCGTGATGGTGCGTAACTTTTACGGTGTGGTGCGCACCAAGGATTTCCCCTCGCCCGCGCCGTTTCGGGTGATGTATCACGGCGCGATCAATCACGGCGGCCAACTGCTGGGGCCGGAACATCGGCGCCAGGCTTCAAGCTATTTCGGCCTCACCAGCGGCTATGGCCGCGCATTTGCGAGTTTGCCCGAATCGCCGCGCCGGGTGGGTGTGATCGGCCTCGGCGCGGGCGCGATCGCGGCCTACGCCCGCCGCGGCGATGTGTTTCGTTTTTACGAAATCGATCCGCAAGTGGCGGCGGTGGCGATGCTGGAGTTTTCGTTCCTCAAGGACAGTCCGGCGCAGGTCGACGTGGTGCTGGGCGACGGGCGCCTGTCGCTGGAGCGCGAAGCGCCGCAACGCTTTGATTTGCTGGCGATTGATGCTTTTGCCGGTGATTCGATACCCATGCATTTGCTGACACGCGAGGCGATGGCGGTGTACGTCAAGCACTTGGCGCCTGACGGGGTGATGGTATTTCAGGCGACCAATCGTTTTGTCAACATCGCGCCGGTGGTGGCGCGGCTGGCCGGCGAATTCGGCATGAGCGCGGTGATGGTGAGCGACGAGCCGGAGAACAGCATCGGCGTCGACTACTGGCTGTCTTCGACCGATCAAATTGTCGTCACCAAAAACCGCGCGATACTGCAGGCGCCGGCGCTGCGCTCCGTTGCACAAGTGCTGCCGCAAGACGCTAGCCTGCGTTTATGGACGGATGATTTTTACAATTTGCTGGGCGTGTTGAAACGCTGAGGTTGTGGCCGCGATCAAGTTGCCTAAAAAACAGGCGCTGTAGAATAATTGCAAACACAACCGCGTTGCAGGCACCGATTCTCGCGCTTGTTCACAAGCTTATCCACAGAAACTGTGCATAGTTTTTCGAGTCGCGACGCACAATAAAACGTGTTTAAATTCAATTGGTTATGCAAAAGCGCTGAAACACTCGCATGCTTTGTGCCTGATTCAACGGGGCTTTTTTCAACCGCCGGACATGCGCAGGGTCAGTTACGAGTCACACGCGTGTTATGACCTGAAGTCCGTGCTTTAACGCCTTGTGTAAAAGAGAGTTTCTACGGCCTATTCGGTATTGCGGCAACTAACGCCAGTGTTAAAATCTCGCGCCAACGCTGGCTTATTTAATGAAGGAGGCTGATGGTGACTGACGAACGCAGATACAACCCCGACGGTCGGCGGGAACGTAAAGATCGCCGCTCGAGTGATGAATCACAATCCCATGGCCGTCACAGCGGCAACGAGCGCCGCGCAGGATCCCGGCGCACGACCGGAGGCCGCCGCGAACCGCGCTAGCTGGCTTTGAAAGGCAGGAGTAACTGCCAAGGGGCCTGTTGAGGAATTGGCGTCAGCAGTTACCCCGGTGATGGAATTTCCGTTTGTCACCCCCAATGCCCAACTGGCGCATTTAAATGATTAGACTCGCCCTGATTTCCGAAGGTGTAAACACCTGGCCGGTCTACGTCGCGCAGTCGCTGGGCCTGTGGAAAAACGCCGGCGCCGAGGTCGATCTCACGGTCACCGGTTCGTCGATTCAGCAACTCGATACGCTGAAAAACGGTGGCTTTGATATCGGCTTTCAGCAGGTCGATCACATCGTGCGTGGTGTCGAGCAGGGCGCCGACCTGTTTATTTTCATGGCCCAATCGCACGCGCCGGAGTTGTCGCTGATGGTGTCGAAAGACATCACTGGCATCAGTGATCTCAAGGGCAAGAACATCGTGGTGGATGATGCGCGCACCGGTTATTCGCTGTTGCTGCGCAGGTTATTTGAGCAGCACGGCCTGAAAGAAAGCGACACGCATTTCAAAAACGTCGGCGGCTCGCAGGAGCGCTTCGACGCCATGATGAACGGCGCGGGCTCGGCGTGTTTCATCAATCCGCCATTTGACCGCAACCTGATGGCGGCTGGATTCAAGAGCCTCGGTGCATCGAGTGATTTCTTTCCGTCGTATCCGGGGCCGATAGCGGCCGCGCGCCGCGCGTGGGCGCGTGAGCACAAGGCGGAACTCATCGCGTTTATTCGCGGCTGCAATCAGGCGTACGCGTGGCTGCAGGATGCGGCGAACCACAGCGCGGCGGTGCAATTGCTGCCGGCGCGGCTCAATATGGCGGCCGATCTGGCAGCGCAGGCGCTGGTGCGTGTGTTCAGCCGTCCACGCCCGCAAGTCGCTGAAGACGGCGTGCGGCAGGTGATGGATTTTGTCTGGGCGTCGGAGAAATTCACCGCAGCCAAAAGCAGCGCTGCCAAATACCTGGATTTAAGTTATCTGCGCGAGGCGGGCGAGTAGCCCAATTCGCGGGCGCCAGTCATGCTCGAACCCAGGGCGCAGCGCAATTGGTGTTATAAAACAGGACTTACGATTTAATCGAGGTGTTCTTATGAAACCCATCCAATTGCTCGTGCTAGCGTTGACACTATGCATGGGTGCGCAGCTGGCCCGTGCACAAGAAAAATTTCCGAACAAGAACATACGCATGCTGGTGCCGTTCGCACCCGGTAGCCAGACCGACATCCTCGCGCGCTGGATTGGCGAAAAAATTCTCGAAAGCTGGGGCCAGCAGGTGGTGGTGGATAACCGTCCCAGCGCAGGCGGCACCATCGCCTCGCAATACGTGCTCGATGCCAATTACGACGGTCACACCATGATGATGGTGTCCACCGGTCACGCGGGCAACGCCACGCTGTTCTCCAAATTACCCTACGACACGATCAGGGATTTCGCCGGCGTGTCGCAGGTGGCGAGTGTGCCCAACGTGCTGATAGTGGCGCCGGGTTTGGGTCCGAAGACGATGAAAGAACTGATTGCGATGGCAAAAGCGAAACCGGGAACCATGAATTTCAGTTCAGCCGGTATAGGCAGCGGCACGCAGATCAACGGGGAGATGTTCAAACTCGCCGCAGGCATTGATGCCACGCACGTGCCCTACAAGGGTGCACCTGACGCACTGAACAATGTGATCGGTGGCGGCGTGCAATTTAATTTTGCGCCCATACTGGTGGCGATGGGGCAGTTGAAGGCCGGGCGGGTGCTTGCGCTTGCGGTGTCCACGGCGACGCGTTCGCCGCTGTTTCTCAACGTGCCGACGATCGCGGAAGCGGGGTTGCCCGGCTTTGAGTACGATCAATGGTACGGCTTGCTGGTGGCGGCCAAAACGCCACGACCGCTGGTGAACGCGGTGAATAAAGAAGTAGTGCGCATACTCAGTGCGCCGGAAATGAAGGAGCGTATGCTGACGCAGGGTGCAACCCCCAGGCCCACTACGCCAGAAGCGTTTGATGCCTTCATACGCGCCGAGGTGAAGAAGTTCGCGCCGGTGATTATTGCTTCGGGGGCGAAGGTTAATTGAGTTCGTGAGGAGTGAAGGGTGAACAGTGAAGGGGGCAATCGATGAGAGGCCATGTGGGTGTTTCCATGCTGTTTGCGTGCCTGTCGTTCGCGGCGCAGGCGCAGGAAACGAAAGAATTTCCTAACCGCCCACTACGCATCATGGGCGGTGGGGTGGGCAGCACGGCGGATTATCTGTCGCGCTTTATCGCACAGAAGCTCAATGAAAAATGGAACCAGCCGGTGGTGGTGGACAGCCGCGCCGGCGCGGGTGGTACGCTCGCTGCCGATGTGGTGGCGAAGGCCGCACCCGACGGCTACAACCTCGTCATGGGGCACGCCGGGCCGATGGTGAGCGCGGTAGCGCTCTACAAGGAATTGCCGTATGACCCGGTGAAGGATTTCGCACCGCTCACGCGCATGACCACCGGTGTGGTGGTGCTGGTGACGCATCCGTCGATGCCGGTGAGTAACACCAGGGAATTGATCGCGTACATCAAACACAAGGGCGGCCTCAGTTATGCGTCGGCGGGCAATGGCACGATGAGCCATCTGGCGGGTGAATTGTTCAACCGCATCGCGGGCGTGAAGGTCTTGCACGTGCCGTACAAGAGCGCGGGATTTGCACTGACCTCGCTGCTGTCGTCGGAGACACAGATATCGTTTCTGTCACCGGTAACGGCGCACACGCAACTGAAGGCCGGGCGCGTCAAGGCGTTGGCGGTGTCGAGCCAAACGCGTTTTGCGGGCACGCCGGAGATTCCCAGCGCGGTCGAGGCCGGCATACCCGGCATGGATGCGCGGCTGTGGTTTGGCCTGTTCACCACCGCGAAAACGCCGCGCGTGGTAGTAATGAAACTCAATCATGCAATCACTGAGGTTTTGAATCGGGCGGAGGTGAAAGCGATGCTGCTTGCGCAAGGGGCGGAAGCCGCGCCGTCAACGCCTGAGGAACTGGGCGATTTCGTGAAAAGCGAACTCGCGCGCTGGATTCCCATAATCAAGGCGGCGGGGATTAAGGCGGACTAACGGCCGTGAACGGGTGAAGGAGTGAAGGTGTGAAGGAGGTGCCCTGGTCATTCACGCCTTCACGGAAGTTGGTATTGTGAAGCGATGCAACGATCTTTCGAAAGTAGAAGATGCGCATTACAGACATCCGCGAAACCGCTATTCCCCTGAATTCAACGCTGCGCAACGCGGTGTTCGATTTCAGTGAAATGACCACTTCGGTGGTGGCGGTAATCACCGATGTCATGCGCGACGGCAAACCGGTGGCAGGTTTCGCCTTTAACTCCACTGGGCGTTATGCCTGCGGCGCGCAGATGCGCGACCGGTTCATTCCGCGCATTCTGAAGGCGAAGCCCGAGTCGCTGCTCAATGCGGCGGGCGACAACCTCGATCCCGAAAAAATTCTTGCCGTCATGATGCAGCGTGAGAAACCGGGCGGGCACACCGAGCGCTCGGTAGCCATCGGCACCATTGAGGTCGCGTGCTGGGACGCGGTGGCGAAGATTGCCGGCAAGCCCTTGCATCGCGTGCTGGCCGAGCGCTACAACGACAGCAGGGTGACCGACAAAATTCCGTGTTACGTGGGCGGCGGCTGGTATGAGCCAGGCAAAGGCATTCCTGAACTGCTGGCCGAAATCCGCGGCAAACTGGACAGCGGCTACACCGTGATGAAGATCAAGGTGGGCGGTGCAAGCATTCCGGAAGACGTTGCGCGCGTGGAAGCAGCGCTAAAAATTGTCCAATCAAATCAACATCTTGCGGTGGATGCCAACGCGGGCTTTAACCGCGAACGTGCGCTCGCTTACGCCAGGGCGCTGGCGCCTTACAAACTTAAGTGGTTTGAAGAACCCACCGATCCGCTCGACTACGAACTGCTCACCGAATTCATCGCGCACTACGGTGCCGCGGTAGGCACCGGCGAAAATCTGTTTTCCACGCAGGACGTGGAAAACCTCGTCGCTTTCGGTGGCATGCGCGCGGGCGTCGATTTCATCCAGACCGATGTGCCGCAGTCGTATGGCGTGGTGCAGTTCTCGCGCACGCTGGAGATGTTGCAGCGCCGTGGCTGGTCACGGCAATCGGTGTTCCCGCACGGCGGCAACCAGATGACGCTGCACCTCGTTGGGGGCTTCGGCCTCGGGGGCTGTGAAGCCTATCCGGGTGTGTTTGGCATCTTCGCTGGTTTTGCGGATGACGCCAGAGTGGAGGATGGCTACCTCAAACTGCCCGAGCGGCCGGGCATCGGCTTTGAGGCGCAGAATCAGTTGTATGCGGCGATGCGTGCCTTGGTGTGAAATGCTATCTTTATCGCTGTCATTCCCGCCCCCGACTAAAGCATTCGAGGGCAGGCTGCGGCGGGAATCTATACGATGTCTCATGGGGCACTGTGTTATGGGTTCCCGCCTGCGCGGGAACGACAGTTTTGGTATGCAATTGGCCATAGTCGTATGAACTGGATCTGATAATCATGAGTAAACAAAAGTCGTTACAGAGTGCGCTCAAACACCTCGACCAAGGCGACTGGGACGCCGCGCACAAAATCGTGCAAAGCGACGAGTCGGCTACGGGATGCTGGGTGCACGGCATCGTGCATGTGATGGAGGGCGATCTTGATAATGCGCGCTATTGGTATGGGCGGGCGGCGCGGGTTTTTTCGGCGGATATGGCAGGGGAGATTGCGGCGGTGAAGAAATTGATGTTGTCGAATTCGTAGTCAGCAATTCGGAGATCGAGCGTCATGAAACAGACCTACCAAGGTTCCTGTCACTGCGGCAAGGTCAAATTCGAGGTCGATGCCGATCTCGACCATGTTCGCGTTTGCGACTGCTCGATTTGCCGCAAAAGAGGCGCCCTCATACACCGGGTTGCACCGGATTGCTTCCGTCTCATTACGCCCGTCGAAGAACTCTCTTTGTACCAGTGGCACACCAAAATCGCGAAAGATTATTTTTGCCCGGGCTGCGGGATACTGCCGTTCCGGCGTCCGCGCACGACTGAAGACGTCATCGGCATCAATGTACGCTGCCTGGACGGCGTGGATTTTTCTGCGATTCCCATCAAGCCGATCTATGGCAGTCGCCTGGACTGATGCAAGATGTGGTAGGTCGGAACGCGTAGCGGTTCCGACACACTTGCACAGTACCACCACCGTTTGTCGGAACCGCTGCGCGTTCCGACCTACACAACTTTTTTGTCACGCAGCGCCGCAATCTGGGCATCGCTTTTGCCCAGCAGGCCGCGTAGTACAGCTTCCACATGTTCGCCCACCAACGGCGGCGGCATGTCGTAAGCAATCGGTGTGCGCGAAAACCTGATCGGGTTCGCCACCAGCGGCACACTGCCGGCAACCGGGTGCGGCATGTCGATTTTCATGCCGCGGTGCTGCACCTGCGGGTCGGCATAAACTGCATCGAGCTGGTTGATCGGGCCACAAGGCACACCTACGGTTTCGAACAGCGTTACCCATGCCGCTGTAGTTTTTTGCTTCAGGGCGGTGGCGAGCACGGCGGTACACGCGTCGCGATTGGCAATGCGCAGCGCGTTGCTGGCATAACGCGGGTCGGTTGCCGCTTCAGGCACGCCGGCGGCGACACACAGACGCTGGAATTGGCCGTCGTTGCCGGTGGCGATGATGATGTCGCCGTCCTCGGTGCGAAACGTTTGATACGGCATCACGTTCGGATGCGCGTTGCCCATGCGTTTGGGCACTTCGCCTCCGATAAGGTAATTGGCGTTCTGGTTGGCGAGCCACGCGACCTGTGTGTCGAGCAGCGCCATGTCGATGTGCTGGCCGCGCCCGCTCGCGTGGCGCTCATGTAAGGCCGAGACGATGCCCACCGTTGAATACATGCCGGTCATCAGATCGGCAATGGCGACGCCGACTTTCTGCGGGCCGCCGCCCGGCAGATCGTCACGCTCGCCGGTAATGCTCATCACACCACCCATGCCCTGAATCATGAAGTCGTAACCCGCACGGTCGCGATAGGGGCCGGTGTGGCCGAAGCCGGTGATCGAGCAGTAGACCAGGCGCGGGTTTAACGCTGACAGCGTGTCGTAATCGAGTCCGTAACGCTTCAAGTCGCCGACCTTGTAATTCTCGATCAGCACGTCAGACACCTGCGCCAGTTCGCGGATGATGTGCTGGCCTTCGGCTTTGGCGATGTCGAGCGTGAGCGACTGTTTGCCGCGATTGGCGCACATGAAATATGCCGCGTCGCTGGTGTCCCTGCCATCGCGATCTTTGACGAAGGGCGGCCCCCACGCGCGGGTGTCGTCGCCCTTGCCGGGGCGCTCGATCTTGATGACATCAGCGCCGAGGTCGGCGAGCAGTTGCCCGACCCACGGGCCGGCGAGGATGCGGCTCATGTCGAGCACGCGGATGCCCGCGAGGGGGCCGGAGCGTTGTGTCATTTGGGAATTTTGATCTCGCGGCTGATCGCCTTGGTAGTTCCACCCCAGGTGGGCGCGTAAGCTGCTTTGCGTCCGACGCCACCGGCCACCACGATCATCAGGTCATCCGCTTTTTCAGCGACACGAATTACATTTGCCGAAGGATCGGATGCCGCCGCCATGCGATGCTGGCGCAGTGCCGGCGGGAGTTTATCGACCGGCAGCATTGCCTGCTCCCAAATCGCTGCTTTGGCCTTGGCTTTGGTGTAACCATCGCGGTGAAACATCGCAGCCCATTCCGGCGGCAGTATGCACAGCGGTTCGCCGCCGCCGAGCAAGCCGCTGCCGCCCGAGATGCCGGCGATTAACATCGATTGTGCGAAAGTCTGCGCAAGGCCGGCGGCATCCTGACTGTCGGAGTCGTTGACTTCGCCGGTGCCGGAGATGCCCACTACCGTGACTACGCTTGCATCCGCGGCGAAACCGCGTTCCACATGCAGCGGCGACCATGGGCTTTCAGCAATATTTTCGGTAAAGCAGCAAGAGTATTTGGCGGGCTGGCCCAGTGTCGCCATATCGACTTCGCCGGGTATGGCGCCACCGATATTTTGCAGGATCAGCGTCATCGCGCGACCGATGGTAGCGTTGGCGCGATGGCCGGAACCCAGTGCGTTGTTCCTGCCATTCAATCCTATGCGCTCGGCGATGGGGCCGTTGACGATGTAGATGGGTGCTGCGGAACCGGTGGTGGTGGCGATGCCCACCAGATTGAAGTTCATGTCGGACAGTGCATCAACCGCGGCGATCAGCACCGGCATGTACTCTGCTTTGCAGCCAGCCATCACCGCGCAAATCGCCACATCACCTGCGGTCACCGTTTCAAAGCCCGGCGGCAGCATGCTGATTTCGTCGCTGGGGTTGTAGCCGTAGTGTGCAAGCATCGTGGCGATGCGTTGTGCGGTCGGCGGAATTATCGGCAGGCCGTCGGTCAGGTAGGTGGCTGCCAGTGCTTCCTGCACGTCGTCGATAGCAGCGTCCGCGCGGGTCCAGGGATTCATGAGTCAAGTGCCATGCAAAGAAAATCCCCTCGCCCCCGGAAACGGGGGAGAGCGAAGCGAGGGGGCTGGGTTAGGGTGAGGGGGGCTTTACCATCGACAGACAATATGTAACTATTTGTTTTTATAGGTAAATTTGTGCATCTCGGTATGATCCGAAAGAAAGCCCAGTTTCTTTTCCATGTCATCCCAGATGTCAGCGGTGGGTTTGGCGAGGAGGGTGGAGGTGTTCATCGCCTGCGCGATTTCGAGTGCGGTGCGCACATCTTTCGCCATCAGCCCGGTCGAGAAGCCCGCATTGAACGCGCCGGAAAGCATGTATTGCTTGCATTTGTTTTTGGTGGTGTTGTTCATGCCGCTGGAGGTGTTGATGATGTCCACCACCACGTTCGGGTCGATGCCGAACGCAGCACCCGCGTGCATCGCTTCGCAGGCGGCGATCAGCCCTGCCGCGGACACGTAATTGTTGAGCGCCTTGATCGCGTGCCCGGCGCCCAGCGGCCCGGCGTAATAAATCTGGTTGCCGAGTTTTTCGAGCATGGGCTTCACGCGTTCGAAAATCGCTTTATCGCCGCCGACCATGATGGAGAGTGTTGCCGCCGTAGCACCTTTGACGCCGTTAGACACTGGGGCATCGATGAATTGAAAGCCCTTTTTTTCCAGTATCGCGCCGAGTTCACGTGTGCCCATGGGCGAGGACGAACTCATGTCGATAATCAGGCTGCCGGGCTTGAGTGTTTCGCAGACGCCGTTTTTGCCACTGTCGTTTTCACCGAGCAGCGCTTTGCGCACCAGTTTGCCGTCGGGCAGCATGGTGATCACCGTATTACTCTGGCTGGCGAGATCGGTGAGGCTGGTTGCGACTTCAACTTCATTGGCCGCGGCTACCGCGGCTGCTTTCTTCGGGTCGATGTCGAACAGCACCAGCTTATGACCGGCCTTGACGAGATTGGTTGACATCGGCGTGCCCATGGCGCCGATGCCGGCGAATCCGATTTTTCCTAAAGTGGTAGTCATGCTTGGCCTTTGCATTAATAATCAAAATCACATACACAGAAATAGACAGGATTAACAGGATGAAAGACGTTATTGCTCATATCCTGTCACTCCTTTCTACAAATGAATGTTGTCTACAACCCAACAGCCAACTCAACACCCAACCCGCGCGCCATGGCTAACTCCAGCGCTTTGGCAGCAGCGTATAAATCCTGTATGCCCATGCCGTGTGACTCGTAGAGCGTGATTTGCGTGGCGGAGGCGCGTTTCGGTGCTTTGCCCGCATACACATCGCCGATTTCGGTGAGAGTGTCCCACTGGATCACGCCTTTTTCAAACGAGGACACCAGATCGCCGCATTCTTTTTGCGCCGTGCCGCGCGAATCGACGGTGATGTAGTTGCAGCGCTTCACCGCGGCATCGTCGATTTCCGCGCGTGATAGCGCGTTGGATCCTGCCGCGTTAATGTGCTGGCCCGGCTCCAGCCATTCGCCTTTTAACACGGGCGTGGCGGACTTGGTAATCACATTGACAATGTGCGCGCCACGCACTGCGGCCTCGGCGGACGCAGCGGGCACTACCGGAAGACCGAGTTTTTCAGTCATCGTCTTGCAATAGGCTGCGAGCTTGTCGCGCGTGCGCGAGAACACCCGTGCTTCCTTGATTTTGCGCACCGTACACACCGCTTCGAGTTGCCCTATGGATTGATAGCCGCTGCCGATTTGGCCGACGATGCTGGCGTCTTGCGTGGCCAGATATTTTGTGGCCGCGCCGCTTGCAGCACCGGTGCGCACCATACTCATCCAGATGGCTTCGACCATTGCTTCGAGCTTACCGCTCTGAATGTTGATGAGATTGACGTAGAAGGACTTGCCGGTGGGGCGAGTGTAATAGAACTTGAAGCCGGTGTAGCCGATGGTTTTGGAGGATGCCTGCAACACATGCTGCGTACCCTCGGGCGTGTAAATACGCTGGCGAGGAATGTCAATCGCGTTATGCAGGGCGCGATCCTTTAGCGAGCGTTCCGTCGTCTCCAGCAGTATCGCCATGTTCAGCACTTGCTGAACATCGTTTTCGGACAGGTAATGAATCACAAAAATCCTTTTGCCACCGAGGACACAGAGTTCCCTGTGGCTATTTGTTCTTTAGGGCTTCTTCGCGGATGGAGGACAGCGACGCACGCGGCGTGATGGCATCGGGATCGATGCGCACTTCGATCAGCGCGGCGGTTTTGGCGTTCCACGCGCGCTCAAAGGCTGCTTCGAAATCCGCGGTGGCTTCGACGATTTCACCGTGCAGGCCGTAGGCGCGGGCAAGCGCGGCGAAATCCGGGTTCTTCAGCATGGTGCCGCTGATGCGCGTAGGGTAATGCCGTTCCTGGTGCATGCGGATGGTGCCGTACATGCCGTTATTCACCACGATGAAAATCACCTTGGCGTTGTATTGCATGGCAGTGGCGAGTTCCTGCCCGTTCATCAGGAAGTCGCCGTCGCCGGAGAATGACACCACCGGCCGTTTGGGATGGACGATTTTAGCGCCGACAGCAGAGGGCACGCCGTAGCCCATAGCGCCGCTGGTGGGGGCGAGTTGCGTGCGGTATCCAGGGTAACGGTAAAAGCGATGCACCCACAGCGAAAAATTCCCCGCGCCGTTGGTGATGATCGATTCCGGCGGCAGGCGCTTGTTGAGCCACAGCACGATTTCACTCATATTGACCTTGCCCGGCACTTTCACCGGCTTCTGCCACGCTTCGTAGTCGGCGCGCGCGCCTGCTGTCCATTCGTCCCACGCGGGCTTTAATGGCGGCAGTTTGCGCGCGGCGGCGGCGAACTCCGGCATGCCGGAATTCATCAGTAAATCCCCCTGATACACGCGCCCCAGTTCCTCCGCACCACTGTAGATGTGGACAAATTTTTGTTTGGGCCGCGGGATGTCGATCAGCGAGTAATTCACGGTGGTCCACTCACCCAGGCGCGAGCCGATGGCGATCAACAGGTCACATCCTTGTATGCGCGCGGCGAGCGCGGGATTCAGACCTACCGCCACATCGCCCACGTAATGTGCGTCGCGATTGTCGATCATGTCCTGTGCGCGGTACGAGCATGCCACCGGCAGATTGAAAGCCTGGGCAAAGGCAAGAAAATCCTCACAGCCCTTTTTGTTCCAGCCACCGCCACCGAGGATCACCATCGGTTTTTTGGCCTTCGACAACATGTCGCGGAGCCGGTGCATATCGGCTTCGCCGGGATTTGCGGCTATGCGCTGATAGCAGGCGAGATCGATTTCGCTGGCGAGTTGTATCTGCATGTCTTCGGGCAGTGCCAGCACCACCGGGCCGGGGCGGCCCGAGGTTGCGATGTGAAACGCATGACTGATCATTTCCTGCACACGGTCGGCGCGATCGATGCTGGCCACCCATTTCGCCATCTGACCATACATGCGGCGGTAATCCACTTCCTGAAACGCTTCGCGCTCGACCACCTCGCTATCGACCTGGCCGATAAACAGTATCAGTGGCGTCGAATCCTGAAACGCCGTGTGGATGCCGACGGCGGCATTGCTGGCGCCGGGGCCGCGCGTGACAAAACAAATGCCCGGACGCCCGGTGAGTTTGCCATAGGCGTCCGCCATGTTGGAGGCGCCGCCTTCCTGGCGGCAGATGACGAATTTTAATTTAGCTTCAACGTCGTGCATGGCGTCGAGCACCGCGAGATACGATTCACCGGGCACGCCGAACGCGGTGTCCGCGCCGTGAACGATGAGTGCATCGACAAGCAATTGAGCGCCGGTGCGCTGGCGGGGCTTTGCGCTGGGGGGCATGATTTCTCCGGAGTGTTTGTTACGAATGCGAGTGTTGCTAATTCAAACCGCGCAGGGCGCGCGGGAGTGAAAGGTTATCACAAGTGGCGAGGCTAACAACCACATCGGACGCATCGTCCGTGTTCAGATGCGCGCCGCTTCTGGCGTGTCACCAGCAACACGCTGTTGGGCGGCCTGATAGAGAAACTCCGGCGCGAGATCAGCGCCATTCGGCCAGGTGACGGTTTCAAGCTCTGGATGAATCGTGGCTTGGGCGAAGAGTGCATTGTCTTTAAGGGGTTCAAACATCGGGCCCCAAAGTTCTCCACTTAGATCTACGGTGCCGGACATACCGTCCTGGAAACGAAGCCAAAGCTTGTATCCTTCCAGAGGCCTTACTTCAACCACTTTTGGAATCATGACTTACTCCAACGGTTCGATTTTGTTTAGGGGTTGTCTGGCCCGAGCGCGCGTCCAGTCGTCGAACAGTTCCGCCTGATGGAGCGCGCGCCATTCCTCGACCAGTCTCAGTGTGCGGGCACTCAGATTGCCGTCCACGATCGTACCATTGTCTATGCGAAGGGAGGCTTGTTCGCCACCATAATTCGCGTGGAAATGGGGCGGCGAATGGTCGTTATAGTACATGGCGATGATGATACCGAAGAATCTGCTTACTTCAGGCAATCCGCGCTCCCGGAAATACGCTGACCATCATTATCTCTCAACTCGGTTCAAGGCGCCCCACGCAACGTTCCACTTAAGCAGCGCGCTTTAAGCGGCGGTTCCCGTCCATTAAATCCCTACAAATACGGTTAGAAATAGCATGATCGGAAAAATAGCGTACCACTGGCTCCCAATGCTGCCTAACACCACGCGTGCGCTGCCAATGGAGGTGGGCGATGCCCGCTGGAGCTGGTCAGTACCGTAGGGTGCAATCCCATTGCACCATCGCCTTGTTTTTCGGCTTTAATTAAATCGCTAATCGGAGATGAGCCGCTTGCCGAGGCTGACAACCTCGTCTGGCGCATAACCGATGCGCCGATAGAATTCCAGAACTGCGTGATTGGTGGCACGGACCTGCAAATTCACCTTGGGGCAACCACGAGCTTCAAGCGCGGCCTCGACATGGCGCATGAGCGTGCGACCAAGGCCGGCGTTGCGATGCCCGGGCTCGACGGCCAAATAATTAACCCAGCCCCTGTGACCATCAAAGCCTGCCATGATAGTGGCGACGAGCTGGCCTGCGATCTCGCCGACCACGAACAGCTCAGGCTGAGTGGTGAGCTTGCGCTGAATATCCTTGTGCGGATCGTTCCAGGGCCGCACGAGATCGCAGCGGCGCCATAGCGCAATGACTGCCGCTTCATCTGCGCTTGAGAACGTGCGGATCTTCATGGGGCTAACGTTCCGTGCAATCGAAGCTGTGCCAGTGGCACGCCGCTGGCACAGCGTCCGCGTTGACTGGGCGGTGAACGCATAACATCGGAACTACCTGAGCACGCTACTCGCCTCGGCCGCAGCCATCAAAGCGTCCGCATCCGTCGGCAACAAAAATCCCTGCGCCACGGCATTGGCCACAGCCTTTCTGGCTGCTGCAACGTATCCCGCATGATCGCCGTAGCGTTCTTCGAGTGACAAACGCGGGTCGCCGTTGGCGGCGCGCTCGGCTTTGGTTTTCGCAAACGGGATCATGCCGCCGGCGTAGGCGCAAAGCTGGCCCTGATGGAACGGACGCTCGCCGCCGGCGGTGATGTTCCAGCCGAGGTAGGTGCCGAGCGGGGCATCGCGCAGCACCACCGGCACGCCGCCGACTTCGTTACCGTCGGCGTCGACCTTGGGCACCAGCATGCTGATGACCTGCTTGATGCGCGGCGGTGCGTTGCCGGGTACGCCCGAGCCGTCGTTGGGATTGAAGCCGGGCCCCCAGTCGTAATCCAGCAGCGGATTGATGAATCCCGGCTCCGGCGCGGTCGCGCGCAAGCCGGGTATCGTCGGAAAGCCCATCGCAGCCTTGTTGGCTTCCACCAGTTGACGTTCACGCAAGGTCGGATAGCGGCTGGCGGGCGGCGGCGTGTTGCGCATCACCCAGTTGCGAAAATGTACCGTCAGCGCGTTCGTCGTCTGCGTGTACGGCATCGGGTTGGCAGGGAGTTCGGCGATGCCGAAGTTGTTGCCGGGACATTGCACCGGCTTGCCGGATAAGCCAACGCCGGGCAGGCTGCTGTCAAAGCCGCCAGCACCGCCGCCGTGTGAGGTGCTCGCGATGTAATAGCGGCGCACATTGTCGGGTAGCGGAATGTCTTCCCTGCGATGCGTGCCCACCCATGCCGGACCCAGCCGCAGTGCCCAGATTTCGGCGCCGCCGAATTGCTCGATCACTTTGGGGCAGGTTTTGGAAGCGTTGCAACGGTCAAGGATGCTGCGCGCCGGTAAACCGCGCGCTTGATCGGGATACGGCACCCACCACTGCGGTCCTTCGCTGCCGGCCTGATAGAGCTCCATTACGCCATCGGGCTGCGCCCAGCGAAAATTGAGTGCGATGCGGCGACCGGCGATGATGGGCCACAGGCCGTCATGCACCTGACGTTTGGCTTCGTCCTGATTGAAGCCTGAATGCAGCCACCCTCTGAGGTAATTGCCGGATTGCGAGCGGCCGCGCGCGATGCTCGATTGGATCCGGCCTGCCAGCGGATTCACGGTGCCGCTATCATCCCTGCTCGCAAATTTGAAAAAAGACGCGACGTCGCGCCAGGCAGCAAAACCGATGCCGAGCACGTACGGGTCTTTCGCGGTGTACACCACTTGATACAGCTTGGCCGGATTGAAGCCGCCCTTCAGACAGATCTGCACCGGCAGTTTTGTCAGTGGCAGCGGCGTATCGAAGGTGCCGCCGCCGCAGAATTTCCAGTCGCTGCTGGCGAACGGTGTTTCGCCGGTGACCTTGCCTTCCATCGTTTCGTGATCGCGCGACACCAGTGTTGCTTTCGCGGTATCCAGCGTCGCGGGCATATAGGGCAGCGGATTGGTCTGCACGATCAACGGTTGTGCATTCAAGCCGGTACGATTGATGATGCGGCCGAACACCTCGCCGGTGACCGGCGAGCCATCCGCGTTCTTTGCCACGGGAATCTGCAGCCAGTGATTGGCGCGCGCAGTCATTGTTGCGCGCAGCGTAGTGCCGAGTGCGGCGCTCATGCCGGCGTTGTCGCCCTGCCACGCGCTCGCCAGGCCCACATCGCCGAAGCCGCGCTCCAGGGCGCCCGGAGGAACCGGTCTGCCGCGATTGGGTACGTCATGCCACAGCAAGCCGCTGGCTTTGCCCATATCCACCGGCTTGGTGATCACAAACGTGGCGACATAGCGCACCTTGCCATCCGGGTCTTTCGCCAGTTCGATATCCTGTATGAGTTTGTTGAGTGGATCAGCCGGATCGAGCTCGCCGAAAGCGCGGCCTGAGATTTGCTCGTAGTGGCCGGCGTCGCCGAATGTCGCGCAGGCTGTGCCCTTGCAAAAGGCGGGTGATAGCGTTTCGTCGATGATGATTTTGGTGATGCGCGCCTGTGCGGGCGGGGCGCACAGCATCAACGCCGCAACGGCGAGACCCGTCATCACACGCTTGCGTGCGTGCGTTATCCGATGTTGCGACATAGCCGGCTCCAGAAAATAAAGTGTGCTACTCCAACTGCTGCATTTTTGAATCCACAATGATCTTGCGGTACTTGTCAGTGTCGCGTTTGACCATAGCGGCGAATTGTTCAGGCGAGCTGTCGAGGATTTCATAGCCCTGCGCGAGCAGTCTGTCTCTGATCTCGGGCAGCGCGACGATGCGCGTGATCTCGCGATGGTAGGCCTGCACAATGCGTGGTGGTGTTTTCGCCGGCGCGAACAGGCCGAACCACATGTCTATCGCATAGCCCTCGACGCCGCTTTCCATGAATGTCGGTACCCCCGGATATTTCACGTCGCGGCGCACGCCGGTGACGCCGATTGCGCGCAGCTTGCCGGATTCCACCTGGGTGATGGCGCCGGCGGAGGTGGTGATGGTTGCATGTATTTCGCCCGACATGACGGCGATCATCGCCGGCACCCCGCCTTTGTAGGGCACATTGTTGATATCAATACCGGCGGCGAGCTTGAGCGCATTGGTGGCGATCTCGCCGGTGGCGCCGGCGATGCCGAGGTTTACCGTGCCGGGATTTTTTTTCGCGAGAGCAATGAAGTCTCTGAAGTTTGCCAGCGGCGACTTGGCATTAATCACCAGCACCAAATTACTCGATACCACTGCCGCCACCGGTGCAAAGTCCCGCACCGGGTCGTAGAGCGGCTTTTTATACAGCGTGGCGTTGATCGCATGGGTGCCTGTGTTTCCCACCGCGAGTACCGAACCGTTGGGCGTCGCCTTGGCCGCGTATTCCGTTGCAATGAGTCCGTTGGCACTGGCGCGATTGTCGACGACGATGTTTTGCCCCGTGGCTTCGCTGAGTTTGGGCACAATGACGCGCGCAATATAGTCCGAAGGTCCGCCTGCCGCGTTGGGCACGATCATCAGTATTGGCCGCTGCGGCAGCAGTTGCGCTAGTGCGTTGTTGGTTTGTGCCAAGGCCCGAGGTGCTGCAAGCAGCAGGACGCTTGCACAGGCGGCATAAAAATAGTTATTTAAAAACAAATACTTGCGACAAATCGTCATGAGCATAGATAACTCCTTTAAGCAGCTTCAACGTGAGTGATGGGGTGCTCGCACAGCAATTGCTACGTGCTCAGCGACTCAAAAAACGGCGCTACGTCCGCTGCCTCCGTGATGCGCCAGCAAGCATCCACCGCGCGCTGTGCCTTCGCCTTGTCGAACACGATTTCCATTTGCAGCCGTGTTTTCTCGGAAATATCCGCATCGGTCATCGGCCGCGCCTGCGTGCCGAGCGCATTGTTGCAATGCGCCTCGAACACCTTGCCGTCTTTCATCACCACTTTCACGTGTGCCGCTTCGCGCGCGGTTTTCGGGTCGGGGGTGGCGACAACTTTTAGACGCAGCGCCGCCATCTCGGCGTCGTGAACCATGGCATCGGTGACTTGCGGCAAGCCTGCTGCCTTATGCAGCAGACAGGCAGCCGTCCAGTGCGGAAAACTCACCATCGCCTGCGACCGCAGCTTCGGCGCGGGGCGGTTGCACAATTGCACGCACAGCGGGTTTACCGTGAGTTCCACGCGCTCGATCTGGCGCGCGTCGAAGCTGTGCCTGCCCACCATGTCGAGGCACGCATCGATTACCGGGTGAATCACAAAGCCGCTCGGATAGGGCTTGTAGGCGACATCCAGCATTTCCCATTTTTTGCCCAGACCTTCGAGCGCAGCTTCCATTTGCGGATTCACGCCGAACGAGACGCCGAAACCTTTCACGCCTTCGATCATGGTGTCGGCGCAGGTGTAGCCGCGCGCGGCGAGCAGCGCCGCCCACAGCCCCGCGCGTCCTGCGTTGCCGGGCGTGAGCCAGCTTGACATGGTGGCATGGGCTTCGCGCAATCCAGCGGATTGATTGGCAGCGATGCCGATGGCGGTGGTCATTTGATCTTCATTGAAGTTCATCACCTTTCCGGCAGCCACTGCCGCCCCGATGCAGCCGACCAGGCCTGCCATCGACAGTCCTACGGAAACTTCCGCCGGCGGTGTCACCACGATATTGCCGACGCGGCATTGAATCTCGTCACCCAGCACCACTGCGTGTATCAGTTCCCTGCCGCTGAATTTTCGGCGCGCCGCCATCGACACCAGTGCCGCGCCGACCGGACTGGTGGGGTGCGCCACAGTGGCGTAATGCGTGTCGTTGAACGCCAGCGCGGCTGAACTCAACGAGTTGATCAATGCCGCATTCAGCGCATCCAGTTTGATGTTGCGGCCGATGATTACGGTGTCGTTTTTGCCGTTGAACTCGGTCATGGTTTCGATCATTTTCGAGACCACTTCTTCTGTGGCGCCGCCTGCTGCACAGCCGACGAAATTAACAAAGGCGCGCAGCCCTTCGTGTTGCACGGCCGGCGGCATGGTGTCGAAAGTCGAATGGACGGCAAAGCGGGCGAGTTCGCGGGTGATGGGTGTCATGATGTGAGATGCGTAAGATGGGTGGGGCATCAATATACCGCGATTGACGCCAGCGGTGAAAGCCGTAGCGCGGCTCAGCGTGGCATACGGCGATCCTGATGACCGGCTGCACTAGGGCCGTTGGGCGTGTGATATTTTTCCGGCAAACAGCGCCAGCACGGCTGTCACCAGCAGAAACGTCACGCCAATCACGTAGAAGCTTGCTGCGATGCCCCAGGCTTCGGCGACCAGGCCCATGATTGCGGGCGTGATGATGGAACCGAGGCGCACCACGGCGTTGCGCAGCCCGACGCTCGCGCCGTGGCGCTCATTGGGCACCTCGTGGCTCAGTATCGAATACATCAGGGGCTGGCTCATCCCCTGCACGATACCGCGCACCACGCATGCCGCGATCAGCAGGATCAAATAAGGACCGATCAGCGGTGTGATCGAAATAGCGGTGAGCGAGACCACGATGCACAACAGAATCAGCCGGTTGGCGCGCAGCCGGCGTTCGACCGGTGCGGACAGCAAGGAACCGATCACACCGGAAAGCTCCGCGATCGCGACCAGCGTGCCGATCAGCGTACCGCTCATGCCGATGCCGTTGAGATACACCACGAACAACGAGCTTTGAATCGCGCCCGATGAATTGCGCAAAAAACTGGCGGCGAGGATGAATGCCACAGACGGAATTAACGCAAGCAACAATGCCTGCTTGTGTAGTTCCCACTGCGGCAGCAGTACGGCCGCGCCACGCCTGCCGGTCAAGAGCACGGGAGGCGGTGCGCCATTCGCTACGCCGTGCGCCGTTGACGCGATGATGCCGGCACCGCACAGCGACACGCAGGCGAACGCGGCCCACGAGCCATAGTAATCCCATGCCGCGCCGACGACGACAGGGCCGATGAAGGTGCCGATACGCGTGGCCACGCTGTAGCGCGCCAGCATCGCGGTATCGCCGCGGCTGGACTGCATGGCCCATGTTTGCGAGGCCGCCATGCCCAGGGCAGAGGTGAGGCCGAGCAGCAATTGCAGCGCTGTCAGCACCACGAACCATCCCGAAATCGGATACAGCAACGGCAGCGCAGTGCTGCCCGCAGCCACCCACAGCAGCACGCGCCGCGTACCGAGTTGATCCATCAGAATGCCGCCGTGGATGGACAGCGCTGCGGGCAGCACCGAACGTGCCGCGACGATCAGACCGATCTCGGCGGCGTTAAGCCCGACTGCAACGGCGTAGAGCGGGACCACCACCGACAACATGTCCCACACGCCGTTGGTAAAAAGCCCGGCGCCCAGTGTGGCGCGCAGATCACGCGCGGCGCGAGCAGCAGCGGGATCGCGGGCGTTCGCGGATTTTTGTTGTGGCATGCCTATAGCGTAGCAGGCGTTGTGCCGCTACGCGGGGATGAGAGCGTGCACAGGTGCGCCAACTCGTAGCTGGCTGCGGATCGCTAATTACAACATAAGTATTTGTTTTTATTGCAACAATTACTCTGCACGTATACGCGCAGCGAGGATCACTTTGCTCATGCGCGCGGTGTCGGCCTTGATCACCTGATCGAAATGCGCTGGCGTGCCGCCGACCAGTTCCATGCCGACGGCGAGAAATTTGTCGCGTATGTCGGGGCGCGCGAGCACGCTGTTGGTTTCACGATTGAGCCGCTCGATCACTGCCGGCGGTGTTTTCGCGGGTGCAAACAGGCCGTTGGTGGATACGCTTTCGAAGCCAGGTAATCCTGCCGCGGCGACGGTGGGGATGCCCGGCAACAAAGGTGACGGACGCAGTGTGGTGACGGCAAGCGCGCGCAGGCGTCCTGCTTTGATTTGCGGTATCGCGCCGCCCACCGAGGTAAACATGATTTGCACGCGGCCTGCAATCACATCGTTCACCGCGAGGCCGACGCCCTTGAACGGAATATGCACAATGTTCACGCCGGTCATGTATTTGAACAATTCTCCGGCCAGATGCGGTGTAGCGCCCATCGGTCCCGAGGCATAGTTGAGATCGCCGGGTTTGGCTTTTGCCAGTGCTATCAATTCCTCGACCGATTTTGCCGCCACCGATGGATGCACCACCAGTATCAGCGGCGATGCGGAAATGTACGACACCGGTGCAAAGTGGCTCATGCTGTACGGCACATGACTGCGCAAGTACGGCATCAGCCACAGGCTGCTGCTGTAGAGCATCAGCGTGTAGCCGTCGGGCTGTGCTTTAGATGCAATGTCGCCGATGATGACGCCGCCCGTGCGGTTGTCGACTACGATCTGCTGGCCGAGGTTTTCGGTGAGCCGGTGCGACAGCAGGCGCGCGGTGAAGTCGCTGCCGCCACCGACTTCGGCAGTGAGCAGGCGGATGGGTTTGGTGGGGTAGGCCTGTCCTGAGCCGGTCGAAGCGGGTTGGGCGTGGGTAAGGGGCGGGATTACCATACAAGCCAAAACGGCCAAGCGCACTGCTCCCTCTCCCGCCCTGGGGCGGGAGAGGGTTGGGGTGAGGGTAGGGGCAAGCGTAATGGAACCCAAAGCCAATTTACTCCGGCGTAATCCCGGCATCCTTAACCACCTTGACCCAGCGCGCACGATCTTTGTTGACGAACGCCTCGAACTCCGCGCGGGTGTTGCCGTGTATGTCGAGGCTGGCCGCGGTGAGGCGCTCTTGCACTTCCGGCGCCTGCAGTGCCTGGCGCAAATCGGCGTTGAGCTTGTTGATGAGGTCCAGCGGCGTGCGTAGTGGTACGTGGATGCCGTTCCAGCCGTTGATTTCGTAACCGGGCACGCCGGATTCATCCATCGTCGGCAGTTCGGGCGCAAAGCGCGAGCGCTTCAAGCTGGTGACGGCCAGCCCGCGTAGTCTGCCGGCACGCACCACCGGCAGGCTCGATGGCCCGTATTGAAACGACACATGCACCTGGCCCGCGATGTGATCGGTGACAGCCGCGGCGACGGTTTTGTACGGCACATGCACCACGTTCAAACCCGCCATGCTTTTGTACATTTCGGCAGCCATGTGTGGCGGCGTGCCTCTGCCCGACGAGCCGTAGTTCAGTTGCCCCGGCCGTGCTTTGGTAAACGCGGTGAGTTCCTTCACGGTTTTCACCGGCAGCGAGGGATGCGTCATCAAATAAAACGGCGCGCTGGCCAGCAGCGTCACTGCCTGAAAATCGCGCGCGAGATCAAACGGCGGATTGGCCAGCAGGCTGGCGCTGACGGTGAAGGTGGCGGTGCTTAACAGCCAGGTGTGGCCGTCGGGCGCGGCCTTGGCCACGGTATCGGCGGCGACGGTGCCGCCGCCGCCGGGACGCGCATCGACCAGTACCTGGTATCCCCACATCGTCGACAGGCGTTGCGCGATGATGCGCGGCAGCACTTCGGAACTGGGGCCGAGGATGAAGCGCACGGGTTTGGCGGGGAACGCCTGTGCTGAGCCTGTCGCAGCGGGTTGTGACCATGCGCTGTTCGAAATTGCGAACAGCAGCGCCACGCAAACCCATGATTTTGTGCATGTCATTGAACGATTCCCTGAATCCGGTAATTCTCAAACTGTTTGCGAAACATGTCGCGCGTATCCACCGCATCGTTGAACCCCAGCTTACGCGCTTTTTCCATGCTGGAAGTCACATCCCACTGCGGCCCCAATTGATAATCGCCATAGGGCCACAATGCCAGTTGATGCAGATCAGTAGTGCGCAGATTGTGCTTTTTGACCACGGCGTTCCATACCGGCGCTTTATCCTTGATCCACTCCTCGAGTTTGATACTTTGCGGGGTACCCGGCTTCATGCCAAATGCCGCCGCGAAACCGGGCCACAGTTCCGACCAGCGCGGAGTGTCGCCGTTGACCACGTTAAACGCTTGATTGGCGCAGCGCGGCTCGGTCGCCATCCACAACACGCTGCGGGCCAGCAGGGCGATGTCGGTGAATTGTGTCAGCGCATGAAAGCCGGTTTCGCTGCCGGGAAAGTCCAGCGGCAGCCCCAGTTCGCGCTGTATCGCGGCGTAGACCGCAATCACCAAACCTATCGAACGCGGATGATCGACCGCAGGATCGCAGAACGCGTGGGGACGCGACGTCGAATAGCTCCATGCAGCGCTGCGTGTGCGTTCAATCAAAAAATCTTCCTGATTGAAATAATAATTCCGGTTCTGCGCGCGGGGCTGGGTTTCGACCATAGGCACCGGCACGGGCCCCAGTTGATGGCCGTAATATTTGCTGCCGTGAACTGCATGCACATGTTGCAGCTTGGCGACAGGTTCCAGCGTGTTGATCAGATTGACCAGCATGGTGGTATTGATCTCGACCGATTCAGGCACGCCCTCCGGATGATCGTAGCGGCCTGCGTAAAAGACATGTGTGACTTCTTTAAGCGACCCCAGCGCGCGCTGGCAATCTGCGGCATCGGCAAGATTGACAGTGATCCAACGCACGCCATGCATCGACTGCGGGCGGCGCCCGAGGCCGATAATGTCCCAGCCTCCAGCCTTGCGTAGTTGTTCAACAATGCATCGGCCGACCAGTCCAGAGGCGCCAGCGACGATAGCGATGTTAGTCATGTTCGAGTTTTAATGAAGCGGGTTGCGCGGGTAGTAGGATACTGAATTTCTCAGCAATGCGCGCCGGCGAATCTTGCGCAGTTGAATTTGCCTGATGATTCGGACATCATGGCCAGGCTGATCCACTATAGTATACGGTTGAGAAGTAGCCGATTGAGGACCTCATGATACTGCGCAACACGATAGTAACTTTGCTGGCCACGTTGGCAACCCCTGTTGCCGCGCAGTCCAGCTATCCCAATCGTCCGATTCGCGTAGTCATCCAGTTCCCGCCCGGCGGCTCCGACACCGTGGCGCGCATCCTGTGCCAGAAGATGGGCGAGAGCCTCGGTCAGCAGTTCGTTATCGACAATCGGCCCGGCGCTGCAGGCGTGATCGGCGCCAACATCGTGGCGAAAGCCGCGCCGGACGGTTACACCATGTTATTCGCAACAGCGTCGTTTGCCGTGACTGCGGCATTCAGCAAAAAGCTGCCGTACGATTCGATCAGGGATTTCGATTCGATAGGCTTCATCGGCTCACAGCCGTTTATTCTGGTGGTGCATCCGTCAGTGCCCGTGAATTCGGTGAAAGAATTCATTGTCTTTGCGAAAGCCAAACCGCTGAATTTCTCCTCTGCGGGCACCGGCGGCATCGGGCACCTCACGCATGAGCTGTTCAACAACATGGCCGGCATCAAAGGCACGCACGTGCCGTACAAGGGCACGGGGCCGGTGGTGACTGCGCTGGTTGCCGGCGAAGTCACGGTGGGCATGCCCAACATCACCGGCGTGTGGGGGCAGGTGCGTGCGGGCAGACTGAAGGCGCTGGGCGTGAGCAGCTTGAAGCGCACGGCTTTCGCGCCGGAGTTGCCGACTATCGCTGAGATGGGCGTGCCCGGTTTCGAATCGGCAACGTGGTACGGTTTGACCGCGCCGCGCGGCACGCCGTCCTCGGCGATCAACGTTTTGAATCGTGAGATGGCAACCGCGCTCAAAACGGAGGTGCGCGAGAAACTTGCAGCGATAGGTGTTGATGTCGCGCCATCAACGCCGAAGGAATTTACCGATTACATGCGCGCCGAAATTGCGAAGTGGAGCAAGATCATTAAAGAGGCAGGCATCAGCGATCAGTGAGGCGTGACGGGTGAAGCGTGTGCAGTACGCTACCTTGATCTGCGTATGGAGAAAGAAATGTTTAAAAACAAATACTTACGGTATGTTTTGGCTGCGAGCGTTGGTGTAGCGCCATGCGCCCTCGCACAAAACTATCCGACCAAACCCGTGCGTTTCGTGATCGGTCCCGCGCCAGATCTGTTGCCGCGCCTGATTGCGCAAAAGCTTTCCGAGAGTTGGGGGCAGCAGGTGATTGTCGATCAGCGTCCGGGCGCGGGCGGCGTGATCGCGGGCGATCTGGTGTCGAAGGCTGCGCCCGACGCTTACACCTGGTTGATGTCCACCGGATCGTTTTACGTGCTCGACGCCTTGTATCCCAAGCTGCCCTACAACATGGTGCGCGATCTGACGCCGGTAACGCTGATGGCGACGCTGCCCTTTATCGCGGTGGTGCATCCGTCGCTGCCGGCGAAATCGCTTTCTGATCTGGTGCAGCTTGCAAAAGCCAGTCCCGGCAAATTGAATTACGGCTCGGCCGGCAACGGCACCACCACGCAGCTTGCGGCGGAATTGTTCAAGCTTTCGGCGAAGATCAACATCGTGCATGTGCCGTATAAGGGGGTCGCCGCGGCGGTGACCGATTTGCTGGGCGGGCAGGTGCAACTGATGTTCTCGATTGCGCAGGGCGCGGTGCCGCATATACAAAGCGGCAAGCTGCGCGCACTGGCGATTACCAGCCCCAGGCGCTCGCAGGCGGTGCCTGAGGTGCCGACCATTGCCGAAGCGGGATTTGCGGAAATCGACATCGTCGGCTGGAACGGCATCCACATGCCGCTCAACACGCCGCGCGCGCTGGTGGCCAGGGTCAACGCCGACGTGCGGCGCATCATCGATCAGAGAGAGACCAAAGAACGCATGATCGCCGCCGGATTCGACATCGCCGATACCACAGTGGCGCAGTTTGAGGCCTACATCAAAAAAGACATCGTGCTCTACGTGCGCATCATCAGGGAATCGAAGATCAAGCTCGATTGAAATGATAGCGCGAGCCAGCAGCTCCGCTGCAAGTGTTTGCCAGTCCCGCACGCCGAATGGGTCGCCGAAACGAATGCAATCAACCACCGCCATCACGCTCACCCTGCCGCAAGCAACGCAACTCGGCGAACACGCCCTGCAACACATCGGCTTCAGCGCCGAAGAAGCATCCGTCATCAGCGCCAGTCTGCTCGATGCCGAACTCTGCGGATATCCGGCGATGGGGCTTGCGCGCATCCTCACCATTGCCGAACATGCGAATTTCAGGAATCCGCGCACGCCGCTGCGCATCGAACATGAAACACCGGTGTCGGCGCGCATGGACGGCGGCAATTATCCGGGCTTCTACGCGGTGTATCGCGCAACAGAACTCGCGATTCAGAAAGCGCAGGCGAATCGCTTCGCACTGGTTGGCATGCACAACAGTTGGTTGAGCGGACGCAGTGCGTATTACGCGGAAATGATCGCGCGCGCAGGTTTTGCCTGTGCGCATTTCGCATGCAGCGGTGATGCGGTTGCACCACTGGGCGGAAGAAAATCCGTGCTCGGCACCAATCCGATTGCGTTCGCGCTGCCCGGTGAACCGCACCCGTTGGTGCTCGATATGGCGACATCCGCCACCAATAATGGCGACCTGGTGCTCGCCAGGCGGCTGAACCAGTTGTTGCCCGAGGGTGTCGCCATCGACGCCGGAGGCAATGCTACGCGCGATCCGGGTGCGGCATTGGCGGGCAGCATACTGACCTTCGGCGGCCACAAGGGATTCGGGCTGTCGCTGATGACGCAGGCGCTGGGCCTGCTTGCGGGGGCGCCACTCACCCGTGGCAAAAATGCGGATTTCGGGTTTTTATTCATCGTGTTCGACCCCGAACTGCTGATGCCGCTGCCGCAATTCAGGCAGTATCTGGCCGCGCTGTTGACGGAAATCAGGGCCACGCCATTACAGCCGGGTGTGGATGAGATTCGCATACCCTCGGTGCGCGCGTTTGCGGAGCGCGAACGGCGGCGGCTCGAAGGCTTTGCGATGGAGCGGCGGATTTATGAGCGAATAAAATTATTGGAACCACAGAGCAATGCGGATGAACACGGATAAAATTATGGAATACCTGAAATGAACAAAATCACCGGCCGTTGCGGACTATCCATTTTGCTGGCAGCGTCCACAGGCGCGTGCTGGGCGCAGGGGGCAAGCAGCTACCCCGCCAAACCCATACGCATCGTCATTGCGCTGGCGCCGGGTGGCGGCGTGGATACTTCCGGGCGCCTGCTCGGTCAAAGATTTACCGATGCCTGGGGCCAGCAGGTGGTGTCGGAGAACCGGCCCGGTGCGGGGGGCACCATTGCAACGGAACTGGTCGCGCGCGCGGCGCCCGACGGCTACACCCTGTTGATGGTTTCGATGGGTCACGCCATTACGCCGGCACTGTATAAACTGAGCTACGACGGCATCAGGGATTTCGCACCGATCTCGTTGTTTGTGCAATCGCCCAGTGTGCTGGCGGTGCATCCCTCGTTGCCGGTGAAAAATGTGAAAGACCTGATTGCATTTGCGAAACCGCGCCCGAACGAGATTCTGTTTTCGTCTTCCGGCAGTGGTAGCGGACAACATCTGTCGATGGAATTGATGAACCGCATGGCCGGCATACAACTGGTGCATGTGCCGTACAAGGGAACCTCGCCCAGTATCACGGATCTGGTGGGCGGGCGTGTTTCGGTAACGGTGGCGAGCGCCATTTCAACCATGCCGCATGTGCGCTCCGGCAGGTTGCGCGCACTGGCAGTGGCAAGCGCCAAGCGCTCGCCTTCGGTGCCGGAGCTGCCCACTATCGCCGAAGCGGCGATTCCCGGATTCGCCGTCGATCAGTGGTACGGCTTGTTCGCGCCCGCTGCAACACCAAGGGAAATCGTCATCAAGCTGCACGGCGAAATTGCCAGGACGGTCGCGGATGCGGCAACCCGTGAGCGTTTGCTGGCGATGGGCCTCGATCCGGCTGGCACCACGCCCGACAACTTTACCGCGTATCTGAAAGCCGAAACCGCCAAGTGGGGCAAACTGGTGCGCGAGGCGGGGATACGCGCGAACTAAGTGCCAGCTAATGTCGCAGTCCGTAGCGTGCGCTGTGCGCACGAGCTGCTGCGAGCGGTACACTACGACTGTGTTTGATCGTGCGCACAGCGCACGCTACGGATGCTGAATTGCTGCCGGAATTGTCTGCTGCAAGCGGCATAACATCGGCGGCGTGCGCGCTGCGTTTGACCTGCGCGCTGCACGCGCCACTGCCGGGCGCCGGCAGCGGCTCTGATAACAACGCTTGACGTGGCTTATTTGATCAGTCTCAGCGTAAACGGATACTTGTAGTCGAGCTCACCGTTCGAGACCTTAATCGCCGCCATGATGGTTAACACCAATGCGCCAAGGCCGACAACAAAGATCAGGACTATGCCGATCAGCACAAACATCAACACGATGCAGACCAATGCAGCGATGGCCACCGTTATCTGAAAATTGAGGGCTTCCTTGCCATGCTAATCCACCAGCGGCATGGTGTCTTTTTTTATCAGCCATACCACCAGCGGGCCGATGACGTTGCCAAACGGGACCACAAATCCGGACAGCGCGGATAAGTGGCAGGCCATCGCCCAATCCCGTTCTTCCTTGGAATATTGCGACGCAGGTTGCGGGGTGGCTGGCGGGGTCACTTGCGGGTTCTCACTCATGTTTTCTCCCTGATGATCAATAAAAACAGAAGGTCACGAACTTTGCTTACTTTGGCCCATGATACTGTTTGTGCGCCATGTGGGTAAGATTACTCGCATGCTCTTCGATACGCCATCAGCTCAGTGATTCTTAGAGCGCATTTCAGAATGAAACCCATGCGTCGTTGTGTCCAAAATCGGTGGTGGCGCGAAGGACTCGGAAGCTCATATCGCGAATATGGGCGACGAGTCCGACAAAGCCAGCGCCGATTTTGGGCACAACCCGCAGGGCTGGCGCGAGTTTTGCCTCAGGGCTTTGTCGCGCGGCTTGCGAATATTCCCGATATGCGCTGCGCCACGCTTCACGCCCTGAAGCAAAATCGTGCCAGCGCCGCATGGGTTTCATTCTGAAATGCGCTCTAAATACGCGATCGCTTTGCGATAACGCGCGATTCGTTCGTGATCTGTCGGCGTCGGGTTGCTGATGCGCGTCAGATCGCAGTTGTCGTGCAGGTCGGAGCGTTTGACGCGACGGCCAATCGGGTTTTCGCCGGCGCGTTTCACGAAGTCTTCATACGATTCGCCGTCGCGTTTGGTGACGGATTTGAGCGCTTCGATGATTTCGCCGGAGAATCCTTCTGCGTGCAATCGCTCGAACGACCATCCCGCGCAGTCTTCCACCAGATCGTGCAGCACGGCGGTGATGCGTTCGGCTTCGGTCGTCAGTCGCAACATGACGCGCAGCGGGTGCAGGATGTAGGAGGCGCCGGCTTTGTCGATTTGGCCGGCGTGCGCAGTGGCGGCTATGACGATTGCGCGTTCCAGTGTGCTCATCGCAGTAACTAATTGATTTTTAAGAAAAAAATTAATGATAATGGAATGCGGGATACGTCGTGAAGGTGCCTCCCATTACGCAAAATATGACACTGCTGATGAAGGCAATAGCGCATAACGAAATGGTTTCTTGCGCGACCCTGTCTGGGGATATACTAAGCTTTCCACGTCCAAAAAGGGAGATGAACATGGAAGGCAATGCCGGCAGCATAGGGATGATAGTGGGTGTGATCTACCTCGCCATAATTGTATTGTTGATCGTGAGTATGTGGAAAGTCTTTACCGTGCTTATCCGGTTAGTGCCCAAGCCTACTACCTGTAGTGGCTCGTGATTTTTTTGCATAAAGTTCGGCATAGGTCGGCGCAGTCACGTCGCCAGCAATGCCAAGCAGGGAGCGGAAAGCGTTGAATGGATAGAAACGGCGGTTGA
>CAMATZ010000034.1 GCA_945861275.1 Bordetella parapertussis
GCAAAACATCGTCACAAGAATTATCCTAGAAACGGCAGTTGACCGCTTACCATGCTCCCAACCTCTTGATGACCATATACTTCTTCATGCTGTCAATGATCACCCGTTTGGTGACAGCGCTACGGGGCGGATCGCACGGTTCTGGCGGCCTCATTTGTCAACTGAGGCGGCGTTGCAACTCCTTGGAATGGAACAACCATTCCGCGTCGTCGCGCCTTGCTCTGCACCCCCATAACCGCAAGCTCCACCCCGTCCAACTACCGTTTCTAGGATTACCGCTCGCACCAGAAAAGTCCTCCGCAGCATGAACCGCAATCTCTGGCTGATGGCCGCAGCGCAAGGCCTTTTCCTTACCAACAACGTGTTGTTCGGCGCCGTCAACGGGCTGGTGGGCTGGTCACTGGCGCCCTATAGCTGGATGGCGACGCTGCCGATTCTGGGTTACGTGGTCGGTGGCGCGCTGTCCACGGGGCCGGTGGCGTCATCCCAAGCACGCTGGGGACGCAAAGTGTCTTTTCAGATCGGGCTTGCAGTCGCATTTTTCTCGACGCTGCTGGCAACCTATGCGGTGCTCGGCAAAAACTTCTGGCTGCTGGTGGCGGCTACCGTGGTGGCCGGTTATTACAACGCCAACGGGCAGTTGTACCGGTTCGCCGCGGCTGAACTCGCCCAGCCCGCATACCGCGAACGCGCGGTGTCGATGGTACTGGCCGGCGGCATCATCGGCGGCGTGTTCGGCCCCAACCTGGCGCAATGGACGCAACACCTGGGCGACGCACCGTTTGCGGGTGCGTATGCCGCACTGGCCGTGGTTGCACTGATAGCGATGGGCGTGATATCGATGGTGTCGTTTCCGCCTGTCCCGCCAAAGAAGCAGGGGGCCGACGGTGGCCGCCCGTTGATGGTCATCATGCGTCAGCCGGTGTTCATTGTGAGCACCGCAGCGGCAGCGCTGGGTTATGGCGTGATGAACATTCTGATGGCGGCATCACCCATTGCCATGCAGATATGCGGCCACCCGTTCAAGGATGCGGCGCTGGTACTCGAATGGCACGTCATAGGCATGTTCGCACCGGGATTCTTCACAGGACACCTGATCAAGCGCTTTGGCATTATCCCCATCCTGGCAGCAGGCGTGTTACTCAACCTGTTGAGCATCGCCATTGCGCTGTCGGGCGAGGAGGTGATGCACTTCCTGATATCGATGTTCCTTGTGGGCGTGGGCTGGAATTTCCTGTTCACCGCAGGCACTGCGCTGTCGCTCAAGGCATACCAGCCCGAGGAGAAGGACAAGGCGCAGGGCGCAATCAATTTTTGCGTGTTCGCGGTGATGATGATCACGTCCTTCTCATCCGGCGCACTGGTCACCACGCAGGGCTGGTCGCTGCTCAACTACATTTCGCTGATTCCGGTCGCCCTGACGGGCATCGCCGTGCTCTGGTATGTCTTGCAGGGCCGGCCACAGAGGATGTAACACCAAGGGGTGCTGTTCATGCGCCTACTTCTTCGCCAGTTCCAGCTCGACCAGAAACGCTTTGACTTCGGCGTAGTCTTCTTCCATGAATTTTTTCATGCGCGCGGCGCCCATGAATTCAGACAGGCCATTCAATGTGACCATTTCGTTTTTCCAGTCGGGTGTTTCCATCAGCCGCTGGAAGGTGCTTTCCCAATAAGCCGTTTGCGCTGCACTCATGCCGCGCGGGCCGAACACGCCGCGCCAGTTGGACACCACCGAATTCGTGCCTTGCTCGCGCCACGTGGGTATGCCAGCAAAAAATCCGGGCAGGCGTTGTGCCGACGACACCGCGATCACCCGCACTGCACCGGTTTTCATGTGCGGCACCCAACTGCCCACCGACACCGGCACCACGTCGATGTGTCCGCCGAGCATCGCGACGATCGCCAGCGCACCCGACTGGAACACCACGTTTCGCGTCTTGCGGATATCCACTCCGGCGGCTTTCAACGCGCCGGCAACGCCCTGATGATTGGTGTTTCCCAGACTGCTGGCGATGCCGAAACTCGCCGCAGTGGGGTCCTTTTTCAGGCGCTCGATCAGGTCACGGCCCGATTTGATCGGCGAATCCGCCTTCACCGCAATGCCGATGTATTCACCAAACAGATTCGCCACCGGCGTGAGTTCGGTGTACGGCGCAATGCTGCGGCCCATCGCGTGCGTAGTCAGCACCGATTTTCCGGTGTGAAACAGATAATGGCCGTTGGCCTCGAACTGATTCAGATAGGTTTGCGCCACCGCGCCGCCACCGCCGGTTCTGTTTTGCACCGTGACCGCGGGATCGACAAACTTGTTCACCTGAAACACACGCTGCATCAGCCGCGCCATGCGATCCGGCCCGCAGCCGGGCGCGCAGTTGACGATGATTTCCACTGGCGACTCGGGTTTCCACGTCTGTGCAACGGCGCCGCTTGCATAGCCCGCGCAAACTGTAATTGCAGCCAATAATCCTGGTAATGTCATCATCTAATGGTCTTTTAGGGAAAAAAATCTTGTTACTTCTTCAGCAGCCCGATGTGCGTGAGAAACCCGCGAAATTCCTCGCGCCGCGAATCGAGATATTTTCTGAATTGCGCACTGTCGAGGAAGTTTTCCTCGAAGTTATTGGCCGCCGAATAATCTTTCCAGATCTTCGAGGTGACGGCGCGCCGCAGCATGCCCTCCATCGTGGCAACCGCGGCCGCGGGCACGCCTGCGGGCATCGCTACGCCGCGGCCGGTGCCAACGACGATGGGATAACCGAGTTCCTTCATGGTCGGCACTTCGGGCAGCGGCGCCATGCGCCGTTCGCCGGTCACCGCCAGCACCCGGACTCTTTTCGATTCAAGGTGCGCCGACACCTCGCTCAGATTCTCCGTGGTGAGATGGATGTGCCCGCCGGCTACCGCGGTACCCGCCTCGGAGCCGCTCTTGAACGAGACGTATTTGAACTTTGCGCCGGTCTCTTTTTCCAGCATGTATTGAAATAAACGGCCTGAGCCGGTGGCGGATGCAATCGCGCTTACCAGGCTGTTCGGCTCGCGCTTGGCTGCATCGATCAAATCCTTCACGTTGTTGAACTTGCTGTCCCCCGAAACGGCGACCACCTGCGGATCCATGGCGAGGAACACCACCGGCGTGAAATCGTCGATCGAAAATCCGAGGTCGGTGCGCGTCAATGCGGACATGAAGGTGCCCGTGGCGACAGCCAGAAGCACATGCGGGTCGCCACGCTTGCCCTTGACATAGCTATAAGCAATGGCGCCGCCGCCACCAACGCGATTGGAGACCGTCGGCGCCTGCGACACCAGTTTTTCGCGCGTGAATATCTCCGCCATCAAGCGCACAAACTGATCGGTACCTCCCCCCGGCGCGGTGTGCGCGACGATTTCCAGCGGTTGCGACGGGTACGTTTGCGCAATGGCAGTTGCCGGCGCAACTCCGGTTGCCATCGCGAGCGCACTCAGGCTGCGAAACTTCATTGATTGATTCACGATACATCCTCCAGGTTCGTGCAAGTGTAATGCGTTCACAGTTTAGCGTGTCGCCGCGGTGACAGGATGCTGTGGCGTCGTGCGTGAGACCGTTCTGCACGACTCGGCGCAAAAGCAGGCCCGCTCCGTTACCGGGGCAACTTCTAAGTGACGGGTTGCCCGCCGTTTTTAATACGCCGATAGCGCACTTGTCGAGCCTGCCTTAGCCACGCCTTTACCCTAACCAGACTAGGGTCTTAGCGCTTGTTTTTACAGGCCTTTTCAGTGGCGTAACAAAGGGGTAGTATTACCGCCACTTTGCCGCCCCAGCCCTCTCGATGACGGCATAATATATTGAATAATAACAACTAGTTACATTAGCTCGTCCTATTCCGGAGTTGTGATTGAAAGCCACCGATATTGCGCACCCCGACTACTTTCACAAAGTAGTTGATTGTCAGTGGGCCTGCCCGGCCCATACGCCTGTCCCCGAATACATCCGCATGATCGCTGCAGGCCAGTATGACGATGCCTACATGGTCAACTGGAAATCGAATGTTTTCCCCGGCATTTTGGGGCGCACCTGTGATCGTCCATGCGAACCCGCCTGCCGCCGTGGCCGTGTCGAAGAAGGCAACGTGGAGTTGCGCAAGCCCAGCGAGCACGGCACGCCGCATGCCGAGCCGGTGGCGATTTGCCGCTTGAAGCGCGTGGCCGCAGACAACAAAACCAAAGACGCTGTTGCTGCACGCATGCCGCGCGCGCCGAAGCAAAAAAACGGCAAGCGCATCGCGTGCATCGGCGCGGGCCCGGCATCGCTGACGGTGGCGCGCGATCTGGCGCCGCTGGGGTATCACATCACGATTTATGAAGCGGATCAAAAAGGCGGCGGCTTCATGCGCACGCAGGTGCCGCGCTTTCGTTTGCCCGAGGAAGTGATCGACGAAGAAGTCGGCTACATCCTCGACATCGGCAACGTCGAACTCAAATCCGGCAAGACCGTCGACAGCCTTAAAGCCGTGCTCGCCGAGAACTACGACGCGGTATTCGTCGGCACCGGCGCGCCGCGCGGCCGCGATCTGGAAGCGCCCGGCCGCAGGGAAGCGGCGGCCAACATTCATATCGGCATCGACTGGCTGAACAGCGTGTCGTTTGGCCACACCACCAAGATCGGCAAAAAGGTCATCGTGCTCGGTGGCGGCAATACCGCAATGGATTGCTGCCGCTCCAGCAAACGCCTCGGCGGCGACGATGTGAAAGTGATCGTGCGCTCGGGCTACGAGGAAATGAAAGCCTCTCCGTGGGAAAAAGAAGACGCAGTGGACGAAGGCATACCGATACTCAATTACATGGTGCCGAAAGCGTTCATACATGCCAACGGCAAATTGACCGCGATGACGTTCGAGAAGGTCAAGGCCGAGTACGACGCCAAGGGTCGCCGCAATCTGGTGCCCACCGGCGAGCCGGAACAACGGGTTGAATGCGACGACGTGCTGGTGGCGATCGGGCAGGAAAACGCTTTCCCGTGGATCGAGCGCGACGTCGGCCTCGAGTGGGACAAATGGGGCATGCCGGTGGTCGATCAAGTCACTATGCAATCCACCCACTCGAAAGTGTTTTTCGGCGGCGATGCGGCGTTCGGTCCCAAAAACATCATCTGGGCCGTGGCGCACGGGCATGACGCGGCAGTGTCCATCGACAAATTCTGCCGGGGCGAAGACATCAAGGAACGCCCCGATCCGATGACCAATCTGATTTCGCAGAAAATGGGCATTCACGAGTGGAGCTACGACAACGATATCTCGGACCAACTGCGCAACAAGGTGCCGTGGAAAGACAAGAAAATAACGCTCAAAGACATTAAGGTCGAAGTCGAGCTCGGCTTTGATGCGAAGTCGGGCTTCGCCGAAGCGCAGCGGTGTCTGAACTGCGATGTGCAAACCGTGTTTTCGGAGAAGCTGTGCATCGAGTGCGATGCCTGCGTCGATATCTGCCCGATGGATTGCATCACCTTCACGCCCAACGCCGAAGAAGCCGAACTGCGCACGCAGTTGAGCGCGCCGTCGCTGCACGCCAAGACGCAAGACTTGTATATTTCGCAAACACTGCAGATGACCGGGCGCATCATGGCCAAAGACGAAGACGTGTGCCTGCACTGCGGGCTGTGCGCCGAGCGCTGCCCGACGGGCGCATGGGACATGCAGAAGTATCTGATTGAGATGACCAATGCCGGCCCGGGTTGCCGCAAGCCGCAGCGCAAAGCCGCTTAAATAAAAAATATTGTTTTAAAACAAATACTTACATGAAACAAATTACTGCAACCAACGACTTCGTTGTTAAATTCGCCAACGTCAACGGCTCCGGCTCGGCGTCGGCCAACGAGCTTTTCGCGCGCGCCATTTTGCGCATGGGCGTGCCGGTGTCACCGCGCAATATTTTTCCGTCGAACATTCAGGGTCTGCCGACCTGGTACGAGGTGCGCGTGAATGAAGCCGGTTATCAGGGCCGGCGCGGTGGTGTCGATCTGATGGTGGCGATGAATCCGCAGACCTGGGACAAGGACATCAAGGAAATCGAGGCCGGGGGCTATTTGTTTTACGACAGCTCCAAGCCGATGCCGAAATCGAAATTTCGCGACGATATCAACGTCATCGGCATACCGCTCACCGAAATCTGCAACACCACCTATTCCGATCCGCGCCAGCGCCAGTTGTTCAAGAACATCATTTATGTCGGTGCGCTGTCCGCACTGCTCGACATGGACCCGGCGGAAATCGAAAAACTGTTCACCGAGCAATACAAAGGCAAAGAAGCGCTGCTGCAATCAAACTTTAAAGCGCTGAAACTTGGACGCGATTACGCGCTCAAACATCTGACCTGCCCGCTCGGCATCAAGGTGCAGCGCTCAAACAACGTCGGCAACAAAGTGTTCATCGACGGCAACAGCGCAGCCGCCCTGGGCGCGGTCTACGGTGGCGCCAGCGTGTGCGCGTGGTATCCCATCACACCATCATCCTCGCTCGCCGAGGCGTTTATCGGTTATTGCCAGAAGCTGCGCGTGGAACCCGAGACCCGCAAGGCGCGCTACGCCATCATTCAAGGCGAAGACGAACTCGCCTCGGTCGGCATTGCCATCGGCGCGGGCTGGAACGGCGCCCGCTCGTTCACCACCACCTCCGGCCCCGGCATTTCGCTGATGACCGAGTTTATCGGCCTTGCCTATTTCGCGGAGATCCCGGTAGTGCTGATCGACGTGCAGCGCGGCGGCCCTTCGACCGGGATGCCCACGCGCACCCAGCAGTCCGATGTGCTCTCCTGTGCCTATGCGTCGCACGGCGATACCAAGCATGTGCTGCTGTTCCCGGAAGACCCGAAAGAGTGTTTCGATATGACGGCGCAGGCGTTCGATCTCGCCGAACGGCTGCAAACCCCGGTGTTCGTGATGACCGATCTCGACATCGGCATGAACACGCGCCTGTGCCAACCGCTGGCGTGGGACGACGCACGCGCCTACGACCGCGGCAAGGTGATGACCTACGAAGCGCTCGAAGGCGGCGCAGATTTTGGCCGTTATAACGACGTGGACGGCGATGGCATAGCCTATCGCACCTACCCCGGCACGCATCCGCAGCATGGCGCCTATTTCACCCGCGGCACCACCAAGGACCGTTACGCGCGCTACAGCGAAGCCGGCCCGGATTACATCGAGAATGTCACGCGCCTGTTACGCAAATTCGAAACCGCAAAGAAGCTGTTGCCGGCGCCGGTACTCCATGCTTCGAAAAAGCCCGCGCGCATGGGTGCTATTTTCTACGGTTCCACCAGCCCGGCGATGCAGGAAGCGCTCGACGTGCTGGCCGGGAACGGCATTCATGTGAACGCGCTGCGCGTGCGCGGCTTCCCGTTCGCGGACGAGGTCAATGAATTCATTGCCGCGCATCCGGGGGTGTTCGTGATTGAACAAAACCGCGATGCACAATTGAAAAGCATGCTGGTCAACGAAGGCCAGATCGATCCCAAGCGCCTGATCTCGGTGCTGCACTATGACGGCACGCCGATTACCGCGCGCTTCATCGTCGATCATATTTCCAAACATATCGCAGCACACACCGTGGTCCCCATCCAAACCGGGCGCATCAGCGCCTAATGCCCCTCTTCTCCCCCGAAAGGGCAGGGGAGAGCGTAGCGAGGGGGCCGAAGGCGGGAAACAACAGGAACAAAGAATGACCTACATAGCCAAACCCAAACTGCACCACCCCGCACTGACCAAAAACTCGGTCGGCTACACCCGCCGCGACTACGAAGGCAAAATTTCCACGCTGTGCGCGGGCTGCGGTCACGATTCCATCAGCGCCGCCATTGTGCAGGCGTGCTGGGAACTCGACATCCAGCCGCATCGCGTGGCCAAACTGTCGGGCATCGGCTGCTCGTCGAAAACGCCGGATTATTTTTTGGGCAATTCGCACGGCTTTAACAGCGTGCATGGCCGCATGCCGTCGGTGCTCACCGGCGCCAATCTCGCCAACCGCGAGTTGATTTACATGGGCGTGTCGGGCGACGGCGACTCGGCTTCCATCGGCATCGGCCAGTTCGCCCACGCCATGCGCCGTGGCATCAACATGGTCTACATCGTCGAGAACAACGGCGTGTATGGTCTGACCAAGGGCCAGTTTTCCGCCACCGCCGACAAAGGCTCCAAGTCCAAGCGCGGCATCGTCAACTCGGATGAGCCGCTGGACATGATCGGCATGGCGCTGCTGCTCGGCGCCACCTATGTTGCGCGCAGCTTCTCCGGCGACAAAAAACAACTGGTGCCGCTGATCAAGGGCGCGATGGAGCACAGGGGCGCCGCGTTCATCGACGTGGTCTCACCCTGCGTGGCGTTTAACAATCACGCCGGTTCCACCAAGAGCTATGAATACGTGCGCCAGCACAACGAAGCCGTGAACTTTCTCGACTTCATCGAAGCGCGCGAGGAAATCACCGCCGACTACGCGCCGGGCGAAGTGGTCAACGTCACGCAACACGACGGCAGCGTGCTGCGTCTGCGCAAGCTGTCGGCGGAGCACGATCCGACCGACCGCATCAAGACCATGAACTACGTGCAGGAACACGCCGCCAAAGGCGAAGTCGTCACCGGCCTGCTCTTCATCGACCCCAGCGCCGTGGATATGCACGAGCATCTGAATACGGTGGAAACGCCGCTGAATCAGTTGAGCGCTAAGGAACTGTGTCCGGGTTCGAAGGCGCTGGAACGCATTAACGCGAGTCTTAGGTAAAAACTTGTTTTAATGGATAAAAAAATCCCGGCGCTGCCGGGATTTTTTGTATTCACTGGGTGAGAATGACACCCTCCATCGCGGTCTCAGACCGGGGCGCTGCGGGTGACCGCGCCGTGCCAGTCAGCGCCAGACCGCGCAGACGCCCAGCCGGCACCAGCGGCTGCGAAGTGCCCACATTATCAAAACGGTAATGCGCTTCGCCGGCGGCCACCGCCTGCTGCGCCGGCGCCGCACCCTTGTACGAGATATGCGTGGCCGAGATGCCGCTGGCAGCGTTAAACAGCAGCGCAGCCAGATCGCTTACGCAGAGCATTGTTCATTGCAGCGTCGCGTCGCAGGGAATTACCTGCAGCTGATATCTTGGTAGCATTTTCAGTCATCCCCGCGTAGCCGTCTATTGGGGCCCCTATCCAGCGAAGGCTTTTGTCATAGGCGCTTTGCAGTGGCACATGTTCGGTGTAATCTAGCTCCACTATCAAAGTACCCAGGGAGGAAGTGATGAGCAATCAGGTTCCAGCAAAACCCGTGGTCGCGCCAGCATCGGCAACAGTTCCGACGCTGGCGGATCATAAGCGCAGACACTTTTTGACCCGCAGCGCATCGGTCGCGGGCACGCTTGCCGCCGGTGGCGTGGCTGCCAACGCAGTCGCGCAGGAAGTCCCCGCATGGATGAAAACGCCTGGCGCACCCATGCGCGCCTACGGCACGCCGTCAAAATTCGAGGCGTCGGTGCAGCGCCCGTTTGCTTCAGGTTACGCGTCCGTGTCGCCCGCCACCGGCGCTTCGCGCACGCCGCATCAATCGCTGGAAGGCACCATCACGCCCAACGGCCTGCATTTCGAACGCCATCACAATGGCGTGCCGGACATTGATCCGGCCAAACATGAGCTGCTGATACACGGCCTGGTGACTCGCCCGCTGGTGTTTGACCTGGCGTCATTGTCGCGCTATCCGATGATTTCCCGCACCTGCTTTATCGAGTGCTCGGGCAACAGCGGTGGCAACGCCGGGGCGAAGCCGCCGCAAGGTACTGCCGGCGCGATTCACGGCCTGGCATCGGTCAGCGAGTGGACGGGCGTGCCGCTATCGCTGTTGCTGAACGAAGCGGGGATTGCCAGCGGCGCGCAATGGGTAGTCGCCGAAGGCGCCGATTCGGCAGCGATGACGCGCAGCGTGCCGTTATCGAAAATCATGGACGATGCGATGCTGGCGCTGTATCAGAACGGCGAGCGCGTGCGCCCCGAACAGGGCTATCCGATGCGTCTGCTGTTGCCGGGCTGGGAAGGCAATATGTGCGTCAAGTGGCTGCGCCGCCTCAAACTCACCGACGGGCCCACGCATACCAAGGATGAAACGTCGAAGTACTCGGATTTGCAAACGGACGGCAAGGCGCGCCAGTTCACCTTTGAATTGGGTGTGAAATCGATCATCACCTTTCCCTCGTTCGGGCACAAGCTCGACCGCCATGGTGTGTATGAAATCAGCGGCATTGCGTGGTCGGGCGCGGGTCGTGTCAGCCGCGTCGAGGTTTCCGCCGATGGCGGCGCAAGTTGGCGCGACGCCAATCTGCAGGGGCCGATTTTATCCAAGAGTTTCACCCGTTTTCGCCTGCCGTGGGAATGGAATGGAACCGCGGCTGTGCTGCAAAGCCGCGCCATCGACGAAAAAGGCAATGTGCAGCCGACGCGCAAGGCATTTGTGTCGCAGTACGTGCTCGGCATGAACTATCACAACCACTATATCCAGACTTGGGCCATCGCCGCCGACGGGAGCATCAGCAATGTCCATGTATAAAAAACTCACTGGCAGTCTGCTGGTTGCCGTACTCGCCGCCTGCGCAACGCCGGACAACACATCCTATGTCACGCCCGCACGCGGCCCCAACCTTGGCGCCGCACCCACGCCCGCGATGCTCGCGGCAATGGACACCAGCATTCCGCCGAGCGGCGCAGGCTTGCCCGCCGGCAGTGGCAGTGTGGCGCAGGGGCAGAAAGTGTACGAATCCAAATGTCAGTCCTGCCACGGCCCCAAAGGCGCCGGTAAACCGGCGGATCCGCTGGTGGGCGGCATCGGCTCGCTCGCATCCGGCAAACCCATGCGCACCGTCGGCAGCTATTGGCCGTACGCCACCACGCTGTTCGATTACACACGCCGTGCCATGCCCACCACTGCGCCGCAGACACTCAGCAACGACGAGGTGTATGCGGTCAGCGCGTATGTGTTGTTTCTGAATGGCATCGTGGCGGAATCAGCAGTGATGAATGCGCAGACGCTGCCGCAGGTAAAAATGCCCAATCGTGACGGGTTTATCGATTATTCGCGCAAGTGATTCACGCCAGCGCGTTTCAGTAAACTTAAATCGAGGGGAGACGCAACGTGAGCATTAGCGCACCACGCTTTGAATTCGATACCTCATGGCCCAAGCCTCTGCCGGCAGGCTGGATCACCGGGCAACTGCCCTGCGTTTACGTCGATCATCGCGACAATATTCTGATCGTCAATCGCGGCAACATCACTGACGAAGAACGCGAAACCTGCATCCAGGCGCCGCCGGTGATGATTTTCGATCGGGCCGGCACTATGATCGATGCGTGGGGCGACTGGAACGTGATGCCCTCAACGCCGCACAGTTGCGCGGTTGATCACGACAACAATGTATGGATCAGCGCCAATGGCGACGGCATGGTGCAGAAATACACCTACGACGGCAAGCTCCTGTTGCAAATTGGTAGCAAGGGCATATTCGACACCGCCGACGGCGCGAAACGCGGCCCCGGCGCCAACGCCGCGCATGACCGGCTTAACAAACCGGCGGGCATCGCGTGTGATGCGAAGAACGGCGACGTGTATTTCGCCGACGGCTACGGCAACCGGCGCATCGTGGTATTCGATAAAAACGGCAAGTTCCTGCGCCAGTGGGGCCGGCAGGCAACGCCAGAAGAAATGGAAGCGGGTGTCGGCGGCGTGTTCGCCGAAGTCGTACACAGCGTTGATATCAGCAGGCAAGGCCTGGTGTATGTGGGCGACCGGCAAGGCGACCGCGTGCAGGTATTCGACAAACAGGGTAATTTCAAGCGCAACATCTGGGTGCGCACTGGCACCCCTGCGCTGCCCGATAAACGCGGCACCGCGTGGTGGACGGCCTTCTCGCAGGATCGGGAACAAAAGTATCTGTACGTGATGAACGGCCGCAACGAGCAGGTGCATATACTGGATCACGCGAGCGGCGAAATCGTAACCAGCTTCGGCCGGCCTGGCCATCAACTCGGCGATTTCACGCACGGTCATTGTATTGCCGTCGATACCCAGGGCGATCTCTATGTCGCGGAAACCAACTGGGGACGGCGCGTGCACCGATTCCGGCTTGTTTCCTGAATTTATTTTAAGAACAATTGGAGAGATCATGTCACTCAAATTACGCAAACTCTCTTACGCCCTCGGTGCGGAGGTCTGCGACATCGACGTATCTGCGCCGATGAGCGAGGCGTCTTTCGGCGAAATCTACCAGGCGTTTCTCGACAACGGTATTTTGCTGTTTCGCAATCAGGACATCACGCGCGAGCAACACATCGAGTTCAGCCGCCGCTTCGGCGAATTGGACAAACACGATTCGTTACCGCAGGACCGTCATCCGGAATACCCGGAACTGCTGCTGGTAACGAATGAGCCGAACGCCGACGGCACGCCGTCGAATTCGCGCTACACCGGCCGCCAGTGGCACACGGATATGTCATTCACGCCGATCCCTGCGCTCGGCTCGCTGCTCAGGAGCTGGACGGTACCGGAAGTCGGTGGCGACACGTTGTTCGCCAACATGACTCTTGCCTACGACACGCTGTCCGGCGGCATGAAAAAGCTCATCGCCGATCTGCATGGCATTCAACTGGCCGGCACACGCAAAATCAACTACGCGCCTACCGGCGTCGAACGCGCGCAAGAGCAGCGCAAACTCAATCCACCGATAGCGCAACCGGTGGTGCGCGCGCATCCCGAAACGGGAAAGAAGGCTTTGTACCTCGGTGAAAAGGTCAAACGCTTCGACGGCATGACCGAAGAAGAAAGTCAGCCGTTAATCAAATATCTCAACACGCACGCCACCAAGCCCGAATTCGTATACCGGCAACAATGGCAGAACAACGACATCGTGGTGTGGGACAACCGCTGCACCCTGCATCAGGCGCTGGGTGATTTCGATGAAACCCAGCGGCGGCACATGGAGCGCACCACGGTGCTGGGCACGCCCTCGGGTTATGCGGTTATAGGGGGATAACCCGCGTATTGCGTCGATTGCCTGGCAGCACGCGTAGGTTGGGCTGAGCTTGCGAAGCCCAACGCTTTAGCGTTCACCATACACACCCACGGTGTCATTCCCGCCGCCACCCCAATCCTTGGTAACAATGCCTCTTTCAATGTAGTCATGTATCGTTGAATATGGCCAGTCAGCAGCACTGCTGGCGCAACCATGCTTCACCGGATTGAGATGGATGTAATCACATGCCTCGCCAGATCGGCCTCGTCCCGAATCTGGTGCTCCCAATAGCGCCGTTGCAGCTGTTGTTGGGCTTCGCAGGCTCAGCCCAACCTACCCGGAATCATAGGCAAGGCTTGCAACTATCTGCGGCAAGCCCCCGGGGCGTCAGCTTACAGCGTCCGCACCTGCACTTTGCGCCACTTGATCGGGCCGCCGGTAGCACCTTTGACGCCAGCGCCATACTGCAGTGAGAACGGGCCTTGGGCGAACCTGCCGTCACGCGTGTTTGCGGTCATGATGTCATTGAGCCAGACGGTCAGTTGCGGTCCGTCGGCGGTGATTTTCATGACGTTCCATTTGCCGCCGACCAGGTTGGTGAGCGGCACCGGTACCGCGGCGACGTCGACAATGGCGCCAGAACCGTATTTCGGGTCGGGGCGTATGTCCCAGATGTTCACTTCGTAGGAAGTGGCGGAGCCGATCTTGTTGGGATCCATGGCGCGGATGAAGATGCCGCTATTAGTGTCGGTGGCCGCCCAGAACTCGGCGCGGATTTCGAAATTCTTGTAGGAACTTTTGCTGACCAGATGCCCGCCCTTGCCTTTGTCAGCCACGATGGCCCCACCCTCCGCGCGCCAGTTGGCGTCGCCGATGCGATTAAAATTTTCCATGCCTTTTTCGCCGTCGAGCAGCGTGACCCACCCGCCGCTGGACGGGGTGACCGCACAACCGGCCATGGCAAACGCGATGACCAGCAAGCCCATGACAATTCGCGACAGTACTTTCATTTTGATCTCCCCCAAGTTGGTGACGATTGAAGTATCGTCAGGCGCACGATTCTGCGCCGAACATGCGGAAAGTTCAAACGCCCATCAAAATCCCCAGTCAACTTTCCGCGCCTCGTTGATCACGCGCGCTGCGTCCTCCGCCAGCAGAAAACCCTCTTTCACCGATTTGGCGGCGGCGGCCTCGACTTTGGCCACGTAGTTCGCGTGTGTGCCGTAGCGCTCCGCCAGCGACGGGCGCGGATCGGCGCCGCGCTCGGTGGCGGTTTTCGCGAACGGGATGGTTGATCCCTGCAGACCGCAAAGCTCGTCTTCCATGAATCCGGCGCGGCGGTGGTTCCAGCCCATGTAAGTGGCGAGCGGCACTTCGAGTGCCACCGATCGAATGCCGCCAATGTCGTTGCCGTCGGCGTCTACCTTGGGCGCAAGCGCGGGGTATTCGGTGCCGGGGATGTTGCGCGGTGGCTGCACTGAGAAGTCCTTCATCGACAGCGCGCTGTATTTGCCGTTGTAGACGGTTCCGGGAATGGCCGGGAAGCCGAACTTGGCGGCAGGCGCGGGCGGCGCCAGTGTGCCGTCAGACACGCGCGGAAAACGGCTCGGCGGCGGCGTCTTGCCTTCGGTCACCCACGCCTGCATTGCCACCAGCAGCGCGCGTATGTTTTCTATGCGCGGATTTACGTTGCTCAAGTTTTTGCAAATGCCGTAGTCGGGTTTGGCCGAGGGATTGTGCTGCGTGCTGGCGAAGTAGTAGAGGCGCACGTTGTCGGGAATGGGCAAGTCTTTCGTGCCCGACGCATCGGTGATCACTAACGCGTTGCGCGCAAGCCATGCTTCGGTACCGGAATCCATATGCATGACTTTGGGACAGGCTTGCTGCGCGGTGCAGCGCGCGAGCCAGCCGTCACGCTTTTTGCTGATCGGGTCTTCGAGCGTCGCGTAGGTATGCGGGAACTGGTCGCCGCCGTAGTGGCCTACCCCGCGGCTGGGCATGCCGAACGGCGCATTGATGCTCATCAGGCGTGAACCGGAGATCAGCGGCATCAGTCCTTCAAACACCACGCGCTTGTTTTCGTCGAGGTTGAAGCCCTGATAAACGAGGTCCTTGATGTAACGTCCGCTTTGCGAGCGGCCAAAGCCGATGGCCTGTCGCACCGGATCAGCAGTGCCGCCGCGCATCATCGGATTGGCCTCCGAGCGCTCGTGGCGCAGGAACGAAACCAGATCACGGGTGGAGGCGAAGCCGAGGCCCATCACCACTGGATCGCGCGCCACGTATACCAGATCGTAAATGTAGTTCGCCGTGAAACCCGCCGGATAACACACGTCTACATCACTCGCTGTCGCGTTCTTGCCATCCGTGCATTTGCCGAACGACCACTCGCTTTTCGGGATGGTTTCACGTTGCGCCGAAGCGCCGGCGCGCCGGTAGAGTTGTGCCTCGGACGCGCGTTCGATCACAGCCGGATACGGACGCGAATTACCGCCATCAAAGCCTATGCTCACGGAGTGGGCGGGCTTGGTGAACACAAATTCGACAGTCAGAGTCTGCGTGATCGATTTTCCGTCGGGTTCTTTTGCCACGGGAAAGCGCGCCGTGAGCCGATTGCCGCCGGGGAGCGCGTCGCCGGGCCAGCCGCTAGTCACGATGCTGTAGCCTTGTTTGAACAGAAATCCGTCGCCGGCGTCTTTTGCGGTTGTCGGATTGTTGGTAGCCGGGCCTTCGAGATTGAACACCTGGATCGCACGCAAGTTGCCGCGATTGACGGTGTCGTAGATCAGCGTGCGATTGCCGCGGCTCATATCGACGGGTTTGAGGATCAGGATGTCGATGTTGTATTCGACGCGCCCGGCGGCATTGCGCGGCGCTTTGTCGAGCAGTGCCACGCCGCGGTTGAGTTCGTGAGTGGGATCGAGTTCACCGTACGCCTTACCGGTGATTTTTTCGTAGGGGCCGCTGTTGCCGAATGCCGCGCCGTCAAAGGTGGGTGATTCAATTTTTTCAATGTCGATGCGAGTGATGCGCGCGAACGCAGGCGTTGCGAATGTCAGGCTCAGGAGCAGGCAGACAAGGGGGTTAAGGCGGCGAGGTGTCATGGCTGCTCCGGTAATAATTTATGGCGGATATTTATATTATCCCGCATTCACGTAAGATCGGGGCTTGCTTGGGAGAGAGCCGATATGCCCATACCATGGATCAAAAGTGCTCTGTTGAGCCTTGCGCTGTGTCTTAGCGCCGGCGCACCCGCGCAGCCCGCTTCGACAAGCTCGGAACTGGCCTTTCCAACCAAGCCCATCCGCTGGATTTCGCCTTTCGCTGCGGGTGGCGGCGCGGATCTCACCACGCGGCTGGTGGCGCAACGCATTTCCGAGGTCGTCGGCCAGCCGATAGTGATCGACAATCGCATAGGCGCTTCGGGCAATATCGGCACCGAGATCGCGGCGCGCGCGCCGGCGGACGGCTACACGCTGATTACTGTTACCGCATCACACCCGCTGAATCAGGCGCTCAACGAGCGCCTGCCCTATGACTTGCTGCGCGATTTTGTGCCGGTGACGCAGATGACCACGCAGCCGTACATTCTGCTGGTGCACCCGTCGATTAACGCGCATTCAGTCAAGGAACTGGTTGCGCTCGCACGCGCCGCGCCGCGCACGCTGCATTACGGCACCGCCGGTGTCGCCACGTTGCAACACTTCGGCGGCATGATGTTGGCGCAAATGACCGCTACGGAATTGATCCACGTACCATACAAGGGCGGTGCGCTGGCGCTGGTCGATCTTCTGGGTGGGCGCTTGCAGTTTTTCTTTGGTGTGCCGGTGTCCACCCTGCCGCTAATCAAGGCCGGCAAGCTGCGCTCGCTCGCGGTAACCTCATTGAAACGGTCAACCCTGCTGCCTGATTTGCCGGCGATGGCGGAAACCGGATTGACAGGTTATGCGGTGGACAATTGGTATGGCATCGGCGCGCCGGCGAAAACGCCGCGCGAGGTGGTTGCACGGCTAAACGGCGCGGCAGTGCGCGCCTTGCAGATGCCGGAGTTGCGCGAACGGCTGCGGCAGGACGGCGCCGACGCTGTCGGCAACAGCACGGCGGAGTTTACCGCCATCGTGCGCGGCGATCTGGAGCGCTGGCGCAAGCAGGTGCGCGCGTCGGGGATCAAGGCAGAGTAGCTAGGATAACGTAGGCTGCGCCGCCTCGCGGTTCGTCTTGGCGTCGATGACAGAACTTTGCATAAAATCCGTCAGCTCACGCACGTTCGACAGTGACTCGAAATTACACAGTTGTTCGTATAGCCGCGGCACCGCCTGCGGCCGCAACGCCCGTGCCGCGCAGTCCCTGAACTTTGATTCGAGCCGGTCTGGTGGCGCAAGGTTGGTGGGACCGCGCAGCGGTTGATCCACGCGCGCGGAGTATTGCTGCCCGTCGGTGGTGGTGATATTCACCACGCCCTGATAGTGATCCCCCATGTCTTTGGGAAGCTGAGCGTGCGGGTGCGCTTCGACCCGTGCGAGCAATGAACGCAATTCGGGCTGCAGCAGCGCGCTGTCGGCAAAATGATCAAACGTCACCGCGCCGTGCATCAGCGCGCGTGCCACGCAATACTGCACGCTGAATTTGGCATCCAGCGCGGTTTTCGGGTCGGGCCGGTTGGTATGCGCGAGCGCGGGAGCGTGGGTGATGGTTTCGATTTTTTTCACGCGCTCCGGCGTTAGATGGTGGCGCTCGCGCAGAAGCAGCGTGGCATCAATGGCGGAATGCGTGCTGGCGCAGCACGGATATTGTTTAAGACCGATGCCCGGAGCGAGTACATCCAGCGGCGCAGCCCAGTGTTCCAGAATTTTTTCCACGTGGTAATTGCCCGCGCCGTTGAACAGCTCGAAAAATCCGTGTGGGTGCTCGAACGCATCATTGCTGGCGGTGAAACCTTCCTTTGCCATCAGCGCGGCGTACAGCCCGTTGCGGCTGCAGTGCCCCGCGTGCAGTGGTTTGGTCATGGTGCCGAAATTGGCTTTGATGCCGGACGACAAGGATGCCGCAATCGCCAGCGTGGTGGCGGTGTGTGGCACACTGAGATTGAGCAGCCGCGCGCTGGCCGCCGCCGCGCCAAACACGCCGAGGGTGGCCGTCGGATGCCAGCCCTTGCGGTAGTGGTAGACGTTGACCGCCTTGCCGATGGCTGCTTGTGCTTCAAAGCCGGTAACGTAGGCGAGCAGCAAATCCTTGCCGCTGGCGCCGAGCATTTCGCCGAGTGCGATGATCGCCGGCAGGATAGGCACTGAAGGATGGCCGCCGATGGTGTTGTTGACGTCATCGTAGTCGAGCGCATGACCGGCGGTGCCGTTGATAACCGCCGCATCGAGTGCCGACATGCGGCGGTTGGTGCCCCACAGCAGCGCCGGACCCGTGCCGCCGTAGCTGGCTGCGACTTTTGCGGCGATGCGCGGCGCATCCTCGTGGGCGCCCGCGAGTGCGCAGGCCAGCGTGTCGATGAAGGCGACTTTTGCCCAATGCACTGCGTCAGCGGGCAAATCCGGATAGTGCATGGTGGTGATGCGGCGTGCGATGTCGGTGGCGATTGTCATAAAATATTAAATAAAAACAAATGGTTAAGTATTATCGGCTACGGCGCTACGCGTGCGCCGGAGGGTTTGGTGATTTTCGCGCAGTTCTGCACTTTGCGCCGCATGAATGTGGCGAATCCGGCGGCTGTAGCCGGCGCTACGTTGCACACGCCGGACCGCACGTCCGAGGCGCCGACCCCGAGAAGCTGTCCACAGAGTGATACTTTTTCTCCCAAGACATGATTCGCATTATATTTATTAATTCGAAGATTAAATAAATGTATTCTGCAACGCAACAAAAATGCTTGAACTTGGGTGCTTCGGCGCGCATAATTTATTCGTGCTCAGCGTCTAGGTTGGGCATACTCCTCCAAAACCTCCTCCTTCGGCGGAACTTCAGCGCAATCCTACGGGATTGCGCTTTTTTTTGCGCCGATTCCCAAGTCTCGCCTGGGCATGCCAACAGCGCTATTGTTGCTTCGCAGCATACACGGCTATTTTATGAACAGGCGATAAATTTCACATAAGCATTATTGGCTCGTTGCCTGACAGGCATGTGGACTCATGCTCTACGCAACGTGCAGCAGTGGCGCGCGCACGGCTTGTTATACTCTACAGCGCCCATGCAACACTGTGCAGTGACTGTAGTGTCTTATAGTGTCATCATCGTCCGCGTTGCCTCGGTTGAATTCCGTAACCAGACTTGACCACAGTCAAGGCTCCTGCGGCAATGCTGTAATAAATTCGCGCCAGCCGTCCGGCGCGCTTTCTTTCGAGTTCACCATGAAAATTCACGAATATCAGGCGAAGGAAGTCCTCAAGAAATACGGCGTGCGCACGCTGCGCAATGTGCCGTGTTTTTCCGTAGACGAAGCCGTTGCTGCCGGTAACACGCTGGGCGGCAGCGTATGGGTGGTGAAGGCGCAAATCCACGCCGGCGGACGCGGCAAAGGCGGCGGCGTCAAGCTCGCCAAGTCACCCGCTGAATTGAAATCACTCGCGGGCTCGATACTCGGCATGCAGCTGGTGACGCATCAGACCGGCCCCGAAGGCCAAAAAGTGCGCCGCTTGCTGATCGAAGAAGGCGCGGATATCAAAAAAGAATATTACGTGGCGCTGGTGGTGGACCGCGTTTCGCAGCGCGCGGTGCTGATGGCTTCCAGTGAAGGCGGCATGGATATCGAGGAAGTTGCCGCACACACGCCGGAAAAAATTCACAAGGTCGCCATTGATCCGATGTCCGGTTTAAGCGACGCGCAAGCCGAGGACATGGCGCGCAAGATCGGCATGCCCGCCGGCGCGATTGCGCAAACCCGCGACATGTTCAAGGCGCTGTACAAGGCGTTTGACGAAACCGACGCGTCCCTGCTGGAAATTAATCCGTTGATTTTAACCAACGACGGGCAGGTGATCGCGCTCGACGCCAAAATCAATTTTGACGAAAACGCAATGTTTCGCCACCCGGAGATCGTGGCGCTGCGCGATCTGGATGAAGAAAATCCCGCCGAAATCGAAGCCTCGAAATTCGATCTGAGCTACATACAACTCGACGGCAACATCGGCTGCCTGGTGAATGGCGCCGGACTGGCGATGGCGACCATGGACATTTGCAAGATCTACGGCGGCACACCAGCGAACTTTCTCGATGTGGGCGGCGGCGCCTCCACCGAAAAGGTCACCGAGGCGTTCAAGATCATGTTGAAAAACCCGAACCTGAAAGCGATTCTGGTCAACATTTTCGGTGGCATCATGAAATGCGACGTCATCGCGCAAGGCGTGGTGGAAGCCGCGCGGCAGGTCAAATTGAAGGTGCCGCTGATCGTGCGGCTCGAAGGCACCAACGTCGAGTTGGGCAAAAAAATACTCGCCGAATCGGGACTGCCGATTCTTTCCGGAAATAATATGGCGGATGCGGCGCAAAAAGCCGTGGCAGCGGTCAGGAAGGCGGGGCCGGCATGAGCCCCCCGGCGAGGGGCCCCTTTAGGGGATCGACGGTCAGGCGAATTACCGCCGGCCGCCGTCGCCGCGCACTTCGAATTTCAACCGTACTCATGCAGGCGGCCTGAACATGTCGATACTGATAGATAAAAATACGCGCGTCCTGACCCAGGGCATTACCGGCAAGACCGGCCAGTTTCACACTAAAACCGGCAAAGAGTACGCCAACGGCAAGGCCTGTTATGTCGCGGGTGTGACGCCGAAAAAGGGCGGTCAATCCTACGAAGGCATACCGATATTCGAGACGGTGAAGGAAGCCAAGGCTGCCACCGGCGCCAACGTGTCGGTGATTTATGTGCCGCCACCTTTTGCCGCTGCTGCCATCGACGAGGCGATCGAGGCCGATCTCGATCTGGTCATCTGCATCACTGACGGTATTCCGGTGCGCGACATGATCCGCACCAAATATAAAATGCAGGGCAAGCGCACGCTGCTGATCGGGCCCAACTGCCCCGGTGTGATTACACCCGACCAAATCAAAATCGGCATCATGCCCGGCCACATTCATAAGCACGGCCCGATTGGCGTGTTGTCGCGTTCCGGTACCCTGACCTACGAAGCCGTTGGCCAGTTGATGGAAGTGGGCCTGGGCCAATCGTCGTGCGTCGGAATCGGCGGCGACCCGGTGAACGGCCTGAAGCACATCGACGTGATGAAAATGTTCAACGACGATCCACTGACAGAAGCCGTAGTGATGGTCGGCGAGATCGGCGGTTCCGACGAGGAAGAATGCGCGCGCTGGGTCAAAGCCCATATGAAAAAGCCGGTGGTCGGTTTTATCGCCGGCCTTACCGCGCCGCCGGGCAAGCGCATGGGCCACGCCGGCGCGATCATATCTGGGGGTAAGGGCACCGCTGAAGAGAAATTGCGGGTGATGGAGGAATGCGGCATCAAGGTCACGCGCAACCCGGCGGATATGGGTAAATTGATGAAATCGATTTTGAAATAGGTACAGCAGAAACACAAAGGGTGGCCTTTGGGTTCCCTCCCCTTCAAGGGCAAGGGCACACTTGAAACGGAGTAGAGGGGTAGGGTGGGGATGGGGTGTAGTGATCAACCCCCACCCCCATCCCAACCTTCTGTTTCGCTACAAGTGTTCCCTTGCCCCTGAAGGGGAAGGAGTTTGTGGTCGGCAACAGCGGTACCCCTCCCCGGCATGGCGGGAACACGGCGCGTTCAACGGACGCCGCTGCGCCTTGACCCGGAGCGCTGATCGTTCACAGTTGACGGGCATGGAGGGTGTGCGTTGGAACAAGGCAAGCTCAATACAGGGCGCGGGGAACGTGGTGCACGTCGCGGCAGACCGAAAGGGCGCGCGGTTGAAGCGGACGCGTTGGCGCAAGTGCAGGCGTTGCTGGGTGATGAACCGCGCCGCCGCGATCTGCTGATCGAACATCTGCACAAGCTTCAGGACAGGTTCGGACATATTTCCGCTGCGCACATCGCCGCACTCGCGCGCGAGATGAAACTCGCGATGACCGAAGTATTCGAGGTGGCGAGCTTTTATCATCATTTTGACATCGTTAAAGAAGGTGACACGCCGCCGCCCGCGCTGACCGTGCGCGTGTGCGACTCATTGTCTTGCGAACTGGGCGGTGCGAATCCGCTGATCACTGAACTCAAACGCGCCCTCGGTGACGGCGTGCGCGTGATTCCCGCGCCGTGTGTCGGGCGTTGTGAACAGGCGCCGGTGGTCATTGTGGGCCAGAATCCGGTGGCGAATGCAACGGTTGCCAGTGTGAAAGCGCTTGCCGTGGCGAACAAGTCCCGGTGCGCCTTGGGCAAGTATATCGGCTACGCGGCTTACCGCAAAAAAGGCGGCTATGCGCTTGCCGCCGAGTGTCTGGCCGGCAAACGCGACGCCGATGATCTGATCAAAGTGATGGAGCATTCCGGACTGCGTGGGTTGGGCGGCGCGGGATTTCCGGCGGGGCGCAAGTGGCGCATCGTGCGCGGCGAAAAAGGGCCGCGGGTAATGGCGGTGAATATCGACGAGGGCGAACCGGGCACCTTCAAGGATCGCTATTACCTTGAACGCGATCCACATCGTTTTCTCGAAGGCATGATTGTCGCTGCGTGGACGGTGCAGATCTCCGAGGTTTACATTTACCTGCGCGACGAATATGCCGGGGTGCGCGCGATACTTGAAAAAGAAATCCAGTTGCTGCAAAAAAATCCGCCGTGCCCCTTGCCGCCGATATTTCTGCGGCGCGGTGCGGGCGCCTACATCTGCGGCGAAGAATCAGCGATGATCGAATCCATCGAAGGCAAGCGTGGCATGCCGCGGCTGCGTCCGCCGTATGTGGCGCAGGTGGGCTTGTTCGGCTATCCGACGCTGGAGCACAACATGGAAACGCTCTACTGGGTGCGTGAAATCGTCGGAAAAGGGGCGGACTGGTTTGCCGCGCACGGGCGCAACGGGCGCAAGGGCCTGCGCTCGTTTTCGGTCTCAGGCCGCGTGCAAAAGCCGGGTGTGCATGTGGCGCCCGCAGGCATTACGGTGAATGAACTCATCGCCGTATACTGCGGCGGCATGCTGCCGGGACATGCGTTCTACGCCTATCTGCCGGGCGGCGCATCGGGCGGCATACTGCCGGAGGCGATGGGTGATATTCCACTCGATTTTGATACGCTCAATCAATACGGCTGTTTTATCGGTTCGGCGGCGGTAATCATATTGTCGGACCACGACAAAGCCAGCGCCGCCGCGCGCAACATCATGAAGTTTTTCGCCGAAGAATCCTGCGGACAATGCACGCCGTGCCGTGTAGGAACGGCCAAGGCGTTAAACCTGATGGAAAAACCCAGCTGGGATCAAGGCTTGCTGGAAGAACTGTCGGGCGCCATGGCCGATGCGTCGATCTGCGGCCTGGGCCAGGCAGCGCCGAATCCGATACGCAGTGTGATGAAGTATTTCCCTAATGAAATCAAGTAAGGCGTTAGGCGTGAGGCGTGAGGCGAATATAACGAAGCATGGCGACCTGTGCGGTTTTGCGCCTCACGCCTCACCTCTCACGCCTCACGTCGCCGGAGGCGAACAATGACCGCAATCACCAAAGAAGAACTAAACGCCATGCCAATAGAGTTCAAGCTGAACGGCAGGGACGTGGTAAGTGCCGGCGATGAAACCATCATTCAAACCGCGAAGCGTTACGGCGTGGAGATTCCGCATCTTTGCTACAAGGAAGGCATGCGCCCCGACGGCAATTGCCGTGCCTGTGTGGTCGAGGTCAAAGGCGAGCGCGTGCTCGCGGCCTCGTGCTGCCGCGCGCCGGCCACGGGCATGGAAGTCACCACCGACAGCGAACGCGCAGTCAAATCACAAAAGATGGTACTGGAACTGCTGCTCTCCGACATGCCGGAAAAACGCCACACGCTCAATTCCGAGCTGGATCAGTGGGCGGACAAACTGCAGGTGGGCAAGCCGCGATTTGCAAAGCGCCATCAGCCGCAGGCCGATCTGTCGCATCACGGCATCGCGGTCAATCTCGACTCGTGCATCCAGTGCACGCGCTGCGTGCGCGCTTGCCGTGAAGAACAGGTCAACGATGTCATCGGTTACGCGTTTCGCGGCGAGCATTCGAAAATTGTGTTCGATATCGACGATGCCATGGGTGAGTCCACCTGTGTCGCGTGCGGCGAGTGCGTGCAGGCGTGCCCGACCGGCGCACTGATGCCCGCGCGCGAAGCGGGGCTCACGAAGCCGGACAAACAGGTGCACTCGGTGTGCCCGTACTGCGGCGTCGGCTGCCAGCTGACCTACAATATCAAGGACAACAAAATCATCAGTGTGGATGGGCGCGACGGCCCCTCCAACCACAACCGGCTGTGCGTCAAGGGCCGTTATGGATTTGATTATGTCAGTCATAAACAAAGACTGACCAAGCCGTTGATCCGCAAGCCCGGCGTGCCCAAGCACGCCGACTTCACCATGGACCCGGCCAATCCGCTGGAATACTTCCGTGAAGCGTCGTGGGAAGAAGCGCTGGATCTCGCGGCCGGCAAGCTGAAAGAAATCCGCGACACCAAGGGCAAAACCGCGCTCGCCGGTTTTGGCTCGGCCAAAGGCAGCAACGAAGAAGCGTATTTGTTCCAGAAGCTGGTGCGCACCGGCTTTGGCAGCAACAACGTTGATCATTGCACGCGGCTGTGCCATGCATCGTCGGTGGCGGCTCTGATGGAAGGTGTGGCGTCCGGCGCGGTGTCGAACCAGGTGAGCGATGTGGGCGTTGCCGAGGTCATATTCCTGATCGGCGCGAACCCGATTTCCAATCATCCGGTGGCGGCAACGTGGATCAAAAACGCCGTAAAAAAAGGCGCAAAATTCATTTACGCCGATCCGCGCCGCTCGGAATTATCGCGTCACGCCACCCACTATCTGCAATTCAAGCCCGACACCGATGTGGCCTTGTTGAACGCCATGATGCATACCATCGTGCATGAAGGACTGGTGAACGAAACGTTCATCGCGGATCGCACCATCGGTTACGCGGATCTGAAAAAGAATGTTGAAGGCTACAGCCCGGAAGCCATGGCGCCGCTGTGCGGCATACCGGCCGAGACTATCAAGGAAGTGGCGCGGCTGTATGCGACCTCAAAGGCCTCGATGATTTTGTGGGGCATGGGCATTTCGCAGCATGTGCACGGCACCGACAATGCGCGTTGCCTGATTGCGCTCACGCTGATGACCGGCCAGATCGGCAAACCCGGCTCCGGGCTGCATCCACTGCGCGGACAAAACAACGTGCAGGGCGCCTCCGACTCCGGACTGATACCGATGGTGTTTCCGGACTATCAGCGCGTGGATAATCCCGAAGCGCACGCACGCTTTGAAAAATTGTGGGGCGCCAAGCTGGATCCGAAGCCGGGGCTGACGGTGGTCGAAATCATCCACGCCACGCTCGATGGCAACATCAACGGCATGTACATCATGGGTGAGAATCCGGCGATGTCCGACCCTGACGCGCATCACGCGCGCGAGGCGCTGGCCAAGCTCGACATGCTGGTAGTGCAGGAAATTTTTCTCACCGAAACCTGTTACTACGCCGATGTGATTCTGCCCGCCACCGCGTGGCCGGAAAAAGACGGCACGGTCACCAACACCGATCGCATGGTGCAGCTCGGTCGGCGTGCGCTTAATGCGCCGGGCGAGGCCAAACCCGATTTGTGGATTATTCAGGAACTCGCGCGGCGGCTGGGATGCGACTGGAATTACAGCGGCCCGGCTGATGTGTTTAATGAAATGCGCAAAGGCATGAACAGCATCGCCGGCATCACCTATGAGCGGCTGGAGCGCGAAAGCTGCGTTACCTATCCTTGCGAGAAGGAAGGTGACCCTGGCCAAGCCATTGTTTTTATTGATAAATTTCCAACGCCCACAGGGCGCGCGCGATTCGTTCCGGCGGATATCATTCCCGCCAACGAGCGGCCGGATGCGGAATATCCGTTCGTGCTGATCACCGGCAGGCAACTCGAGCATTGGCACACCGGCGCGATGACGCGTCGCGCAACGGTGCTCGACGCGATCGAACCGGAAGCAACCGCGCTGATCCACCCGCTTGATCTGGATGCACTGGGTGCGCAGCCGGGCGAGGTGATCAGCGTCGCTTCGCGCCGCGGCATTGTGTCGCTGTACGCGCGCGCCGACGACGGCACGCCGCGTGGCGCGGTATTCATTCCGTTCTGTTTTTACGAAGCGGCGGCAAATTTGCTGACCAACCCGGCGCTGGATCCGGTAGGCAAGATCCCGGAGTTCAAGTACTGCGCGGTGAAGGTCATGAAAGGCGGCGAGTTGACGCCGGTGTCAAGCTACGGGGGCGGGCAGGCGATGATCACCGCGTAAGGTCAAAATCCACCGCAAAGGCGCAAAGACGCAAAGAACCCCCGCAAAGAAAATCTTGATCTTCTTTGCGTTTCCTTTGCGTCTTTGCGCCTTTGCGGTGAAGCTTTTTTGAATTTAATTTTTTGAACTTGGTTTCAGGAGAAGATGCTATGGCGTTGTCCGATATTGAAATTGCACAGGCTGGCAAGATGTTGCGCGTCAACAAAATCGCCGAGAAGCTCGGCATCCCCGACGAGCATCTGGTGCCTTACGGCCACTACAAGACCAAGGTGTCGCTTGCCTACGTGGATTCGCTCAAAGCCAAAAAAGACGGCAAGCTGATTCTGGTCACCGCCATGAGTCCCACACCCGCCGGCGAAGGCAAGACCACCACCACCGTCGGCCTTGGTGATGCGCTCAACCACATCGGCAAAAAAGCGATCATCTGCCTGCGTGAACCGTCGCTGGGCCCGGTGTTTGGCGTCAAAGGCGGTGCCGCAGGCGGCGGTTACGCGCAAGTGGTGCCGATGGAAGACATCAATCTGCACTTCACCGGCGACTTTGGCGCGATTGGCCTCGCCAACAACCTGCTGTCGGCGATGATCGACAATCACATTTCGCATGGCAATGAACTGGGCATCGATCCGCGCCGTATCACCTGGAAGCGCGTGATGGACATGAATGACCGCGCGCTGCGCGACATCGTGGTGTCGCTCGGCGGCACGGCCAACGGTTTTCCGCGTGAAGACGGCTTTGACATCGTGGTTGCCTCCGAAGTGATGGCGATTTTCTGTCTCGCCACTTCACTCAAGGACTTGAAGAACCGCCTCGGCAATATCGTGTTCGGTTACACGCGCGAAGGCAAGGCACTGCGTGCCAGTGATCTCAAAGCGCACGGCGCGATGACCGTGCTGCTCAAAGACCAGCTCGCGCCGAACCTGGTGCAAACGCTGGAAAACAATCCGGCGTTCATTCACGGCGGTCCGTTCGCCAACATTGCGCACGGCTGCAACACCGTGATCGCGACCCAGACCGCGTTAAAACTCGCGGATTACGTGGTGACCGAGGCAGGCTTTGGCGCAGACCTCGGCGCGGAAAAATTCCTCGACATCAAATGCCGCAAAGCCGGACTAAAACCGGCGGCGGCGGTGGTCGTTGCCACGGTGCGAGCGCTCAAGCATCACGGCGGTGTCGCCAGGGATGCGTTGAGCGTGGAAAACGTTGCCGCGCTGGAAAAAGGCATCGTTAATCTGGAGCGTCACGTCAACAACGTGAAAAACGTCTACAACATTCCGTGCGTAGTGTCGATCAACCGCTTTACCGCCGACACCGAAGCGGAAATGAAGCTGTTGACCGAGCGCGTCGAAAAACTGGGTGTGAAAGTGGTGGTGGCAAATCACTGGGCTGAGGGTGGCAAGGGCGCGGCAAACCTCGCGCACATCGTGGTGGATTTGTGCGAAACGAAATCGAGTCCCACGTTTGTATATGAAGACAGCGACACGCTGTGGGACAAGATGAAAAAAATCGCCACCAAGGTGTACGGCGCGGGCGATATCACGGCGGATTCCAAAGTGCGCAACCGCATCAAGGAATTGCAGGAAGGCGGCTACGGCCACTACCCGGTGTGCGTGGCGAAGACCCAATCCTCATTCTCGACCGACGCCAACGTGCGCGGCGCGCCATCGGGTCACAGCGTCAACGTGCGTGAAGTGCGGCTGTCGGCGGGCGCCGAGTTTGTGGTGATGATTTGCGGTGACATCATGACCATGCCGGGGCTGCCGAAAGTGCCATCGGCGGAGAAGATCGACCTTACCGACGACGGCAAGGTGGTGGGGCTGTTCTGATTCAGGCAGTATGAGATAGCCGTCGGCATGGTAAGCACAAGTCCTGCGCACATGGCATGCGGTCCGTCATCGCGGACATGAGAGGAGAACGCATGCAACAGATCGGGAATCACGCGCGTCAGCGCGACAGGTTCGGCATTTCCCTGCGCTACAGCCTTGGGTTCGGATTGCCACTGACTGTTTGGTCGGGCGGTGTGCTGGCGGCAGCTGAGCTGCCGTCGGTGCTGGGCATACCGGTCGATTTCATCCTGTTTGCGCTTACGCTACTCGGCGTTGCGCTGTTTCACCACCACACACTGCGCGTTGCGCTGGTCGGGCTTGTCACCATCGTCGGCTACAAGCTGTTGTTTACCGGCTTCAAGACGGGTACTGGTGTCGCAGGCTTCGGCCTGCATATGGCGCACGAATGGGTGATCCTGACTAATCTGCTGGGGCTGCTGCTCGGTTTTGCCATACTGTCCAAGCACTTCGAAGAGAGCAAAATTCCGGCGTGGCTGCCAAAGTTCCTGCCCGACGACTGGAAGGGCGGCTTCGTGCTGCTGGTGATGATTTTTGTGCTGTCGAGTTTTCTCGACAACATCGCCGCAGCGATGATTGGCGGCACCATCGCGATGACGGTGTTTCGCGGCAAGGTGCATATCGGTTATCTGGCGGCGATTGTCGCCGCGTCGAACGGCGGGGGATCAGGCAGCGTGGTGGGCGACACCACCACCACGATGATGTGGATCGACGGCGTGAGCCCGGTGGCAGTGCTGACCGCCTACGTGGCGGCGGGTTTGGCGCTGGTGATATTCGGCATACCCGCTGCGTTCCAGCAACATAAATACTCGCCGATTACGAAAGAGGCCCCGCAGGGCATCGTCATTGATTGGGCGCGCGTGGGCATCGTCGCCTTCATTCTGGCGGCTGCCATCATCGCCAACGTGATCGCGAACACGAAATTAGGTCATTTGAGCGACAAGTTTCCGTTCATCGGCGTGGCGGTGTGGATTGCCATTGCTATTGCCACGCCGCTGCGCAAGCCGGATTGGGGGCTGTTGCCTGAAGCGTTCAAGGGCAGCATTTTTCTGTTGTCGTTGATTCTGTGCGCCTCGCTGATGCCGGTGGAAAAACTGCCGCTTGCTTCGTGGCAGACCGCTTTCGGTCTAGGTTTCGTATCGGCGGTTTTCGATAACATTCCGCTCACCGCGCTGGCGCTGAAACAGGGCGGTTACGATTGGGGCATGCTGGCGTACACGGTGGGATTCGGCGGCTCGATGATCTGGTTCGGCTCGTCAGCGGGCGTGGCGCTGTCGAACATGTTCCCCGAAGCTAGGTCCGTCGGAAACTGGATCAGACATGGCTGGCATGTGGCGCTGGCGTACGTCATCGGATTTTTCTTCATGTTGATGATCACCGGCTGGCAACCGACTGAGAAGATCAAAGGCGGCGTGGTCGTGCCTGCAGTTACACAGCCTAAATAGATTTTGTATTGACAAGAAAACTACAGACCCATTCATGACCATGCCAGGCTTGCCCAAGTTGCCTTCGGCGGAGAAGATTGATCTTACCGACGACGGCAAGGTGGCGGGGCTGTTCTAATTCGCCATGCTCTCATAAGTATTTGTTATTAAATAAAAAAATAGATAACCGCCGCGTGCCGTACGTAGCGGTTGTTGGATACCCGCAGGCCCGTGTATAGTGCGCGGGCTTGTGGAGGAGGAGCCGCGCGCAAGGTGCGGCGTTGATAGCCAAATGGAGATTCAAAAAACATGGAAATGTTAAGCGATCCGCTGTTCTGGGCGGCATTAGGCCAGATTACGTTGATCAATATTGTGCTGTCGGGCGATAACGCCGTGGTGATTGCGCTCGCGGCGCGTTCGTTGCCGGCGCATCAACAAAAGAAGGCTGTTATGTGGGGTGCGGGCGCTGCGGTGGTGATGCGGATTATCCTGACCATCATCGCAGTCGAGTTGCTGAAATGGCCTTATCTCAAGATCATTGGCGCGATTCTGTTGTTCTGGATCGCGGTCAAATTGCTGGTGCCCGAACACGACGACGAAAACATAGAGAGTTCCGACAATTTGATGAAGGCGATCAAAACCATTCTGATTGCTGATTTGGTGATGAGTCTGGACAATGTGATCGGTGTTGCAGCAGCGGCCAAGGGCGACGTCACCCTGCTGGTTATCGGATTGGCGATCTCGATCCCGCTGGTGGTTTTTGGCGCAACCATGCTGATGAAAGTGATGGAAAAATGGCCGGTCATTATTACTATTGGCGCCGGGTTGCTGGGTTGGGTGGCGGGTGAAATGTTAATGACCGATCCGTTTTGGATGGATTGGATCAATGCCCATTTATCGTGGCTGCACGTGCATATCTGGAAACTGGAATTCAGTTGGGTGCAGGTTGCTGGCGCGGCATTCGTTATTCTTTTCGGCAAATACCTGGCAACAAAAGCCGAAACGCATAGGGAAGTTGAACACAAGACGGTCGATCTCGCCGCGGGCGACCAGCACAACCGACCCGGCAAATAACCGGTTGAGGAGAAGAAAATGCTAAAGACACTGATACCCGTGGACGGCTCGGACAACTCCGTCCGGGCAGTTCAGTATTTGATGAAACAATCGGCAAATTCAAGAGAGCCGTTTGAGATTCATCTGCTCAATGTGCAGCATCCGTTTCCCGGCACCATCAAGGGCGTCGGCGACCAAGCAAAGCAATACCACCACGACGAAGGCATCAAGGCGCTGGCGAATGCGCGTAAGCTGTTGGACGATGCCAAGGTTAAGTATTCGTATCACATCGGCGTCGGCGAAGTGGGCGAGGTGGTGGCGCACTTCGTTAAGGACTTAAAATGCGAGCAGGTCGTGATGGGCACGCGCGGCATGAATTCCATTGCCAACATGGTACTGGGATCGGGGGCAACGAAAGTGCTGCACCTGGTTGATGTGCCAGTGTTGTTGGTCAAGTAAATATAGCTGTTGCAACAAGAACGCGGCAGGGTTGGCCTCGCGCCGCGTTTTTTCGTTACAGTTCAATCTACTGCAGCTACAAACAATGCCGCCAATGCAGTGCCCACAGTGGCTGGCACACCGATGCGTTCCCACCACGAGGCGGGGGCGCCGGCGACTACTTCCACGGGAACACGCGAGGTTTCCAGCACCTTGCTGGTGACCGAATCCTGAACGAACCGCGTGAGCGTGCTTTTGCGCGCGGTCCCCATCACGATCTGATCGATGTGCAGACGCTGCGCCACGCGATCGATCACTGTTGCGGGATCGCCGAGTTCGATGTGAGAGGCGTGCGGTACACCATGCTTGTCGAGAAGCGCGCGTGCGCTTTTCAGTGCATTTTCCGCCAACTCGCGATGGTAACTATGCCGATTGCTCTTGCTAACGAAGCGAGAAACATACTGCGAAAACGGCGCACGTACGTGGAGCAGATGCACTTCCATGTTTGAATCAGCCAGGAATTGATTGACCACATGCCGCACTGCCTGCAATGCACTTGCCGTTCCATCCACCGGTATTAGTATTTTCTTCATGATGTTTTCTCCATTCAGGTTATTCGGCGCCACCCGGATGGGCGCGGCCGGTGCTGCTGCTAAATCCACAACATGAGCTGCTACGCGGCTGCGGGCTTGACCATGGTTCTTCCACAGACCTGCACCCAGCACGCCACCCATTGACGCTACGTAAACCAGTACGATGTAGTACCCCGCCGTTGCCGCATAGTCCCTGATGAGAGGCTCCCCCGTTATCATCTTGACGCCCGTCCATACCAGCACGCCGGCGCCGACATAGACAATGGCGGGATATTTCTGCACGTACTTGAGAATAAGCTGGCTGCCGCCGATCACAATGGGAATACTGATCAGCAGGCCCAGCACCACCAACAGAAAGCTCCCTTGCGCCGCGCCGGCAACTGCCAGGACATTGTCGAGCCCCATCACGGCATCTGCGATCACGATGGTTTTCATCGCAGCCCAGAAATTGGTGGCAGAACTGAGCTTGTGCGCTTCGCTGTCGCTGTTATCGATCAGCAGCTTGTAGGCGATCCACAACAGTGCAACACCGCCGGCCAGCAGTAGTCCGGGTATCTTGAGCAGCCATACCACCACCAACGTCATTGCCGAACGTACGACAATGGCGCCTACCGTCCCCCACACTATGGCTTTGGTGCGTAGATGATCCGGCAGATTACGCGCGGCCAGCGCAATTACGATGGCGTTATCACCCGCCAGCACCAGATCAATGACTACGATGGCGAGCAGCGCCGAAAAAAACTCTGTTGAAAGTATTTCCATGTTGCGTGCCTCTTTTTCCGAATGCGTCCGTTATTCACGAATCCTTGCCGAGCGCAAACGGAGTGGTGATCCGCTATGCCCGGCCAAGGTCTCGCTCGTAACCGGAAAATCGCCGGCTACCAGCAGGACCGGGGCTACTTGCCCGTGTTGACGATCCTGCTGCGGTAGAGCTACTCCCCTCGGTGAGGATTTTTCTGCCACACGATTGTGTTCATGCGGCGAGGTGAAGTATGGCGACACAAATCTCCGATGTGAAATGAAGAATAGTAATACAAGTTATTGATTTTATTAATGAAATTTGTAATTCGTAATGTTCGGCATGGCGTTTGCTGATGCATTGCATAGTGTAATAGTGCTGATCCCAAACCTTCATCAGGACGGGCATTGACGCTTTAACGCTCGCATGCAACACTCGCCGCGCGTTGGAAGCTCAACGCATCCTCCAAGGGGGAGTAGCTATCGCCGCCGGGTATTGCAAATACCTGGACTGTGACCGCTGAATCGTCAATACGGGAGCTTCGGCTTTCCGGTTCAGCAGGCAACCTCAACGTTGTTAGCGAGACCTTTGCCCAGGCAGGAAAAGGCCATAGCGGCCGTCAACCTGTCCGAGGTGAAGGCCGCCGTGCTCTCGCGTTTTCAGGCATGGCGAATCGCAACGTTTGTATATTTCAATACAAAGAGGATAGCCATGCCCCAAAGCAAAATTCGCCGTTACCTGCGTCACGGAATGTTGCCGCAACTCAGCGTGTTCGAGGCTGTGGCGCGGCTCGGAAGCTTTACTCGCGCCGGCGAGGAGTTGTATATGGCGCAACCTACGGTATCGGTGCAGATCAAGAAGCTTACCGAAACCATCGGCGCGCCGCTGTTGGAGCAGGTGGGCAAGACGGTTCGCATCACATCGGTAGGCAAGGAACTGCAAGCTGCAAGCAGTGAAATCTTTCAGGCATTGTCCCGATTTGAACAGAAGGTGGCGGACACGCGTGGTTTGCAAATAGGAACCCTTGATATTGCCGCGAGCACCGTGGCCAAATATTTCACCTCGCGCATGCTGGTTGATTTTGCAAAGGCTTACCCCGGCATCGAGGTGCGCATGTATGTCGGCCGCCAACAGTCATTGCTGGAGCGGATCGCGGCGAATACCGATGATCTGTACTTGATGGCGAACCCGCCGGCGGGCGATGAGGTCGTGGCGCAGCGACTGCTGCCCAACCCCATCGTGGTTTTCGCCCACCGCGAGCACCGCCTTGCCGGACAGGCCAATATCCCGTTTGCGCGAATGGCCCAAGAACCGCTGCTCCTGCGCGAAGCGGGATCGGGAACACGCATGACCACCGAGCGACTATTTCGCGAGCGTGGCATGACCCCATCCATACGCATGGAACTCGGCAGTAACGAAGCGATACGCGAGGCGCTGACCGCCGGATTGGGTGTGTCCATCATGTCGCGGCAGTCGGCGGGCGTGGATCTGGACGCCAACCTCACCACGCTCGATGTGGAGGGTTTTCCTATCGAGTCGTACTGGTATCTGGTTTATCCCGTAGGCAAACAGTTGTCGTTCATCGCACAGACCTTCCTCGATTTCGTACGCAAAGAAGCGCAGCGCCTGGAAGCGATTACTGCCTGAGGCGTTGGGTCGTTAGCGCTGTGGCTGCTGCGCTCGAATCGGCAGTGCGGACTGTCGTTGTCTCTCGCCCGCGCAGCCGGAGAAAAACAGCGCTCCGCCATTCGTGTTTATTGAATGCGGGCTACTTCTTCATCGCATAAATAAGCACGCTGGCGATCGTCGCGGCGAGCAGCGCATATTCCCATCCATGCAGATGAATGGCGGACGCGCCATGCCCCTCGTGGGCAAGCACCTGGGTGCTAAATGCGGCAACAAGTGCGCCGTAAAAAACCCGTGCTACTGGTTGGTACATAGGATGCCCTCCTTTTCAATATGAGAAATGACAGTGTCCAGGCCGTGCCCGGTTTTAAGATTGGTAAACACAAACGGCTTGTCGCCGCGCATTTTTCGCGCGTCGCGATCCATCACCTCGAGTGAAGCGCCCACCATCGGCGCAAGATCGATTTTGTTGATGATCAGCAAATCCGATTTGGTGATGCCCGGCCCGCCCTTGCGTGGGATTTTGTCACCGGCAGCGACATCGATCACATACAGCGTGAAGTCGGATAACTCTGGACTGAAGGTTGCCGCGAGATTATCGCCACCCGATTCGATGATAATGAGATCGAGTGTGGTGAAGCGGCGGTTCAGGCGCGCCACGGCTTCGAGATTGATCGACGCGTCTTCGCGTATCGCCGTATGCGGGCAACCGCCGGTTTCAACACCGATGATGCGCTCCGGCGCCAGCGCTTCATTGCGCACCAGAAACTGCGCGTCCTCCTCGGTGTAGATGTCGTTGGTGACCACCGCAATGCTGTATTTGTCGCGCAACGCGCGGCACAGCGCCAGCGTCAACGCGGTCTTGCCGGAGCCGACCGGGCCACCGATGCCGACGCGCAGCGCTTGGTTGTGACTTGTGCTCATGAGCGGAATAACCTGCTGTATTGTGTTTCGTGGTGGCTGGAAAGTATCGCCAAACCCGGCGCGAAATTTCCCAGTTCATGGTCGGCGCAAGCGCTGGCGGCTTGCGCAATGTGATCGAGTCGGGCACCCAGGGCAAGCAGTATCTGTTGTCCGGCAGTCTGTCCCAGCGGCACGGCCTTGAGCGCAGCCATCACCTGATTTTCGAGCCATGACCAAACATAAGCAATCAGCGCCGCCGAAGGCTCGATGCGCCATTGCGCGGCGGCGCAGGCATATGCCGTGGGGAACGCCGGCTCGTCGATGCGCAGCAATTGCGGAAAAGCGGACGGGTCTGACGCACCTGGTTCACCCAGTTCATGCAACAGGCGTGTCAGCGAATAACCCATCTGCACCGTCTCCGCGCGCAGCTCGGCGGATTCGCGGCTGGCGAGAAACAGCGCGTTCCAGTATTCAACGGCGGCCAAATCCTTGGCCGCCCAGGCGCGCTGCAAGCGCAGCAGCAGCGGCGCTTCCATGCGCGCGACGGAGAGTTCGAGCACGTCCGCTATCCAGCTTTGCGCGCTGGCGGCGTCCTGCACGATGCCGGCTTCGATCGCGGATTCCAGTCCTTGCGAATAGCTGTAAGCGCCCACCGGCAGCGTGGGGCTTGCCAGTTGCAGCAGGCGTGCGAGGCGCATGTCGCTCATCGGAGAGAATTGTGTAAGCATTTGTTTTTAAACATGTTATTTATACTCGTGAATTCGCCCGGCATGCCCGCCTTCAGCACTGTGATGCTGACCTCCAGCACCGTGGCTACCATAGGCGCCCGCCTCCGGTTCAAATGGTGCACGCATCGGCGTCAGCGTCGCGCCCAAGCCTCTGAGCATTTCAGCGAGCACATGATCGGCGGCGATGCGCAGAAACCCGTCACCCACCTGCACCGGCACGTGGCGATTGCCGAGATGATACGCAGCACGCGCAAGTTCCGTCGCACTCATGCCGGCCACATGCAGCACATCTTCGATTTCCGCAACCACCGCGACCACGCGGCCATCGGCCGCCAGCAACAAATCACCGCCGCGCAAAATTTCTCCGCGCGGCAACATCAGCCACGCCTCCTCGCCGTCCACGAGCCGGGTGCGCAAGCGGCTTTTCTGACGCATGTCGAAAGGTAGCTTCAATTGCGCTTGTGCGGCGCTACCGCCGTCAGCCAGTTTGCTTTTGATCTCGATCATCAGAACAGAAAGTAACGTTGCGCCATCGGCAGCACTTTCGCCGGCTCGCACACCAGCAGTTCACCGTCGGCGCGCACTTCGTAGGTCTCGGCATCGACTTCGATTTTCGGCAGCCAGTCGTTCAGCACCATGTCTTTCTTGCCGATTTTTCTGACGTTGCGTATCGCTTGCAGCGGCTTTGACAACCCCAGCGCCTCGATGGCCGGATTTTTCAGCGCCGCCTTCGACACAAACGTGAGCGAGGTGCGCAGCGCTTTGCCGAAACTGCCGAACATCGGACGGTAATGCACCGGCTGCGGCGTCGGGATCGAGGCATTCGGATCGCCCATCGCCGCCGCGGCGATCATGCCGCCTTTGATGATCAGTGATGGCTTTACGCCAAAGAATGCCGGCTTCCACAACACCAGATCAGCCAGTTTTCCTTCAGTGATGGAGCCAACGACGTGCGACACGCCATGCGCAATCGCGGGATTAATCGTGTATTTTGCAATAAAGCGCTTCACGCGCGCGTTATCATTTTCTTTCGGGTCGCCCTTCAGGCTGCCGCGCTGCATTTTCATTTTGTGCGCGGTCTGCCAGGTGCGGATGATGACTTCCCCCACGCGCCCCATCGCCTGCGAATCGGACGACATCATCGAAAACGCGCCCAGATCATGCAGAATATCCTCGGCGGCGATGGTTTCCTTGCGGATGCGTGATTCGGCAAACGCCACGTCTTCGGCAATCGCCGGGTCAAGGTGATGGCACACCATCAGCATATCGAGATGCTCGGCGATCGTGTTGACCGTGTACGGCATGGTTGGATTGGTTGACGACGGCATCACATTCGGCTCGCCGCACACCTTGATGATATCCGGCGCATGGCCGCCGCCCGCGCCCTCGGTGTGAAAGGTGCAGATCGCCCGGCCCTTCATCGCCGCCACCGAGGTTTCCACAAACCCCGATTCGTTCAAGGTATCCGTGTGGATCGCCACCTGCACGTCCATCCTGTCGGCGACCGACAGGCAGTTGTCTATGGCTGCTGGCGTGGTGCCCCAGTCTTCATGCAGTTTCAGGCCGATGGCGCCGGCTTCGATTTGTTCTTTGAGCGGCGCGGGCTTGCTGGCATTGCCCTTGCCTAAAAAACCCAGGTTCATCGGAAACGCATCCGCGGCGGCCAGCATGGCATGCAGATGCCATGGCCCCGGCGTGCAGGTGGTAGCGAAGGTGCCGGTGGCAGGTCCGGTGCCGCCGCCGATCATGGTGGTCACGCCCGACATCAAGGCCTCTTCGATTTGCTGCGGGCAAATAAAATGAATGTGCGTGTCGATGCCGCCGGCGGTAACGATCATGCCTTCGCCCGCGATGATTTCCGTGCCCGCGCCGATGGGGATGGTGATGCCGGGCTGGATGTCGGGATTGCCTGCCTTGCCGATTTTCCAGAGGTGACCGTTCTTGATGCCGATGTCAGCCTTGACGATGCCCCAGTGATCCACGATCAAGGCATTGGTGATCACCGTGTCCGCCACTTTCGCGGAAACCAGTTGGCTCTGCCCCATGCCATCGCGGATGACCTTGCCGCCGCCGAATTTCACCTCTTCGCCGTAAAGGGTGTAGTCCTTTTCGACTTCGATCCACAGTTCGGTATCGGCGAGGCGCACGCGATCACCGGTGGTGGGTCCGAACATTTCGGCGTAGGCCTGGCGGGTGATTTTCATAATTTCCCCATCACTTTTCCGGCAAAGCCATAGACTTTGCGCGCCCCGGCAAGCGCCACCAACTCCACCGTGCGCGATTGTCCGGGCTCGAAACGCACCGCAGTTCCCGCTGCGATATTGAGCCGGTAGCCGCGCGTTTTTTTGCGCTCGAACTTTAGCGCGTCGTTGGTTTCGAAAAAGTGGTAGTGCGAGCCGACTTGAATCGGCCGGTCACCGCTGTTAACCACTGCTAGCGAAAGCGTCGCGCGCCCCACATTGATCTCGATCTCGCCCGGCGCGACTTTCATTTCTCCTGGAATCATCGTGGTTTCCTTAAACGATGGGATTATGAACCGTCACCAGCTTGGTGCCGTCGGGAAAGGTGGCTTCGATCTGGATTTCGGGAATCATCTCCGGCACCCCCTCCATGACCTCGTCGCGCGTCAGCAGGGTCGCGCCCCAACCCATCAGGTCGGACACGGTGCGCCCATCACGCGCGCCTTCCATGATCGCGGCACTGATCAACGCCACCGATTCAGGGTAATTCAGTTTGACGCCACGCGCCTTGCGCCGCTCGGCGAGCAGCCCGGCGGTAAATATCAGCAACTTGTCTTTTTCTCTCGGTGTCAGTTCCATAACCTGTTCTCAAGTGTTCCAGATACGCGGCGCTACCGCGGCACGTCCCGCGATCAGCGGCCGCAACAGCCGCCATACATCGGCGAAATATTGTGCGGCCGCTTCGCTCGAATCGCCCAGGTAGCGCGCCACCATTACCTCCGGTAGCCGCGTCACTGCCGTGCTTCCCGATTTTGCCGCCACCGCGCGGCACGCGCCGACATCAACCGCATCCACATTTTGCGCTACTGCGATTAGCGTGCCACACACCGTTCTGCCGCCCCAACCCGCCGCGGATCGCATGAGCAGCCCGCCGGCTTCGATGCCGACGCGCTCCATCCATAAAGGTTTGCCATTACGCAACACCGACACCCGCGCGACACACTGTCCCCGTGTAAAGTGTTCACCCGATCCCGCACGCCCCAAACACACTATTTCCCAGCCGATGTAGCGCGCGCCGGCGGCCAGTCGCACCTCGGTATCAAGCCGCGCCAGCGCGCCGTCAAACACGATGGTCGCCTGCGGCAGCCATTCCAGACACGCGCCCTCGTGAACCACAAACGCATTGCGTTGTTGCGCCCACGAGCCCGCTGACCGGTACCATTTGCCCGCGCCCGGCGTGGTCAGCAGCGCGTGACCCTGGGCGCCGATGCGGGCGTCGATTTCAAGACTGTCGCCGCCCGCGATGCCCGCCGGCGGATGCACGATGATGCTGTGGCAAACGCCGTCGCCTTCGGGATACAGGGGTTTTTGCACCACCAGCGGCCCGTCGTGACGGCGCGCCGCCAGCACGGTGCGCTCGCCACGGCGCTGGTACTCCAACGCGAGGTGCGCGCGCCAGGCCGCTGCGGATAAGCTAAAGGGCGGGTCAACCAGTTGCATACGACTATCATACCGCCAGCAGCGCGCGCACGCCGTCCTTGTCCATATCCGCACCGGCGCCGCGCGCAATGATGTCGCCACGCTCCATCACCAGATACTGATCGGCGAGCGAACGCGCGAATTCGTAATACTGTTCGACCAGTAATATCGCCATATCGCCGCTGGCCGCCAGTGAGCGGATCACACGCTCGATGTCCTTGATGATCGACGGCTGGATGCCTTCCGTCGGTTCGTCCAGTATCAACAGCTTGGGATTCATCGCCAGCGCGCGGCCGATCGCCAACTGCTGCTGCTGGCCGCCGGACAGGTCGCCGCCGCGTCGCCGCAGCATTTGCTTTAACACCGGAAACATGTCATGGATGCGTTCGGGTATGCGCGCACCGCGCGGCAGTGTGGCGAGGCCCATTTCCAGATTTTCGGCAACGGTTAAACGGGGGAAAATTTCACGGCCCTGCGGTACATAACCGAGGCCCGCGCGCGCGCGCTCGTAGGGCGCCGCAGCCGTAAGATCGTTGCCGGCGAAAGTAATGGTGCCGCTTTTCGCGGGAATCAAGCCCATCAGGGTCTTGAGAAGGGTGGTCTTGCCGACGCCGTTTCTGCCGAGCAACACGGTGACCTTGCCCGCCGGCACCTCGAACGCGAGATCGCGCAGGATGTGACTGCCGCCGTAATATTGATTGAGGCCCGCCACGCTTAGAGTCCCTGACATATCAGCGCCCCAGATAAACTTCGATCACGCGCGGATCGTTTTGTACTTCGTTCATTGCCCCTTCTGCGATCACGCTGCCTTCGTGCAACACGGTCACCTTGCGTGCGATTTTTTCGACAAAAGCCATATCGTGCTCCACCACCACCAGCGAATGTTTTCCCGCCAGCGTGAGTATCAATTCGGCGGTGCGTTCGGTTTCCTCATCGCTCATGCCCGCTACCGGTTCGTCGAGCAACAGCAACTTCGGTTCCTGCATCAACAGCATGCCGATTTCGAGCCACTGCTTTTGCCCATGCGACAGCAAGCCCGCGACGCGCTGCGCGCTATCCGTTAAGCGTATCAAGGTGAGCATCTCGGCGATGCGATCACGTTCAGCACCAGACAGCCGCGCGAACAGCGTCTTGATTACGCGTTTGTCGGCTTTCATCGCCAGTTCCAGATTCTCGAACACCGTGTGCTGCTCGAAGATGGTCGGCTTCTGGAACTTGCGGCCGATGCCCGCCTGCGCGATTTCCACCTCGGAGTATTTTTTTAAATCAATGGTTTGTCCAAAGAACGCGGTGCCGGCGTCAGGCCGCGTCTTGCCGGTGATTACGTCCATCATGGTGGTTTTGCCGGCACCGTTGGGGCCGATGACGCAACGCAGTTCGCCCGCGTCGATAGCCAGCGACAGATTGTTGAGCGCCTTGAATCCATCAAAACTCACGCTGATACTGTCGAGATAGAGCACCACGCCGTGCGAAATGTCGAGTTGTCCCGGCACCACCGCATGCGTGTATGGCGTGGACGCTTCGTCGTCGGCGCGCGGCGGCAGTGTGGTGGCGCTGCTCATTTTACGGAACGACCCCGGGCGATATTGCCAAATTTGTTCAGCAAGCCGACGATGCCCTGCGGTATGAACAAGGTCACCAATATGAACAACAGGCCCAGCACGTACAACCAGTATTCGGGAAATGCCTGCGTGAAAAAACTTTTTGCGCCGTTGACCACGCCGGCGCCGACGATCGCGCCGGTGAGGGTGCCGCGTCCGCCCACCGCAACCCAGATGGCGATTTCAATGGAGTTGGCCGGCGACATTTCACCGGGATTGATGATGCCGACCTGCGTCACGTAGAGCGCACCGGCGATACCGCACAGCACCGCCGACAAGGTCCAGATGAACAGTTTGTAGTGCAGCGTGTTGTAGCCGCAGAACATTACGCGCTGCTCCGCGTCGCGTATCGCGGCGAGTACGCGCCCGAACCTGGATGTCACCAGGTAACGACCCAACAACAGTGTGCCGAGCAACACTGCGCCGCTTAAGGTGAACAACACCATTCTGGTTTCCGCTGTGGTGATGGAGTAGCCGAGTATGCGTTTGAAATCGGTGAAACCGTTGTTGCCACCGAAGCCGGTTTCATTGCGGAAAAACAGCAGCATGGCGGCAAAGGTCAGTGCCTGCGTGATGATCGAAAAATACACGCCTTTGATGCGCGAGCGAAACGCGAAGTAGCCGAACACATACGCCAGCAAGCCCGGCACTGCCACTGCCAGCAACAATGCCCACGCAAAGTGATCGGTGTTCCACCACTGCCATGGAAATTCCTTCCAGTCGAGGAACACCATGAAATCGGGCAACTCGGCGCGATACTGGCCGTCGCGGCCGATCTGGCGCATCAGATACATGCCCATGCCATAGCCACCCAGCGCAAAAAACAGCCCGTGGCCCAGCGACAGTATGCCGCAATAGCCCCAGATCAAATCCATCGCCAACGCCACGATGGCATAACACATGATCTTGCCGATCAGCGTGATCCAGTACGCCGACACATGGAACGTGCTGTCCGCGGGCAAGGCCAGATTCAACAGCGGAAACACCACGAACAACACGAAGCCAATCACGCCGAGCACAGCCCAGCCCGCAGCGCCGTAGAGGCGCGTAAAAGTGGTTGCGAGCGGACCGATCACGTTTCCACCGAGCGCCCCTTCAGCGCGAACATGCCCTGCGGACGTTTCTGGATGAAGATGATAATGAACACCAGCACCGCGATTTTTGCGAGTACTGCACCCGACCACGATTCGAGCAATTTGTTGGCGAAGCCCAGTCCCAGCGCGGCGTACACCGTGCCCGCCAGTTGTCCCACGCCGCCCAGCACCACCACCATGAACGAATCGACGATGTACGCTTGCCCCAAATCCGGGCCCACATTGCCAATCTGCGACAAGGCGCAGCCGGCCAGCCCGGCGATGCCCGAACCGAGGCCGAACGCCAGCATGTCCACGCGTGCCGTGGGCACGCCTACGCACGAGGCCATCGCCCGGTTTTGCGTGACGCCACGCACAAACAAGCCCAGCCGCGTGCGCGTCAGCAACAACCACACGCCGGTGACCACCGCAGCAGCGAACAAGACGATGACGATACGGCTCCACGGCAGCACCACGTTCGCCAGCACGTCGATGCCGCCTGACATGAATGCAGGGTTTTCCACTTGCACGTTTTGCGCGCCGAAGATCGTGCGCACCGCTTGTATCAACACCAGGCTGATGCCCCAGGTGGCGAGCAGCGTTTCCAATGGGCGGCCGTACAACCAGCGGATCACCAAGCGTTCCAGCGCCATGCCCACCAGCGCCGCTGCCAGGAACGATACCGGCACCGCGCACAGCAGATACCAATCAAATGCCGCGGGCAGGTGCGCCCGGAACAGGTTTTGCACCACAAACGTTGTATAAGCGCCGATCATCATCAGTTCGCCGTGCGCCATGTTGATGACGCCCATCAATCCATACGTAATCGCCAGCCCCAGCGCCGCCAGCAGCAGAATTGAACCGAGGCTCACGCCGGCGAATAGCAGTCCCGCGCGCTGCCCCCACACCAGGCGGCCCTCAATCTGCTTCAGGCTGGTCTGCGCCTCGCTGCGCACATCGGCATCGGCTTCACTCTCCAGCACCGACAACAACAAGCTCTTGGCATTGCCATCACCGGATTGCCCCAGCGTGCGCACCGCAGCCAGGCGCGTTTTTACGTCACCGCTCTTGAGTTGCAGGGTCGCGGCTATGAATTCCAGCAGCGCGCGGATGGCGGGATCCTCTTCCTTGGCGAGCGCTTTTTTCACCAGCGGCAATGCGGCTGCGTCGACAGCACCTGCCAGTTCTTTCGCCGCGGAGAAGCGTGTGGCGCGCTCAGGAGAAACCAGTTTCAGTGCCGCGAGCGCACCCTGCACCGCGCCGCGCAAGCGGTTGTTAGCAACGATATCTTCGCGATCGGCGGGCAGGGCCGCGAGTTTTTCGCCGGTGATGGCGTCGCTGGCCTCAGCACCTTTGACGATGAGTATGCGCTTGCCGGCGATTTGCAGTTCGCCCGCGCCGAGTGCGCCGAGAATTTCGGCTGCGCGCGGATCACCTTCCGTCACCAAGGCGCTAATCGCCGCTATGCGCTCATCGCCGTCGCCGAAGGCGAGTTTTTCCACCGCTGCGCGGTCGAGCGCCGCAGCGGGAAACGACAGGCACAAGAAGCACGCCAACAGCACGCGCGTCAGCATCAGCTCGGACCTTAGGGTGAAATAGCCGCGCATAAAAAGGGGGCCGTGTAACTCCTCACAGCCCCCTTTTAATGCGCGGCGGAGAAACGCGCTCCGCCGCCGGCATTACACGTGCAGTCTCTGTTTTATTTTACTTCTTTTTTTCGGCCATCAATGCAGGTTCATCTTTTTTCTTGTCGTTACCGGGGATGTACGGGCTCCACGGCTGGGCTTTCACCGGGCCCTTGGTTTTCCATACCACGTTAAATTGACCGTCCGCCTTGATTTCGCCGATGAACACGGCTTTGTGCAGGTGGTGATTCTTTTCATCCATCTTGGACATAATGCCCGACGGCGCGGTGAAGGTTTGTCCGCCCATCGCGGCGCTTACCTTGGCGACATCAAACGTTTTGGCTTTTTCAACCGCCTGTTTCCACATATAGATACCGATGTAAGTGGCTTCCATCGGATCGTTGGTCAGCGGTTTGTCTTTGTGTCCGGCTAAGTTCTTCGCTTTCGCATAGGCAGCCCACTTTTTGGTGAACGCGTCGTTCGCCGGTGATTTGATGGTCATGAAGTAATTCCATGCCGCAAGGTGGCCTACCAGCGGCTTGGTATCGACGCCGCGCAGTTCTTCTTCGCCCACCGAGAACGCCACCACCGGCACGTCGGTCGCCTTCAAGCCCTGATTGCCAAGTTCTTTATAGAACGGCACGTTGGAATCGCCATTGATGGTTGAAACCACTGCGGTCTTGCCGCCGGCAGAGAATTTCTTCACGTCCGCGACTATGGTTTGATAATCGCTGTGACCGAACGGCGTGTATTTTTCATCGATATCTTTATCGGCGACACCTTTCGATTTGAGGAATGCGCGCAGAATTTTATTGGTGGTGCGCGGGTAAACGTAGTCCGTGCCGAGCAGCACCCAGCGCTTGGCGCCGCCGCCTTCCTTGCTCATCAGATATTCCACCGCCGGTATCGCCTGCTGATTGGGCGCGGCGCCGGTGTAGAACACGTTGCGGGAAATTTCTTCGCCCTCGTACTGCACCGGGTAGAACAGCAGGTTGTTTAGTTCCTCGAACACCGGCAGCACCGATTTACGCGATACCGAAGTCCAGCAGCCAAACACGACGGCGACTTTATCCTGCGTAATCAACTGGCGCGCCTTTTCCGCGAACAAAGGCCAGTTGGAGGCCGGATCGACCACCACCGGTTCGATCTTCATGCCCATCACGCCGCCCTTGGCGTTGATTTCCTCAAACGCCATCAGCGCGACATCTTTCAGCACGGTTTCGCTGATGGCCATGGTACCGGACAGCGAATGCAGGACGCCAACCTTGACTGTTTTAGCTTGCGCGTAAGCGTCAGGCGCGTGGATGCCAACAGCAGCGGCGATCGCCAGCGTACTGGCCAACGCTGAAAAGCGTTTTAAAAATGCTCTACGATAAGACATGATTGCAGCCCCTTTAAGTTGATTAAGGTAGTTTAAAAATTGCCTTCAGAGTGCTCAAAGCATGATCCGTACCAGGTCGCACCAAGCCAGCGCGTTGCAGGCTATTACGGGTAAAATACTGTGATTTTACCTTGTTCAGACCGTGCTAACGCCCAAAGTCGGTGCGTTACTATTAATTATTGTATTTAAATGGTGCATTATCTGATTTTACTGTAGGGTATTGGCACTTATGTTTGTGCTTGCGGTCTTTAAAATTACAATCACCGTGGAGGAGAAATCATGACCCGTTCAAAACCAAGAACTGTGCTGGCGGCTCTATTCGTTATTGGTGTTGCAGGCGCTGCATCTTTTTCTCACGCGGCAGCGTGGGAGCCTACCAAGTCGGTGGAGTTCGTGATACCGGCAGGCACCGGTGGCGGCGCCGATCAAATGGCGCGGCTGATACAGGGTATTGTCATCAAGCATAACTTGATGAAGCAGTCGATCATTCCTGTCAACAAATCCGCTGGTGCGGGCGCGGAAGGCTTTCTCGCGGTTAAAGAGGCCAAGGGCGATCCGCACAAAATCATCATCACGCTATCGAATCTGTTTACCACGCCGCTGGCGACGGGCGTGCCGTTCAACTGGAAAGACATGACGCCGGTGGCGATGCTGGCGCTCGACCAATTCGTGCTGTGGGTCAACGCCGAATCGCCGCACAAGACTGCGAAGGAGTTCATCGCCGCAGCGAAAGCGGCCTCAACGGATCCGCAAAAGCGCTTCAAGATGGGCGGTACCGGCTCCAAGCAGGAAGACCAGATCATCACCGTAAGTCTGGAGAAGGCCACCGGCTCCAAATTCACCTATCTGCCGTTCAAGGGCGGCGGTGACGTGGCGGTGCAACTGGTTGGCAAGCATATCGATTCGACGGTGAACAACCCGATTGAAGCCGTTGCACAATGGCGCGCCGGAACGCTGCGGCCACTATGCGTGTTTGACGACACGCGCATGCCGTACAAAAACAAAGTCACCGCCACCATGTCGTGGTATGACATTCCTACCTGCGCTGAAGCCGGTGTTCCGACCGACTACCTGATGCTGCGTGGTATTTTCATGCCGGGTGGCGTGACCGCCGATCAGGTCAACTTCTATGTCGAACTGTTCAAGAAAGTGCGCGAGACACCGGAATGGAAAAAATTCATGGAAGACGGCGCGTTTAACACCACCTTCATGGCGGGCAAGGAGTACGCTTCGTGGGTGGCGAAGAACGAGGCGCTGCACCGCGATCTGATGAAGGAAGCCGGCTTCCTGGCGAAGCCTTGATTTCGTTAATCGCATACAGCGGGGCTGCGGCCCCGCTTTTTCTGTTATGAACCCTGAACCAGAAGAAAATACCGCGGATGCGCGTGCCGTCATAGGCGTGCGCGCGATGGAAATCATCGTCGCCGGCGTACTGCTGGCGTTTGGCGCAACCATCGCCATTGCCAGTTACCGGCTGGGCGCCGGCTGGGCGGAAGACGGCCCGCGTGCCGGGTATTTCCCGTTTTATATCGGCTTGATAATTTCGCTATCGAGCGCGGTGACGCTGCTTCAGGCTTTGCGCAAGCGCAACGCGGATGCCGTTTTCGTCCAACGCGGGCAACTCAAGCTGGTGCTCGCAGTACTCGTGCCCGCGCTGGGTTACGTGCTGATTATTCAATGGTTCGGCATCTACCTGGCGTCGGCGATCTACGTGGCGGTATTCATGGTGTGGCTGGGTAAATACGCGTGGTGGAAAGCCGTGCCGATGGGCATCGCGGTCAGCGTCAGCGTATTTGTGATGTTTGAAATCTGGTTTCAGGTGCCATTGCACAAAGGCACGCTGTATAACCCGCTGGGCATTTTCGGCTACTAACGCCGGCGCACCGGCCCGCAAGAACAACGAGAAAACAGCTTGGAAGAAATCAACGCACTATTCCACGGATTTTCTGTGGCGATGACCCCGTTTAACCTGTTGCTGATGTTCATCGGCGTCACGCTCGGCGTGGTGATAGGCGTGCTGCCGGGTTTGGGCGGCGCCAACGGCATCGCGATTTTGCTGCCGCTGACCTTTACCATGCCGCCGACCTCGGCCATCATTATGCTTTCGTGTATTTACTGGGGCGCCTTGTTCGGCGGCGCGATTACGTCTATTTTATTTAACATCCCCGGCGAGCCGTGGTCGGTGGCTACCACTTTTGACGGTTATCCGATGGCGCAGCAAGGGCGCGCGGGCGAGGCGTTGACCGCCGCGTTTACGTCGTCATTCATCGGCGCGCTTGTAGCGGTGGTGATGATCACCTTCCTGGCACCGCTGGTGGCCAAGTTTGCCCTGAAGTTCGGGCCGCCAGAGTTTTTTTCGGTGTACTTTCTGACCTTTTGCAGTTTCATCGGCATGGGCAAAGGTTCGCCGTGGAAAACGCTGACCGCGATGATGCTGGGCTTCGCGCTGGCGGCGGTGGGCATGGATACGGTTACCGGGCAGTTGCGGTTGACCTTCGGTTTCCTGGAGTTGATGCGCGGTTTTGATTTTCTGGTGGCGGTGATTGGGCTTTTTGGCATCGGCGAAATATTATTGTCGATGGAGGAAGGTTTGTCGTTCTCCGGCAGCAGCGCACGCATCAACTTCAAAGTAGTGGTGGAAACCTGGAAGAAACTGCCCAAGTACTGGCTAACCTCTGTCAGAAGCTGCCTCGTCGGCTGCTGGATGGGCATCACGCCGGGCGGCGCCACGCCGGCATCGTTCATGAGCTACGGCATCGCCAAACGCTTCTCGCGCGACGGCGCGAAATTCGGCACGGGTCAGATCGAAGGCGTGATTGCGCCGGAAACCGCGGCGCACGCGGCCGGCACCTCGGCGTTGCTGCCGATGTTGGCACTCGGTATTCCCGGTTCGCCCACGGCCGCGGTGTTGCTGGGCGGCCTGCTGATCTGGGGTTTGCAGCCGGGCCCGCTGTTGTTCGTGGAGAAAAAAGAATTCGTGTGGGGATTGATCGCCAGCATGTATCTGGGGAATCTGGCGGGGCTGATTATTGTACTCACCTGTGTGCCCTTGTTCGCGGCGATACTGCGCATTCCGTTTTCGATAGTGGCGCCGCTGATTATCGTGATCTGCGCGATCGGCGCGTTCACGGTTCACAATGCCATGCTCGACATCTGGTTCATGATGCTGTTCGGCGTGATCGGCTATGTGTTCAAGAAACTCGATTACCCGATGGCGCCGATGGTACTGGCGCTGGTGCTGGGGGATCGCGCCGAAGATTCCTTCCGTCAGTCGATGCTGATTTCGCAGGGAAACCTGAGCGTGTTTTTCACCAACGGACTGGTCGGCACCATCATGACACTGGGCCTGATCATGCTGTTCTGGCCGCTGGTGAATAAGCTGCGCGGGAAGGCTTAGCTTTATTTCTTCTTGGCGCTTGTAGGATTCAGGCTGGTGATGCGGCCGCTTTCGGTACCGGCGGTTTCATCGATGACAGCATTGACCAGCGTGGGCTTGCGCGAGCGGACGGCTTCTTCCACGGCTTTGCGCAACTCAGCCGGGGTGGTGGCGTGCACACCCACGCCGCCGAAGGCCTCCATCAGCTTGTCGTAACGCGCATTTTTTACGAACACAGTGGGCGCCGCGTCCGCGCCGCCGGTTGGATTGACGTCGGTGCCGCGGTAGACGCCGTTGTTGTTGAAGACCACCACGCACACCGGCAGGTTGTAGCGGCAGATGGTCTCGACTTCCATGCCGGAGAAGCCAAAGGCGCTGTCGCCTTCCACCGCGATCACCGGCTGGCCGCTGACTACGGCAGCCGCGACGGCAAAACCCATGCCGATGCCCATGATGCCCCAGGTGCCGACGTCCAGACGTTTGCGCGGCTTGTACATGTCGACAATGCTGCGCGTGAAGTCGAGCGCGTTGGCGCCTTCGTTGACCAGTATGGCATCCGGGTTGGCCTTGATGATGTCACGCATGACATTGAGCGCGCTGTGGTAATTCATCGGTGCGGGATTTTTGGCCAGCGTCTCGGCCAGCTTCGCGATGTTCGTGCTCTTGCGCTGGTCTATGGCGCCCAGCCAGTCCGCGGACGGCTTGGGCCAATGGCCACCTGCGGTGTTAATGCCGTTAAGCATTGCTGATACGCAGGAGCCGATATCACCGACCACCGGCGCATCGATGCGCACGTTGCTGTCCGCCTCCTGCGGTGAAATGTCGATCTGGACATATTTTTGGCCACCCCATTCCTTGGGTGATTTGCCGCCCCAGGTTCTGCCCTTGCCATGCGACAGGAGCCAGTTCAGGCGCGCGCCGATCAGCATCACCACGTCTGCTTCAGGCAGCACATAGGAGCGCGCAGCGGCCGCGGACTGTTCGTGCGTGTCGGGCAGCAGGCCCTTGGCCATCGACATCGGCAGGTACGGAATGCCGGTTTTCTCGACCAGTTCGCGGATATCCGCGTCGGCCTGCGCGTAGGCAGCGCCTTTGCCCAGCACAATCAGCGGACGCTTAGCGTTCTTCAAGAGATCAAGCGCGCGCTGCACGGCGTCCGGCGCCGGAATCTGGCGCGGCGCCGGATCGACCACTTTGATCAGCGATTTTCTGCCGGCTTCCGCATCCATGCTCTGCGCGAACAGCTTGGCCGGCAGATCGAGGTAGACGCCGCCCGGACGGCCGGAGACCGCGGCACGGATGGCGCGCGCGACGCCCACACCGATGTCCTCTGCGTGCAGCACGCGGAAGGCCGCCTTGCACAACGGCTTGGCGATGGCCAGCTGGTCCATCTCTTCGTAATCGCCCTGTTGCAGATCAACTATCTCGCGCTCGCTGGAGCCGCTGATGAGGATCATCGGGAAGCAGTTGGTGGTGGCGTTGGTCAGTGCGTTAAGACCGTTGAGGAAACCGGGGGCAGACACTGTGAGGCAGATGCCGGGCTTTTGCGTCATGAAGCCGGCGATGGCGGCGGCGTTGCCGGCGTTCTGCTCATGGCGAAATGAAATCATGCGTATGCCCTCGGCCTGCGCCATGCGGGTGAGGTCGGTGATGGGGATGCCCGGCAGGCCAAAGATGGTGTCGATGCCGTTGAGTTTGAGCGCATCGATGAGCAGATGGAATCCGTCGGTCTGTGCGGGTGAGGGTGCGTCAGTTGTCATGGTGAGATGCCTCGTCTACTTGCCGTCTGTTGAACGTGTTTTTCACTCGTAAGTATCATAGGGCGCTGGCGGTAAATGTACTCTTGATCCCGGTCAATTTTGCGACAGGGCGTCCCCAATTAAAGTGCTAAATCTTCCCGCGCCGCTTCAACCGGCTCAGCGTTTCCGGTGACAAATTCAAATAAGATGCCAGTTCTTTTTTGGGCAGTCGCGCGACCAGCTCAGCGTGTTTACGCATAAAGCGCTGCACCCGTCCCGGCGCATTCAAGAGATGCAAGGTGATGGTGTGTGCCATGACTTCGCTCATCAGCTTCATCACTTCAAGCTCGAACTCGCCCTTGAGTTTGGCATGCCGCTCTAGAAACGCCGCCCACTGCAGCATCGACAGCTTGGCTGCACGCACTTTGGTGACTGCGCGGATCGAGTAGGGCATCGGCATTTTCAGCCGCCACGCGGCGTAGCTGGTGTCGATGTCGCTTTCTGCGGCAAAGCGCAAAATCATTTCTTTGCCTTGCGCATTGGAAACTGCCCGTTTCAAAATGCCGTCGATGACGAAATATTGCTCCATCGCGTGCGTGCCCTGGAGTTCCAGTGTTTCGCCCTTCGCATAGTCGATAATTTCCAGCAACGGCTCGAATTCGTTCCATTGCGCGACGCCAAGGTTGGTCAGCACCAGGTTTTGCCGCAATTGCAGGCGTATGATTTTGGACTGGGGGTGCAGCGCAAGCTGGGTCATGGGGATTGGCTGAAATCAGGGGCTTTTATTTTATAACTAATTGTTTATTAAGTAAATTTTTGGCGTGGAATCTTGACTCCGGTCAAGGCCAGGGTAGCAGCCATTACCTATAGTTGCGCCCTCGCGTAGCGGGTAACGGGTGAGGGATGATGCGGCGTGGCTGCATTGTACAATCAGCGATATTTTGGACGGCCTCATTGCGCGACTGAGCGCTGCGATAACGCGGTCGGATGGAACGGACAATACTACCGTTCGTCCGCTGCTGTATTTCAGGAGAACAGCATGGAAGCATTAAAAGGTGTTCGAATCCTGGACATGACGCACGTGCAGGCGGGCCCGACCTGCTCGCAGTTGCTGGCGTGGATGGGCGCGGACGTGATCAAGTTCGAGCCGCCGCAGGGCGACGCCACGCGCGGCCAGCTGCGCGATGTGCCGAACGCCGACAGTCTTTATTTCACCATGTTGAATTGCAACAAGCGTTCGATCACAGTGAACATGAAGCACCCGGAAGGCAAAAAAGTTTTCATCGATTTGCTGATGCAGTGCGACATCATCATGGAAAACTTTGGTCCCGGCGTGCTCGATCGCTTTGGCTTCACCTGGGAAAAAATCCACGAACTTAACCCGAAGATCGTGATGGGATCGATCAAGGGTTTCGGTTCCAGCGGCCCGTATTCGGATTTTAAAGCCTACGAAAACGTGGCGCAGGCGATGGGTGGCTCGATGAGCACCACCGGCGTGCCCGAAGGCCCGCCGTTTGTCACCGGCGCGCAGATTGGCGACTCCGGCACGGGTTTGCATCTGGCAATCGGACTATTGGCGGCGCTTCATCAGGCTAACCGTACTGGCCAGGGTCAATACGTCGAAGTGGCGATGATGGACGGGGTAATGAATCTGTGCCGCGTGAAATGGCGCGATCATCAGCGGCTCAAGCACCAGTCGTTGTCCGAGTATTCGGTGCCTACGGCGCAGGGTATGGATGACGTGCCGCGCGCGGGCAATGATTCCGGCGGCGGGCAGTTGGGCAACGCCATTCATTGCAAGCCGGGCGGCCCCAACGATTACATCTATGTGGTGGTGCAGGAAGCGGTATGGGACGGCCTCGCGAAACGCATCGGTCCCGACGTGGGTTTGCACGATCTGGCGACAGACGCGCGCTTCGCCAGGATCGGCGACCGGCGCAAAAATCAGCAGGCGATGTGGACGCTGATCACAAAGTTTGCGTCGAACTACAGCAAGCGCGAATTCATGGCGATACTCAATCCTCTGGATGTGCCTTGCGGGCCGATTATGTCCACTGAAGACCTGGCGACCGACGAGCATGTGCGCGGCCGCGACATGTACGTCGAACTCGATCATCCGCAGCGCGGCAAGTGGTGGAACGTCGGCATGCCGATCAAGTTGTCGGCGTCACCGGCGGTTATCAAGCGCTCGCCCACGCTGGGCGAGCATACTGATGAAGTTTTGAAACAGGTGCTGGGCTACGCGGACGACAAGGTTGCTCAGTTGAAGGCGGCAGGCGCATTTTCGTTGCCGCCGAAGAAAACTGCGTAGAACCAAAAGGGCGTGAACGGGTGAACGGGTGAACGAGTGAACGGGTAAAATCCCCATCGGCTCGCCCTGTAGTTACTCGTTCACTTGTTCACTCGTTAACTCGTTCACTCAAACACTATGAAAATTGCAATCATTGGGCAGCAGGATTTTGGCAAAGCAGTGCTGGATGCTTTTCTCGCGCGCGGTGATGAGGTCGCCGGCGTGTTCTGCGCACCCGAAAAACCGGGCGCCAGGCCCGACCCCGTGCGCGCTGCTGCCGAGGAAAAAAAGCTCAAAGTGTTCCAGTTTAAATCGCTGCGCGAGCCGGATGCGCACGCTGCGCTGAAAAGCCTGAGTGTGGACATCGGCATCATGGCCTATGTGCTGCAATTCGCGCCGGATACGTTTGTGCATCTGCCGCGTCTGGGCACGATTCAATATCACCCGTCGCTGCTGCCAAAATACCGCGGGCCATCGTCGATCAACTGGCCGATCATGCGCGGCGACACGCAAACCGGATTAACCGTTTTTCGTCCGAATGAAGGTCTGGACGAAGGCCCGGTGGTGCTGCAAAAAGCATGCGCGATAGGCCCCGATGACACACTGGGCGATGTCTATTTCAACCATCTTTTTCCGCTGGGCGTAAAAGCCATGCTCGAAGCCGCCGATCTGGTGTATGCGGGCAAACACAGCGAGACCGTGCAGGACGAGTCGAAGGCGAGCTACGAGGGCTGGTGCCGCGCGGGTGAGTCGCGTATCCATTGGGCCAGCCATGTGGATTCCGTCTACAACCTGATTCGCGGCTGCAACCCCGCGCCCGGTGCGTGGACCATGCTTAATGGCAAAAAAGTGCAGATCTTCGATGCGCGCAAGCATCAGTCCCGCCGTTTTGCGGATGTCGCCGGGAAAATGGGCGAGATTTCCGCGATGGGTGAGCAAAGTTTTCGTGTCACCACTCAGGGCGGCACGATAGAAGTACTGCGCGCGCGCGGTGAAGATGGCAAAAAGCTGTCCGGTGGAGAGTTTGCCAAAGCGAATAATATTGCGAACGGCATGGTGTTCGATACCTGAGCGAGTGGCTTTTTGGCGTTGCCCGCTGCCAGGGCCGTGGATTCCACGGCCCTTTTTCTTTGTCCAGCTGCGCGATATAAGCATTTGATTTAATTAATTTATTTTTTAAATGCCACTTTCTCCAAACAGCGAGTTGCGTCAAAAAGGCAATGGCAGGGAAACAAAGTCGCGCAATCGCGTTGCGGACGCGCATCAAAACGCACTGGAAAATAAGGCAAAATTCAGAAAAGAGTAAAATAAATCAGTGAATTGCGTTATCTTGTTCATGATAATTGTTAGATATTTTCAGGCGCATGAAAAAATCCGGGTTTTGGAAGGCTGACTGGTTTCTGGGCGTCGTAGTGACGCTTTTGGTGCTGGCGACCGTCAGTAGCGACTTGGTGCAAAGTCTGGAGCGCAAGGCCTACGACCTTGGCGTGAAGGCGACATCGCGCACGCCGTCCGACAAAATCGCGGTCATTGCCATAGACAAACAAAGCATCGACAACATCGGGCGCTGGCCATGGCCGCGCGAGGTGCACGCGCGCATGACGGATATTCTGTCCGCGGCGCGTGCCAAGGTCATTTCGAATAACGCTTTTTTCTTCGAGCCGCAAATCGATCCCGGCCTCACCTACATCAACAAATTGCTGGCGCTCTACAACAGTAATGCACCGGGCGCCGCGCCTAACGCGGAACTTGAACGCTTCGGCGCTGTGTTGCGCGAAGCCGAAACCGCGCTCAACGCCGACCGCAAGCTTGCGGCAAGCTTTGCCAAGGCCGGCAACGTGTTGCTGCCTTTTGTGTTTGAGCAGTTTGCCGATCCGCTGGGCAATCCCGACAAGCCCCTGCCCAAATATGCCAGCGACCAAAGCGTGCCCGCGGCGCCGCGTTTGACGCATGGCATGAATCCGACGTTTCCGGTGGCTGAGCTTGCCGCCGCCGCGAACGGCATGGGCCACCTGAATACGCTGGTGGATGTGGATGGCGCGGTGCGTACCGAAGCGCTGCTGGTGCGTTACTACGATCGTGCTTTTCCGTCGCTGCCGGTGATGGTTGCCGCGCGCAGCCTGAATTTGCAACTCTCCGACATCAAGCTTGGCGACGAAGCCCTGCAAGTGGGCCGCCTCAGGATACGCACCGACGACAGTCTGCGCATGAACACGTTTTTCTATTCCGGGAAGGATGGCGCGCCGGCGTTCCCGGTGGATTCGTTTTTTGATGTCTTGATGGGCAAGATTCCGGCGTCGAAATATCAGGACAAAATCGTATTGATCGGCCCTACCGCTGCGGGGTTGGGCACCACGCAAGTCACGCCGGTGTCACCGGCTACGCCGCCGGTGCTGACCATGGCGCACACGGTGTCGAGCATTTTGGGCGAGCATTTTTTCGTCGCGCCGGCGTGGGGCCTGTGGGTGGAACGCGCGGTGCTGCTGGCGGTGGCGCTGTATCTGATACTGGCGCTGCCGCGGCTCAATGCGCGCATGGGCGCGGTCGCCACGATGACCTTGCTGATCGTGTTGGTGGCGACGCACTTCGTGCTGATGATGACACAGCTCATGTGGCTGCAATTGATGGCGGCGGTGACCTTGCTGCTGTTTGGCCACGCCGCACTGGTGACTAAACGATTTATTGTTACCGAGCGCGGCAAGGAAAAGGCGGATGTCGAGTCCGCCGAATCGAATCGCATGCTGGGCCTTGCGTTTCAGGGCCAAGGGCAGCTCGACATGGCGTTTGATAAATTTCGCAAGCTCGCTGTAGACGACAGCGTGATGGAAATTCTCTACAACCTCGCGCTGGATTTCGAACGCAAGCGCCAGTTTAACAAGGCGGAATCGGTTTTCAGCTATATGAATGCGTACAACCCGAAATTCCGTGATCTCGAACAGCGCCTGTCGCGCGCAAGAAACATGGCGGAAACCGTGATACTCGGTGGCGCCGGTCAGAGTCATCCCGGCGGTACCATGGCGCTGGCGGGTAGCGGCATGGAAAAGCCGATGCTGGGCCGTTATCAGGTGGAGAAGGAGCTCGGCAAGGGCGCGATGGGCGTGGTGTACCTCGGCAAAGACCCCAAGATCGGGCGCGTGGTGGCGATCAAAACGATGGCTTTGTCACAGGAGTTTGAAGCCGACGAACTGGTTGAAGTGAAAGAACGATTCTTCCGCGAAGCCGAAACGGCGGGCCGGCTCACCCACCCGAATATCGTAACCATGTACGATGCCGGCGACGAGCACGATCTGGCTTTTATTGCGATGGAGTTTCTCAAGGGCCGCGATTTGATGGCCTACACCAAGCCGGACAACCTGTTGCCTCTCGGCACCACGCTTTCCATTGTCGCGCGGGTGGCCGAGGCGCTCGGCTATGCCCACAAGAACAACGTGGTGCATCGCGACATCAAGCCCGCCAACGTCATGTATGATCCTGAATCCGACAGCGTAAAGGTCACGGATTTTGGCATTGCGCGGATTACCGATTCGTCAAAAACCAAAACCGGCATGGTATTGGGAACGCCGTCGTACATGTCGCCCGAACAGCTGTCGGGCAAAAAGGTCGAAGGGCATTCGGATATGTTTTCGCTTGGGGTGACGCTCTACCAGCTTGCCAGCGGTCATTTGCCGTTTACCGGGGACTCCATGGCGCAGCTCATGTTCCGCATTGCCAATGAAGCGCACGTAGATATCCGTCAGCACAACGCGAGCCTCCCGGCCTGCGTCGCAGCGATTGCCAACAAGGCCCTTGCCAAAGAACCCGAACAGCGCTATCAAAGCTGTGACCAAATGGCCAAGGCGCTGCGTTTGTGCCTGAGTAGCCTGAAGGGCATGCCCAAACCCGCCTCGGAAACGGCGCGCTAAGAGCCAACGATGACCATGGCAAGCAAGCAATTCGATATGGCCAGTGCAACCGACGTGGGACGGGTGCGCGCGCACAATGAAGACAGTATTGCGGCGGATGTGGATCTCGGACTGGCGACGCTGGCCGATGGCATGGGCGGCTACAATGCCGGCGAGGTGGCGAGCGGCATCGCGGTGGCGATGGTGCCGCAGGAAATGCGCAAGCTTTCCGCCGCCCAGGCCTTGCACGGACTGAACGATGAAGCGGTGCAACAATTGATGGCCGCGCAGGCCTCCAAAGTGAATAGCGCGATTTATACTGCTGCGCAAAGCCAAACGCAGTATACCGGCATGGGTACCACGCTGGTCATCGCGTATTGGCATGGTGACCGCGTGACGGTGGCCCATTTGGGAGATTCGCGTTGTTATCGCGTGCGCGGCGCCGCGGTGACGCCGCTCACCCGCGACCACTCGTGGATACAGGAACAAATCGACGCCGGTTTGATGACCTACGAACAGGCGCGCACCTCCAAGAAAAAAAATCTGGTCACGCGCGCCTGCGGCATTGATCTGAATGTGGCGCCCGAAGTTCACACCCACACAGTGGAGGCGGGTGATATTTACGTGTTGTGTTCCGACGGCCTCTACGACATGGTGCCAGACGAGGATATACAGTTGACGGTGTCGTCGCTGAAATCCAACCTGACGCTGGCGGCGCAGCAACTGGTGCAGCAGGCCAACGACAATGGCGGGCGCGACAATATTTCAGTGATACTGGTGCATGTGCTCAAGGTGGCTCAGGCGCCGGCAGGTTTAATCGCGCGTTTGAAAAATTGGTTTAAATAAGTGCGGGGAAATAATCATGGCTAAGGTGATACTCAGTCTTGAAGGCTCGGTGATTCGGGAAATGAGCCTGGACAAGGAGCGCGTGACAATCGGGCGCAAGCCGCAGAACGACATTCAGATCGAGAATCTGGCAGTCAGCAGCGAGCACGCGCGCATCGTGACCATATTGAACGATTCGTTTCTGGAGGATTAGGGTTCCACCAACGGCACTATGGTCAACGGCAACCCGATCAAAAAGCACATTCTGCAGAATAACGACGTTATCGAAATCGGCAAATACACGCTCAATTTCGTGAGCGACGCGCCGGTGGCGAGTCAGGCCTCGGCCGAAGACTTCGAGCGCACCATGGTGTTGCGTGCACCGCCCGCGGCCCAGCGTGCGCCTGCTGCGCCTGCCCCTGCAGTGGAACTCAATGCCTTAACCGCGCCGCTACCCAAAGTGACTCTGGCGAAGCCTGCAGCGGCAGCGCCCGGCGCCGCCGCGCCCGCACAGAAAGCGGCAGCGGCGCCGGCTGCCGCAGCGCAAGCGTGGATACAGATCATGAGCGGTCCGGGTGTTGGCAAAGAGGCGCCTTTAATCAAAAATCTCACCACGCTGGGCAAGCCCGGCGTGCAAGTCGCGGTGATCGCCAGACGACCGCAGGGTTACTTCATTACACATGTGGAGGGGACGAATTACCCGGTGTTAAACAATAAGAAACTGGACACCCAGGCGCATCTTCTGGGCGATCATGATCTGATCGAAATCGCCGGGGTAAAAATGGAGTTTTTCTTCAGGCAGTCGTGAGGGCGCCACACGTATTCGTCCGCGGCTGCGCCAGGCATCGCGCGCGCAAGCTGACGTCCGCATTTTAAGCAAAGCATCAACATGAAAAAACATTGGCTGCGGATTATCATGGGGCTGGGTATCGTCGCGGCGTTCTTTGTTCATGCACGCGGCGTGGATTATGAGCTGCTGTTCATCAGCAAGCTCGAGAACCTGGCGTCCGACACGCGCTTGCGCTTTCTCATGCCGGGCGGCGTCGATCCGAAAATTGTCATACTCGATATCGATGAGAAAAGTCTCAAGGAAAGAGAACAAGGCGGCGAAGGGCGCTGGCCGTGGCCGCGCGATCGGCTCGCACTGATGATCGACAAGCTGTTTGACAAGTACCAGATCGAGGTGCTGGGCTTTGACGTGGTGTTTGCCGAGCGTGATGAAACGTCGGGCGTCAGGGTGCTCGACCGGCTCGCAAACAAGGAGTTGAGCGGCGTGCCGCAGTTTCAGAACGCACTCACCAGGTTGCGTCCGCAGTTGGACTACGATGCCATATTCGCCGACAAGCTGCGCAATCGCAAGGTGGTGCTTGGCTATACCTTCAATCAGGAGCGCGAATTCAAAGGCTTGCTGCCGGCGCCGGTGTTTACCGAGGCGGAGCTTCGCGGGCGCAAGATCCCGCAAGAGGAGGTCCGGTTAGGCTATAGCGGCAACATAGAAGTCCTGCAAAAAAGCGCGGCAAGCGGCGGACATTTCAATCCAACGAATGATGCCGATGGCGTGCTGCGCAAGGTGCCTTTGGTGATTCCTTTCCAGGGCAAATATTACGAAGCGCTTTCGCTGGCGGTGGTGCGCAGCTATTTGGGCATGCCTCCGGTCAAGTTCGAATTCGAGGACTATGCCGGCGGCGATGTGGCGCTCGAGGAAATCTCCATCGGCGGGTTGAAGATTCCCGTGGACAATAAGGCGCGGGCTTTGATTCCCTATCGCGGTCCGCGTGACAGTTTCAAATACATTTCAATCTCCGATGTGATGAATGACCGTGTTGATATTGCTGAACTGCGCGGCAAGATAGCGCTGGTCGGCACCTCGGCGCCGGGGTTGCTCGATTTGCGCGTGACGCCGGTAGATGCGGTGTATCCGGGAGTGGAGGCGCACGCCAATCTCGTCGCCGGCATGCTGGACGAGAAACTAAAGCGCGATCCGGCGTATGCGAGCGGCGCGCAATTGATGGCCATCGTCCTGATCGGTTTGGTGCTGGCGGTGCTGTTGCCGTTCTTGAGTATTGTCCATGCAACCGTGGTGATCCTCTCCGTTGCGGGGTTGGTGATTGGCGTCAATCTCGCTTTGTACCATCATGCGAATTTTGTGTTGCCGCTGGCCGGCAATGTGTTGCTGATATTCGCGCTCTACACGCTGAACACGGTGTGGGGCTATTTCACCGAATCGCGCAGCAAGAGGCTGATTACCGCGCAGTTCGGGCAATATATACCGCCGGAAATCGCCGAACAAATAGCGAAAGACCCCAGTACGGTGTCTTTTGAACCAGCCTCGCGCGAGTGTACGGTGCTGTTTACCGACGTGCGCGGATTTACCACCATCTCGGAAGGGCTGGATCCCAAGGCGCTGTCGGAACTCATGAATGAGTTCCTGACACCGCTCACCGAGGTGATCTTCAAGCATCACGGCACGATTGATAAATACATGGGGGATTGCATCATGGCGTTCTGGGGCGCGCCCCTTGCCAACGCCGCGCATGCGCAAACGGGGGTGCTTGCGGGACTCGAAATGCATCGTGTACTCAATGAATTACAGCCGAAGTTCAAGGCTAAAAACTGGCCTGAAATCAAGATCGGCGTGGGCCTGAATACCGGCCGCATGAGTGTGGGTAACATGGGATCGACGATCCGGCGTGCCTACACGGTGATGGGTGATGCGGTAAATCTGGCGTCGCGTCTTGAAGGCATCACCAAGGAATACGGCGCTGATGTTATCGTGGGCGAAGACACCATGGCGGCGTCGCCGGATATGGTTTTCCGTGAATTGGACAAGGTGCGCGTCAAAGGCAAGGAAAACGCGGTCACAATATATCAGCCGATCGGGCTGCGCAGCGAGGTCAGCGCTGACATCATCAAGCGGCTGGAAGTTTATCAGGAGGCGTTGGACACGTATCGCAGGCAGGACTGGGATAAGGCCGAGACGCTGTTGCGGCAATTGCAGGAATCCTCGCCGGGAAACAAGCTCTACGAGTTGTTTCTGGCGCGCATACCGGTGCTGCGCGAGAAGGATCTGGGTCCCGATTGGGACGGCGCGTTTACATTCGAGACGAAATAACGATGCGGCTTGAAATCATCGGTTGCAGCGGTGGTATCGGTGGCGATCTGCGCACGACCTCGCTGCTGCTCGACCATGATGTGCTGATAGACGCTGGCACCGGCGTCGGTGATCTCAGCATCGGGCAGATGGCGCAGATCGACCATGTTTTTGTGACGCACTCGCATCTGGATCATGTGACATCGATTCCGTTTATGGTTGATACCGTAGGCGCGTTGCGTAGCAAGCCGCTAACGGTTCACGCGTTGCCGGAGACCATTGCGGATTTGCGGCAGCATCTGTTTAACTGGAAGTTGTGGCCGGACTTTACGCAAATTCCTTCGCCACAACAGCCTGCGCTGCGGTTTTCGCCGGTTGCGCTCGGGCAAGGCCTCGAGATTTCAGGACGGACGATAACGCCGGTTCCGGCGTACCATATTGTGCCGGCGGTGGGATATGCACTGGATTCGGGCAAGGCAAGCCTGGTATTTACCGGCGATACCTGCAGTTGCGATGATTTGTGGCGCGTAGTGAATACTATCGGTAATCTTCGTTATATCATTGTCGAAACGGCGTTTCCCGACGCCGAGCGGGAACTGGCGCTACGGGCCAGGCATTTGTGTCCCAGCCTGTTGTTTGAACAGTTGGCCTTATTGAGAAAAGATGCGGAAATTTTTATTACACACCTTAAGCCGGGCGAAGACGTGAAAATCATGCAGGAGATCGCGCGCGGCGCGTCACGCTGGAATCCGAGAATGCTGCAACATCGGCAGGTTTTCGAGTTCTAGACGGGATGGACTTGTGTTGAATAAAATCATTGTGGTGGGGGTGAAATGAGTTCAGTACTCCAAAGCAAACCAGCAGCGCAGGATCCTCTGGCGGAAAAGCTCGGGTTCCAGCAGCGGCTGCAAGCGGTGACAAACAAGGTTCATGGCGCAAAGGACATCGATGAGATCCTCACCGATGTTTCGATCGAGCTTTGCGCCTTGTTTCTGGCGGATCGGCTCACGATATACCTGACCAGCGAGGACAAGGGCTCGATTATTTCCAAGGTCAAGACCGGACTGAATTCCTTCAAGGACATCAAGCTTCCCATCAACGAACAGTCGGTTGCCGGGTTTGTAGGGGTCAACAAGCGTGTGCTTAACATTCGCGACGTCTACGATGCCGCTGAACTCAAGGTGCACAGCCCGAAATTGAATTTTCTGAAGGCGGTTGACGCGAAAACGGGCTACCGCACGCGGCAGATGCTGGTGGCGCCGATAGTGGAAGCCAAGACCAACGATCTGATCGGTATCATTCAGATTATCAACACCAAGAGCGGGCAGCCCTTTCCGCAGTACATGGAAGAAGGCGTTTTGCATCTGTGCGAAACCATGGCTATTGCGTTCCGGCAACGTCAGGGCGCGAGCGGCCGCATACAGGTGCGCGGCAAGTACGACGCGCTGGTGACCGATGCGGTGATTTCCGCGGACGAGATCGAACTCGCGCAACGCTCATCACGGCGCAAGAATATTGATCTGGAAACGGTGCTGATCGACGAGTTCCAGGTCAAAGTGCCGGTGCTCGGCGCCGCGCTGGCGGCGTATTTTGGCGTTGCCTACGAACCCTTCAAGCAGGACCGCATCAAGCCGCCCGATCTGCTGCGCAACATGAGCCGCGAGTTTTGTCTGACCAATCAGTGGGTGCCTGTGGAGGACTCCAAGGACGGCATTGTGGTGGTGACGCCGGATGTGGAGCGCACGCGTACTTCGCGCATGGTTGCCAACGTTTACCCGAAGAACAAAATTGTCTATCGCGTGACGACGCAGCGTGAATTTATTGCCACGCTGGATCAGTTGTTTGGCGCCTCGATGTCGGATTCCGGCAACATTGACGACCTGCTCGGTGATCTTGACGACGAAGAAAGCCTGGAAGCCGGCGGCGACGACATCGCGAGCGCCGCCAGCGACAACGAACTCGTCAAGCTGGTGAACAAGGTCATTATCGACGCCTATCAGCAGGGGGCATCGGATATTCATATCGAACCCTATCCGGGCAAAGGCAAGACGGAAATCCGCTTTCGCAAGGACGGCTCGCTGACCCCCTATATACAGATCCCCGCGAGTTACCGTAACGCGCTCGCAGCGCGGCTCAAGATCATGTGTGATCTGGATATTTCGGAACGCCGCAAGCCGCAGGATGGCAAGATCAAATTCAAAAAATTCGGGCCGCTGGATATTGAATTGCGGGTCGCCACCATTCCGACGGCAGGCGGTGTTGAAGACATCGTGATGCGTATTCTGGCGGCCGGCGAACCGATCCCGCTGGATAAGCTGGGGCTTTCGAAGCGCAATCAAGAGCAGTGCAAGATCGCTATTGAAAAGCCGTACGGACTGTTTTTCGTGTGCGGCCCGACCGGTTCGGGCAAAACCACCACGCTGCATTCCGTGCTCGGCTATCTGAACAAGCCCGACACTAAAATCTGGACCGCCGAAGACCCGGTTGAAATTACCCAGAAAGGCCTGCGCCAGGTTCAAATCAACAAAAAAGCGGGACTGGAATTTTCCATCATTATGAAGGCATTTTTGCGCGCCGATCCCGACATCATCATGGTCGGCGAGATGCGCGACAAGGAGACCGTGTCCATCGGCATCGAGGCGTCGCTAACGGGTCACCTGGTGTTTGCAACACTGCATACGAATAGCGCGCCGGAATCGATTATCCGTTTGCTGGATATGGGCATGGACCCGTTTAACTTCGCCGACGCGCTGTTGGGCATACTGGCGCAGCGTCTGGCCAAGCGCCTGTGCGCGAAGTGCAAGCAAGCGCGTGCGGCGACCGATGAAGAAGTGCAAATGCTGCTCGAAGAATACGCCCTTGAGCTGATGAACACCGAGTCGTGGAAAAAAGACCCGCAAGGCGAGCGCGCGAAACTGCTGGCATTCTGGGTCAAGGAGTTCGGCGATAAGAATGGCGGTCTCACGCTGCATTCGGCAAAGGGCTGCGATACCTGCAGCGACTCGGGGTACAAGGGGCGCGTGGGATTGCACGAATTGCTGATCGCTACCGACCGCGTGAAAAAAGATATTCAGGAGCACGCCCGCGTGTCGCAAATGTTTGCAACCGCGCTCGAAGAAGGCATGCGCACGCTGAAGCAGGACGGCATAGAAAAAGTGTTGCAGGGCATCACCGATATGCAGCAGGTGCGTGCTGTGTGCATCAAGTAAGCGGGATAACGCAAGCATGAACCAAAGCATGCAGGCGCCGGATCACGCAGAGCTTACCGACCGCTTCGAACAACTCCTGGGCATTGGTATTGCGCTGTCGCGCGAGCGCGATATCAACAAGCTGCTCGAGGCCATCTTGCTGGCCGCGAAGGACGTCACCAGCGCGGATGGTGGCACTCTGTACCGTATGTCCGACGACAATATGCTTAAGTTCGATATTGTGCGCAACGATACTCTGGGTATCGCGATGGGCGGGACTACCGGCGTCGAGATTCCGTTTTATCCAATTCAATTGTTTACTGACGAGGGCGTGCCCAATCTGCACATGGTGGCGGCGTATGCCGTCCACAAGGACTGCTCGGTCAATATCGTGGACGCCTACACCGAGATGGGTTTCGATTTCAGCGGCATGAAAGCGTTCGACACCAAGACCGGTTACCGTTCGCAGTCTTTTCTGACGGTGCCGATGAAGAACCATGAAAACGAAATCATCGGCGTGCTGCAGCTGATCAACGCCAAAGACCCTAACAGCGAAAAAGTGCAGCCGTTCTCCGCGGTGGATCAACGGCTGGCGGAATCGCTGGCCTCGCAGGCTGCGATTGCGCTAACCAATCGCCTGCTGATTAATCATCTGGAAGCGCTGTTTGAGTCGTTTATCAGTCTCATCAATACCGCGATAGACGATAAATCACCGTATACCGGCGGGCACTGCAATCGCGTGCCCGAGCTCACCATGATGTTGGCCGAAGCGGTGACCAAATCCAACGTCGGCCCGCTCAAGAATTTTACCATGACCGAGCGCGACCGCTATGAATTGCGCATCGCGGGTCTGTTGCACGATTGCGGCAAGATCACCACACCGGTGCATGTGGTGGACAAAGCGACCAAGCTGGAAACGATATACGACAGGATCAATTTGCTGGATACCCGCTTTGAAGTCGTCAAGCGCGACCTGCGGATTGCCGTCTTGAGCGGGCAGTTGAGCGCGGCAGAACTCGAAGCAAAATACAAGTCGATAGACGAGGATCGCGCCTTCCTGCGCCACACCAATATCGGCGGTGAATTCATGCGCGACGAGGACGTGGAACGTGTCAAGCACATTGCAAGCGCATACCGCTGGATGGATCCGGCGGGAAACGAATGCAATTTTCTTTCCGATGACGAAGTAAAAAATCTCACCATACGCGCGGGCACACTGACGATGGAAGAGCGCACCGTCATCAACCACCATATCGATGTCACCATCAAGATGCTGGAAGCGCTGCCCTGGCCTAAGCACCTCACCGGCGTGCCCGAATACGCAGGCGGCCATCACGAGCGTATGGACGGCAAAGGCTACCCGCGCGGCCTGACGCGCGCGCAAATGTCGGTGCAGGCGCGTTGCATGGGCATCGCTGACATTTTCGAGGCGCTGACCGCCAAAGACCGGCCCTACAAAAAGGGTAAAACGCTCACCGAATCGCTCAATATCCTGGGGAAAATGAAGCTGGGGCAGCATGTAGACCCGGATTTATTTGATATTTTCATGTGGGAGAGGGTGTACGAGGCTTACGCGCTGCAATATATGTCCCCGGACCAAATTGATCATGTGGATTTGAGCAAGGTGCCGGGTTACGTGCCGCCGCCCGTGGCTTGAGGTTACGGTTCGGTGTGACAAAAATTGTCTCGGTGTGCCTGAATTGGCGTCGGAATTTACAGTCTCAGCAACGCAATTGGGCATAGCGTAAGCTATAAATCCATAATGTGGTTTCTGCGCTACGTTATGACCCGTATATTTATCCTAAAACAGCAATTCAGGTATAGAAAAATCTGTATGAAAAATAGATTTTTCTGGATGTACATGATTGATTTTTAAACAAATATTTTTCCAAGACTTGGCATTAGAATTGCTTCATGGTAATTCGCAAACATAAGTTTGTATCGCTGTATACCTAAAATAATGGGGGATTTTCAATGAAACGCGTGCAAAAAGGTTTTACCTTGATAGAACTGATGATAGTGGTCGCGATTATTGGCATTCTGGCGGCGATTGCGATCCCTCAATATGGTGATTACACGTCGCGCACCCGGGCGGCCGGATCGGCAGCGGAAATTGCGTCTACCCGGAGCGCTATCGGTGTTTGTGGCAGCGATCTTGCCACGCTTACCGGTTGCAATGCCGGCACAAACGCCATTCCCACAATATCTGTCACAAAAAATATTACGGTTGTAACCTCTGTGACTAACGGCGTGATTCGGGTTACTACTGGCGCAACGACTACCGCTGGTGTAAACCTTACAACGATAGACACACCGACACTGCCTGCTGCTGGCGCCAATATGCTGTGGACGAACACAGGCACAGTTTGCAATGCGACGCGAGGCTTCAAATCAGGTGCTGGTGATTGCCCATAACACAGGATTGGCATTGTTATTGCTCGTCCTGATAACGGGCGGATATTATTCTGTCTAACCGTCAATGGAGAGCTTTAATGAAACGTACACAACAAGGTTTTACCCTGATCGAACTGATGATCGTGGTGGCAATTATCGGTATTCTGGCGGCCATCGCGATCCCTCAATATGGTGATTACACCTCACGCTCCCGGGCAGCCGGTTCGGCGGCGGAAATTGCGTCTTCCCGCGCCGCAATCGGTGTTTGTGCCAGCGATCTTGGCACGCTTGCCGGTTGTGATGCCGGCACGAACGCCATTCCCACCATAACCACCACGAAAAATATTACGGCGGTAACCTCGGTGACTAACGGCGTAATTTCAGTCACAACGGGCGCAACGACTACTGCCGGTGTAAACCTTACAACCATAGACACACCCACAATTCCTGCGGGTGGCGCCAATATGTTGTGGACGAACACGGGCACGGTTTGCAATGCGACGCGAGGCTTTAAATCAGGTGCTGGTGATTGCCCGTAACACAGGGTTGGCATTGCAATTGCTTTATTGTTATACGCAAACGAGAGTTTGTATTGTTGTCTAACTATAACGGAGGGTTTTTTATGAAACGTATGCAAAAAGGTTTTACCCTGATCGAACTGATGATCGTGGTGGCAATTATCGGTATTCTGGCGGCCATCGCGATTCCTCAATACGGTGATTACACCTCACGCACCCGGGCAGCCGGTTCGGCGGCGGAAATTGCGTCTTCCCGGCAAGCCATCGGTGTTTGTGCCAGCGATATTGGCACGCTTACCGGTTGTAATGCCGGCACGAACGCCATTCCCACCATAACAACCACAAAAAATATCACCGCTGTAACCTCCGTGACTAATGGCGTAATTTCAATCACGACGGGCGCAACGACCACTGCCGGTGTAAACCTTACAACCATAGACACACCCACGATCCCTGCGGGTGGCGCCAATATGTTGTGGACGAACACAGGCACGGTTTGCAATGCGACGCGAGGCTTTAAATCCGGCGCGGGTGACTGCCCGTAACCACTGGTGTGTAATTGCAATAGGGTGCATCTATAGTTAACCACTAACACCGTGCCCTCGTCCCGCTAGCCGGGACAGCTTAAGAAAGGGCCGTGCCGGGGTTCACTTTTTGCCTCTATCTACACTCTGCCCTCTCCCGCCGCAAGGTGGGAGAGGGCTTTTTATTGAGACGCCTGGTCTGCCTTAATTCTGTATTTCAGACAGCCATGTCCAGATATCGCGCCAGTGGCATTCATTTTGTAATCAGCTTATTTGTCGGGCTGGTACTGCTGGTTCTTTGCTGGTTCGTGTGGTACCCCGCACCAATGTTGCTGGCCATAGGCGGGCATGAAATTTTTCTCTTGATTGTGGGCATCGATGTTGTCATCGGTCCGCTGTTGACTCTGGTGGTCTTCAAAACGGGCAAGAAAAAATTAAAATTCGATCTTGCCATGATCGCGCTGCTACAGATCCTGGCCCTGGAATATGGCGTCAGCACCTTGCTCGAAGCGCGTCCTGTTTACGTTGCGGCCCTCGGCGACAAGTTTCAGGTCATTCAGGCAACCGAAGTCACCGATGCCAATCTGGAAAAAGCAAAGATGACACTGCCGTGGTGGGGGCCGCGTTGGGTGGGCACCCAGGCGCCCACGAATAGCGCAGATACCTATGCCGCAAACTACCTCGAAGAGTTGGGTTTTGGGCGTGGGCATTTGCCACAGTTACACGTCGCTTACGAAACGATGGCGAAAGAATTGCTGGAGCGAGCGCAGCCCATCGCCGAGCTCAAGAAAACCAACGCGTCGCAGACCTCGCAGATAGACGCCTGGCTCGCGCAACGCGGCTACCAGGAGCAGTCCGCGAAATTTCAGCCCATCCGCATCAGTGCATCGGAATTCGTTGTCATCATCGATGCAAAAACTGCGGCTGTTGTTGGAAT
>CAMATZ010000035.1 GCA_945861275.1 Bordetella parapertussis
GCTGCGTTGCTTGCCTTGGCAATATTCGCGATATTGCCTGCGGCAAGCGCCTTGCCAGCGACGATTGGGACAGCAACGCATCTCACGAATTAATTGTTAACAGGCCCTGGGCCTCGAACACGCGGGTGTAGTTCAATGGTAGAACGGCAGCTTCCCAAGCTGCATACGAGGGTTCGATTCCCTTCACCCGCTCCAGCCACCGTTGCGCGCTGCAGGATAGAGCCATGAAAATCGTCAAATATTTGTTGCTGGCTGTCGCCGCCGTAGGGGTGCTGATCGGCGGCGCGGTGGCCTATATCGCGGCAACCTTCAATCCGAATTCGTACAAACCGCAAATCATCCAGCTGGTGAAGGATAAAAAACAACGCACGCTCAAGCTCGATGGCGACATCAAGCTCAAATTCTGGCCCAGTATCGGCGCTGATCTGGGCAAACTGGCCTTGTCGGAATTCAACAGCGAGGCGGAGTTTGCCGCGGTGGAAAATGCGCGCGTATCGCTCAAGGTAATGCCGATGCTGTCGAAGAAGTTCGTCGTCGATGAGCTCGAAATTACGGGCGTACGCGCCGCCATAGTCAAGTTTAAGGATGGCCGCATGAATATCGATGACCTGTTGTCCAAGGACGAGCAGAAACAGGATCAGGTCGAGTTCGATGTTGCCCACGTCAAAGTTCAAAACGCCACGCTGACCTATCGCGACGACGCGCAGCGCGCGTCGTATACCCTGTCGAAAGTGAACCTCAGCACCGGCCGCATTGCGCCGAACGTGCCGGGCAAGATTGATCTGTCGGCTACGCTGCAGGGTGATAAGCCGAAAATGAACCTGGCCATCGCGCTCAAAACCCGGCTCACGTTTGATCTCGAAAATCAGCTGTTTGCGCTTGATGGCATGGGGCTGGAGGCCAAAGGCCAGGCGGCCGAGATCAGCAATCTCAACGCCAAAGCGGCGGGCAGTATCACCGCCAGACTCAAGGCCGGCGAGTTGACCACCAATGGCTTGTCGCTGGCGTTCACGGCGGTGAGCGGCAAGGATAACCTCGATCTGAAGTTCGATGCGCCCAAGCTGGTGATTACCAAAGATAAAGCCTCTGGCGATAAAGTGATGGTGGTGGCGAAAATCACCCAGCCGCAAGGCGAAACGCTGGCCACACTGGTGATGCCCGGCATCGAAGGCACGGCGCAAGCGTTCAAGTCCGCGGGCATGACGCTGGATCTCGAAGTGAAGCGGGGCGACCAAAACATCAAGGCGCGTATGACTTCGCCGCTTTCCGGCAACTTTCAAACGCAACAAATCAGTTTGCCGCAGTTGGGCGTAAACATCACCGCAAGCGGGCCCAACCTGCCCGGCAAGAGCCTCAGCGGCAATCTCACGGGTAACGCCAGTGTCAACGGCGCGAAACAGCAGGTGCAGGCGAATCTGTCCGGCAAAGTCGCCGACAGCACCATCAAGGCGCAACTCGGCGTTAATGGTTTCACGCCGCCGGGACTGAATTTCGATATCGAAATCGACCAGCTGGATCTCGACAAATATGCACCAGGCACGCCCGCGGCTGCTGGCGGCGCGGGCGCCGACAAGCTTATCGACCTGACGGCGTTGCGCGCGCTCAACGCCAGCGGCAAGCTGCGCATCGGCACGCTCAAGGCGTCCAACGTCAAGGCCAGCAATGTGCGCCTGGAGATCAAAGCAGCCGGCGGTCAGATGACGGTGAGCCCGCTGTCGGCGAATCTGTATCAAGGGGCCATGGACGGCGCGGTGACGGTCAATGCCGTGCAAGCCTCGCCCTCGTTCGCGATCAGGCAAAAATTGAGTGGTGTTGCGATCGGCCCTTTGCTCAAAGACCTCGCCAGCAAAGACCTGCTGGAGGGCAAGGGCACGCTCAATGTAGACGTGCGTACCAGTGGCGCGACCGTGGGCGCATTGAAGCGCGCGTTGAACGGCAGCGCTGCGCTTAATCTGCGTGACGGCGCGGTCAAGGGCATCGACATCGCCCGCACCATCAACGACGCCAAAGCAAAACTGGGATCGATCAGAGGGCAGCAAACACAAGCCGCCGATAACACCAAAAAAACCGAGTTCTCGGAACTGAGCGCCACCTTTGCCATCAACAACGGCGTGGCGCACAACAACGATTTGTCGCTGAAGTCTCCGCTGCTGCGGGTGGGCGGCGAAGGCGACATCAACATCGGCGCGGACAGCGTTAACTATCTGGTAAAGGCTGCGGTCGTCGGCACGCTGACGGGGCAGGATGGGCGCGGCGTCAACGAACTGACGGGTGTCACCGTGCCGGTGCGACGCCCGGCGCTGCGCCCGGAACCGCTGCCAAGGGTGCTCCGCCGCCGGCGCCGCCGAAGCAAGATGCGGTCAAGGATGTGCTTAAAGAGATCTTTGGGCGTTGAGCGGATGACCCCACGCAGCCCGGCCACGCGGCTTATCGCGTGGCATAAGCGTCACGGCCGCCACGACTTGCCGTGGCAGCGCAGTCGCGATGCCTACGCCATCTGGCTTTCCGAAATCATGCTGCAGCAGACCCAGGTTGGCACGGTGATCCCGTATTACGAGCGCTTCCTCAAGCAGTTTCCCACAGTCCAGGCGCTGGCGCAGGCGCCGCTCGACGCGGTGCTCACGCTGTGGAGCGGGCTGGGGTATTACTCGCGCGCGCACAATCTGCACCGGGCGGCAGGCATGGTTGTGGATTGTTACGGTGGAACCCTGCCCGCTGATCCGGCGCTGCTGCAGGCGTTGCCCGGCATCGGACGCTCCACCGCAGCGGCGATTTGCGTGTTCTCCTACGATGGGCGCCACGCCATACTGGACGGCAACGTCAAACGCGTGCTCGCACGTTACCGCGGCGTGCGCGGGTATCCGGGTGACGCCAAGGTTCAGGAAAAACTATGGCGCAAGGCCGAGGCATTGTTGCCTGCGCGGCGCGGGATTGCGAGTTATACCCAAGGACTGATGGATTTGGGCGCAAGCCTGTGTGCGCGCCGCAATCCGCAGTGCGCCAGCTGCCCGCTGCGCGCCGATTGTGTTGCGCATCTGCGCGGACTTACCGGGCACTTGCCGGGCAAAAAGCCGCGTCGCGCGCTACCCCAACGCGCGACGATGATGCTGGTGATGCGCAACGCCGGCGAAATTCTACTGGAAAAGCGCACCGCAAAAGGCATCTGGGGCGGCCTGTGGTCGCTGCCGGAAGTGAGTCACACAAGCGAAGTAGCAGTAGCCCTCAAGCGCTACGGCGTGCGTGTGCTGGCAACCACGGCACTGCCGACGCTTGCGCACGGCTTTACGCATTTCAAATTGGCTATCGAACCGCTGCTGCTGGAGGTAAAAAAATCTAAGCGCAACGCACCCGTTACGCGAGGTGTTATGTGGTTGCCGTCGGCCGATGCGGTAGCAGCAGCGATTCCAGCGCCAGTGCGAAAAATTATCGTAAGCCATTGTTTTTAAAAGTAAAATGTAGGGTGGGCATGTTGTTTGTGCCCACGCGGCGCGGTGTAGATCACGTTCGACGGCGTGGGCAAAACAAAAGACGTTTTGCCCAGCCTACAAGTTCCGGCGTTGAGCTTAATCTGCGTTCATCTGTGCAAATCCGGGGCAAACAGGCTTCAAGCCGCGGGCGCAAGCCTGAAACAAACCTCCCCCGGTTGATTGTGCGCCAATGACAACCGGTAGCCTTGCTGCGCGGCGAAGCGCGCCGCGTGATACAGGCCCACGCCCAGGCCCGCATTGGACGGCAGCGGCGCGCTGAATAATTGCGCCGCGAGCGATTTTGCGATGGCCGCGCCACTATCCGTTACGCTCAAAGTCATGCACGCGGGATCAAAAGCGACGTGAACCTCGGCGGCTTTGCGCAGCGCGTTTTCAATCAGATTGTCGATGACGCTGTCGAACAACTCTGCCGGCACGGTGGCGTCACCGGTTTCCTGCGCTTCACCCGTCAGCGACAGGCGCACGTTGCGATAAAGGTATCGCTGCTGCAGCGCGCGCCACCAGGCCGCCGCCGCCATGGGGCGGACTTCGCTGTGCTCGGGCGCGCGCAGTTTGTCGATTGTGGTGTTAAGGCGCTGCGTGATCTGCGGCAGTTGCCGCTGCATCAATGCCAGCACTGCGGCGGATTGATCGGGGGTATTGTCCTGCGCCGCGGCGCACAGCGCATGCAATGACTGCAGCAGGTTTTTGACATCGTGCGTGAGGCGCGAACCGGTCTCGTGGATCGCCTGCGTGTAGGCGTTTTTGCGCTGCAATTGTTCGCGCAATTTGGCGGCATGAAAGTGTCCGATCATGTGCGCCAGCAGCCGCACGTGCAGCAGCATCGCCGGCGACAGCGCCCAGCGTGTGTGGATGCGCAGATCGAGATCGTCGAGCGCGAAATCCGCGTAATGTTCATTCAGGCGCCCGTGATGGTTGGCGCCGCGCAGCGTTTTCCAGCGCAGGCCGATCACCCACGGCAGCGCCAGCAGGTGCGCCAGCGCGGCATCCAGAAATTGCCGTGGTTCGCTTTCGTGTTCGGCGATAGCCGCGAGACGCTGCACCCATTGCTCGAACGGCAGGCCCACGCTCATCAGGTAACGCGACAGCATTTGATCGATTCCGGCGAAGCCCGCGGTTGGACTCATCAGCCACGACAGACCGATCAGCGTCAGCGCGATGATGATCAGCGTTTGCGCCAGCGCCAGCAGATACTGCCCGTGATGGGTGTGGACGATGAGCAGACTGCCCAGCACCAGCGCCGCCACCAGCAGGAACAGCGTGACACTGTAGAAAATATCCACCGCCGCGCTGATGCCTGCACGTGGCGGCCCGGGGCGCACGAACACGATCGCCAGCGCCAGCAGCGGCAGGCCGTAGCGCACCAGGGCGAGCAGCAGTGTGTCGCCGGGCACCTGCCCTGACAGTTGCGGCACCACCCACAGCAGCAGCAAAGCGAGCAAATACAGTGCGGCAAGCAATGAGGCAGTGCGTTCGCGGCCCCCGGCTATGCCGGGCACGCTGCCGCCGATTAACGCGATGAGCGTCGCCAGCCACAGCGCGATCAACCACCAACTGTTGAGCGTGGCGAGCAGCACGCCGAGCAAAATCACCAGCAGCGCCTGCGAGGGCCGTAACCTGCCATCGCCCTGCCACAGCGGTTGCCACATTAAAAACAGGCCAAAGTGCGCCAGCAGAAAGGGCGCCGCCCACGCAGCGCTAATGTCCCAGGCGGTTGCGGCGTGCAGCGCCAGCAGCATCAGTCCCAGCCAGCGGTGTGCGTGGCGCGCGAAGAGGCGGTGTGCCTGGGGGACGGAGAGGTCTGACATGTAGTGGGTTTTCGAAATCCTCAGGAAACTATTCAGCGGCACCACAGCAGGGTAAATTTGTTCTCAGCGAATAGCGTAGGGTGGGCAGACAGGTTTATCGTCTGCCCACGCGGTTTGGTATCCGCGTGGGCACAAAAGCGTGCCCACCCTACCGTCATTGATTTTCATCATAAATTTCATAAAACAAATTTACCCTGGGTACCGCAGAGACGCAGAGAACAAGGGCACTATATACTACGCCTGCCATGCAGCAGATACTGACTCTCGCGGCTTACACCTTGCTGGAAGCGCGGCGCACACGGCTGCCGTTGCTGCTGGTCAGCGCGCTGATAGTGATGCTGGCGCTGGCGCTGTTTGTGTCCGAACTGGCGGTGATCGAAAGCGCGCGTCTGCGCCTGACTATGTATGCGGCCGCTGCGCGTTTTGCCGCGGTGTTTATCGTGAGTGCGCACGTACTGGGCAGCATCACCCGCGAATTCAACGACAAAGGCATCGACACTTTGCTTGCGCTCGACCTGCCGCGCCCGCATTATATCTTGGGCAAACTCGGCGGATTTCTGGCACTGGCGGCGCTGATCGCGCTGGCCACCGGCCTGCCGCTGTTGCTGATGGCGCCGCTGCCGGCGGTGTTGCAATGGGTCGCGGCGCTGGTGCTGGAGTTATCCGTGGTGGCGGCGTTTTCGCTGTTTAGCGTGATCGCCTTCGGCCAGTTCATACCGGCTGCGGCGCTGGTACTGGCATTCTATCTGCTCGCGCGCAGCCTTACCGCGATACAGTTAATCAGCGCTCACCCCGTGACCGGCAGCGGCACGCTGTCGCATGAGGTGGGCCGCTGGCTGGTGGATGCGCTGGCGCTGGTAATGCCGGCACTGGATCGCTGGCCGCAAACCACCTGGCTGATCGACGCGCCGGCGCCGTGGTCAGTGTTTGGCATGTTAGTACTGCAGGCACTGTTGTATGTGGCGCTGCTGGCAGGGGCGGCGATGGTGGATTTTCAGCGGCGGAATTTCTGATGCACATCGGCCTGTTCGAACCGGAACGCCGTTTCAGCACCGTGCCGCGCTGGGTGCTGGCGGTGTTTGTGCTGGCGTTGTTGCTGCACGGCACGCTGCGCTTTTTTGAAGCGCGCCCGCAGGCGACAGCCTCGGCGCTCGAGCCGCCGTTGCCGCTGGTGGCATTGCGGGTGTTGAGCCTGGGCGAGCCGCAGGTGTTGTCGCAACTGCTCGCGCTGTATCTACAGGCGTTCGACAACCAGCCCGGGGTGAGCATTCCGTTTGCCGCGCTCGACTACGCGCGCGTGACCGCGTGGCTCAAAACCGCGTTGACGCTGGACCCTGCGGCGCAATATCCGCTGATGATGGCCTCGCAACTGTACGGGCAGATTGACGATGCGGCGCGCCAGCGCAGCATGTGCGAATTCGTGCATCGCGCGTTCATCGAACGGGCGAATGTGCGCTGGCGCTGGCTGGCGCACTGCGCCATCATGGCGCGCCACCGCATGAAAGATCTGCCGCTGGCGTTGCGCTACGCCGAGGATATCGCGCAGCACGCGGGCAAGGCGTCCGGCTGGGCGCGGCAGATGCGGATTTTTCTGCTTGAAGATATGGGCGAAGCCGAGCGCGCGGCGGTGCTCCTCGGCGGCCTGTTAACCAACAATGAGGTGAGCGACCCCAAGGAACTGCATTTTCTGAGCGAGCAGCTGGAAAGACTAAAAAGCGTCGAAAAATCGACAGCTTCGCCGAAACCCCGTTAGCCGGAGTGGCTGGGTTCGGGACATATGCCAACACCAAAACGCTTTAAAGGATTTTAGTTGCCGTATGCTGAAAATATATAATATAATAAAAACAGTCAGTTAAGCGTTTTTCTGCATATGTTTGTGATGTCGTGTCACGCGATGCAGTAGCGGTCAAGCATTCAGGCATGGAGTTTGCGCTAGAACTGGGACTAACTCTGGAATACCGGAACACCTAAAGGAGAGATTTCATCATGAACAAACAACGCGGTTTTACGCTGATTGAGATTGCGATCGTGCTGGTCATCATTGGGCTTTTGCTGGGCGGGGTTTTGAAAGGACAGGAACTGATTACCAGCGCGCGTGTGCGCAACCTGATCGCGCAGCAGGATGGCACCAAGGCGGCTTACTTCGGCTTTGTCGACCGGTTTCGTTCGCTGCCGGGGGACTATGCCGCAGCCTCTACCAACATCGCCGGCGTCGCCACCGGCGCAAATGGCAACGGCAATGGTCAGATTGAAGGTACTGCTCCGGCCACGGAAGACATCGCAGTTTGGGACCATTTGAGCAAGGCAGGCTTCATCACCGGCTCGTACACGTTTGGCACGGCGTACACCGCTGCCAGCGCCGCCACCAACCCCTACACTGCGTTTATGGTAATGCGCTTCGACGCTATCTATCAAGGAGCAGGCACTGCCGCCCGCCACAATCTGAAGACCGGTCAGCAGGTACCTGCCGACCTGCTGGCTGAAATTGACCGAAAAGTTGACGACGGCGCTCCGCATACGGGAACGTTCCGCTTCACAGTCGGGGTCGGGTCGGGTGCGGCGCCTGATGTTACTAAATGCTTGGGCACAGGCGAAACAGCGTGGTTACTCACAGGCGCCATTGAGCCGAATTGCGCGGGCGCTACCTTATTCTAGGCAGTTGTTTTTAGATCAAAAAAGCCCGCTTGCGCGGGCTTTTTGGTTTTTGGCCGGTTAGGGCTAACCCTTAAGGATTGACACGACCCGCAGGGTCGTTCTAAATCCGTTAACACTCGTTGCAGCCGACGCCTGCGAGCAGGCGCGGCTGAACGCGGACGCTGTTAGGTGTCTGGCTACGAGTGCCGGTAAAATGAGCGCCGGAACGAGAGACGCTGGGCGTGATGTCGCTCTCGCAGCGTTTTGGAAGAGGTATAGGAGGCGCAAGATGACCATTGCAACGTTCGAGGGCGTCGTAAAGAACGGCCAGATCCGGCTCCGGGGCAACGTCGCGTTGCCGGAAGACTCAGAGGTCTACGTCGTCATCCCTGATTTCGAGGCTGTGCCGCGAGCGCACGTCCCCAGTCCACGTTTGGTGCATCCCGTGCAAGCTGCCGACTTTGCCAAGCAGGTCATCCAGGTGGCCGACGATGCCCACCTATGACGCGTCGCACTTTAGTCCACCAGCACCAGTCGCACAGGCAACCCTCCGCAACCCGCTAAGCGGGGCGACGATATCTGACGTGTTGCTGCTCGTCGACAGCGGAGCGGATGTCACGTTATTGCCCCGCAAGGCGGTCGAGAGGATTGGCGTGCCGCTGATTGCGGGGCAAGGTTACGAACTAATGGGTTTCTAGGATACTGGAATGCCGGAACAGCTCAAGGTGAGATTTCACCGTGAACAAACGGCGCGGTTTTACGCTGATTGAAATTGCGATAGTGCTGGTCATCATCGGGTTGTTGCTAGGCGGGATACACTTATGCCGCCCGACCGTACACCGCTGCCAGCGCCGCCCAAAACCCCTACACTTCGTTTCGGCGGGTACCGCGCCTGCCGTTGCCAGATGCTTGAACGCAGCGAGGACGGCGTGGTTGGTACAAGGTAGTGTTGCGCCAAATTGCGCTGGTGCAACGCTGTTATAAGTAGGACGGGTACTGGCCAATGGCCGTAACCCATCATGCACGCTCAGACTGGCGATAAGTTTCACGCTCACTATCCCTACGCTTCGAGGCTAATCTATGCACACATCTGCGTAGCCCGGAAGAAGTCCGCAGGACGTATTCCGGGGAAGAAGCACGGCGCATCGACAGCACGCGAGTTGATCCACCCACACTTCCCCGGAATACGGCCATGAAAAGCCATGGCCTTCTTCCGGGCTACATGCTCTCGCACTCAAAGTTGTGTGCATAGACTAGGCTTCGAGGGCAGCGCGCAGATCGGCTATGGTCGTCATTAGAATCATGGGGTCCAGCGGCGATACCGTCAGGCCCAGCCGCAGAGGCGGCAAGCTGGTGATGCTCCGACAGTGGCTCTGCTGACGAAAGCGTCACATCCTCGCCCATGGCGGCGGCGTTTGCAGTGTCTTCCTAAGCCGATCATTGGCTTCTGCCGGCGCATCCAGGCGTTTCAGAAATTCCGCATACGCTTCGGGACTCACCGAAACTAATGCGCGGTCAAGCAAGGTATCCTCCGCCGCCCGCCGGGCCGCTTCCAGGATGAAATCTGTGCGCGTTTTGCCAGTCGAGTTTGCTGCGCGGTCGATCAAATTACGCGTTGTCGCCGGAATACAGAGATTCAGTGTGTTGCGCGCGGGCTTGGTCTGGGTTGCCGCTTTCATCATTCGCTCCTCATCCGGGCTTGTTTACTCACCACAGCATTGTGTAACGTCTTTGTCGTTACAGAGATGCCTTATGCAGGGTAAATTTGCTCTCAGAGAATAGCGTAGGGTGGGCAGACAGGTTTATCGTCTGCCCACGCGGTTTGGTATCCGCGTGGGCACAAAAGCGTGCCCACCCTACCGTCATTGATTTCCATCATAAATTTCATAGAACAAAGTTACCCTGTGCCTTATGTTGCGCAATTGCAAGTTGGCACTGGCACGGAGCGCGCAAGGACTCTGCTATACTTTTCCCATGAATTCAGCCCCACTTGCCCCTGACGGTACGGCGGCACAACACAGCGCGAGCGATACGCTGGCGGTGGCGCGGCAGGTGCTCGAAATCGAGGCGCGCGCGTTGCATCATGTCAGCACCCGTCTCGACGCAGGGTTTGCCGCGGCGGTGGAAAAAATCCTTGCCTGCACCGGGCGCGTGGTGGTCAGCGGTTTGGGCAAAACCGGGCATATCGCGCGCAAGATTGCGTCCACTCTGGCGAGTACCGGCACGCCGGCGTTTTTTGTGCATGCGGCCGAGGCCAGTCACGGTGACCTCGGCATGGTCACGCGCAACGACGTGTTTCTGGCGTTGTCCCATTCCGGCGAGAGCAGCGAAATCATGGCGCTGGTGCCGGTGTTAAAGCGTCAGGGCGCGGTGCTGATCGCGATCACCGGTAACGCAGCATCGTCGCTGGCGGCGCAGGCGCATGTACATCTATACGCGGGTGTCGAAATGGAGGCGTGTCCGCTGAATCTCGCGCCCACCGCGAGCACCACCGCGGCGCTCGCGCTGGGTGACGCGCTGGCGGTGGCGCTGATGCGTGCGCGCGGCTTTACGCGTGATGAATTCGCGCTGTCGCATCCCGGTGGCGCGCTGGGGCGGCGCTTGCTGACGCTGGTGCGGGATGTGATGCGCACCGGCGATGCGATTCCGGCAGTTGTGGAAACGGTGACGGCGATGGACGCGATGCGCGAAATGACGCGCGGCATGATGGGCATGACGGCGGTAGTCAACGCACGCCGCGAGGTGATTGCGATTTTCACCGACGGCGATCTGCGCCGCGCCCTCGAAAAAGGCGTGGATTTGCGGGTGACGCCGATTGCGCAGGTGATGACGCGCAAGCCGCGCACCTTGCGCGCCGACCAGTTGGCGGCCGAAGCGGTGGAGATCATGGAACGCAACAAGGTGAATCAGTTGCTGGTGGTCGATACCCAGGAGGTGCTGGCGGGCGCCTTGAATATGCACGATTTGTTCCGTGCAAAAGTTGTGTAAGTATTTGATTTATATGGACATTATATTTCGTGCGAAACAGGTGCGCTTGGCCGCCTTCGATGTCGATGGCGTGCTCACCGACGGCGCCTTGTATTACACCGACGCGGGCGAGGAATTCAAGGCGTTTAATGTGCAGGATGGTCAGGGCCTGAAAATGTTGCAGGAATCGGGGGTGACCATCGCCATCATCACCAGCCGCAGTTCGAAGCTGGTGGCGAATCGCGCGCGCAATCTGGGTATCGAGCATTTGTATCAGGGCGTTGAAGACAAGCTGGATGCGATGAACGCGCTGCTGCAACGGCTGGGGCTGAGTCTCGACGAGGCCGGCTACATGGGCGACGATGTGATTGATTTGCCGCTGCTGCGGCGCTGCGGCTTCGCGGCGTCGGTGCCCGAGGCGCCGGCGCTGGTGCGGCAACACGCGCATTACGTAACGCGCGCCGGCGGCGGACACGGTGCGGTGCGCGAGTTTTGCGAATATGTGTTGCATGCGCAAGGCACGCTGGATGCGGCGCTGGCGCGCTATCTGGTCTAGCAACCCGCGATGGGCGAGCGGCTTTCAAACTTGTTTCCGCTGGTGTTGCTGGTGCTGCTGGCGGCGCTCACCTACTGGCTCGATCGCGCGGTGCAAAGCCCGTTTACGCCACAGCAAAAACCGCTGGTGCACGAAGCCGACTACACCGCCGATAAACTGCTGGCGACGCGCATGGATTTAAACGGGCGCATACGCGATACACTGTACGCGGTGAAGTTGGTGCATTTTCCCGACGACGACAGCAGCGAGCTCGAACAGCCGCGTTTTATTACGCATGGACAGGGCGCGCCATTGGGCATAACCTCGAAACATGCACTGGTATCGAGCAATGGCGGCAATCTGTATTTTCGCGGCGAGGTGCGGGTGACCCGCGCGCCGTCAGATGGCAACAACACCCTCACGGTAACCACGGAGTATCTGCATGTGATGCCGGATGACCATATCGCGAAAACCGATCACGCGGTGACCCTCCGCGAACCGCGCATGACCCTGTCGGCGTCGGCCATGGAATTGAACACGGAAACGCGTGTGTTAAAACTGACGGGTGGAGTCAAAGGTGTTTACCATGATGCAAAATCCGCTGCGCGCCCCTAGCGTGCCGGTGAAACGGGCGCCGGTGAAACTGCTGCCATGGATAGTGCCGCTGTTGCTGCTGCTGGCCTTGCTGCCGGTGGCCGCGTCCGCTGAAAAGGCGGACCGCGCCAAGGCGATCAATGTGGAGTCCGAACGCGTCACCGTGGATGACGTGAAGCAGTTGTCGGTATTCGAAGGCAATGTGGTGTTGACGCAAGGCACCATGATAATCCGCGGCGACCGCATGGAAGTGCGTCAGGACAAGGTAGGTTTCAAACACGGCACGGTGTGGGGCAAGCGCGCCTACTTTCGCCAAAAACGCGAGGGCGTCAATGAATTCATCGAGGGCTGGGCTGAGCGCGTGGAGTACGACAGCCGCGCCGACAAGTTGCAGCTATTCACGCGCGCGGCTTTGAAACGCGGCGACGATGATGTTTCCGGTGACTATATTTCGTACGACGCCAACACCGAGTTCTTTCAGGTGATCGGCGGCGGCGCCAAGGCGGCCAGCAGCAACAATCCCGACGGACGGGTGCGCACCGTGCTGCAACCCAAAACGAAATCTCCGCTGCCGGCAACCGCTCAGCGGCCGCTGCCCTTGCGCTCCGCGGACGACATCGCGGCGCCGCGTGATCAGCCGGCGGCGCCCCGCTAATCCGCCCGCGTCATGCCTGATCAGACGGATGCCTGCGCCGCCACCAGCACTGCCGCCGCACCGCGCAGCGCGTTGAAAGCCGAGCGGCTGCGCAAGCGCTACCGCGCGCGCACTGTTGTTCACGATGTATCGCTGGAAGTCCATAGCGGCGAAGTGATCGGGCTGCTGGGCCCCAACGGCGCCGGCAAGACCACCTGCTTTTACATGATGGTGGGCCTCACGCCGATGGACGGCGGCGAACTGTATCTCGACGGGCAGCGCCTCACGCACATGCCGATCCACCGCCGCGCGCAGCTGGGGGTGTCGTATTTGCCGCAGGAGGCATCGATCTTTCGCCGCATGTCGGTGGCCGATAACATACGCGCCATACTCGAATTGCAAAACCGGCGCGAGGTGGATATCACCAACCGGCTCGATGACCTGCTGCGCGACCTGCACATCACGCACTTGCGCGACAATGCCGCGATCAGTCTGTCGGGCGGCGAGCGGCGGCGCGTGGAAATCGCGCGTGCGCTGGCGACCTCGCCGCGCTTTATTTTGCTGGATGAGCCGTTTGCCGGGGTGGATCCGATTGCGGTGATCGAGATCCAGAAAATCATCGGCTTTCTGAAAGAGCGCGGCATCGGCGTGGTGATTACGGATCACAACGTGCGTGAAACGCTGGGTATCTGCGACCGCGCTTACATTATCAATGAAGGCACCGTGCTGGCGTACGGGACGCCCACCGAAATCGTCTATAATGAAAACGTCAGAAGGATCTACCTGGGAGAAAACTTCCGCCTCTAGCCGTACTGCCCGCGCGTGCGTTCTCTACGCACAATAGCGCCGGCTTCCGGACAGCTAACGACACCCACCATGAAGCACTCGTTACAACTTCGGCTTTCACAACACCTCACGCTCACACCGCAGTTGCAGCAGGCGATCCGGCTGCTGCAGCTTTCGACGCAGGAACTCGATCAGGAGATCGAACGTTACCTGCGCGACAATCCCTTGCTGGAACGCGATGAGAATATTGCCGAGGCCGCGCCGGGAAGCGCGCGTGCGCCGGAGGGCGCGCCGCATGAATCCGCAAGTGCTGCGCCGAATGATGAAGCGCATGATGCTGCTGCTGCCGGCGACGGCGGCGCCACGCGCGAGGAAGCAGAGCCGAGAACCGACATCCTGGCAGAGCTCAATTACGGCGCGTCGGGCGAGCGCGACGACCGCGATGGTGACGGCGAGGACCGCGATTATCCGCAAGTGGCGAGTGATATGCCCACGCTGCGCGAGCATTTGCTGTCGCAACTCGCGCTGCTCAACCTGCCGCAGCGCGATCGCATACTCACCGCACTGTTGATCGACACGCTGGATGAAGCGGGCTACCTCACGCAGAGTCTGGACGAAGTGCAGGCCATGCTGCCCGAAGAGTTGGCGGTGGATGCGGTGGAACTGGCGACTGCGTTGCGGCATATACAGCAGCTGGAGCCGGCCGGCATCGGCGCGCGCTCGCTCGGCGAGTGCCTCGCGCTGCAGCTCGCGGCGCTGCCCGCATGCACCGCGTATTGCGCGCAGGCGACGGTGGTGGTCACGCAACACCTCGATGCGCTGGCGGGCAAGGACTACGCGCGCCTGAAGCGCGCGCTGCACTGCGATGACAATGCGCTGCGCGCGGTGCAAAAACTCATCACCAGTCTGCAGCCGAAGCCGGGGCGCGACTATGCGCAGGCTGATATTCGTTACGTGATTCCCGATGTCATGGTAGACAAAAAAAAGGGCTTATGGGTGGTTGCACTGAACGCCGAGGCGATGCCGAAATTGCGCCTGAACCGCCTCTACGCCGACATACTGTCGCGCGGGCGCAACGGTTCGCATTCCCTGAGCGGCCAGTTGCAGGAGGCCAAATGGCTGATCAAAAACGTGCAGCAGCGCTTTGACACGATATTGCGCGTGTCGCAGGCCATCGTTGACCGCCAGCGCAACTTTCTGGAGCACGGCGCCATCGCCATGCGCCCGCTGGTGTTGCGTGAAATCGCCGAGGTGCTGGCGCTGCATGAATCCACGGTGTCGCGCGTCACCACCAACAAATTCATGCGCACGCCGCGCGGCATTTATGAATTGAAGTATTTCTTCGGCAGCCATGTCAGCACCGACGCCGGCGGAGTGGCGTCGAGCACCGCCATCCGCGCGTTGATCAAGCAACTGGTGGGCAGCGAAAATTCGCACAAGCCCCTGAGCGACGCGCGGCTGTCAAATCTTCTTGGGCAGCAAGGCATCGTGGTGGCCCGCCGCACGGTAGCCAAGTACCGTGAGTCACTGCGGATTTTACCGGGCAATCTCAGAAAAACCCTATGAAGGAGGTCGCATCATGAATTTACATATCACTGGTCACCACGTTCAGGTTACCTCTGCGATCCGCGATTACGTCAGCGCCAAAATGGAGCGTGTCACCAAGCATTTCGACCACGTGATCGACGTCAGTGTGATTATGTCGGTGGCCAAGCTGCAGCACAAGATCGAGGTGACGGTGCATGTGCGGGGACGTGATATTTTCTGCGAAAGCACGGAGAAAGACATGTACGTGGCGATCGACGCCCTGATCGACAAGCTCGACCGCGCCATCATCAAACACAAGGAGAAAAATCTGGAGCACCGTCACGGCGAGCTGCCCATGAAGCAGCAGGCGTTGGAGGAAGACCTGACACAACGGCCGCCGCAATAAGCGCTGCGACAACGACTTTCAGGCCTGGTACCATGAATCCCGTTGCACAAATACTGCCGCTGTCCAATGTGCTGATCGATATGGACCTGTCGAGCAAAAAGCGTGTTTTTGAACAGGCCGGCCTGCTGTTTGAAAACAATCACAGCATCGCGCGCGCGCAGGTGTTCGACAGCTTGTTCGCGCGCGAGAAGCTGGGCTCTACCGGCCTCGGGCAGGGGGTGGCGATCCCGCATGGCCGCGTCAAGGGTCTGAAAAACGCGGTCGGCGCGCTGGTGCGGATGAAAGCGCCGATTCCATTTGACGCGCCGGACGGTGTGGGGGTTAACCTGATATTTTTGTTGATGGTGCCCGACCGCGCCACCGATGCGCACCTGCAAATTTTGTCGGTGCTCGCCGAAATGTTCAGTGACAAGGCGTTTCGCGGCGAACTGCTTGCCGCGGCGACGGTATCCGCGCTGCATGCCCTGATAACCAACTGGCGTTCCCATGCCCCAGATCAGCATCGCTAAGCTGTTCGAGGACAATCACCTCCGCCTCCAGCTCGCGTGGTGCGCGGGTGCGAACGGCGGCGCGCGCAAGCTCGACGACGAACTGACCAAGGATTCATCCAAAGGCCTGATCGGTCATTTGAATTTCATACACCCCAATCTGATACAGGTGCTGGGGGTATCCGAAATTCAGTACATCGAGAGCATGCACCACGCGGATAGCGCAGCCTGCGCGGCCACGCTGCGGCAGGTGGCCACACGTGATCTGGCGTGTTTTATCGTCACCGGCGCGTTGCCTGTGCCGCAGGCCCTGATGGACGCCGCGACGGATACCGCCACACCGCTCATGACCTCGCCGATGCCCAGCGTCGAACTGATGTGGATGCTGCGGCCGTATCTTGCGCGCGCGCTGGCCGCATGCATCACGGTGCACGGCGTGATGCTGGATGTGCTGGGCATGGGGGTATTGATCACCGGCGTATCGGGCGCGGGCAAAAGCGAGCTGGCGCTGGAACTGATTTCGCGCGGCAGCGGTCTGATCGCCGATGATGTGGTCGAGCTGTATCGCGTGGGCCCGGAAAACATCGATGGCCGCTGTCCGCCGTTGTTGAAGGATTTTCTCGAAGTGCGCGGCCTCGGCGTGCTCAATATCCGCACCATATTCGGCGAATCGGCGCTGCGTCCGCGCAAGGCGTTAAAGCTCATCGTGCATCTGGAGCGTCCCGGCGCCGGCGAAGCGCCCGCCGAGCGGTTGCCGCTGAAACCCGGCGCCGAAAACATCATGGGCGTGCATATACGCAAAGTGTCGATTCCGGTGGCGGCGGGCCGCAACCTCGCGGTGCTGACCGAGGCCGCGGTGCGCAATTACGTGCTGCAGTTGCGCGGCATGGACAGCACCCGCGAGTTCATCGAGCGCCAGGCGCAACAGATGGAGGTCGTGGATGACGAAGACGACCGGCTGTGAAGCCTGCGCACTCGACCTGGTGCTGATCACCGGACTGTCGGGATCCGGCAAGAGCGTGGCGCTGGCGGTACTGGAGGACGCCGGCTATTACTGCGTCGATAATTTCCCCGGCCAGTTGTTTAACGGGCTGGTGGATGCGCTGGTGAGCGCCGGACATACGCGCGCCGCAATCACCATGGATGCGCGTTCGGGCAGTGACATGGCCAACTTTGCGGCGCACGTGGAAAGCCTGCGCGAGCGCGGCGTGAAGTTCAAAATACTCTATCTCGACGCCAAAGACGATACGCTGATCAAGCGCTTTTCCGAAACGCGCAGACGCCATCCGCTGTTCGATGGCCGCTTGACCCTGACCGAATGTATAGCCCACGACCGCGCGCTGCTGGCCGACGCCGCGGCGCTGGCCGATCATATCGATACCAGCGAGCTGTCGCCCAAGGCGCTGCGCACGTGGGTGAAAGACTTTGTCGCCGTGCCGCGCGACGGATTGATACTGCTGTTTGAGTCGTTCGGTTTCAGGTATGGCATACCGCTTGACGCGGACCTGGTGTTCGATGTGCGCAGCCTGCCCAATCCGTACTACGATCCGCTGTTGCGTGCGCTGGACGGGATGGACGCTGAGGTGATCGCGTTCATGCGCGATATTCCCGAAGCGCAGCGCATGCTTGAAGATATTCGCAAATTTGTCGAGACCTGGCTGCCGTCTTACCTGCGTGACAACCGCAGCTATCTTACCGTCGCTATCGGCTGCACCGGCGGGCGTCACCGCTCGGTGTATTTTGTCGAGGCGCTGGCGCAGGCGTTTCGCGACGCCACACACGTGCTCACGCGCCATCGCGGGCTGCCACAACGCGCGTCATGACGAAAAATTCGCACACCAACATATTTCTATTTCCGATGGGCACGGTGCTGTTTCCCGGCGGGGTGCTGCCGCTCAAAATATTCGAGCAGCGCTACCTTGAAATGACCAAGGCCTGCCTGCGCGACAACCAGCCGTTTGGCGTGTGCCTGATTCGTGAGGGCCACGAAGTGGGTGCGCCCGCGGCGCCGGCCAGTGTGGGCTGCCTTGCCGCCATCGAGCATTGGGAGATGCCGCACAGCGGCATGTTTCATCTGCTCACGCGCGGCGGCGAACGCTTTCGCATCATTGAGACCTCGGTGGCGGGCAATGGCTTGATCTCGGGCGTGGTGGAGATGCTGCCGCCGGCGGCGCCGTGTACTCCCGACGCGCAATGCGTGGCGCTGCTCAAAAGCGTGGTAGCGCGGGTGGGGGCGGAAAACTTCCCGCAGCCGCTGGCGCTGGACGAAGGCGCATGGGTGGCCTACCGGTTGGCCGAGATGCTGTCGTTTCCGCTGACGGTGAAGCAGCGCATGCTCGAGCGCAGTGACATGGCCGAAGTGTTTACGGATATAATTAATTTAATAAAAACAATGGGTTAGGGTAGTCTTCCGCCTGCGATCATACGGCTGTTCAGGATCGGCTTGGAGATCCAGATGACAATGTCGTCAAACTCGGCGCTCGCGATATTCGATTGGGTTCGGGTCATTGCATCACGATCATTATTCGCATTTCCCAGTTCGTCGGCCGAGGTTGCCGCAGTGTTTAGCGTGTTGGTGTTGGCGTTGTATGCGCTGTAGCCGTTCTTGCCATGGGAGATAATCACCGCGGCTGCGGTTGTGGTTAGCGTGGTCGCGCATGAGGATGAGGTGCATACCCGCAATCCGCCGCTGGTTCCCAGGCTAAAGGACGCCGCCGGTGCGCGTCGCGCATAGAGCTCGAGTACGGTATAGCGGAAGCGGTTGCCCCACGCATCCTGATTTCCCAAACCCAGCGTGACCCAGGGCACGTTGCCGGCGGACGATTTATTCGAGCCGCTGCCCGAGATTAAACTGCACAGCCCGGTTGCAGCGTCGAAGTCCTCGGTGCCGTCATTTGCTCCGCTTCCGGTTTGCCGGTCGGCGCACGGCAGATAGCCGTTGGTCGCCGCGAAACCGAACAGCGCATCGCGGATTTCATCCATCGTTTTTTGGGTGTCGGCGATCTGCCGCGTTTCCACTTGTGTGGTTAATGGCACCAGGATACTGCCCAGCAGCAAGGCGAGGACAAACATCGCCACCGCCATCTCGATCAGGGTGAATCCTGCGTGGTGATGTTTTCCGCTCATGGCGCGACGATAATGACACGGTCGTTGATGGTGGCCGACCCGGTGGCATGCGTAAAAGCCGGGAAGGCAGTGGTATTGGGCGGCTCCAGATAGTTGTCTATGCCTGCGCTGAGGGAGCGCAGCTGTCCCGGGAATACGGGGCCCGGTGCGATGACCAGCGCGCGAACGTTGCCCGCGCCGTTTACGCTCAGGTATCCACCGCCGCCCGTGCACAGTGTCGCGCTGGGGTCCGCACAGGCAGGCGCCACGGCGTAGAACAATACCTCATGCCATTTGTCTGTCCAAAACCAGTTCGGAACGCCGGCGCCGCCCCAATTATGCTGCCCGCCTCCGCAATCCGACGGATCTTCCGCTATGCGCCCCTGCGCGGCGGCTGTGCAAGCGCTACCGCCATAGGCGTTGGCGATCGGAAAATAGTCCCGGCTGCGGTAGTACTCATTCAGAAACACACGCGCTTCGCGCGCAACGCGCATCTCCACTTGCGGAAAAAACATGGCCGCGGTGATGGCCAGCAATCGATCATTGAATGTGCCGCTGCTCTGGGCGGTGGCAAAGGTGGTGTCGCCATTGGCATTTTCACCTTCCAGGTAATGCGCAACATTATTCACGTTCGCGGTGGTGCGTGTCTGTCCCGCGACGGCCGCACCCGCGGCAAAAACAATGGCGATCACATTGCTGGCCGGGGCGATACCGGTAACGCTGAGCTGCCCCGGGGTATTGCTGTTGAGGGGTGTTACCGCAGTATTATTTTTGAAGTTGCTGGACACCGCGTACCACAAGCGCTCGCCGGCGCCGTCTCGCAAGTCGGACAAACCCAGCGTGGACCAGGGTAGCCGGCCAATCTGGGATGCTGCCGTGTCGCACCGGTTCGCAGCGCTGCCGTTGTTGTCCGTATCCGGACACGGTAGTTCTCCCGGACGCTCGTTATAACGCGCTCCGGCATAGGCAATCAACGCCTGCTTTGCCTGTGCCAGCGCCTGCGCGGTTTGCGCGTTGTTGTCCAGTGCGGGATTACGCGGTTTGATGAAGCTGACCAGCGCGATGGAGCCGGCCATAGCCAGCAACACAATCGAGAGCAGGATCACCTGTCCCTTCTGCAACCGCAGCCGGGGCTGGCTGCGGGGGTGCCGTTGCCGGTGTGCGCACATTATTTTCCGGGTGCGCGCACTGCGGGCGCGCCGCCGCTTTCGGGATTAGTCTGCTTGCCGCCGCTTGGTAGCAGCAGTTCTACGGCCTTGGCGTCTGCCTGCGCTGCCGTCGGCGCCGCCGCCGTGGGCGCTTTCTCCTTCGGTGGTGCAGCCGGGGCGGTTGGGGCAGCCGGGGCCGCTGCCGGTGATCGCAGCAATGTCGCGCGCCGCGCGTAAGACTCCTCAATAGTCCCCGAAGTCACTTCAAGGCTCTGCCCGACTCTAAGTGACGCTTTACGCTCGGCCTGCGGAATCGCCACCGCTACCTCGCCGTCGCGCCGTACGCCGAGGATGTCGATTTCACCATCGCCCTTGCTGCGTTCGGTGAGCGGTTTGCCATTGATCCACACGGTTGATTTGCCGTCGCTGCGGCGAACCATGCCGCTGTAGGTGACGACGTCCGGGCCGGTGGGCGCTGCCGGCGCAAGCGCAGGCGCCACTTCCGTTTCGACGATGACGGGCAGGCGCCGGTCGCGTTGCGCGCGCACGGTTTCGAGCTGCGCGCGCTGTTCGGGGGTGAGAAACAAGCGGCCCAGGCCATCGGCTGCCCACGCCGGGCCGGTGATAAAAAATAACCACAAAATTAAATACTTACGCAGCATCATCGCACCGCCTCCGGCGGCGTCGCGGGGGCCGCTGCGGGCTGCGCCGTGATCCACGCCAGTTGGCACTCGGCGCTCATATTGGGTTGAAAGCGCGTGCTCTGGGTGCCGGTGGCGCGGCGCAAGGTACATTGATCGACCAGAAACACGCCGACTTTTTGTTCAGTAAGAACGTCAAGAAACCGCGGCAGGTCTTCTTCATGCAGCAGCGGCACACGCAGTTTCATCACCGATTGCATCACGTTCATCTGGCCGGGCGCGAGCAGGGCGGCGTGGATGTAGGGCTGGCGCACGGCGATATCATACTTGACGCCGAATAATGCGCTGATCTGGTTGGCATTGCGCAAGGCGTCGAGCCAGTTGATGCGTTGTTCCTCGCCGACAAACCCCAACGCGCTGAGTTTCTGGTAATCGGGGAGGTAACGCACAATCAATTCTTTCTCGGCGCCTGATTTTTGCACGCGGCTTTGCGCTTCGCGCAATTGCGTTTGTTGTGCGGTGAGCTTGCGTTGCGCTGCGCGCGCCTGATCGTCGCTGAATTTGACCGCCACCGCAGTCGCGACGATCGCCGCCAGCAGCACCAGCAAGGGCAGGATCAGCGAGTTGGATAAGCGTTTCATACGTTGGGCTTCAGGAACACCACGATCCTGAATTCAGCCACGCCGGCCTGATCCGCTGCGTCGCGCGTATTGCCTGAAAGTGCGAGATCCGGATTGACGTTGAGCGGCAGCTTGAGCACTTTGACATCGACCACCGCGGGGTCGCGCGCGAGACGTTCCGCCACGCGGTTGATCGACGCAATGGCTGCGCGAAAATCCCCCTGAAACGGCCGCACTTCGCCGGTCACGCCGCCGCTCTGGCGCAGGCCCTGGCCAGCCGCAGCGGTGGCGGGGTCGGCAGCAGCGGCAGCTCTGGCGCCGCGTGCCCCTGTTGCAGCGCCGGTGTCAGGCAGATCAGTGCCGTGCGCCCACTGGATTTCCTGAATGTATATTTCGGGGCTGCCCGCGATCGCACGCGAAACGATTTGCATAAACGGCAGCGGCGAGCGCGCGGATTTCAGCACCTGCTGATAAATGCCGACGGCTTTGAGCAGATTCTCGGAAGTCGTAGGTGCGGCGGGAAAGGTGCGGGTGATTTCCTTGTACTGCAACTGCATGGCGGCGGTGCGGCGCGTGGCATCCGCGGTTTCGATGGCTACGGCGCTCAGGTTCCACACGTTGTATCCGGTCCACACGATGCCCACCAGCGCCACTGCGGCGCTCGCGGCATACAGCGCGTTTTTGCGCTGGAGCAGACGGTGGCCGGCGGTAATGGATGCCGGCGCGAGATTGGTGGCGGGCGGTTTTTCCGCCATCAGGCACAGGTAAATTGTTTCCAGCGCGAGATCGAGGTGGGGCGCGCTGATCGGCAATTGGCGGATCAACGTCGCGCGGTCGACGCGCGTGCAGTCAAGGCCGTGACCATCCGCCGAAATATGTTCAACCACGGCAGCCAGCGTGTCATCGCGATCGAGAAACACCACCGGCAGCGGTTCGTCGCTGGTGTCGAGATTCAGCGTCGACAGGTACAGGCGCGTGTTCGACAGCTCGGTGACCAGCATCTTCGCTGCGTCGTTGGCATCGCGGGGGATGGCGCGCGTCAGGCGGCTGGAGCAGAACTCGCCGTCCTTGTAAAACGTCAACCGCAATCCCGAACTGTGGGGTGCGGCAACCAGCACGCGCGGCAGATTGATATCGAGTTTGGCCACCAGCGCCGCGGTGAGCATCGATGACAGATACACCCCCGCGACCGGTGCGCCGTGTTGCGCGATCAGCGCGAGCCACGGATCAATCAGACCCGGATTGATCAGCGCCGAGAACAGGAAACGGTCGTCCTGCCGCTTGTCGCCGGCGCGTCCGCGCGACAGCGCCGATACGAAGCGTGTGCCGCGATAATATTGCCGGATCTTGCGCTCGAGCAGCGCCGTGCGATCGCTGCCGGTGGCGTGCGGCAGGGTGTCGAAGCGATAATCTTCTTCACCCGTATCGGCGGCGACATAGGCCAGTGCCTGTCCGGCGGATTTCAGAAATTCAGTGAAGGCCGCGAGACCGGTTTCATCGCGGGGTAAAAGTTCGCAGCGCACGATTTTGCGGCCGCGCCACAGCGCGACGACGGCCTGTGCCGGCGAAATACACAGCAGAATCTTGTCAGCCATAGCCTGTGCCGCTTGCGCTATCCAAATTTGTCCAGGGTCACATTTTCACCTTGCCCAGAATATCATACACCGGCGACAACACCGACCACATGATAAACGCCATCACCGCGCCCAGCCCCATGGTCAGCGTGGGCTCCAGCATTGTCATTGCCTTGTCCACCGAATCGCGCACATCGCGGGTGTAAAAATAGTTGACGTTGCGCAGTGCCGTATCAAGCGCGCCGGTGGCCTCACCCACGCGCAGCATGCGCACCACCATGGGGGGCAGCAGGCCCAGATCGCGAAACGCGTCGGTCATCGTCTGCCCGGCGGAAATCTGCTGTCCCGCGCGCGCGAGGCCATCGGCGATGTAGCGGTTGCCCGCAATTTCTTCGCTGGTTTTCAGCGCATCCAGCACGGTGATGCCCGACTCATACATGAGTGCGAAAAAATTCGCGAAACGCGCGAGGATGATTTTTTGCATGATGGGGCCGATCACCGGTATGCGCAGTTTCCCGTAATCCCACAGATAGGCGGCGCGCGTGCTGCGGCGCAGCGCCAGCAGCAGCCCGGCGGCGGCGATGGTTGGCGCCGCAAGCAACAGCGGCCACCAGCTTTTCAAAGCGTTTGAAGCGCCGATCAGAATCACGGTCTGAATCGGCAGCGCCACGTTCATGGTTTTAAGCAGCGTAGTCACCTGCGGCACCAGAAAGGTCAGCAAAAACACGATCACCCCGGCCACCACCACCAGCACCATCGACGGATAGATCAGCAGCTTCTTGGTCTGCCCGACCAGTTCGTCCTGCCATTTCAGCGAATCCGCGAGATTTTTGTAGACATCGGAGACGCGTCCGGTCTGTTCGCCGGCCTTGACCAGGCTGACAAATACCTTGTCGAAGGTTTCGGGTTGCTCCGCCATGCACTGCGAGAGGTTCTTGCCGCTGTTCATGTCTTCGACCATGACGGTTAACACTTCGCGAAAGCGCTTGTTGTCCAGCGTGTCGCGCAGGTCGCGCAGTCCATCGATGATGGGGATGCCTGCACGATTCATTTGCTCCATGTCGAAGCAAAAATTGATCATATCCTGGCGCGTGATTTTTTGGCTGCCGATCGCGCTTTGCCGGTCGACTTCGGTGGCGGTGATCAGGTCCAGGCCCATGCGCTTTAAGCGCAGTTCGAGATCGACTTCGTTGACGGCTTCCATGCCGCCCAGCGCCTGGCGTCCGGATTTCTCGACCGCCTTGTAACGGTAGGAGGGCATTTAACGGGGACGCAGTGAGGATTCTGGATGCAAGGGCGCGCTCAACCCCTCTACCGCAAAGACGCAAAAACGCAAAGAACGACACGCAAAAGAAAAGCAGGCACAGGTTTTCTTTGCGTTTTCTTTGCGTTTTTGCGTCTTTGCGGTGAGATTTTGAATTTGAGCCTGTTGTGTGTTTGGGATGGGTTACGGCCATTGCGCACTACCCCTGCTGCGCCCGTGTGCCCGTGTGCTTTAGGCCGGCCGCACTGTGAGATCCACTTCGCGCGATACTTCGGCCAGCGTGGATACGCCTTCGAGTGCGCGGCGAATGCCGGCGTCGGCCAGCGTCAAAAATCCCTTGCGTTTCGCCGCCACATTGAGTTCGCGTGCGGTGGCGCCGCGCTGCACCAGTTCGTCGAGATCGCCATCCATCACCAGCAATTCCATGATGGGTGTGCGGCCGCGATAGCCTTTGCCGCCACACGCTTTGCAGCCCACCGCTTTGTAAATTTGCGTGGGCGCATCCGCAGCGATCCGCAGCACCTGGCGCTCCTCGGCCGAGGGCGCATGCGGCTCCTTGCACTGCTTGCACAAGGTGCGCACCAGCCGCTGCGCAATGATGCCGATGATGTTGCCTGCCATGATGCCGGGCTGCACGCCCAGATCCAGCAAGCGCGGAAACGCACCCAGCGCCGAGTTGGTGTGCAGCGTGGTGAACACCTGGTGCCCGGTCATCGCGGCGCGAAACGCCATCTCGGCGGTTTCCTTGTCGCGCATCTCGCCCACCAGAATGATGTCCGGATCCTGGCGCATGATGGAGCGTATGCCATTGGCGAAATCCATTTTCGCTGCTTCATTGACCGAGGATTGGCGCATCAGATTCAGCGGATACTCCACCGGGTCTTCCAGCGTCATGATGTTGACGGTTTCGTCGTTCACCTGTGTCAGCAGCGAATACAGCGTGGTGGTCTTGCCGCTGCCGGTGGGGCCGGTGACGATCAAAATGCCTTCGGGCCGCGCCAGCAGGAGATTGAGCTTTTCGAGGGTGTCTTCGGGCAATGCCATCTGGCTGAGACTGATGATCGATTTTTCGCGATCGAGCACGCGCAGCACGATGTTTTCACCGTAAATCGTCGGCTGCGTTGAAACGCGGAAATCCACCTGGCGGCCGCTTAAGTTGAGCGACAGGCGTCCGTCCTGCGGCGCGCGCGTCTCCGCGATATTCATGCCGCTCACCACTTTGACGCGCACGGTGATGCCGGAGGAAAACGTCTTGTGCAGGCTGCGCACGGTTTCCAGCACACCGTCGATGCGGAAGCGGATGCGCAAAAAGGCATACTCCGGCTCGAAGTGGATGTCGGAGGCGCCGCGCTTCACCGCATCCACCAGCAGCGCGTTGACCAGGCGCACCATCGGCTGCGTATACTCGTCGCCGCCGATGCGCAGGCTTTCGTAGTCGATTTCGCCGGTTTCGATCTCTTTCAGAATGCCATCGACGCTCAACTCATAGCCGTAGAAACGGTCGATGTATTCCTCAACCTGCGCTTCCGCCGCGATCTGCGTACGGATTTCGACATCCGCGCCGACCGCCGCGCGCAATTGATCCATCACCACCACGTTGAAGGTTTCGGTGGTGGCGACAGTGAGCGTGCCGTCCGCGGCGGAATAGGCGATCGGCAGCACCTGATTGCGCCGCGCAAAATCCTGCGACACCATCTGCAGGGCGTCGGCGTCGGCAACCACCAGCGAGAGGTCGATGGTTTCCTGGCCCACGGTGTGCGCCATCGCGTCGCGCACCGCGATTTCGCTGGCGAATCCGAGGCGCACCACCAGACGGCCCAGCGGGATATTGGAGTTGCGCTGCTCCGCCAGCAGAATGATCAGTTGGTCGGCGCTGAGCAAACCCTTCTGCACCAGCAGGTCGCCCATCCGTACGCGCTTGCGTTGTTCAGCCATGAGTGTTACTTCAAGCGCGCGGCGAGTTGCGTGATACGCTCCTGCGCGCGCACATCATCAAAATTCGCGCGGCCCCTGGCGGACAGTAGTTGCACCGCCTTGCGGTAATACTCCAGCGCGAGTTTTTGCTGGCCCAGATGTTCGAGGCTCACCGCGAGGTTGTAGGCGTAATCCGGGTTGCGCGGCTCCAGATGATGCGCCTGAAAGTACGAGTGCTGCGCCTGCGCCCACAATGACTGATCCGCGTAGACGTTGCCAAGATTAAAATACAGCGACGGCGTAGGCTCGCGCGCCAGCAATTGCTTTAAGCGCGTTTCCGCCGCCTGCGGATCGGCGCGGCTGATCAGCGCCAGCAGCGCGGATTGCGCCAGCGCATTGCGTGGCTCAACCGCCAGTATGGTCATGAAATAGCGCTGCGCGTCCTCGGCGCGATTCTGGTGTTGCGCGATGGACGCCAACCCGAGCAGCGCATCCACGTTGGCGGGCTCGCTGCGTAACACCAGTTCGTAGAACCGTTGCGCGGTGTCGAAGGCGCCAATTTCGAGTGCTGCGTAAGCCGTGCTGACCATGCCGTTGATGCGTGCGACCTCGCTGTCGCCACGGCTAATCGCGATGCGCGCTTGCGTGGGGTCGGGTTGCGCCGCCGGCGTAGCGGATAGCGCCGCAGCCGGCGCGGGTTGTGGGCGCGGGGGCGGCACGCTGCCGGTAATTTCCCTGGCCGCAGCGGCTGCACCAGGCGCGGCGGGCGCGCCGCCAGGTTGGCCGGGCGCTGCGCTGCGCGCGACGGCGAGTGGCGCCGTGAGCGCGGTGTCGGCGGCTGGTGTGCCAGGCGCGCCTTGAGCGCCTGCTGTGGACAGGCCGGGAACCGGCGGCGGTAAAGCGGTTGCCGTCCCGGCCTCAAGCGCGGCGGCCGCTGGCGCAGGCGCAGGCGCCGCCACCAGTTGCGGGCGCGGTTGCGACTTTTGCAACAGTCCGGGATGGGCGATTTGCACATAGACGTAGCCGCCGTAGAGCAGCAGACTCAGTACGACAAGTCCGCCCATGACATAGACGGCATGCGCACGCATCCATACCGCAGCGCCGCCGGCGTCGCTCGGCTGCGCGCTCAACACCGTGGCTGCGTGTGCTTGAGCGCCGCTTAGCGCGCTGCTCTTAGCGGCGGGCGGTGCGACGGACGGCGGCGCAGCGGCGGCGCGATTGCCGCCCACAGGCAGGGGCACGCGCGAGGTGTCTTCATCGGGCTTGATGCCGGGTTTGAGTTCGACGGCTTCCAGGGAGAGTTCGCGCGCGGCGGCGCGCGGCGACACCGTCGTCTTGTCCCGATCCTGCGCGGCCTTTTCCAGGGCCTTTATCAACAGGCTCATCGGGTATCGCCGGTATCCGGTGCCGCTTTCACTGACTATCGAGCCCGCAGTGATAACGCGGGTTCGGCCTGCGGCAGGTAACGCTGGAAGAATTTCAACTCTTCGCTGTCGAGCGTAGGGTTGGTCACTACCGTGGTGCGCAGGAAGATCACCAGTTCGGTTTTGGTCGCGCTTTCGTTGCGAAAGCGAATTAAATCGCCTGCTGCGCCAATCCGATCAGCGCCGGGCAGTTGTTCGCTTTTGAACCTTACGTCATCCTGCATCAATCCGCCGAGTATCACCGTCTGTCCGCTGCCGACCTGTAACACAGACTCCATTTCGCGCACCTGAATTTCCGGCACAAGATTCTTGATCGCCACCAGGCTTGGATTGGGGTCGGTGACGAAACGGCTCACGCGCGAGATGGTAGGACGGATGTTGAGAGAAACGCGTCCGTCGTCGGCAATTTGCGGGGTGACGCCCATCACCATGCCCACCGCAACCGTTTTCGGTGTGGTGTTGGTGGTGCCAGCGGTCACCACTCCGGCTGATACGGTGGATGCTGTGGTAACCACTTCAAAATACACAATATTTTCGACCACTTTCAACAAGGCTGTCTGGTTGTTGAGCGTCATCAGTTTGGGGCTGGACAGTACCCGGGTGTTGCCAAACTCCTGCAACAGCCGCACCGTGAGGCCGATATTGCCGACCCTCGAATTCGGATTGGTGTAGCCAACGGTGAGGGCGCTGCCGGCAGTAGCGCCTGCCGCCACCGCGGCTGCGCCAAACCCGCCGAGCAGCGCCTGGGTCAGCGTGAGGCCGCCGCTGATCGCGAGCCGGCTCCAGTCGATGCCGCCTTGGTAGGCTTCGGACAACTGCACCTCGACGATGGTCGCCTCGATCAACACCTGCCGCTGCACTGCGCTGGTGATGCTGTCCAGATGCTGCTGAATTAATTGATGCTGTTGTTCTGTTGCGAGCACCGTGACCGTGCCGCTGATGGGATTGACGATGACGTCCTTGCCGATGTCTGTTGAATGCAGGGTTGGCGGGGGTTTGGGGGTGGTGGCGGCTTGCTGCTTTGCCAGTTCGCTGGCGCCCGCTCCGGCACGCGATACCGCCTCCGTCATTTTTCGGGCTTCATCCCGTTCCTGGGCGAATTCAGCTTTTTGTTGTTCGGTGGCATAGACACGGCGGGTGGAGATCAAAAGCGCCTGAATATTGTCTTTGAGTTGTTCCCAAAAATCGTTGTTTGACTTGCTCACCACTTCAGTTTTTGAACCGCTGCTGCTGCCCGCGGTGCCTGCGCCGCCTACTTCCCCCGTCACGTTGATGGTCGAAGTAACCGTACGCGACGCATTGACATAGTTCACGCGGTAGGTTTTTACATGCGGATTGTCGACCGACACGATTATCGTGTTGCCCTCGAAGCGATAGCGCAGGTGGACCTGCTTGGCGATGCGCTCGAGGATGGCGGGCAGGGTTTCGTTGATCGCGTTGAGGCTGACCAGACCGGTGATGCCGGAATGGATGTCGATGTTCTGGCGGGTGTCGCGCGACAAGGCCAGCAGCAGTTCTTTTACCGGCACTTCGTTGACCACCACGCTGTAGGTTTGTGGTTTCAACGCGGGCTGCGGCGGCGGCACGAAGGTGCTGAGGCGCACCGGTGGCGGGATATCGGCAGTGGTGGTGGCGTCTGCGGGCGCGGGTACGGTGATGTGGCCTTGCGACGGCGACACACTCGGCGCCCTGGGTACCGCACAACCGGCGGCGGCGAGGAAGACAGCAAGGGAGGCCGTCAGCGCGCCCGTCGCAGTGCGACGAGCGCGAGGGGCGAACACCGCCGCCACGGCTGCAAACCGTTGCGCGAGCGCTATCCCGGCGTACACCGAGGCCGGCGTTGCGTGCATAGTTCCTCCTCTCGTGCGGGTGGCGATCACCGGATCACCTTTTATCGGTGCGGATACTTCGCACGGTACGCGGCAAAGGCCGGTTCGATTTCAGTTGCGCTGGCAGCTCCACCATTTTTTTCTCCGCCGCAGCCCGGCTGTCGTAGGTGCCATAGAGCACCGCTAACACCTGAATCTGCGCGGCTTTCTGATCCGCAGTCTCCGCACTACGATACACATAAATGTCATTTATATCAATGGAATTCGTCAGAAATGTAAGATGGTTTCTAAGGTCTTGCTCGGAGGTGGTGGAGGCAATTTGCAGCGTCCAGGCGGTGTCGCCCTGGCGCGCCAGCCATTGCGCCGTTGCCGCCAGCCGCTGCGTAAGGATATCACCGCTGATTTTTTCCGTGGCCAGCGCTTTGGCCGCTGCGGGTGGGGTCACGGCCGCTGCGGGAGGCACAGGCGCAGCGGGAGGGGTAACGGCCGCCGCGGCAGGGAGTTCGATCGCGGGCGCTGGCGCCGGGTTCACAGGCGCCGCCGCTGCTGCAACGGGTGCAGACGCGCCGCGCGGATCAGGCAGGGGTGCGGCGGCTGGCGCGGGCAGCGGCACGCCCTGCTGCAAAAACCAGGCGTAGCCTGCCACGCCCAATGCCATACCGCCGAGTGCGGCCAGCACCCAGCCGTAGCGCAGTGCGGGGGTGGTGCGCGCCGCGATATGAGCGAATTCACTGTCGCGCAGCGCGGCTTCGATGTGGCGGGGCTTCAGGGTGTGGGTGTTCTCGGAAAAGGCGGCGAGCAGCGCCTTGTCCGCGATCAGATTGACGCGGCGGGTGAGGCCGCCGGAGGCGCGCGCGATCATCTTCACGATTTTGCCGGTGAACAAATCCGGTCCGTGGTAGCCCGCCGCGCGCAGGCGAAACATCAGATACTCGTGCACGTCGTTGGTGTTGAGCGGCGCCAGGGTAAAACTGTGGGTAATGCGCTCGCGCAACTGACGGATGTTCTGCTGGCGCAGGTTTTCATCGAGTTCGGGCTGACCGAAGAGCACGATTTGCAGCAGCTTGTCGCTGTGGGTTTCCAGATTGGAGAGCAGGCGAATTTCTTCGAGTGTGGCCAGCGGCATGCCCTGCGATTCTTCGACGAACATCACCACGCGTTTGCCTTCGGCGTGACGTTTGATCAGGTACTCCGGCAACGCCTGCATTACCTCGAGATGGGTGGCCCGGCGGCCGATATTCAGTTGCAGCTCAAACGCGATCGCGTGCAGGATTTCGTCGGGCGACACGCTGGGATTGGCGAGATACACGGTTTCCACGTTTTTCGGCAACCGCGTCATCAGCATATTACACAACATGGTTTTGCCGCTGCCCACTTCACCGCTGACTTTGATGATGCCTTCGCCATGCGTTACCGCATAAATCAACGCTTCGAGGATGGGTCCGCGATTGCCCCCGCCAAAGAAAAAATCGGTGTTCGGGGTAATCCGAAACGGCGCCTGGGTGAGTCCGAAGTATTCGTAATACATGGGTAATTATTTTTCCGAATTATCCGTGCCTGCCAGCGCATAATTTTGCATCCGGCTGTAGAGCGTGGTGCGATTCACGCCGAGCATTTTTGCCGCGCGCGCGAGGTTGCCGTGCGTGAGTTCCAGTGCGGCTTCGACATAGCCGCGTTCCCAGGCCGCCAGTGTTTCATCGAGATTAAAGCCGCGCGCGCCGCGCGTGCTTTGCAACTGACGCCGCGCACTGGTGGCGAGCGCGGCGGTGTCGGTGGGCAGGTGGGCGCCGGCTGTGGCGTCGAGCACGGCATCGGCGTCGAGTTCGGCGCGCAACTGCTGTTCATCCACGGTTTGCCCGGCGCACTTGGTGGCAAGGCGTATCACGATGTTGCGCAGCTCGCGCACATTGCCCGCAAAACCGTAGTCGGGCCACAGGGCTTGTGCGCGCGGGTCCAGCGTGAACGGTTGCAGTCCCGACTGCGCTGCGTAAAACGCGCGAAAATGGTCGAGCAGCAACAACCGGTCGTCGCCCAGATCGCGCAGTGCCGGCGCCTCGATAGTGAACACCGACAGCCGGTGATACAGATCGGCGCGAAAGCGGCCGGCGCGGATTTCCTGCTTGAGATCGCGATTGGTGGCAGCGACCACGCGGGCATTGGAAGTGCGGCTCTGCGTTTCACCGACGCGCTGGAACTCGCCATTTTCCAGCACACGCAGGAGTTTTGCCTGCAAATCCAGCGGCAGCTCGCCGATTTCATCCAGGATCAGGGTCGAATCGTGCGCGTCCTCGAAATAGCCTGCACGCGCCGTATCGGCGCCGGTGAAGGCGCCTTTGGCATAACCAAACAGCGTGGGCTCTACCAGCGTGGGCGCAATCGCCGCGCAGTTCAGTGCATACACGTTTCGCGCGGCGCGCGCGCTGCTGTCGTGCAGTGCGCGCGCGACCAATTCCTTGCCGCTGCCCGACTCGCCATGCACCAGCACCGGAAACGGCGACGGCGCGAATTGCATGATCTGGTGGCGCAGTTTTATCAGGGGCGCCGAGGTCCCCAGCAGCCGTACCGCGTCGGCGCTGGCGGTTTCGGCGGCGCTTACGCGCAGCGCCTGCAACAGCAGTTGCTTTAACCGCGGCGGATCGGCGGGTTTGGCCACGAACTCGATCGCGCCCAGGGCCCTGGCATGACGTGCGTTTGCCACGTCGTTCTGCCCCGACAGCACCACGATCTTGATCCCGGGTGCGTAAGCGAGCAGTTCCGAAATCAAATGAAACCCTTCATCGGGACGATGCGGTGTGGGCGGCAGACCCAAATCCACCAGCGCCAGCGCCGGCGGTTCGGCAAGCTGTCGCAGCACGCTGCGCGCCTGGCTGCGCGACTCAGCGACGCACACATTGAAATCGCGGCTCAACATAAAATTCAGCGTATCCGCTATCAACGGATCATCGTCCACGATCAGCAGATCGGGTTTGCGCACGGGGTTGCTGAGGGTGGGCGGCGTATTCATGGCTACACGCCAATTGTGCCAGATTTATCCTTTGAATAGGATGAGGCGTGAACGCAGTCAGCGCTTTATTCGGGCGCGATTTTGGCCAGCCGTACGAGTTCGCCCCAGCGTTTGATGTCGGCCTGCAGATCTTTCTGAAACTGGGCTGGCGGGTCAGCGACGGGTTGGTAGCCCGCGGCCAGAAAATAGTCGCGCAATTTCGGCACTTGCAGCGATTTTTGTATCGCGCTGTAAATTTGAGCGATAATTTTATCGGGGGTTTTCGCAGGCGCGAACCAGGCGTGCCAGCCGGTGTCCATCTGAAAGCCGCTAAGTCCGGCTTCGCCGATGGTCGGCACATCCGCCAGCGCCGCCAGCCGCTTGCCGCCGCTGTAAGCCAAAGGCCGCAACCGTTCGGTCTTGATATGCGGCATGGCGATCAACGGCGGCACCACCATCACCTGTGTTTCGCCGCCGAGCAGCGCAATCATCGCCGGCCCGGCGCCCTTGTAGGGCACGTGCAACATGTGGATGCCGGCGCGCAGGTTGAACGCTTCCGCAATCAGGTGCAACACGTTGCCGACGCCCGGCGAACTGAAGCTGAGTTGCTGCTTTCTGGCGAGGGCGACCAATTCAGTGACTGAACGCGCCGGCAGCGATGGATGGACGGCGAGCAGTGCGCCTTGTCCCACCAGCGGATTGGTGATCGGCGTAAAGTCGTGGATCGGATCGAAGGGCAACTTCTTGTGGGTGCTCGGGTTGATCGCGAAGGCAATCGAGATATGCATCAGGGTGTAGCCGTCAGGTGCTGCTTTCGCCACCAGATCGCTGCCGATAATGGCATTCGCCCCGCCGCGGTTATCGACGATCAGCGGCTGACCGAGAAAGCTTTCCATCTCTTTTGCCAGTGCTCTGGCGTTGGCGTCCGTCGCGCCACCGGGCGGGAACGGCATGATCAAGCGGATGGGGCGCTCAGGCCAGGCGTTAATTGCGCGTGCCGAAAGCGTCTGCGCTGTGGCGCCAGCCGCCAGCATCATGGCGCAGGACGTAAGCAAGGACATCACACACAGCAACCTGTTTCGAACGTTCATTGTCACGCCTCCCCGTAGCTGCTTAGTTGACGTCGCGCGGCATACGCGCGTCGATGGCGACCTTGGTCCACTTGGCGATCTCGGCCGGGATGATTTTGCGCATTTCGTCCGGCGTCTTGAGTTCGATCACCGCACCCATAGCGGTCAACTGTTTCTGCGTTTCGGTCAGGTCGAAGTAGCGCACAATCTCGTCATGCAGTTTCATCACAATGGGGCGCGGTGTGCCGGACGCCGTCGCAATGGCATACCAGTTCGACGCATCGTAGCCCTTGACGCCGGCTTCATCGAGCGTCGGCAGGTCCGGCAGCAATTGCGCGCGCTTCAGGGTGCCCACCGCAAGGCCCTTCAACTTGCCCGAGCGCAGGTGCGGCAGCGCCGGCACGCTCACCGCAAAGGTTGCGTGGGCCTGCCCGCCGATGACGTCGATCATGGCGGGGAAGCCGCCCTTGTAGAGAACGATGTTGAAATCGTGCTTCGACAGGCTGGTGAATAGCGCCGACGCGAAGTACATGAAGCCACCCGAAGTCGACAGCACCAGTTCGCCGGGTTTGTTCCTGGCCACCGCCAGCAGATCCTTGACCGAGGTGACCGGCATCGATGGTCCGACGCTCAGCACCAGGAAGCTCGATCCGAGTTTGGCGATAAACTCCAGCGCCCGGAGCGTATCGTAAGGCAGCTTGCGCACTGCGGGGTTCATCACATAGGCCGAGGACACCAGCAGCAGGGTGTAACCGTCGGGTTTTGCTTTGACCGCGATTTCGGTGCCGATGATGCCGTCCGCGCCCGTGCGATTGTCCACGATCACGCTCTCGCCCCAGGTCTGACTCAGGTGGGTGCCCACCATGCGCGCCAGAATATCGTTGGTGCCCCCGGGCGAGAACGGAACGATCAGGCGTATCGGTTTGGCAGGATAGGCCTGCGCCCGCACGGCAGCCGGCAGCACAACTAGCAGAGCTGCAATCAGCACACGCAAAAGTAACGTAAACAAGGGTTCCTCCAAATGGCGTTATATTAAGTAATTCAACCCCTTCACCGCAGAGGCGCAAAGGCGCAGAGGAAACGCAGAGAAAACTTTTGCCGGCATTACCTCTGCGTGCCGTTCTCTGCGTCTTTGCGCCTCTGCGGTGAGGGTTTTTGGTTTGTAGTTTAGTTTGCCGCGAGCGCGTCCTGCGCCAGCAATGCCATAAACGCCTGCTCCATGGAGCCGGCATTTTGCGTGCGCATGAGTTCAGCCGGCGTGCCGGCGAAGCGCAGTTTGCCGCCGTCGATGACCGCGACGCGGCCGCACATTTCTTCGACATCGGAAAGCGCGTGTGAAGTAAAGAAAATGGTTTTGCCTTCTTCGTGCAGGGATTTCAGTTTGCGCTTGAGCAGGACGCGCGCGCGCGGGTCGAGTCCGCTGGTGGGTTCATCAAGGATGTAGAGATCTTTGCGCGACAGCACGCACGCGGCCAGCCCCAGTTTTTGATTCATGCCTTTGGAGTAGGCGCGCACCGGTTTGTCGAGGGCCTCCACTGCGAGATCGAGTTCCTGCAACACGGCGGTGGCGGTGTTTTCCTGGTACGTAGTGCGGTGCATTTTGGCCATGTATTGCAAAAAGTCGCGCCCGGTCAGGTAGTAGGGCGGGTTAAAGCGCTCCGGCAGATAGGCCAGCCGGGCGCGCGCTTTGGTGTGATGATGCGCTACACCGAAAATTTCGATACTGCCGCTGTCGGGCTCGCAAAAATCGAGCAGGCATTTAATCGCGGTGGTTTTGCCCGCCCCATTGGCGCCGACCAGCCCAAAGCATTCCCCGGCGTCAATTTGCAAGGTGACTGCACCGAGCGCATTCGCGCCTGCATAGGCCTTGCACACACTTTGAAACCGCAATGCGGGAACGCTCATGCAACCTCTCCGGTCAGTCCGGCGTGATTTTGGCACATCGGCGTGTGTCGGGTGACGCTTGCATTGTGATTCGCCTATCGAGCCGCTAAAATCGCGCTCTTGCCCGATTGTTACTCCGGATTGTGCCTCAGCCAGTGCCTTGGATTTTGCAGTGACCGATAAAAATATAATTGAAATCAAAGACTTAAGCTTCGCTTACGGCACGCGTCCGATACTCGCCGGCATCAATATGTCGATTCCGCGCGGTTCGACCGTGGCGATCATGGGTATCAGCGGTTCAGGCAAGACCACGTTGCTGCGGCTCATCGCCGGCGTGATGCTGGCGCAGCAGGGTGAGGTGTGGGTCGATGGCGTGCTGGTGAATAATCTCGACACTGCGGGCATTTACCGTTTGCGGCGGCGGCTGGGCATGATGTTTCAGTTTGGCGCGCTGTTTACCGATCTGTCGGTGTTCGACAACGTGGCATTTCAGATGCGCGAGCACACCGATTTGTCCGAGACCATGATACGCGATCTGGTGCTGATGAAGCTGCACGCGGTGGGTTTGCGCGGGGCGCATGCGTTGATGCCGTCGGCGCTGTCGGGCGGCATGTCGCGGCGCGTGGCGCTGGCGCGCGCGATTGCGCTGGATCCGCTGCTGATGCTCTACGATGAGCCGTTTACCGGCCTGGATCCAATCGCCATGGGCGTGATCAGTAATCTCATCAAGGAACTGAACGCGGCGCTGGGTGCGACCTCGATTGTGGTGACGCATGACGTACATGAGGCACTCGAAGTGGTGGACTACGTGTACTATCTGGCCGATGGAAAAATGGTTGCCCACGGCACGCCCGATCAAATCCGCAATTCGACCGATCCGCTGGTGCGCCAGTTCGTGTATGGCGAATTCGACGGGCCGGTGGCCTATCAATACCCCGGCCGCAAGCTGGTTGACGATATGAGACTGAACGCCGGAGTGGGCAACTAGTGTCCATACACAAGGGATTTTCGATACGCAGCATCGGCGCGACTACCATCGATAACGTGTTGCGGCTGGGTTACGCCACGCGTTTTATCGCTCGCACCATCGCAAGTTCGGGCGCCAGCCTGCGCCGCCCGCGGTTGGTGATCCGCGAACTGTATTTCACCGGCGTGCTGTCGCTGATTATTATTCTGGTGTCGGGTTTGTTCGTCGGCATGGTGCTGGGTTTTCAGGGCTATCACACGCTGCAGACCTACGGTTCCGAATCCGCGCTGGGGGTGCTGGTCGCCCTGTCTCTGGTGCGCGAATTGGGGCCGGTGGTGGCTGCATTGTTGTTCGCCAGCCGCGCCGGTTCGGCGATGACGGCGGAGATCGGGTTGATGAAAGCCACCGAGCAATTGTCGGCGATGGAAATGATGGCGGTTGATCCAATTGCGCGCGTGGTGGCGCCGCGCTTCTGGGCGGGCGTGATTTCGATGCCGCTGCTGGCGGCGATGTTCAGCGCGATGGGCGTGTTCGGCGGTTATCTGGTGGGCGTGGTGTTGATCGGCGTGGACGAAGGCTCGTTCTGGTCGCAGATGCAAAGCGCGGTGGATTTCCGCGAGGACATCCTGAACGGTGTCATCAAAAGCGTGGTGTTCGGTTTTGCCGTGACCTGGATTTCGCTGTTTGAAGGCTACGATGCGCCGCCGACGGCGGAGGGTGTTTCGGGCGCGACCACACGCACGGTGGTGACCTCGTCGCTGGCGATACTGGCGCTGGATTTCTTGTTAACCGCATTAATGTTTCGGGGGGTGTGATGCAACGCGCGACGCTTGATCTTTGGGTGGGACTATTCGTGATCGCCGGCATAGGCGCGCTGCTGGTGCTGGCGATGAAAGTGGGCAATATGAGCGGCATCGGCGGGGGTGAAACTTACGTGCTGTCGGCGAATTTCGATAACATCGGCGGACTTAAGCCGCGCGCGCCGGTCAAAAGCGCCGGCGTGGTGGTCGGGCGCGTTTCGTCGATTCAGTTTGACAACGAAAAATTCGCCGCGCGGGTGACACTGAATATCGAAAAAACCTACAAGTTTCCCAAGGACACCAGCGCCTCGATACTGACTGCGGGTTTGCTCGGCGAACAATACATCGGCCTTGAAGGCGGCGGCGATACCGTGAACCTCAATTCCGGGGAACGCATCAAGCAAACGCAGTCGGCGGTGGTGCTGGAAAAATTAATCGGGCAATTTCTCTACAGCAAGGCCGCGGAAGGCGGCGATAAAAAATAAGCGCGCAGGGCAAGACTTGGAGCAATCATGAAAAATATATGTAACTATCTGTTTTTATTGTGTTTGTTAATTTCCCCCATGGCGCAGGCGCAGACTCTGGGGCCGCATGCGCTGGCGCGCTCGGTGACCGATGACGTGCTGGCGGTGATACGCGCCGACAAAGAGTTGCAGGCGGGCAACCAGCGCAAGGTGCTCGAACTGGTGGAGGCTAAAGTGCTGCCACATTTCAACTTCGCGATGATGACGCAGCTGGCGATGGGCCGCAATTGGCGCCAGGCCAGCGCCGAGCAGCAGAAGCGCCTGACCGCTGAATTTCGCACGCTGCTGGTGCGCACCTACACCACGGCGCTTACCCAGTACCGCAATCAGACGGTGGAATACAAACCCCTGCGCGAGGCGGCGGGCGACACTGAGGTGGTGGTGTATTCGCTGATCAAGCAGCCCAGCGGCGCGCCGATAGCGGTGGATTACAGCATGGAGAAAACCGACGGCGGCTGGAAGGTCTACAACATGAAGATCGAAGGCATCAGCCTGGTCGAAAACTATCGCAACACGTTTAACACGGAAATCCAGAAAAACGGCGTGGACGGGCTGATCAAGGCGCTGGCGGATAAAAACCGCGGCAGCGCGCAGGTGACGCAAAAATGATCGCGCTGGACGGCGCAGGCGGGCGCGCAACGCTCAGTGGGCCGCTCACACTGGCCAACGTGAACGCCGTGCTGGAAGAGGGCGGGCGCGTGTTCAAGGCGCCTGCGCTTACGCTCGATCTGGCTGGCGTGACGGAGGTCGATTCCACCGCGGTGAGCCTGTTGCTTGAATGGCGGCGTGCGGCGCAGCGTGAAAAGCGCAAGCTCGATTTTGTGAATTATCCAGCCAATCTCAAGAGCTTGATCCAGTTGTATGGTGTGACTGATTTGCTGGCCATTTGAGGAAATGAACATGACGACGCCCGAACAACTCCAGGGTTATATTCAGAACGGCATGCCATGTGAGCATGTGGCAGTGACCGGCGATGGCGCCCATTTCGAAGCTGTCATCGTCAGCGCGCTGTTTCGTGAGAAATCGCGCGTGCAGCGGCATCAAATCGTCTACCAGGCGCTCGGTGACCGCATGCGCGAGGAAATTCACGCGCTGTCGATGCAGACGCTGACGCCCGAAGACTGGGCTGCGCGCTAGCAGTTCAAGTGCTTAACCGCAAAGACGCAAAAGCGCAAAGGTTTCGCAAAGAAATTCTTTGCGGCTGTTCTTTGCGCCTTTGCGTCTTTGCGGTGAGCGGTTAAAAGGTGGAAAAACTGGCAATAGAAGGCGGCGTAGCGCTCAACGGCGAAGTCGCGATCTCGGGCGCCAAGAATGCGGCGCTGCCGATGTTGTGCGCGGCGCTGCTGACTGCGGAGCCGCTGACCATCAGCAACGTGCCGCACTTGCGCGATGTCACCACCATGTTGTCGCTGCTGGGGCAAATGGGTCTGGCGGTGTCGATGGACGACAAACTGGGCATCGAACTGCGCGCCGCAAACATACACACGCCCGAAGCGCCCTACGACCTGGTGAAAACCATGCGTGCATCGGTGCTGGTGCTGGGGCCGCTGGCAGCGCGGTTTGGCGAAGCGCGGGTGTCGTTACCCGGCGGTTGCGCGATAGGCCTGCGTCCCGTCGATCAGCACTTGAAGGGTTTGCAGGCGATGGGCGCCACCATCACCATGGATCACGGTTACATGCTGGTGCGCGCGCGACGCCTGAAAGGGGCGCGCATCTGCATGGACCTGGTGACCGTTACCGGCACTGAAAATCTGATGATGGCGGCGACCCTGGCCGAGGGCACAACCGTCATCGAAAATGCCGCGCGCGAGCCCGAGATTCCGGATTTGGCCGCTTGCCTGACGGCGATGGGCGCGAACATCAAAGGCGCCGGCAGCGACACCATCACCGTCGAAGGTGTCGCTAAACTGCACGGCGCGCATCACAGGGTGATGCCCGACCGCATCGAGACCGGCACCTTTCTGGTTGCAGCCGCGGTCACCGGCGGCAGTGTGCGTGTCACCGGCGCGCGGCCCGGCACGCTGGATGCGGTGCTCGACAAGCTGCGTGAAGCCGGTGTGACCGTTGAAACCGGAGACGACTGGATCAGCGTCGCGCCCAATGGCGACAAGGGCAAGTTACGCGCGGTCAGCCTGCGCACTGCCCCTTATCCGGCGTTCCCCACCGACATGCAGGCGCAGTTCGTGGCGCTCAACAGCGTGGCTAGCGGCACCAGCGTGATAAACGAAACCATATTTGAAAACCGCTTCATGCACGTGCAGGAACTGTGCCGGCTCGGCGCCGATATAGAGGTTGAAGGCAACACCGCGATCGTTAAGGGTGTTGCGCATCTCGATGGCGCCACCGTGATGGCGACCGACCTGCGAGCGTCCGCAAGCCTGGTGATCGCGGGACTGGTGGCGCGCGGCACCACCCTGGTCGATCGCATCTATCACCTGGATCGTGGTTACGAAGCGATAGAGGAAAAACTCTCAAGGCTGGGGGCGCGTATTCGGCGGGTGAGTTGACTGGGGCCCTACGACCGGGCTTCTTGCGGTAAAATATTGTTTTGATTGAAGCTTTTCCGCCTGCTGTGATTACCATTGCGCTCTCCAAGGGCCGTATCTTTGACGAAACCCTGCCGCTGCTTGACGCGGCGGGCATACGCACGGCAGAAGATCCCGACACATCGCGCAAGCTGATTCTTCGCACCAACCAGCGTGATGTGCGGTTGATTATTGTGCGCGCGTCCGACGTGCCGACGTATGTGCAATACGGCGGCGCCGACATGGGCGTCGCCGGCAAGGATGTGCTGGACGAGCAGGGCGGGCAGGGTTTGTACCAACCGCTCGATCTGGGCATCGCGCGCTGCCGCATGGTGGTGGCGGTGCGTGACGGTTTCGATTATCAGGGCGCGGTGAAGCAGGGCGCGCGGTTGAGGGTGGCGACCAAATACGTGCAGACGGCGCGCGAGCATTTCGCCACCAAAGGCGTGCATGTTGATCTGATCAAGCTTTATGGTTCGATGGAGCTGGCGCCACTGGTGGGCCTGGCCGATGCGATTGTGGATCTGGTGAGCACCGGCAGTACCTTGAAAGCGAATCATCTGGTGGCAGTGGAGGAAATTGCTGCCGTGAGTTCGCGTCTGATCGTGAACCCTGCGGCGTTGAAGTTAAAGCGCAAGGCGCTGCAGCCGATACTGGATGCGTTTGCCAGGGCCGTGGGCTAGTCATGCGCCGGCTGGTTACCACCGACAGCGGGTTTGACGCGGCGCTGACTGCGCTGCTGGCGTTTGACTCAGCGCAGGATCCGCAGGTTGAGGCGACGGTTGCCGCGATCCTCGCGGATGTGAAAACGCGCGGCGACGCGGCGGTGCTCGAGTACACGCGGCGCTTTGATGGCTTGTCGGCGCAAACGCTGGCCGAACTGGAAATTCCCAGGGCTGAACTCGAAGCCGCATTGCGATCATTGCCTGCCGCGCAACACCAGGCGCTTACCGCAGCGGCTGCGCGCGTGCAGGAATTCCATGAAAAACAAGCAATAAAAACAAATACTTACATTGATTCCGCAGGTAACGAGCTGGGCCAGCAGGTGACCCCGCTCGAGCGTGTCGGCATCTACGTGCCTGGTGGCAAGGCGGCGTATCCCTCAACCGTCATCATGAACACCACGCCGGCGAAAGTGGCGGGCGTGGATGAGATCATCATGGCGGTGCCCACGCCGGGCGGCGAAAAAAATCAACTGGTGCTGGCCGCTGCTGCGTTGACGGGTGTGGATCGCGTGTACACGCTCGGCGGTGCGCAGGCGGTGGCTGCGCTGGCGTACGGCACGCAGACCATAGCGCAGGTGGACAAGATCGTCGGCCCCGGCAATGCGTACGTTGCGGCAGCGAAGCGGCGGGTGTTCGGCGTGGTCGGCATCGACATGGTGGCGGGCCCGTCGGAAATTCTTATCGTGTGCGACGGCAGCACCGACCCCGACTGGATCGCGATGGATTTGTTTTCACAGGCCGAGCATGACGAAATGGCGCAGGCGATTTTGCTGTGTCCGGATGCGGCTTATATCGATAAGGTGGCCGCAAGTATTGGGCGCCTGATCCAGGACATGCCACGCCAGAACATTATTCGCGCCTCGCTCGCAGGGCGCGGCGCCTTGATCCAGGTGCGCGATCTGGATGAGGCGTGCGCCATCGCTAATCGTATAGCGCCCGAACATCTGGAATTGTCCGTGGAAAATGCGCAGGCGCTGCTGCCGAAAATACGTCACGCCGGTGCGATATTCATGGGCAGGTATTCTTCGGAGGCGCTGGGGGATTATTGCGCCGGGCCGAATCACGTGCTGCCCACTTCACGCAGCGCACGCTTTTCGTCGCCACTGGGGGTTTATGATTTTCAGAAACGCTCGAGCATAATCCATGTGTCGCAGGCGGGCGCGCGCACGCTCGGCAAAATCGCAGCGGAACTTGCGTACGGCGAAGGCTTGCCCGCGCACGCGCGCGCGGCCGAATACCGGATGAAGTGATGAGCCGCTACTGGAGCAAGGTGGTGCATGGCCTTACGCCCTATGTGCCGGGCGAGCAGCCGAAGCTGCCCAATCTTGTGAAACTGAATAGCAATGAAAGCCCCTACGGCCCCAGCCGCAAGGTGCTGGATGCGCTGCGCGCGGAAGTGGGTGACACGCTGCGGCTGTATCCCGACCCCGGCAGCGACAAACTGCGTGCGGCGATTGCCAAACATCACGGTCTGGCGCCAGAGCAGGTGTTCGTCGGCAACGGTTCGGACGAGGTGCTGGCGCATATTTTTCTCGCCCTGCTGAAGCACGAAAATCACGATCGGCCGGTGCTGTTCCCCGACATCACCTACAGTTTTTATCCGGTGTATTGCGCGCTCTACGACATTCAATTTCAACAAGTGCCGCTGAACGCGGCGTTTGAAATCGATGTTACGGATTATTTGCTCCTGAACGGCGGCATCATTTTTCCAAACCCGAACGCGCCCACCGGCTGCTTGCTGGCGTTGCCGCAAATCGAACGTTTGCTGCAAGCCAACACCGCATCGGTGGTGGTGGTCGACGAAGCCTATGTCGATTTCGGCGGTTTGTCGTGCGTGCCGTTGATCAGGCACTATCCGCAGTTGCTGGTAACGCACACGTTGTCCAAGTCGCGCGCGCTGGCGGGTTTGCGCGTGGGCTATGCGACCGGCAACGCGCAACTCATTGAAGCGTTGAATCGCGTGAAGGATAGTTTTAATTCCTATCCGCTGGGCCGCTTGGCGCAGGCGGGCGCTGCGGCGGCGATGGAAGATGACGCTTATTTTGAGGCCATGTGCCGCAAGGTGATCGATTCCAGGGCGCGCCTGGTCACGCAAATGCAGGCGCTGGGGTTTGAAGTGCTGCCGTCGGCGGCGAACTTCATTTTCGCGCGCTTTCCCGGACGTGATGGCGCGGATATCGCGGCGCAGCTGCGCGAACGCAGCATTATCGTGCGGCACTTTCGCAATCCACCGCGTATTTCACCGTTCATGCGTATCACCATCGGCACCGACGAGCAGTGCGAGAGTTTGGTCGATGCGTTGCGCGAAATCGTTTATACTAATAAAAACATGTAGTTACTGAGAGATCGCTGCAATCATGGCACGCCAGGCGCAGGTGACGCGAAACACCAACGAAACGCAGATCAGCGTTTCGCTCAATCTCGACGGCAGCGGCAAATCCAAGCTGGCCACCGGCGTGGGGTTTCTCGACCACATGCTCGACCAGGTGGCGCGGCACGGCGTGTTTGATCTGGAGGTCACTGCCAAGGGTGATTTGCACATCGACGCGCATCATACGGTTGAGGATATCGGCATCACGCTGGGGCAGGCGTTTGCCAAGGCTATCGGCGACAAGGCCGGTGTGCGCCGTTACGGGCATGCCTATGTGCCGCTGGATGAAGCGCTGTCGCGCGTGGTGGTGGATTTATCCGGGCGTCCCGGACTCGACATGAAAATCGATTTCGTGCGCGCGCGCATCGGCGAATTTGATGTCGATCTGGCGCGCGAGTTTTTTCACGGCTTTGCGAATCACGCGCTGGTCACGCTGCACATTGATAATCTCAAAGGTGATAACGCGCATCATCAGGCCGAGACCGCATTCAAAGCGTTCGGGCGCGCGCTGCGCATGGCGGTAGAGCTTGATCCGCGTGTGGTGGGTGTGCCTTCTACGAAGGGAACCCTGTGAAGGGTGAAGAGTGAACAGTGAGTGGTGAACAGTAAACAGTAAACAGTAAAAATCAGCGCGGCGCGGGGTTACGGTTAACTGTTCACCCGTTCACCCGTTCACCCGTTCACCCCTCACGCCTCACGCCTCACGAAAAAATGATAGCAGTCATCGATTACGGCATGGGCAATTTGCGTTCGGTGTCCAAGGCTCTTGAGCATGTCGCGCCGGGTGAACGGGTGCTGGTGACCGACAATCCATCTGTGGTGCGCGATGCCGCGCGCGTGGTGTTTCCGGGGCAGGGCGCGATGCCTGATTGCATGCGCGAGTTGCGCGGGCGCGGGCTCTACGACGCGGTGATTGAAGCTGCGCGCGACAAACCGTTCCTGGGCATTTGCATAGGCTTGCAGATGTTGTTCGAGCACAGCGAGGAAGGCGATACTCCGGGGCTGGGTGTGTTGCCGGGCCGCGTGCGCCGCTTCGCGCATGTGCTGGCCGATGGCAACGGGCAAAAACTCAAAGTGCCGCATATGGGTTGGAATGAAGTTGAACAACGTATCGAACACCCGTTGTGGAACGGCATCGCTGACAATGCACGCTTTTATTTTGTGCATAGTTATTACCCGGAACCGGGGTTTTCCGGTCTGACTGCTGGAATTAGCCGCTATCCAGCCGAATTCGCCTGTGCGGCAGCGCGCAAAAATCTGTTCGCCGTGCAATTCCATCCGGAAAAAAGCGCGGCGGCGGGTTTACGGCTATTAGCGAATTTTGCAACATGGGCTCCGGTGAGCGGCGAATTGCGAAAGCCGGCTTGACTGCGACAGGCGATTTGCGGCTATAGTATGCTTCGCTTAACGGAACCTTTCCGAATTTGCTGATCCGCTGAACCGGTAATCGCCTCACCCCACTGCCGCCTGCGCGCCCCCCCGCGCCATTCCGCTCAGTTTCGCTCAGTTTCTCTTAGCCCCCCGTTTCCATTCGCGTTCACACTCAAATCTATGCTGATTATTCCAGCCATTGATCTTAAAGATGGGCAATGCGTGCGTTTGAAGCAGGGCGACATGGCGAGCGCCACGATATTTTCGGATGACCCCGGCGCGACCGCGAAACGCTGGCTGGATCTGGGTGCGCGCCGTTTGCACGTGGTTGATTTGAACGGCGCTTCGTCGGGCAAGCCGAAAAATGGCGCGGCGATAAAAGCCATTATCGCCGCAGTGGGCGATAAGCTGCCGATCCAGTTGGGCGGCGGCATCCGCGATCTCGATACCATCGAGCATTATCTGGATGCCGGCATCCGCTACGTTATCATCGGCACCGCGGCAGTGAAAACGCCGGGATTTTTGCACGACGCCTGCAGCGCATTTACCGGACATGTGATGGTGGGTCTCGACGCCAGGGACGGCAAAGTCGCGGTGGATGGCTGGTCCAAGATGACCGGGCATGACGTGGTTGATCTGGCGAAAAAATTTGAAGACTACGGCGCCGAAGCGGTAATTTATACCGACATCGGCCGCGACGGCATGCTGAGCGGTGTGAATATTGAAGCGACGGTAAAACTTGCGAAGGCGTTGACGGTTCCGGTTATCGCCAGCGGCGGCATTACCAACCTCGAAGACGTAAAAGCATTGTGCGCGGTGCAGGGCGAAGGCATTCAGGGCGCGATTACCGGGCGCGCGGTGTATCAGGGCACGCTGGATTTCGCCGCGGCGCAAAAGCTGGCGGATGAGTTGTCAAAGGCGTGAAGAGTGAAGAGTGAAGAGTGAAGAGTGAAGAGTGAAGGGTGAAACGTAACCCCAGCTGTGCGGTGTGCACCCTTCACCCTTCACCCTTCACCCTTCACGAACTTAAATGTCCCTAGCCAAACGCGTCATCCCTTGCCTCGACGTGACTGCCGGGCGCGTGGTCAAGGGCGTAAATTTTGTCGGGCTGCGTGACGCGGGTGATCCGGTTGCAATCGCGCGCCGTTATGACGATCAGGGCGCCGACGAACTGACGTTTCTGGATATCACCGCGAGCAGCGATGATCGTGATTTGATATTGCACATTATTGAAAGCGTTGCGGCGCAGGTGTTCATACCGTTTACCGTGGGGGGCGGCGTGCGTTCGGTGCATGATGTGCGGCGGTTGCTGAACGCGGGCGCGGACAAGGTGAGCATCAATACCGCGGCGGTGCAAAGTCCGCAATTGGTGGCCGCGGCGGCGGGTCGTTATGGCGCGCAATGTATTGTTGTTGCCATCGACGCGAAACGCGTGCCGGGCGCTGGCGAGTTGCGGTGGGAGGTTTATACGCACGGCGGGCGCAAGGCCACCGGCATGGACGCGCTGGAATGGGGCAGCAAGGTGCAGGAACTCGGCGCTGGTGAAATTTTGCTCACCAGCATGGATCGTGACGGCACGCGCGTGGGATTCGATATTGAATTGACGCGCGCTTTTTCGGATAGGCTGGAAATCCCGGTGATTGCCAGCGGCGGCGTGGGCAATCTCGCGCATCTCGCCGACGGCGTGTTGCAGGGGCGCGCGGATGCCGTGCTGGCGGCAAGCATTTTTCACTATGGGGAATTTACGGTGCGGCAGGCGAAGGAACATATGGCGGGTAGGGGGATTGAGGTGAGATTGTGATGAGTGATTGAGTGATTGAGTGATTTGGTGATTGAGTAAACCGTGATTGAGGCAATCACTGAATCACTTAATCACTATTCACTGAATATTGAGTGAACAGTGAAGGGGAACGCCCTGCAAACTCCAGACAGAGTAGCGATGAGCGATAGCTGGCTAAACAAGGTAAATTGGGCGCAAGATGGCCTGGTGCCCGCGGTGACGCAGGACGCGGCGAGCGGGCGCGTGCTCACCGTCGCGTGGATGAATCGCGAGGCGCTGAAGCAAACCGCGGCCACCGGCGAGGTTTACTATTGGTCGCGCTCGCGCAGGAAGCTCTGGCACAAAGGCGAAGCATCGGGACATGTGCAGAAAGTGAAGTCCATCCGCCTCGACTGCGATGAGGACGTGATCCTGCTGCAAGTGGAACAAGTGGGCGGCATCGCCTGTCATACCGGGCGCGTGAGTTGTTTTTTCAACCACCTTGAAGACGGTAAGTGGGTGGCCGTTGATCCGGTGCTCAAAGACCCGAAGGAAATTTATGGCAAGTGAGACCGCAAATGACTGACGCGAAGGTATTGCAGAGGCTCGGCGAGACACTGGCGGCGCGCAAGGGGGCCGATCCGGCAAGCTCGTATGTGGCTGGATTGCTGGCCAAGGGTGAAGACGCCATTTTGCGCAAAGTTGCCGAAGAATCCGCGGAAACACTACTGGCATCCAAGGAGGGTGATAAACTGCATCTGGTGCGCGAGGTGGCGGACTTGTGGTTTCACAGCATGGTGTTGCTGGCGTGGCATGGCTTGTCACCCAATGATGTGCTGGCCGAGTTGCACCGGCGCGAAGGTATTTCCGGGATCAACGAAAAGGCCTTACGTAAATAGGAGATCATCATGGGTTCATTCAGCATCTGGCACTGGTTGATCGTTTTGGCGATCATCGTGTTAATTTTCGGCACCAAGAAACTGCGTAACCTCGGCGGCGATCTGGGCAGCGCGGTCAAGGGCTTCAAGGACGGCATGAAGTCCGAGGGCGACAAAACAGCAGACGCGGCGGCCGCCAAAACTGAAATCCCACCGGCGACCGGCCACACCTACGAGGCCGAGGTCAAGAAGGAAGCTACTAAGACGTGAAGGGGGAAGGGTGAAGCGTGAAGGGTAACTTCGGTTTCGCGCGTTGGCACCCTTCACTCTTCACCCTTCACCCTTCACGGCCCCACCCCATGTTCGACATCGGCTTTTCCGAGATGATGGTCATCGCGGTCATAGCACTCATCGTGCTCGGGCCGGAAAAACTGCCGCGCGTGGCGCGCATGGCCGGGCATTTGCTCGGGCGCATGCAGCGTTACGTCAACGACGTCAAAGCCGACATCAATCGCGAGATCGAGCTCGACGAGCTGCGCAAATTGCAAAAAGAGATGCAAAACACCGCGCAATCCATTGAGCAGACGGTGAAGGGCGAAATTCATTCGGTTGAATCCGAATTCAAACAAATCGGCGACGCCACGCAAAAAGCGTTATCGGATCCTGTGGCTGATGCGTTTGCCGACCCGCCGCCGGTGCAGTCGCCGGCGGATACGGTGCAAGCCGCAATGGCGCCACCAGCGGTTCAGTTGGAACCGCTGACAGAGCCGCCGCTGGAAATCCCGCCAGCGCCGGGTGCTCCGGGCGCCGTATCCGTCCAGCTGGAGTTGGGACTGGACCCCGCGCCGCTGTCCAATGCGCCGCCGCCGGCGCTGGTATCGGTGCCGCCGCCGGCGCTGGTATCGGTGCCGCCGCCAGCGCCGGCAAAGGTGTAGCCGCAGTGGCATTGACCGAGGATACGTTTATCTCGCACCTGGTCGAATTGCGTGATCGCCTGATGCGCACGCTGATCGCGATTGCGGTCGCCTTTGCCTTGATCGGATTCTGGCCGACCTACGGTGTGATCTACGATTTTCTTGCGCTGCCGCTGATTCAAACGTTACCCGCAGGCTCGAAAATGATTGCCACTGGCGTGATTACGCCTTTTCTGATCCCGCTGAAGGTGGGGCTGATGGCCGCATTCATGCTGGTGTTGCCCTATGTGCTGTATCAGGCGTGGGCATTTGTTGCGCCCGGACTTTATTCACACGAAAAGAAACTGGTGTTGCCGCTGGTGGTGAGCAGCACCGTTTTGTTTGTCGTCGGTGTGGCTTTCTGCTACTACTTTGTGTTCGGACAGTTGTTTCGCTTCATCGCCGGCTTCGCACCCGCCAGCATTACGCCCGCGCCGGATATCGAACAGTATCTTTCATTTGTGCTCACCATGTTTCTGGCGTTTGGCGTCGCGTTTGAGGTGCCGGTGGCGATCATCGTGCTGGTGCGCATGGGTGTGGTGTCGGTGAAGCAACTGCGCGATTTCCGTGGTTACTTCGTGGTGTGCGCATCGATAGCCGCTGCGGTGGTGACGCCGCCGGATGTGGTGTCGATGCTGGCGCTATTGATTCCGATGTGCCTGCTGTATGAGGCGGGAATTATCGCCGCGGGTTTTATTACCGCGGTGAAAAAGCAGGAAGCAGCAGAGGCCAAAGCCGCAGACGCCACGCTCACCCCCGAACAAGTGGCGCAGGAATTCGCCGCCGTGGAAAAAGAGCAAAACAGCGGCGGTCGTTGATGCGTAGTAAATGCTTATTTTTTGCGCGCAAGCTTGGGGCGTTTGCCCACGGTGACTTTGAGTTCCAGCTCTTTGTGCGCGCGTAACACTTTCAGCGTTGCAGCGCTGCCGGGCGCGATCGCGGAAATCAGCGTCAACATGCTGGTTGAATCTACCACCGGTTTGCCGTCCACCGCCACCAGCACATCGCCCGTCTTCATGCCGGCCTGGTCGGCAGGTGTGGCGCTGAACACTTCGGTAATCAGCGTGCCGCGCGTCGATGGCAATTTTAATGATTCCGCCAGTTCAGCGCTTATTTCCTGCACCGCCACGCCGATCCAGCCGCGCGTTACCGTGCCCGTCTGCACCAGTTGATCGAGCACTTGTTTGGCGGTGGCGGCGGGAATTGCAAAGCCGATGCCCAGCGATGCGCCACCGGGCGTGCGTGAATAAATGGCGGTGTTGATGCCGATCATATTGCCGTTGATATCCACCAGCGCGCCACCGGAATTGCCGGGGTTGATGGCGGCGTCGGTCTGGATGAAATTCTCGAAGGTGTTGATGCCCAGACGGTTGCGCGACAGCGCGCTGATGATGCCGAAAGTCACCGTCTGCCCGACGCCGAACGGATTGCCGATCGCCAGCACCAGGTCGCCGACTTGCGCCTGATCCGACTGGCCAAAGGTAATCGCCGGCAATTTCGGCAGATCGATCTTGATCACCGCCAGATCGGTTTCCGGATCGGTGCCGATCACTTTCGCCTTGGCGCGGCGATTGTCGGCGAGCGCGACTTCAATTTCATCGGCGGCCTCGACCACATGCGCGTTAGTCAGAATGTAGCCTTGTTCGCTGACAATCACGCCAGAGCCGAGATTGTTGCTTTTTTGCGACGGGCTTTCACCTTCGCCGCCGAAAAAATAGCGAAACACCGGGTCATCCATGAATGGCGGGCGCTGCGCCTTGATTTCCTTGCTGGTGTAGATATTCACCACGGTGGGCATCGCGAGCTTAACGGCTTCGCTGAACGAGGTGAGTTTTGCGCCGGGCGCCACAGGCGCTGACGCCGGTGCTGCGGGCGCGGCGACTTTCGCGATGGTAGACGCGTTGCGTGCGCTCCACGGCAGCAATTCGGGGCGCAGTGTAGAAATCACAAACAGCGCTGCCACACACACGGTGACCGCTTGCGCGAAAAACAACCAGAATTTACGTAACATTTGCCGGAGACGTTGGGGTGAGCCGGTGATGCGTGCGGCGTGACGCGGAGCGCAGATTATTGCCCAAATGGCATGCGGGTGGAAGGGCGCGGGTTACACGCTGCTGCGCATTTTCGGTATGCCACGCAGGTTGCTGCGGGTCACCTCAGCCCTCTTCATAAGCATTTGTTTTTAAGCATTATTTTCACGTTTTAATTCACTTTTTATGGCGAACCGCTTAAAATACTGGCTGTTGCAATCTGCTCACTTACGCCTCGAGTAGCGCTTACCTACCTTTTACCCTCTTCAGGAAACCCCTTCGTATGGCTGAACAACAACCCGACAAAGGCCGGCGCTGCATGCTGGTGGCGGCGAGCACAATAGCCGGCGGCGTAGCGACAGTAGCGGCAGGTGTGCCGTTTGTGGCGAGCATGTTGCCGTCTGAACGTGCCAAGGCGGCCGGCGCGCCCGTCGAAGCGGACATCAGCCAGCTTGCACCCAGCGAACGCATGACGGTGGAGTGGCAAGGCAAGCCGGTGTGGATAGTGCGCCGCACGCCGGAAATGCTCGATGTGATCAAGAAAAATGAAGACCGCGTGGCTGATCCGCAGTCGAAGAAAGCAATGCAGCCGAAATACGCAACCAACGAGTTGCGTTCGATCAAGCCGGAGTATCTGGTGCTGGTGGGCATTTGCACGCATCTGGGTTGTTCTCCTGTGGAAAAATTCCAGGCACAGCCCGAGGCGTTTTCGTCGGACTGGAAAGGCGGCTTTTACTGCCCGTGCCATGGTTCGCTGTTTGATCTGGCAGGCCGTGTCTATAAGAACAAACCGGCGCCCGACAATCTGCTGGTGCCCAAGCACAGGTATCTTGCCGACGGCAAAATACTCATCGGCGTGGACGAAAGCGAAAAGGGAGCCGTGTAGAAAAATGGCCGCCAGCAAAAAAGAACCTGTGGTGATCGTAGGGGCAGGTCCGCTCAATGCGCCGATCGGCGGGCTGCTGACGTGGGTGGATCAGCGCTTTCCGATGATGTCGCTGTGGAAAGACCATCTCGCTGAATACTACGCGCCGAAAAATTTCAATTTTTGGTATTACTTCGGCTCGCTGGCGATGGTGATTCTGGTGCTGCAAATCGTCACCGGCATTTTTCTCACCATGCACTACAAACCATCGGCGGCGGACGCCTTTGCCTCGGTCGAGTACATCATGCGCGATGTGCCCGGCGGCTGGTTGATACGTTACCTGCATTCCACCGGCGCCTCGGCGTTTTTTATTGTGGTTTATCTGCACATGTTTCGCGGTCTGCTGTACGGCTCGTATCGCGCGCCGCGTGAACTGATCTGGATCTTCGGCATGATGATTTATCTGGCATTGATGGCCGAAGCCTTTTTCGGCTACCTGCTGCCGTGGGGCCAGATGTCGTACTGGGGCGCGCAGGTGATCATTAATCTGTTCGACGCGCTGCCGCTGATTGGACCGCCTCTTTCGGAGTGGATTCGCGGCGATTTCGTGGTGGGAGATGCCACCTTGAACCGCTTTTTTGCGTTTCACGTGATCGCGATTCCGCTGGCGCTGCTGGGGCTGGTGGCGGCGCACATTATGGCGCTGCATGAGGTCGGTTCCAACAATCCCGATGGTGTCGAAATCAAGGAGACCAAGGGCGCTGATGGTCATCCGCTCGACGGCATTCCGTTTCATCCGTATTACACGGTGAAAGACGCGCTGGGCGTCACGGTGTCCGCAGCGGTATTCTGCACGATACTCTTTTTTGCGCCGGAGATGGGTGGTTACTTTCTTGAATACAACAACTTTATCCCCGCCGATCCGCTGAAAACACCGCCGCACATTGCGCCGGTGTGGTACTTCACGCCGTATTATTCGATACTGCGTGCGGTGACTGAAGACTACCTGTGGGCGCTGCGCGCCGCTGTGGTGGCTTACACCCTGTTGATCTTGTTTGCCTCGCGCGGCTGTCTGTCGAAATTGCTGGCCGTGGTGGTTGCGCCCGTGTTGTTGATCGCGATGGGTGTCATCGAAGCCAAGGTGTGGGGTGTGGTGCTGATGGGTGTGGCGTCGATGATTTTCTTCCTCATGCCGTGGCTGGATAAGAGCCCCGTCAAGTCAATCCGTTACAAAGGATCACTGTCGCGCTGGGCGCTGACGATTTTTGTGGTGGTGTTCCTGGTGCTGGGCTACTACGGCACGCAACCGGTGACAGCGGCAGGCACGCTCATTTCGCAGATCGGCACGCTGATTTATTTTGCGTTCTTCCTGCTGATGCCGTGGTACACGCAGATGGAACAGACGCAGCCGGTGCCCAGCCGGGTGACGATGTGAGGGGCGCCGCTATGATAAGAAAAATTATGACTGTACTTTTGTTGGCGCCGGTGCTGGCATTTGCCGCTGGCGACCATGTCAAACTGGATCGCGCGCCGATTCAACCCAATAACAACGAATCGCTGCAGCGCGGCGCGGTGCTGTTCGTGAACTATTGCCTGAACTGCCACAGCGCGAATTATATGCGCTACAACCGCCTGGCCGATATTGGGCTGAACGACAAGGAAGTCCTCGACAACTTTGTGGCGCCGTTCACCGGCGGCAAGGTTGGCGATCCGATGAAAAACACGATGGACGCCAAGGAAGCAAAAACCTGGTTCGGTGCGCAGCCGCCTGATCTCACGGTGATTGCGCGTTCGCGCGCTTCCGGCGACGGCTCGGGCGCGGATTGGCTCTACACCTATCTGCGCACGTTTTACCGCGACGCGTCGCGTCCGACTGGCTGGAACAACACCACCTATGCCAATGTCGGCATGCCGCATGCGTTGTGGGAGTTGCAGGGCGAGCAGGAAATGAAGGCTGGAAAAGTGCGCGCCGATGGCTACCTGGCGAGCGTGGAGAAACCGGTGCTGGTCAAAGCTGGCAAACTCTCCGCGCTGGAATACGACCGCGCCGTCGCCGACCTGGTGAACTACATGGTGTATATGGGCGAACCGGCAGCCCGCGGCCGCAAGAATATCGGCATTATTGTGCTGGGCTTCTTGTTGTTGCTGATACCGCTGGTTTACGCGCTGAAAAAAGAATTCTGGAAAGACGTGCATTGACTGCCGTAAACGGTGATCAGTGAACAGTGAACAGGGCATGATCTCACTGTTAACAGTTCACGCTACCCCCCTCACGCTACACCCTCCACGCCCTACCTAGGTATACCACTATGATGACGCTTTACTCGGGCACCACCTGCCCTTTCAGCCAACGCTGCCGCATTGTGCTCTACGAAAAGGGCATGGATTTTCAGATTGTCGATGTCGATCTTTTCAACAAGCCCGAAGACCTTGCGGTGATGAATCCGTACAATCAGGTGCCGGTGCTGGTCGAGCGTGATTTGATTTTGTATGAGTCGAATATCATCAACGAGTACATCGACGACCGTTTCCCGCATCCGCAATTGATGCCCGCCGACCCGGTGATGCGCGCGCGCGCGCGGCTGTTTCTGTACCGCTTCGAGAACGAAATGTTCGGCCACGTCCATGCCATCGAAAAAGGCACGCAAAAGCAGGCCGATAAGGGCCGCCAGGTGATACGCGATGCCCTGACGCAGATTGCCCCGGTGTTCGCCAAACAAAAATTCATGCTGGGCGATGATTTCACCATGCTCGACGTCGCGATAGCGCCGCTGCTGTGGCGGCTCGGCCAATACGACATTCAGTTGCCCAAACAGGCCGCGCCCCTGATGAAATACGCCGAGCGTTTGTTCAGCCGCCCGGCTTATATCGATGCGCTTACGGCGTCGGAGAAGGTGATGCGCAAGTAGCTTGGTCGTGAGGGGTAAGGCGTGAGATGTGAGGCGTAACATCTCAACCAGGCGGTTGCGCTCCTTACACCTCACTCCTCACTCCTCACTCAAAACCTATGCCTGAACGTTCCACCAAACCTTACCTCATCCGCGCCATCCACGAATGGTGTGCCGATAGCGGCCTCACGCCGTACCTGTCGGTGAAGGTGGATGAAAACACCCGCGTGCCAGAGGCGTCTGTGCAAAATGGCGAAATCGTGCTCAATCTGAGTTACGACGCCACCCACAAACTCACCATCGATAACGACGGGGTGCGGTTCTCCGCGCGTTTTAGCGGTGTGTCGCGCGAGTGTTCGATTCCGATAGCGGCGATCGCGGGTATTTTTGCGCGCGAGAACGGGCAGGGACTGTTCTTCGCGCCGGAAACCGCAACCGGCGCCGGTGCGGTAGCGTCACAACCGGCTACGACGACTGAACCGGAAACGCCACCGCCGTCGCCGCCGCGGCCGAAGTTGCAGATTGTAAAATAAGCGCAGGATGCGCATCGCGCATGCGTAATCGCTTTTGAATTTGATTCGAACGTCGCGCATTCAAGCGAGGAGGTTGCCATGCTGAAACCATCGGTTTTTCTGTGCGCCGGTGCGTTGTTGTTTTGCGCGGCGGGCGGCTATGCGGCCGATGCGCCTTTCCCTTCCAAGCCGATCCGTTTCATACTGGGCTATCCCCCCGGCGGCGCCAGTGACGCCGTGGCACGCCTGTTGGTGGCGCCGTTGACCTCGCGCCTGGGACAGCAGATCGTCATCGACAACCGGCCCGGCGCGGGTGGCAATATCGCAGCGGAAATAGCCGCGCGCTCGGCACCTGACGGCCACACCTGGTTTCTCGGCAACAACGCCATCCTCGCCACCAATCAGGCGCTGTACGCGAAAATGCCATTCGATGCGCTGCGCGATTTTGCGACCGTGGTGTTGCTGGCCACGCAACCCAGCGTGCTGGTGACGCATCCTTCGCTGCCGGTCAAAAATGTAAAAGATCTTGTCGCCCTCGCGCGCGCGCGGCCCGGCCAATTGAACTACGCCTCGTCGGGCACGGGTACCGCGGGGCATCTTGCCAGTGAGTTGTTCAAGGCGCTGACGCAGGTGAGCTATCAGCATATTCCGTACAAGGGAGGCGGTCCGGCGGTGATCGATCTGGTCAGTGGACAAGTGCACTTCATGTTCGCCACCGCAGCATCGGTGATTCCCCACACCCGTACTGCGCGCTTGCGTGCGCTGGCGGTGACCTCCGTGCAGCGTTCACCCTCCCTGCCCGAATTGCCGACTGTCGCGGAATCGGGCATCGCGGGATTTGAAGCGCTGACCTGGCACGGCATCGTGGTGCCCGCCGCGACGCCGCTGGCTGCGATTGTAAAAATCAATAGCGAACTCAACGCGGCACTTGCCACCAATGAACTGAAAGAGCGTCTGGCAACGCAGGGTGTAGAAGCGCGCGGCGGCAAGCCGGAGGAGTTCGCGGCATTTCTGCGTGCTGAAATTCCCAAGTGGAGCAAGGTGGTGCGTGATTCGGGTGCCAAAGCAGAATAATTTTATTAACAAAAAAGTCAATAAAAACAAATAGTTATATCTATGCTGTGCAGCGCGATGCGCTTGTCTTAGAATACGTCCACATTATCGAAGCATAACAACTGCGATCCGAGCGGCACGATGAGTCCGCATCAGAACTTCACCAAAAAGGAGCCCGATCATGATGTCACCCGATGAGATAGCCAAACTGATTCCGGCGGAAACCGCCACATTCCGTTCGCCCATTCCGACGCAGCCGGTGTCGAGCGACGAATTTATGCCCGGCCCGCAATCCACGAAGCAGCGCGAGTTCGAAGCACGCGTGAAGCAGATCGGCTCCGAGCTGGCGAAGCATCAAGGCATATCGCGGCGCGCGTTTTTTCAGAGTGCCGCTGGCATGGCTGCCGCCTTCGTGGCGATGAACGAAACCTTTGGTCCCCTGTACGCGGTGAGCAAGGCCGAAGCCGCGACGCCGGAAATGGCCGATGAGCGCGCCAAAGCGTTGAAGGGCCAGTTCATCATGGACATGCACACGCACTTTCTGCGCGACGATACGCGGCTGTCAAACTTCGTGCGCTCGCGCGAAGCGGTGGGCAAGGCGTCGTGGAATCCCCTGCTCGTGGGCAAGCCGCAGACGCTGGAAGACCTGAAGTTCGCGAATTACTTCAAGGAAATTTACATGGACAGCGACACCAAGGTGGCGCTGATTTCGGGCTCCGGTTCGGAAGAGCCGCGCGACTGGTTCCTCACCAACGAAATGAAAGCCGCGACGCGCGCCGATGTGAACAAAAAAGCCGGCGCCAAACGCATGTTCTCGCACGCCATATTCATGCCGGGCACGCCGGGCTGGCTGGAAAAAGTCGACCGTGATTACGAAACCAACAAGCCTGATTCGTTCAAGGGCTACACCGTGGGTGACAACACCAACAAGCAACTGTCCAAGCATCCGTGGCATCTCGACGACGAAAAGCTGCTGTATCCGTTCTACGAGCGGCTGGTGAAATGGAGCAAGACCACGCCGAGCCTCGCCAATGTGTGCATTCACAAGGGTCTGTATCCGCCCGCGACCACCAAGAATTTTCCGCATCTCCTGGATCATGCCGACGTGCGCGACGTGGCCAAGGCGGCGAAGGATTGGCCGCAACTGAACTTCGTCATCTATCACTCGGCGTTTCGCTACACCGGCGGCGCCTGGCCCGTGGGCTGGGAACAATTCGAGAAAACCGGCCGCATCGACTGGGTCACGGATCTGTCGGAAATTCCCGCCAGGCATGGCGTGAAAAACATTTACGGCGATCTCGGCCAGATTTTCGCGCAAAGCACCATCGCCGAGCCGCGCCTGTGCGCGGCCATGCTCGGCCAGCTGGTCAAAGGCCTGGGCGCGGACCACGTGGTGTGGGGCTCTGACGCCATCTGGACCGGCGCGCCGCAATGGCAGATCGAGGCGATGCGCCGCCTGGAAATCCCCGAAGAAATGCAGAAGAAGCACGGTTTTGCGCCGCTCGGCGCCGCCGATGGCCCGGTCAAGAAAGGCATCTTCGGCGAGAACTCGGCGCGGCTGTATAACTTCACCGCCAAGCAGCGCGCCGCATTGGACAGCGATGTGGTTGCGGTGGCGAAAGCCAACTACGACAAATACGGCGAAGGGCGCACCAATCTGCGTTATGGGTACATGCAGAAGCCGGCAGCGTAAGTTTTTCGGTTGAAGGTAAAATGGCGTCACCACTTGTGACGCCATTTTTTTGCTTCTTTTCAGGAGACTGTGCATGACCCGCCGCTACGACGCCCAGAAATTTACCATCGCGCACCTGCGTGCCACTGCCGAGAAACTCAAGAACTGGGGCCGCTGGGGACCCGAAGACCAGATTGGCACGCTGAACTTCGTGACGCCGCAGGACATCATCGACGCCGCGCGTCTGGTGCGTAAAGGCAAAGTGTTTTCACTGGGCCTCAATTTCGACCGCATGGGTCCGCAAAAAGGCCTGTGGGGCAATCGTTTTAATCCGATCCATACCATGCTCGCCACCGGCACCGATGCGGTTGCCGGCAATCAGGACAAGGGCGGACTGCGCTACGCCGACGACATGGTGTCGCTGCCGCTGCAGTGCGGCACGCAGTGGGACGCGCTGGGGCATATTTTTTACGACGACAAAATGTGGAACGGCTACGACGCGAAACTCGTCGATACCAACGGCGCGCAGAAAAACGGCATCCATAAAACCCGCGACAAGATGGCCGGGCGCGGCGTGCTACTCGACATGGCGCGGCACCTGGGCAAGGCATATCTCGCCGATGGCGAAGCCATCACCAACGACGATCTCGATGCCTGCGCTCAAGCGCAAGGTGTTGCCATCAAGCGCGGCGATTTTGTGATTGTGCGCACCGGGCAAATGGAACAGCGCCTGCAGGCGGGCGAGTGGGGCGGCTATGCCGGCGGTGACGCGCCGGGTCTCGCGTTCGAAACGGCGGAGTGGATACACAAAAAAGAAATTGCCGCGATCTGCACCGACACCTGGGGCTGCGAAGTGCGGCCCAATGAGACCGACGATGCCTCGCAGCCGTGGCACTGGATTGTCATTCCGATGATGGGGCTGACGATGGGGGAGATTTTTTACCTTAAAGACTTGGCGGACGATTGCGCGACGGACAAGGTGTATGAGTTTTTCTTCTGCGGGCCGCCGCTGCCGATCACGCGGGCGGTGGGGTCGCCGATTAACCCGCAGGCGATCAAGTAGAACATCAACTTCGCCGGGGTAGTAGCGTGCGCCATGCGCACGGAGCCGATGGTTGAAACGCGCGCACAGCGCACGCTACTTGCTGGCCGTTACGGGGATTTTAGCGTGAGCACGAGCGTTTTGCCCGCCCGCAATCAGTTTGTGGGTTTCCTGCGGCGTATCTCTTCGATTACAGCCGAGTTGTCGAGATCACCTTCTCCTGCCGCGACACACCCGTCAACGATGCTGACGTAGGTCTCGGCCAGCGGTAATCCCTGGCCGCGCGCTTTTGCCTGTTCGAGCATGAGCAGAAAATCCTTGCGGCTTTGGGTGACAAAGCCGTGCGGGGTGAAATCGCCGCTGACCATTTTCGGGCCTTTGATGTCCATTACCTGTGACTGAGCGGCGGATTCTCTTGCGACTTTCAAAAATGCCCCGGGGTCAAGGCCCAGCTTTTGCGCGAACACCAAACCTTCGGCTAACGCGGCGCGGTTCACGCCCAAGATCAAATTGATGGCGAGTTTGGCGCGCCCGCCGTTGCCGGCTGCGCCCAGGTGATGGCGGCGCGGGCAGATGGCATCCAATACCTCTTTGGCGGCTTCGGCGGCTGCCGGGTCGCCGCCGATCATGCCCAGCGCGTCGCCATGTTCGGTTTGCTGGCTGGTGCCGGAGACCGGGGCTTCAACGTAGCGCACTTTGTTCGCGGGCGTGCGCGCATAAAGTTTTGCAATGCGGTCCGGGTCGCAGGTGCTGACACATAACGCGATGATCGGCGCTTTGCCTGCGGGCAACGATGCGACCAGCGCAGCTACCGTTTCTTCCACTTGATCGGTGTTGAATACCGCCAGCACGACTTTGTGGCAATGACGCGCGATTTCTTCGACCGATGTCGCCGCTCTGCCGCCAATCTTGACCAGCGCATCGAGCTTTTGCGGGTCTACGTCATAGCCCAACAGTTCGAGCCCCGCCGCGCGCATGCGTTTGGCGCAGGCCATGCCCATCAAGCCGATGCCGATGAGACCGATGGGTGTGGTGTTGCTCATGGCATTTTCGCCACCGGTTTCACGAAAATTGATTGGCGCTGCGTTTCCCTAATTTTTCTCCGGCACCAATAGATTAGAGCAAGCTTCCGCGACGTTGTTCTGCGGTTCCTTCTCGCCGGGCATGGTGGCAAATCCAGCCTTGGCCAACACGCCGCTACGAGACCACCGTTCTGTTTTCTGTAGTTCAGCCAGCCGCTCGGGAAGATTCGCTGCACTATTGAATTGCACCGCGCAAATTTTGGCAAGCGCGGTGGCCACAGCAGCGTTAGCCTGTCCCTTAGCGAGCCTTTCTGCGGCGCCGGGTGCCTTCCACCCGACCAGTTCGAACCCTATCCATGCCAGCAGCAACGCGCCTGCAAGTACGCCCAGGAGAAAGGGTTTTGTATCCTTGTGCATTGCCGGTATCTTGAAAGCCATGACAGTTCCTTTCGCTTTAGAGGAAGTCCCCCTGTGAGTCATAGTAGGCTAGTACTGCAAGGTTAGGGAAAACTTGTAATGGGTGCTCAACGGCGCGCGCTTCCGCAGCCGGAGCAGCGCAGCCGGCAACCTAAGCAAGTGATTCGCAAGGCAATTGCGCTCGTGCCGCAGGTATAATGCGCCGCTGCGCCGGTATAGCTCAGTGGTAGAGCAATCGCCTTGTAAGCGATAGGTCGTCTGTTCAATCCAGACTACCGGCACCAGCCCGCCGCGTGAACCCTATTAAAAAATTAATAAAAACAAATAGTTACGTTATAATCACACAAGGGTTCTGGGTAACGCTGGAATGAAAATGCTGGTAGTTGTGCTGATGTAAGTGGATGAACCAAAAACCGTGGTGAGGGTCTTTACCACGGGACAAAAACTGCCTGAGGAGAAGTTGAAGTGATCAAGGTTGAAAACCTATGCAAGAACTTTGGCGCCAAGATCGCGGTTAACGACGTGTCTTTCACGGTCGAACGTGGCGAGGTGCTCGGGTTTCTCGGGCCCAACGGCGCGGGAAAATCCACCACCATGCGCATGATTACCGGCTACTACCCGCCGACATCGGGCCGGGTCACGGTCGGCGGCTTCGACATTATGGAAAAGCCGATTGAGGCCAAACGCCTGATCGGTTATCTGCCTGAGAATGCGCCGGGCTATGCGGATATGACGGTACGCGGCTTTTTGAGTTTTGCGGCGGAACTGCGTGGCTTGCATGGCGATGCGCGCAAGAAGGCCGTGCATCACGCGGTGGAGATGTGTTCTTTGGAGAACGTTCTGTATCAGACCATCGATACCTTGTCCAAGGGCTACAAACACCGCACTTGCCTTGCGCAATCGCTGGTGCATGATCCGGAAGTGCTGATCATGGATGAGCCTACGGACGGACTCGACCCGAACCAGAAGCACGAGGTACGCGGCCTTATCCGCCGCATGGCCTCCACCAAGGCAATCATCTTTTCGACGCATATTCTTGAGGAAGTCGAAGAAACCTGCACGCGCGCGATCATCATCGACCGCGGCATCATCGTCGCGAACGGCACCCCGGCGGAATTGAAGGCGCGTTCCGACATGGCGGGCGCGGTGCATGTGCAGACTGCCGGTGTGGCGGGCGCGGCATTGCTGGAGCACCTGAATGGCGTCGCGGGCGTGGTGCGCACCGAAGTGATTGCGGAGGCCAACGGCCGCGTCGAGGCCCGCGCCTTTCCGGACAAGAGCAATCGCAATCTCAACCTGACACGGGCGATTGCCGAGCTGGCGGCACAACAGCACTGGCAGTTGGATGAGATTCACACCGAAACCGGGCGCCTTGACGAAGTGTTCCGCGCCATAACGCTCCCCGATACCGTGAAGGCCGCCTGATCATGAGTGCCTGGAATAACATCAAAGCCATTATGAAACGCGAGCTCGGCGGGTATTTCACCTCGCCCATTGCTTACGTGTTTTTGATTATCTTTTTGCTGCTGACGGGTTTTTTCACCTTCACCATCGGCAATTTCTTCGAGCGCGGCGAGGCCTCGCTGGTGTCGTTTTTCACCTGGCACCCGTGGCTGTATCTGTTTCTGGTGCCCGCGGTCGGCATGCGGCTGTGGTCGGAAGAACGCCGCCTCGGCACCATGGAATTGCTGCTCACCATGCCACTGACTACATGGCAGGCCATCGTCGGCAAGTTTCTCGCATCGTGGGTGTTTCTCGGGCTGGCGCTGGTGCTGACATTCCCGGTGTGGATCACGGTGAATTGGCTGGGCGCGCCGGACAACGGCATCATTCTCGCCGGCTACGCCGGCAGCCTGTTCCTGGCGGGTTCGTATCTGGCGATCAGTTGCATGACTTCCGCCCTCACGCGCAATCAGGTGATCAGTTTTATTCTGTCGGTGATGATCTGCCTGTTCCTGATTCTGGCAGGGTATACGCCAGTGACCGATTTGCTGACGCGCTTCGCCAACCCGGTGGTGGTGGACATCATCGCCTCGTTTTCCGTGATGACGCACTTCGAGGGTTTTCAGCGCGGTGTGATCGATCTGCGTGACTTGTTGTTTTTTGCCTCGGTGATCGGCTTCGCGCTGTTTACCACCGGCGTGATTATTCGCAGCCAGCGGGCGGGATAGGGAGAAAATGAGTGATGAAAAAAAGTAATCTCGATTCCTTGTTGTATTCCGCCGGCGGCCTGGTGCTGCTGGCGATCATTCTGATTGCCGGAAACTTTTTGTTCGGCACGTTCAAGGCGCGCGTCGATTTGACCCAGGGCAGCGTGTACACGTTGTCGCCAGGGACCCGCGCGATCCTGAGCAAGCTCGAAGCGCCGGTGAAAATCCGCTATTACTACACGCAGGGCGGCAACACCGTGCCGGTGGGTCTGAAGACTTTTGCGAAACGTGTCGAGGACCTGCTCGCCGAATACAAAGCGGCGTCGGGGGGCAAAGTAGTGATCGAGAAATTCAACCCCGAACCCGATTCGGATGCCGAGGAATCCGCGGCACTCGACAACGTCGAAGCCCAGCAGACCAACACCGGCGAGAAGTTTTACCTGGGTCTCGCGGTGTCGTTCCTCGACAAGAAAGAAGCGATACCCGTGCTGTCGGCGGACCGCGAGCGGCTGCTGGAATACGATCTCACCAGCAAAATCTCGCAGGTCACGCAGGCGAAAAAACCGGTGATCGGTTTGATGGCGGGTTTGCCGGTGCTGGGCCGCTCGCTTAACCCGATGACCAAGCAGCAACCCACCGAGCCATGGGTGCTGGGTTCGGAATTGAAGCGCACCTTTGAAGTGAAAAAGATCGAACTCGATGCCAAGAAAATCGATGACGACGTCAAAGTGCTGCTGGTGATTCATCCGAAAAACATCACCGAGGAAGCCGAGTACGCTATCGATCAATTCGTGCTGCGCGGCGGCAAACTGGTGGCGTTCGTTGATCCGTATGCCTATTTCGATCAGCAGCCCGACATGCAAAATCCGTTCGGCGGCAATCAGGCGGGCGGTTCCGCGCTCTATAACCTGTTCAAGGGCTGGGGCGTGGAGATGGACGGCGGCAAAGTAATTGCCGACATGACGTTTCCCAGTGGTTCAGGCCCGCGTTTGCTGCCGACCCTGCTTATGCTCACCAACGACGCCTTCAACATGGACGATATCGTGATGAGCCAGGTGGGTACCATGCTGGTGCCGTTTGGCGGCACCTTCAAGGGCAAGCTGGCGGAAGGTTTGAAGCAATCGGTGCTGATACACTCGTCGAAAAATGCGATGCCGGTGGATTTGATTATCGCCACCCTGTCGGGCGAGCCTTCCACACGCGGCTTCCAGCCCACGGGTCAGGAAGAGCCGATCGCGATACGCCTCAGCGGCAAATTTAAATCGGCTTTCCCCAATGGTGAACCGGTGCCGCAGCAGCAGGCAGCGAAAAAAGGTGATCCCTTGGTGCCACCGCCACCGTCTTCGGGTAAGCATATGCGCGAAGCCCCAGCAGAAAATTCCGTGGTGCTGGTGGCGGACGTCGACATGCTTACCGACGGTGCAGCAGTTGAGGTGCAGGACGTATTCGGCCAAAAAGTGGTGGTGCCGCGCAATGGCAACCTGGCTTTTGCACAGAGCCTGGTCGAGCAACTCGCCGGCGATCAACATCTGATGACGCTGCGCAGCCGCGCCGCGTTCAGCAAGCCGCTGACGGTGTTGCGGCAGATGGAAGCGCAGGCGCAGCAGGTCTATCTGGGCAAGATCAAAGGCCTCGAAGATGGTTTGAACAAGACCACGGAAAATCTTCAGGCGCTGCAAAAAGGCCGTACCGGAACTGGCACCGCGGCCACGGCCACGGCGGTATTGACACCGGAGCAGCAAGTGGAGATAGAAAACTTCCGCAAGAAAGCCAATGAGACACGCAAGGAACTCAAGGAGTTGCGCAAGAACCTGCGGGTGGACACCGACCGGCTTGAACTGTGGACCAAGGTGGTCAACATAGGCGCGATACCGCTGCTGGTGGCGATACTCGGCCTGCTGCTGGCGCTGGCCAAACGCCGCAAAATCAGAGTGGCGGTGGCAGCATGAACCGCAAACAGTTTCTGATCCTGCTGGTGGCAGTCGCCGTGCTCGGCGGCGCCGGGCTGGCGATGTTCTGGCAGGAGCTTTCCGGCTACAAGGAAAGCGGCGCCAGGATCGGCGCGAAAGTGCTGCCCCAACTGAAGGCGGCGGACGCCACGGAAATTCGTTTGAAGGACGCCAAAAACGAAGTCACTCTGGTGAGCAAAGGCGGCTCATGGAGTGTGAAAGAACGCGGCGGCTACCCTGCGGACGTCGGTGAAATCAGCGAGCTGCTGGCGAAGCTGGTGGAAGCGAAGATCGTGCAGTCGGAGTCGGTGGGCGCGTCGCTCTATTCGCGGCTGAATCTCGATGAGCCGGGCAAAGCTGGAGCCCCGGCGCAGCCGGACAAAGCTGGAGCCCCGCCGGGTCAAGGCAAGGACGAGGGCACCGGTACCTTGCTCGAGCTCAAAGACAAAACAGGAAAGCCAATCGCGCGACTGATTTTCGGCAAGGTGTCACTGAAAAAAGACCCCGGCAACCCGCTGCCCAACGCGGTGGATGGCGTGCCCGCGGGCCGTTACATGATTGCGCCGGGCAAGATCACCAGCGTGGTGGTGGTGTCGGATCCGTTTGCGAATGTGGATGCCAAAGCGGGCCGCTGGCTGGCGAAAAACTTTTTCAAGGCCGACCGCATCAAGACGCTGACGGTGGGTGAGGGTGCGGCACAATGGAAAATTACGCGCGAGCTGGAATACAGCCAATGGAAATTTGCCGCCGGCGCGGGTCAGCTTGATCCGAGTGCCGCGGTGGGCGCGGTGAATGCGCTGGGTCAGCTTGCGTTCAGCGATGTGTCGACCGCGGCGAAAGTGGAAGGCGATAAGGTCACCACCATGGTCGCGGAAACCTTCGACAATCTGACGTACACCATCAGGGTGGCTAAACAAAAAACCGGCGACGATTACCTGTTTAACTTCGTGTTGACGGGTGAGCCGCCCAAAACGCGCGCACCGGAAAAAGACGAAAAACCCGACGAGATTGCGCGCCGCGCGAAAGAATATGTCGATACCCTGAAGCGTCTCGAAGCGCGCGCCCAGTTCGAAAAAATACTCGGACAGTGGGTCTATGTGATGCCGGCGAAGTCGCTGGAGCCGATGCTGAAAGATCGCGCGCAGATGGTGGTGCAGCCACGCAAGCCGGGTGACGATAAAGCTGGCGGCCCGGCGGGTGGATTTCCGCCAGGAATGATGCCGGGCATGCCTCGGTAAGAATTAAGCAAAATTCAGGGCGCCTCTAAATATCCGTCACACCGGCGAAAGCCGGTGTCTAGGTAATTGATTTTTCTGGATTCCGGCTTTCGCCGGAATGACGGCATGGGGATTTTTAGAGGTGCACTTAAGCGAGCAAGGGTGGGCACGTCCTTTGTGCCCACGCGGACAACTGAAGGCCATAGGTCTGCGCACTTTGTGTCACTCCGGCTTAATTCCCGCCCGCCGCGCCACCTCCGCCCACTTGGGAATATCCGCGCGGATCAGTGCATCAAACTGTTCCGGCGTTGAGGATGCGATTTCATTGCCCATGGCCTTGAAGCGCTGTAGCGTATCGGCATCGCGCAGCACGGCGTTTAAGGCTTCGTTGAGTTTCACGATCACACTGCGCGGCGTGCCGGCGGGCGCGACGATGCCATACCAGCCTTGTGCGGAAAAACCTTTGATCGCTGCTTCGCTGATGGTGGGCAGCTCCGGCATCAGCTCAGAGCGCTTTTCGCTGGTCACTGCCAAAGCGCGCAGGCGCCCGGCTTTGGCGAGCGGCGCCACCAATTGCAGGCTGTTGAACATAAAGTCGAGTTGTCCAGCGAGCAGGTCGCTGTTGGCGGGGCCATTGCCTTTGTAGGGCACGAAAAGGAAATCCACGCCCGCCTGAATCTTGAGCATCTCGGTCGCAAGATGCTGCGAGCCGCCGGGTATCGCGCCCGCGGTCAGTTTGCCGGGCCGCGCCCTGGCGAGTGCGATGAGCTCCTTCACCGAGTGCACCGGCAGCGCGGGGTTCACCACCAGCGCGGAGTTGTTGTAGCCGATCATGCCCACCGCCGAAAAATCGCGCAGCACATCGAACGGCAGCTTTTTGAACAGCGCTGGATTGATCACATGCCCGGTGTACGCAAACAGTAGCGTATGACCATCTGCCGGTGCGCGCGCCACCATTTCCGTGCCGATGTTGCCCGCCGCGCCCGGACGGTTATCGATGACGATTTGCTGGCCTAGCAGCGGCGTGAGTTTCGCCGCCATGACGCGAGCCACCCCGTCACCGCCGCCGCCTGCGGACGAGCCGACGATGAGTCGGATGGGGCGGGCGGGGTAAGTTTGCGCGTGCGCGTTCGCTGCGCAAAAGCAACATAGCATGTAGATTGCGGTGACCAAGGAACCGCCTCGATAGACGGTGGCAATTCCGCAAGCGATGCGGTTCGCTGCGCTCACCAGCATCCTACGCACTGCGTTATGGGTTCCCGCCGCAGCCTGCCCTCGAATGCTTTAGTCGGGGGCGGAAGGGACAGCGTAGGTATCGCATGTTTTTTCACGCTCACCGCAAAGTCTGCGCCACCAGATTCTTCACCAGGCGCCGGTAATAAATGCGCGGATCGCCAGGCCGTTGCGACATGAAAATCGCGATCAGCTTTTCTTTCGGGTCTATCCAGAACCAGGTGCCGCCCGCACCGCCCCACAGGTATTCGCCGACGCTGCCGGGCATGTCATTCATGCCGGTATGGGTGCGAACCGCGAAGCCCAGGCCAAAACCGAAGCCGGGATAGTTCGAACCTGGCACTGCGCCCAGGTGATCGGACGCCATGTGTTCAACCGTTTTCGGTGCGAGCAGGCGCACGCCATCGAGTTCGCCGCCGTTGAGCAGCATGGTGGTAAAGCGCAGATAATCCGGCGCAGTCGAGAACAGTCCGCCACCGCCGGATTCAAAACGCTGCGGGCGGCGAGGGTCGGTGACATTAGGCCGCTTGCCGGTGGCCGGCTCGATCATCGGGTTAGCCACACGCGCGACTTTGTCGGCGGGCACACTGAAGAAAGTATCCACCATGCCCAGTGGCCTAAAAATGCGCGCCTCGAAAAACTCGCCGAGCGTCATGCCGGACACCACTTCGACAATGCGCCCGAGTACGTCGGTGGAGCGCCCGTACTCCCAGCGCGTGCCGGGCTGAAACGCCAACACGGTCTTCGACAACTTGGTGATGAGTTCGGCATTATTGTGATCGCGCGCTTGTTCGCCGGCATCGATATAGGTTTTTTTCACCAGCGCGGACGACGCGCCGCGATGGCCGTAGGTAATGCCCGAAGTGTGGCGCAGCAAGTCCTGCACCGTGAGTTCGCGCCGCGCCGGCACGCGTAGCAGCGCGACGTTGCCGGCGGCATCCTTGGATTCAACGCCCACTTGCAGGCCTTTCAACTCGGGCAGATATTTGGATGCCGGGTCGCCAATGAGTATCTTGCCCTCTTCAACCAGCATCATGATCGCCACCGAGGTGATCGGCTTGGTCATCGAGGCCATGCGGAAAATGGAATCGCGCGTCATGGGCACGCCGGCTTCCTTGTCGCGCATGCCGTTGGCCTCGAAATGCACTACCTTGCCATGGCGTGAGATCAGCATCACCGTGCCGGGCAAACCGCCCGCGGCGATTTCCGCTTTGAGCACGCTGTCGAGTTTGGCGAGCGCTTGCGATGAAATGCCCGCGGATTCGGGCGTGGCGGTTTGGCCGGTGGCGCAGGCGCCCAGCAGC
>CAMATZ010000036.1 GCA_945861275.1 Bordetella parapertussis
GTGGCAATGTCGATCACTGCCACTGGCTGATAGCGTTCGGCATAGGTGAGCGCATCGCACAGGATCAAGCGCCCTTCAGCATCGGTATTTAAAATCTCCACCGTCTGCCCCGACATGCTGGTGACAATATCGCCGGGTTTGGTGGCGCGGCTGCCGGGCATGTTTTCGGTGGCGGGAATAATGCCGACAACGTTGAGCGGCAGACGCATTTCGCCGATGGCGCGCAAGGTGCCCAACACGCTGCCCGCGCCGCTCATGTCGAATTTCATTTCGTCCATTTCCCCCGCGGGCTTGAGCGATGTGCCGCCGGTGTCGAAGGTTACGCCTTTGCCGACCAGCACCACCGGCTTTTGACGCCGCGGTCCGCCGTTATATTCAAGCACTATCAGCTTGGGCGGTTCCGCACTGCCGCGCGCCACGGACAGCAATGAGCCCATGCCGAGTTTTTTCATGTCGGCGCGTTCCAGCACTTTGACTTTCATTTTGTAGCGCTTGCCGAGTTCGCGCGCTTCACGCGCGAGGTAGGCGGGCGTACACACATTGCCCGGCAGATTGCCGAGATCCTTGGCGAGGCTCACGCCGTGCCCCAACGCGACGCCTTGCGCGAGCCCGCGCTGCGCGCCTGTGCGCTCGCTGGCTTGTGCGTAGGTAAAGGTAAGCCGCTGTAACGCCGCGGGTGGATTCTCGCGCTTGCTTTTCATTTGTTCAAAGCGATAGGCCGCGTCGATGGCCAGCGTGGCCGCCTGAGTGACGCGCCAGGTGATGTCTGAAGCGCCAGCGTCCAGCGCGGTAAGATGAAGTTGCGCATCCGCCGCACCGGTGGCGCTGACAGCGCGCAGCGCGCTACCCAGCGCGTTGCGAAATGCTTTTTCATTGAACGATTTTTCCGGCCCCAGTCCGGCCAACAACACGCGTTCGCAGGCGGTGTGGGGCACCTGGTGCAGCATCAATACGGTACCGGCGCGCCCATCCATGTCGCCGCTTTTCACGACTTGTGTGAGATAACCCTTTGCCACGCGATCGAGTGCGGCGGCAGGCGCCGAAAGTTTGCGTGATTCGAATACACCGACAACCACGCAGCCGGTTTTTGACAATCCCGGCGCAATACTTTTTGTGCTAAATTCCACGGCAGACTCCTCATCGAAACACATTGAAACTCATCGCAACGCATCGAAAAATGAGCGGCGATAGGGTGCTGATTATCGGCGGTTTTTCCATGAAAAGCAAAACGCCCGCATGCTATTTCACAAGACTCTGCTGCGCGAGTTAACGAGTACCGCGCTGGCAACTTTTCTGGTGTTGCTGGGCATAGTGCTCACCACGCAACTGGTGCGGTTGCTGGCGCTGGCGGCCGGCGGCTCGATTACCTCGACCAGCGTGATCGCATTGCTGGGCTTTACCTCGATCGGATTGCTGCCGACGCTGCTGTCGCTGACGTTGTTCATCGCCGTGCTGATGACCCTCAGCCGTGCCTACCGCGATTCGGAGATGGTGGTGTGGTTTTCGGGCGGCTTGAGCCTCGTGCGCTGGATCAAGCCGGTGCTGATGTTCGCGCTGCCACTGGTGTTTACCATCGCGCTGCTGGGGCTGGGCCTGTCGCCGTGGGCCGCAGGCAAGGCCGAGGACTACCGCAAAATTCTCGACAGCCGCGACGATGCATCTTCACTGTTGCCGGGTGTGTTTCGCGAATCGCGGCAGGCCGACCGCGTTTATTTTGTCGAAGCGGTTTCCGGCAGTGACAATCACGTCGCCAACGTATTTGTGAGTTCCACACAGCACGGCAAAGTCGGTGTCATGGTGGCGCGGCAAGGGTTTCAGGAAACCGCACCCAACGGCGAGCGCTTTCTGGTGTTGCTGAACGGGCACCGTTACGAGGGTGAGCCGGGCCGCGCGGATTTCAAGATTTATGAATTCGAGCGCCACGCCATGCGCATCGAAGCGCGCGAAGCGCCGCGCGCGCCAGGCACCAAAAATACGCACACGCTGGCGTTGCTTGAGCAAGGCGAGCCGCGCCACCTGGGTGAATTGTCGTGGCGCATCGGGCTGCCGGTGAGCGCACTCCTGCTGGCGCTGCTGGCGATTCCGCTTGCCTTCGTTAATCCCCGTGCCGGCCGTTCGATTAACCTGATTATCGCGGTACTGGTTTACATGGTCTACGTCAATCTGCTATCGGTGGTGCAGGCGTATATTGCGCAATCGCGCATCGCGCTGGCGCCGGGCCTGCTGCTGGTGCATGCGACGGTCGCGCTGCTGTTAATTATGCTGTTCTACCACCGGCTCAGTGTGTTTTCGTTGCGGCGGTTGTTGAAACGACAATGAGATGAAAACGCTGCGCCGTTATATCGTCCGCGAGATTGTTTTGGCCAGCGCCATGGTGATGGCGGCGCTGTTGATGCTGTTTGCGTTTTTTGACCTGGTTGAAGAGATTAAAGACCTGGGTCGCGGCGGCTATCAACTGCGGCACGTGGCGCGCCATGTGCTGTTGTCGGTGCCGACGCATGTCTACGAGATTTTTCCGATAGCCGCGCTGATCGGCACCCTGTTTGCGTTGGCGCAACTGGTGGCCAGCTCCGAATACACGGTGATGCGCACGGCGGGGGTGTCGGTGACACGCGTGCTGGGTGCGATTATGAGCGCGGGGCTGCTGTTCGCGGCGCTGACCTTTGTGTTTGGCGAATACATCGGGCCGGTGTCGGAGCAACTGGCGCAGCAGTTGCGTTCGCGAGCGATCACCGGCATCGTCGCGCAGGAGTTTCGTTCCGGGTTGTGGCTGAAGGATGACAAAAGCTTTATCAATGTGCGCGAAGTGACCAGCGCCGGACAACTGAAAGGTGTGCACATTTACGAATTCGACGACGCTTTGCGTCTGCGTTCGGTGCGTTCGGCGCAAAGTGGCGTGTATCAGGGCGAGCGCCAGTGGTTGCTGGGCGACGTGGTAACGACCTCGTTCACCGACGTGCGCACTACGGTCGAAAAAACGTCAGTGGCGGCCTGGAGTTCGGTGCTGGAGCCGCGATTGCTTAACGTATTGATGGTGCATCCGGAACAAATGTCGGCGACAAGCCTGCATTCGTTTGCGCAGCATTTGCGCGACAATCGCCAGAAATCATTGCGCTACGAAATCGCCCTGTGGTCGAAGATCACCTATCCGCTGGCGGTGCTGACGATGATGACACTGGCGTTGCCGTTTGCGTATTTTCAGCGGCGTCAGGGCGGCGTGGGCGGGCGCATATTCGCCGGCATCATGCTGGGGCTGGCGTTTTATTTTCTGAATCAGCTTTCGGCGCACCTGGGTCTGCTGAATGACTGGCCGGCGCCGGCCAGCGCGTTGTTGCCGACCGCGGCGTTTCTGTGCATGGCGGTGGCGATGTTGTGGCAGCAAGAGCGGCGCTAGGCAGCTCTGCGCGCGTAATCATTCCCCCGTCGTTACCAGCCGCGTGCCCGCCAGGCGATCGTGCAGAAACTGCGACTCCCGATCCACGAGCGCCCACGCAAAGCCGAGGCCCAGCGTGGCAACGCTGGCGAGTGCCCCCGCGTAACGCAGCAGCGCGCGGGTGCGGCTCAGCGGCGAACCGTCTTTCGATACCAGCCGCAGCTTCCATGTTTTCATGGGTAGCGTCTGTCCCGTGCCCGTCCACTGCCATACATAAAAGCAGGCGCAAATGACCACCAGCCAAACCTGCAGCGTGGTGCGTGCGATGACCGGGTCCCATGTGCGTGTGAGCATCACTACCGGCAGCGTGCCGGCGAACAGCACAGCGGCCTGGATCAGGGCTTCGTAGATGAGACTGATGAGCCGCCGCCTTAGGGTTGCGCGGCTTGCGCCATCGAGGTTGGCAGCGCCGGGCGTGCCCGTGGTCACTTGCCGGGTGTGTCTGCCGCAGCGTCCGTAGCGGCGGGTGGCGGCGAGGGCGATTGCTGATGCTGCTGCCACTTTTGCCGCAGTTCGCCGCGCTGAGGACGCGGCAGTTGCCGCAACGCTTTGTAGTTTTCGCGCGCGACCCGGCGTTGCGCGGGCGTCAGTTGCGCCCATGCCTGCATGCGGGTCTGCAGGCGTTGCTGTTCATCGGGCTTCATTTTCGGGTAACGGTTGGCGATGGTGACCCACTTTTTGCGGCGCGTGGTGTCGAGGCTGTCCCAATCCGCTGCCAGCGGCGCGAGCACAGCCTGCTGCTTCGGTGAAAGCTCCGACCACAGCGGACGCGGCGATTTACCCGTTGCGCCGCCGTTCTGCGCTTGCTGCGCGGCGGCGCCGTACGCGAAAAAAAAGCTGGTTATCAGTATCAGGGCCGCTTTAACCACGAGTCGAAGCCTTTGTCGAGATAGGCGTTGATCGGCAGCTCACCGGTAAGCAAGCCTTCGTCGATATCCGCGATGTCACTGCCTTGCTGGCTAAAAGTCTGCCATGCGACCACACCGGCCAGCGACGTCAGCAGCGCCAAAAGCACAAATCCGGCGCGCAAATTATAGCTAAACGGTTCGGCAAATCGACCCAGTCCAAGGCGACTGGCGGCCTCGCCGGCCCACTCGGGCGCCCACGCGTGTGACGGTCTTTGCTGAAAGTGAGCAAGCGCTTCCTTACGCGCCGCGAGCAATTTCGCCGCCGTGGCGGCGTCCATTTCACGCGTACCTTGATTGAGCAGCCCCACTATTTTTCTTGCCAATTCATGATCTTGTTGTGCATTCATAGCGTAATACCCTGTTTCTTCAACGTTTCTGCGAGCGTATGCGTTGCGCGGGAGCAATGCGTTTTTACGCTGCCCTGAGAGCATCCCATAGCTTGTGCCGCTTCCGCAACGTCCATTTCCTCCCAATAACGCAGAACGAAGGCCTGGCGTTGACGAGGGGGCAGTTTGGCCAGCGCCTTCTCAATGAAGGCAAGGGTTTGCGCGCGCTCCAGTAGTTGCGGTGGTGGCGCTGCTTCGACCGACTCGTTCTCGACTTCCAGCGTTTCCAGCGGATCGTAGTCACCCTCGGAATCTTCATTGATCAACGAAGATATGGGCGTAGTCCACATTGATCGTACTTTTTGCCGGCGGTAAAAATCGCGAATCGTATTCTGCAGGATGCGCTGAAACAGCGGTGGCAACTCCGCAGGCGGTCGATCAGCGTATTTTTCCGACAGTTTCAGCATCGCATCCTGAACGATATCCAACGCGGTATGCTCGTCGCGCACGGCATACATGGCCTGCTTGTAGGCGCGGCGTTCCACCTCGGCGAGGAAGTCTGCCAGTTCCTTGTATGTAGCCAGTTCGGCTGCCTCTATGTGCTATTTACACTGTTGCGGTTCGCCGCGCAGCCGAGCCTTGGTTCCGCCAGCGTCACTTGCAGTGACAGCAGCAGCGCGCCCCGACCGTTCCCGCGCATCTTAGCAAAAGCGGGCGAAGACCGCGAAAAGGATCGCGAACCCGCGCCATGAAATGCAGCTATCATGCTGTTTCCAAAACAGTTTTACTTAATCTCCCTTGACCCGGCGCGGGGTAAAAGGTAACCTATAAAGTTCCCGCGCGTTGAAATTTGGGCGGTGGCTTTCGGCCGCTCGCTCTTTCATGCGTCCATATTAGGTTGTTCCTACATTAGGGTTACGTTTGTCATGCAATTAACCGGTGCCGAGATTGTTATTCGTTGCCTTCAGGCAGAGGGTGTCGAGCATGTGTTTGGCTATCCAGGTGGCGCCGTCCTCTATATTTACGACGAGTTGTTCAAGCAGAACAAGGTCAAGCACATATTGGTGCGCCACGAGCAGGGCGCGTTACACGCCGCAGACGGCTACGCGCGTTCGACCAACAAGGTCGGCGTAGCGCTGGTCACCTCCGGGCCTGGCGTAACCAATGCCGTTACCGGTATCGCCACCGCGTACACGGATTCCATACCGCTGGTCGTGATCACCGGCCAGGTGCCCACCTATGCCATCGGCGAAGATGCGTTCCAGGAGTGCGACACGGTGGGTATTACCCGGCCGTGCGTCAAACACAATTTCCTGGTGCGCGAAGCAAAGGATATTGCCAGCACCATCAAGAAAGCGTTCTACATCGCCGCCACCGGGCGTCCGGGGCCGGTGGTGGTGGATATTCCCAAGGATGTCACTGCCGCCAAAGCCGAGTTTTTATACCCGGATAAAGTAAACATGCGTTCCTACAACCCGGTGAGCAAGGGCCATCCCGGGCAAATAAAAAAAGCCATTCAGTTGCTGGCCACCGCCAAGCGCCCGATGGTCTATGCCGGCGGCGGCGTGATTCTGGGTGATGCTTCGGTGGAATTAACGCAGTTGGTGAGAACCCTAGGTTTTCCCTGCACCAACACCTTGATGGGACTCGGCGGTTACCCGGCGACCGACCGTCAGTTTGTCGGCATGCTCGGCATGCATGGCACGTACGAAGCCAATCTCGCGATGCAGAATTGCGACGTGCTGTTCGCGATCGGCGCGCGCTTCGATGACCGAGTGATAGGCAATCCGAAGCATTTCTTTGATCCGCAGCGCAGCATCATTCATATTGACGTGGATCCCTCGTCCATTTCCAAACGTGTCAAGGTCGATGTGCCCATTGTTGGCGATGTGCGCGACGTGCTCAGGGAATTCAACAAGCAACTGGAGGCCGCCAAGGTTGTGGCGGACGCGTCGGCGCTCAAGAGCTGGTGGGCGCAGATCGAAGAATGGCGGGGCCGCGATTGTCTGAAGTATGACCGCGCCAGCCCCCTTATCAAGCCGCAGTTCGTGGTGCAAAAACTCTATGAAATCACCAAGGGCGATGCCATTATCACCTCGGACGTGGGGCAGCATCAAATGTGGGCCGCGCAGTTTTATAAATTCACCAAGCCGCGGCGCTGGATCAACTCCGGCGGTCTGGGCACCATGGGTTTTGGCTTGCCGGCCGCGATGGGCGCACAGCTTGCCAACCCGAAGTCGACGGTGGCTTGCGTTACCGGCGAGGCCAGCATTCAGATGTGCATACAAGAACTATCGACCTGCAAGCAGTACAAATTGCCGATCAAGCTGGTGAATCTGAACAACCGTTACATGGGCATGGTGCGGCAGTGGCAGGAGTTTTTTCATGGCAACCGTTACGCGGAATCGTACATGGATGCGCTGCCGGATTTTGTGAAACTGGCGGAGTCGTACGGACACGTCGGCATGCGCATCGACAAACCATCTGATGTGGAAGCTGCGCTGAAAGAAGCCTTCGCGCGCAAGAAGGATTTGGTGTTCATGGATTTCATCACCGATCAGACCGAAAACGTGTTTCCGATGGTGCCCGCCGGCAAGGGCTTGTCGGAAATGACTCTGGTATAAGCCCAACACGATGCGACATATCATTTCAGTATTACTGGAGAACGAAGCCGGCGCGTTATCGCGCGTGGCGGGACTATTTTCCGCGCGCGGCTACAATATCGAATCGTTAACCGTGGCGCCGACCGAAGACGCGACACTGTCGCGCATGACCGTGGTCACCAGCGGTTCTGACGAGGTTATCGAGCAAATAACCAAACAGCTCAACAAGCTGATCGATGTGGTCAAAGTGGTTGACCTGTCCGAAGGCGAACACATTGAACGTGAGTTGATGCTGGTCAAAGTGCGCGCCGTGGGCAAGGATCGCGAGGAAATGAAACGCATGTGCGACATCTTCCGTGGCCGCATTATTGATGTCACCGACAAGGATTACACCATCGAATTGACCGGCACCGGATCCAAGCTCGATGCGTTCCTCAAGGCCATTGAAAGCGCCGCGATACTCGAGACCGTGCGCACCGGGGCTTCCGGCATAGGACGAGGCGACAGGGTGCTGAAGGTTTAGCGTTTGGCGAGTGTATCGATTTTTAGCGAGGCCTGTGCCGCGCCTTGTGTTTCACCCTACCAACGAAGGAAAATATCATGAACGTCTATTACGACAAGGATGCCGATCTTTCACTGATCAAAGGCAAAAAAGTAACCATCATCGGCTACGGATCACAGGGTCATGCGCATGCGCTGAATCTTAAAGAGTCCGGTGGCAAAGTGACCGTGGGCTTGCGCAAAGGCGGCGCCTCCTGGGACAAAGCCCGCAACGCGGGATTGTCCGTGAAGGATGTCGGCGAAGCCGTCAAAGGCGCTGACTTTGTGATGATGCTGATGCCCGACGAGCATATCGCCAAGGTTTACCGCGAGGACGTCGCACCCAACATCAAGAAAGGCGGCACGCTGGCGTTTGCGCACGGCTTTAACATTCATTATGACCAGGTGGTGCCGCGCGCTGACCTCGACGTGGTGATGGTAGCGCCCAAGGCGCCGGGCCACACCGTGCGCAGCACCTATGCCCAGGGTGGTGGCGTGCCGATGCTGATTGCGATTCATCAGAATAAGTCCCAGAAGGCGCGCGATATGGCGATGTCGTACGCGGCGGCCATCGGCGGCGGCAAGGCCGGCATCATCGAAACCACCTTCAAGGAAGAAACCGAAACCGATTTGTTCGGTGAACAGGCGGTGCTGTGCGGTGGCTGCACGGCGTTGGTGCAGGCGGGTTTTGAAACGCTGGTCGAAGCCGGCTACGCGCCCGAGATGGCGTATTTTGAATGCCTGCACGAGCTGAAGCTGATCGTCGATTTGATGTACGAGGGCGGTATCGCCAACATGCGCTATTCGATTTCGAACAATGCCGAGTACGGTGATTTCACCCGCGGCCCGCGCATCATCACCGAAGAAACCAAGAACGAGATGCGCAAAATCCTCAAGGAAATCCAGACCGGCGCCTACGCGCAGGAATTCCTGCTCGAAAACCAGACCGGCGCCACCAAGTTGAACGCCCTGCGCCGCATCGGCAAACAGCACGCGATCGAGGTAGTCGGTGAAAAACTGCGCGACATGATGCCGTGGATCAAGCGCAATCGTCTGGTGGATCAGTCCAAGAACTAGTGAATGCGTGAAGAGTGAAGGGTGAAGGGGTACCCCTTCACTATTCACCCTTCACCCTTCACGTTTTCACTGATGAATTATCCCCACCCCATCATTGCCCGCGAAGGTTGGCCCTTTATCGCGCTGGCGTTGGTGGTGGCCATTGCTGTGCACGCTTTTGCGGGATGGGCTGCTGCGGTGTTTTTCTGGATGCTGCTGGTGTTCATGATCCAGTTTTTTCGCGATCCGCCGCGCCAGATTCCTGCCGACCCTAGCGCGGTGCTGTCGCCGGCAGACGGGCGCGTGATGGTGGTGGAGCGTGCGCGGGACACTTACCTGAATCGCGATGCGCTGAAAATCAGCGTGTTCATGAACGTATTCAACGCCCACTCAAATCGCAGCCCGGTGGATGGCGAGGTGCGCAACACCTGGTATTTCGCGGGCCGCTTTTTCAATGCGGCGCTGGCCAAGGCCTCGCTTGAAAATGAACGTGCGGTGCTGTGGATCAAAACACCCGCGGGCGCGGATGTCACCTGCGTGCAGGTGGCGGGTTTGGTGGCACGGCGCATTCTTTGCTACGCGAAAACCGGACAGCAACTCGCGCGCGGCGAACGTTTTGGGTTCATCCGCTTCGGTTCGCGGGTCGATCTGTATCTGCCGCTCGATGCCACGCCACGCGTGGCGGTAGGCGATATGGTGTATGCGACGCAGTCCGTGGTTGCGGTGCTGCCATGAACCTTCCACCCGACGGCCGCCGTCCGTTTATCAAAAACCGTTTCAGCCGGCGCGGCATTTACTGGTTGCCGAACCTGTTTACCCTGGCGGCGTTGTTCTCCGGCTTTTACGCCATTGTGCAGGCGATGAATGAGCGCTTTGAATATGCCGCAATAGGCATTTTTGCCGCCATGGTGCTGGACGGGCTCGATGGCCGCATTGCACGACTGACGCGCACGCAAAGCGATTTCGGCGCGGAACTCGACAGCCTGTCCGATATGGTGTCGTTTGGTGTGGCACCCGCGCTGGTGGTTTACACCTGGGCGTTGCGGGATTTCGCTTTTTCCAAAACCGTGCCGGTGCTGGGGCCGTGGCTCTCCACCAAGCTCGGCTGGATCGCCGCGTTTATCTATTGCGCGTGCGCGGCACTGCGTCTCGCGCGCTTTAATACCAATCATGACGTCGTTGACAAGCGCTACTTCCAGGGTTTGCCAAGTCCCGCCGCCGCGTGCGTGCTGGCGGGGCTGGTATGGGCGATTAACGAGTATCAAATCAAGGGCGTGGATGTGAAATGGCTCGCCTGGGGCCTGACTGTGTTTACCGGCTTGACGATGGTGAGCAATCTGAAGTTCTACAGCGGCAAAGACATCAATTTGCGCAAGAGCGTGCCGTTTTCGGCGCTGGTGGGCATCGCGATGGGATTTGTGGTTTTGTTCGTCTCCGCCAGCACCTTGCCCGAATTGTTATTTGCGGTGTTCCTGCTGTATTTGCTATCGGGCTACGCGCATTGGATTTGGGACCGCTTCCGCAAGCGCCCGCCGCCGGCAGACCCGCCCGCATCCAATGCGGCGCCTTGAGTTGCAGGCTGCTACGCGCTAAGGTGCAGGCGGCGGCGATACACCGCATCTGAAGGGTTGACATGGATACTCTCGATTCCAGTACCGCGCGCCAGGCACGGCATGGCTGGTGGCTGGCGGTAGCGGCCATCGTTTGCGCGCTGATATATTTTCTAAGCCCGATACTGGCGCCGTTTCTGGCGGCGGCAGTGTTGGCCTACATCTTTAACCCGCTGGTCGGGCGCATGTCGCGGCGGATGCCGCGCACACTGGCGGTGAGCATTGCACTGGCGCTGATCGCCGGTGTGATTCTGGTATTGCTGCTGGTGCTGATGCCGCTGGTAACCAAGCAGGTGAAAACCATCGTCACCCAGTTTCCCCAATTCGTGGACTGGATCAAACTGAATCTGGGGCCGCTGGTGCAGCAGCATTTTGGCGTTGAGCTCGACACCGCGCTGCTCAAGGATTGGCTCACCGAACACGCGAAGGAAGTGCAGGGTTTCGCGGTGCAACTGCTGCCTACACTGAAAAGCGGCGGGCTGGCGCTGCTGGGGCTCATCGGCACCCTGGTGCTGACACCGCTGGTGCTGTTCTTTTTTATGCGCGATTGGGATGACATGGTTTCACAGGCGGCGACGATGGTTCCGCGCCACTGGAACGACAGGGTGTCCGGCTTACTCAGGGAAATCGACGCCGTGCTGGGCGAGTTTCTGCGCGGCCAGTTGCTGGTGATGCTGCTGATGGCGGTGTATTACACCATCGCGCTGTGGCTGGTCGGGCTGGATTACGCGCTGTCGGTAGGGGTGCTGGCAGGCTGCCTGACCTTCGTGCCGTACCTGGGTGTGATCAGCGGTGCGCTGCTTGCCACGCTGACCGGTGTGTTGCAGTTCGGCGACCTTACGCATCTGGCGTGGATCTGGGTGGTGTTCATCATCGGCAACGTGCTCGAGGGCTCGGTGTTCGTGCCGTGGCTGGTGGGCGACCGCATAGGGTTACATCCGGTGGCGGTGATCTTCGCGCTGCTGGCGTTCGGCCAGTTGTTCGGCTTCACCGGCATCCTGATGGCGCTGCCCGCGAGCGCGGCGCTGCTGGTGTGGCTGCGTCACGTGCGCGATAAATATCTGGCGAGCGGGATGTATGACAACACACCATGATTGCGGAAACCTTCAAGGTCAAGTGCATTTAATGAATGCCGGCGTGCAAACCCAAGAGCTTCACCGCAAAGACGCAAAGGAAACGCAAAGAAAACCTTTGCCTGTCGTTCCTTTGCCTGTCGTTCCTTTGCGTGTCGTTCTTTGCGTTTTTGCGTCTTTGCGGTGCAGGGGTTGATCGTGCTCAACTTGCAAATGCTTAAGTCCATGTCATGAGGCAGCTTGCGCTGGACATTACTGCGCCGCCTGCGCCAACGTTCGATAATTTTGTGGTGGGCCGCAACGCCGAGGCGCTGGCGCATTTGCGCGCGGCGCTTGCCGGCAGCGGCGAGCGCTTTGTTTATCTGTGGGGCGCGGCCGGTTGTGGACGCACGCATTTGCTCCAAGCGGCAGCGGCAGGCGCACGTGCGAAGTACATTGCCTGTGCAGCCGGCAGTGTGTTTGATGACGATGCGCCACTACTCGCCGCCGATGATGTCGAGCGCCTGGGCAGCGACGCACAAGTGGCGCTGTTCCACCGCTACAACACACTGCGTGAACAGGGCGGTGCGCTAATTGCCAGCGGGCGCGTGCCGCCGGTGCAACTCAAGCTGCGCTCCGATTTATTGACGCGGCTGGGGTGGGGGCTGGTGGTGCAGGTGTACGCACTGAACGATGAAGAAAAAGCGCAGGCGCTGGCGCAGCATGCGCAGGCGCGCGGCTTCACGCTAGCCAGCGAAGTGATCGCCTACCTGCTTACCCACGCGCCGCGCGACATGGGCGCATTGTTCGCGACGCTGGACGCGCTCGATCGCCATTCGCTTGAAACCAAGCGCGCGGTGACGGTGCCACTGCTGCGGGCAGTGCTACTGCGTGATACATAAACGCAATAAAACACCACCATGAATCTCGCGCTATTTGACCTCGACAATACGCTGCTCGCCGGCGATTCGGATTTTGAGTGGGCTCAATTCCTGATCGAGCAGGGCGTGCTCGACCGCGAAGTGTATGAAGCGCAGAACCAGGCGTTTTTTGACCAATACAAAGCGGGCACGCTCGACATTCATGCGTTCCTGGATTTTCAGTTAAAGCCGCTGTCGCGCCATCCGCGTGCGCTGCTGGATCAGTGGCATGGCCAATACATGATTAAAAAGATCTATCCGATGCTGCGCGCGTCCGCGCGCGCCCTGGTGAACAAGCACATGTGGGATGTGCGGGTGGTGGTTACCGCCACCAACAGTTTTGTCACCGCGCCGATTGCGCGCGTGTTTGGCATCGAGCATTTAATTGCGACCGAGCCGGAACAGCGTGAAGGTGAATTCACCGGCGGCGTCACCGGTCTGCCGTGCTTTAAGGAGGGCAAGCCCAGGCGGTTGGAAGCGTGGCTGGCGGCGCGGGGCGAGACCTTGCGTTCGTATGAGAAGGTCTGGTTCTACAGCGATTCGCATAACGATTTGCCGCTGTTGGAGTTGGTTAGCCATCCGGTGGCGGTTGATCCGGATGACACGTTGCGGGCGCATGCTGTGGCTGCGGGGTGGCCGGTGATGTCGCTGGGTTGAATGGTGAAATTGCCGCAATTGGAGAGCGGATGCACGGTGCTTCAACTTCGCCGGGGGCAGCCCGGCGGCTGGTCGCTTTCTTTTGATTTGTCACCGGCTGGACGATGCGCGCCATAACGGTTCTCGCGGCGAGCGCAGGTATTGCCGCATTGAGCCTGTTTATGGCACTTGCCTGGGGTTCGGCGCCGCTTAGTCTTCGCGAGGTGTTGGCAGGGCTGTTCGATACCTCATCCGGCATCGAGCACGACATCATCTGGCGGCTGCGTTCGCCGCGCGCGCTGGCGGCATTCGCCTGTGGCGGATTGCTCGCGCTGGCGGGCGTGCTGTTGCAGGCGCTGCTGCGAAATGCGCTGGCGGATTCATACATACTGGGTGTTTCGGGTGGCGCATCCCTGGGCGCGCTGGGGGCCATCACACTGGGCGCGGGACTGGCAATGGTGAATGCCGCGGCGCTGATCGGCGCGATTGCTGCGATAGCCATTGTGTTCGGCGTTACGTTTCGCGGCGGGCCGTGGAATATCTATCGTTTGTTGTTGTCGGGCGTGGTTTTATCGGCGGGATTCGCGGCGCTGACGAGTTTGATACTGGTGCTCGCGCCCAGCGCGCAGGTCAAGGGCATGCTGTTCTGGCTGATGGGCGATTTATCCTATGCCGAGAATTCGCTCGCCGCTGCTGTGTTACTGCTGGCATTGACGCTGGGCGCGATTGCACTGGCGGTACGTCTGGACATACTCGGGCTGGGTGACGCTAAGGCGCGTTCGTTGGGCGTGAGTGTGGTTGCGCTGCAATTGATGGTGTTCTTCGGCGCGGCGCTGGCGACGGTGGCGGCGGTGATGCTGGGCGGCGCCATCGGTTTTGTCGGGTTGATGATGCCGCATGCGGTGCGCTTGCTGGGTGTGGTGCGCCATCGTTTGCTGCTGCCGGTATCGGTGCTGGCGGGCGGCAGTTTTCTCACGCTGGCGGACACCTGTGCGCGCACACTATGGGCGCCCCAGCAATTGCCGGTGGGTATATTCACCGCGCTGATTGGCGTGCCGTGCATGCTATTTTTGTTGGCTCGGCGCGCGTGACCCTCGCTTGCAAACAGGTCACGCTGTCGGTCGCGGGGCGTACCTTGTGCGAGGACCTCGAATTCGCGGTGAAGCCGGGCGAAGTGTGGGGCGTGCTCGGCCCCAATGGCAGCGGCAAGACCACGTTGCTCCATGTCCTCGCGGGACTTGCCGCGCCGGCGAGCGGCGGCGTCATGCTGGATGAAGAGCCGCTGGCGGCGCTAAACGTTATCGCGCGCGCGCGCGCTGTTGGTGTGTTGCCGCAGCATGAGGATGGTGAATTCTGGGGCACCGCACTTGAATACGTGAGCCTCGGTTGTTTCCCTAATGCGCCGGCGTGGCTGGGCTGGCAGCGTGATGATGAAGCCGCTGCGCAGGCCGCTTTGAATCAGGTGGGGTTGGCGGATTTTGCCGCGCGCCGTTACGCCACGCTGTCGGGCGGTGAGCGTCAGCGCGTGCGCATCGCACAACTGCTGGCACAGGCCCCGCGCTACCTGTTGTTGGATGAGCCTTTGCAGCATCTCGATTTGCGCTACCAGATGCAGGTGCTGGAAGTGGTGGCGGCATTGGCGCGCGATAACAGGAAAAATCATGGCGTAGTCATGGTGCTGCATGATGTGCTGTGGCCCGCACGGGTATGCACCCACGCGCTGCTGCTCGATGGCGTGGGCGGCGCTCGCGCGGGCGTAGCGCGCGAGGTTCTGACACAGGAAAACCTTGAGACCCTGTTCGGCTGCGCGCTACTGCCTGCCGGCGATAAATCCCAGGCGGGCTTTGTGCCCGCGATATAATCCGCGCTTCATGATCAAAAAGCTGATCGGCCGGGTTTTTTCCGGAAAGATGTTTGGCGGGCGCGGAAAATCCGCAGCGCAGGTGTTTGCATTCAAGGAACACGGCGTCGCGCGCGAGCAGATCAGCGCCTGCGCGTTGAGCGTGACCAGTACCCTGCAAGCCAAAGGGTTTGCCGCGTTCGTGGTGGGCGGCGCGGTACGCGACTTGCTGCTCAAACGCGAGCCGAAAGATTTTGATGTGGCGACCAGCGCCACGCCGGAACAGGTGCACCGGCTGTTCCGGCGTTCGCGCATCATCGGCCGGCGTTTTCAGATCGTGCATGTGATGTGCGGGCGCGAGACCGTGGAAGTCTCCACCTTTCGCGCGGCGCACGATACCAGCGGCAATGATGCGGATAACACAAGCGCCGGCGCCAGCGGTAATGAAAAAGGTAAAACCGACGAACATGGCCGTATTTTGCGTGACAACGTGTTTGGCAATCAGCAGCAGGACGCGACGCGGCGCGATCTTTCGATCAATGCGCTGTTTTACGACCCGGCCACGCAGCAGGTGCATGATTATCACAACGGCGTCGCCGATCTGAAAAAACGGCGGTTGCGCATGATCGGTGATCCCAAACAGCGTTACCGGGAAGACCCGGTGCGCATGCTGCGCGCAGTGCGTTTTGCGGCGGCACTCGATTTTGAGATTGACCCGGCGACGCGCATGCCGATACGCGAACTCGCCGATCTGCTGTCGAACGTGCCACCCGCGCGCTTGTTCGACGAAATGCTGAAGCTGCTGCTGTCCGGCCACGCCGCTGAAACGGTGAAGCGTCTGCGCAAGGATGGCCTGCACCACGGCTTGCTGCCGTTGCTGGATGTGATACTCGAGCAGCCGCTGGGCGAGCGTTTTGTGATGCTGGCGCTGAACAACACGGACTTGCGCATACGCGGCGAGAAGGGGGTGTCGCCCGCGTTTTTGTTTGCGACGCTGTTGTGGCATGAGGTGCTGGCCGCGTGGAAATCCATCGAGGCGGGCGGCGTGCCGCTGATTCCCGCGTTGTTCAAAGCGATGGATCAAGTGATGCAATTGCAGGCTGAAAAGCTGGCGATACCGCGGCGCTTCGGCGGCGACATGAAGGACATCTGGGCGATGCAGCCGCGCTTTGAGCAGCGCTCCGGGCGGCGTCCGTATCGTTTGCTGGAATTGCCGCGCTTTCGCGCCGGCTACGATTTTCTGTTGTTGCGTTGCGAGAGCGGTGAGATCGACAAGGAAATCGGTGATTGGTGGACGCAGTTTCAGGATGCCGATGCCCCTGAGCGCGAGCGCATGCTGATGTCCGACAGCGGGCCGAAGAAGCGCCGCCGCCGCAGAAAGCCGCGAGCGCACGGCGACAGCGTGGCCGCGCCAGAAGCGTGAGCGTCACCTTGGACGTTGCGTATATCGCGCTCGGCAGCAATCTCCAGCAACCACGGTGCCAGTTGCAGACGGCGTTCGCGGCGCTGGCGCGTTTGCCTGATACACAACTCATCGCGCAGTCATCGCTGTATCGCAGCGCGCCAGTGGGTTATGTGAATCAACCGGATTTTGTCAACGCGGTGGCGGCGATCCGCACCGCGCTTACGCCGCGCGCCTTACTCGACGCACTGCTTGCGATTGAGCGCGAGCACGGGCGTGTGCGCGAGTTTGCGAATGCGCCGCGCACGCTGGATCTGGATATTCTGCTTTACGGCGAGCGCGTGATACGCGCGCCGGGGTTGACGGTGCCGCACCCGCGTATGCATGAGCGGGCGTTCGTGCTGGTGCCGCTGGCGCAGATTGCGCCTGGCGTGCGGGTGCCCGGCAGCGGGCGGGCGTGTGATCTGCTGCAAAACCTGGATACCACGAGTGTCAGCGTATTGAAAGAAATCGCTGCATGAAACGGCAAGTGTTACCCGATCGTTTGCGTTACGTGGTGGTGGAAGGCCCCATCGGCGCCGGTAAAACCAGTCTCACGCGTCTGCTGGCGGAACACTGCGACGGCACAGCGTTGCTTGAAGACCCCGGCGCAAATCCATTTCTTGAGGGTTTTTATCGCGATCCACAGCGCCATGCCTTGCCGGCGCAGTTGTTCTTTTTGTTTCAGCGCGCGCAACAGGTGCGCAATCTGGCGCAGTCGGATCTGTTCCGTAAGGCAACTTTTGCCGATTTCATGTTCGAAAAAGACCCGCTGTTCGCCGGCCTGACGTTGCATGACGATGAACTGAAACTCTACCGCCAAATTTACGCGCACCTGAGTTTGCAGTTGCCGGTGCCCGACCTGGTCATTTATCTGCAAGCCACGCCGCAGACACTGATCGAGCGCGTGCAAAAGCGCGCGGCAAGTTACGAACGCAGCATCAGCGACGAATATCTGCTGCGCTTGAGCGATACTTACACGCGCTACTTTCATCAATACGATGCGGCGCCGCTGCTGATCGTGAACTCGGACAATTTAAACTTTGTTGATTCGGCACCCGATTTTGATTTATTGTTGCAGCGCATTGTCGCCATGCGTGGCCCGCGTGAATTCTTTAGTTCCGGGCGCTGAGCCCAGTTGTTCGTCGTAACTTATTGTTTTTATTGGTAAAAATATATGAGAATCACGCTTTCCACACTTCACAAAATGACCCAGGACGGTGACAAGATCACCATGCTGACCTGTTACGACGCGAGTTTTGCCGCGCTGCTTGAAGCGGCAGGTGTGGAAACGCTGCTGATTGGCGATTCGCTGGGCAACGTTTTACAGGGGCACGAGACCACACTGCCAGTCACCTTGCGAGACATCGTGTATCACACGGCGTGCGTGGCACGGGGCGCCAAGCGTGCGTTCATTATCGGCGACATGCCGTTCGGCACGTTTCAGTTGAGCCCGGCGGAAACCTTTCGCAATGCCGCTGAAATTATGGCTGCCGGCGCGCAGATGGTGAAACTGGAAGGTGGCGCGCCTATGGTCGAAACCGTAGCCTATCTGGTGCAGCGCGGCATACCTGTGTGCGGGCACCTCGGCCTCACGCCGCAGTCGGTGCATCAACTCGGCGGTTACAAAGTACAGGGCCGCCAGCAAAGCGACGCCGAGCGTTTGCTCGAAGACGCCAAGCTACTCGAAGAAGCGGGTGCGGGCATGCTGGTACTCGAAGCCATTCCGTCGCCGCTGGCGAAGGAGGTCACGGCCGCACTTTCCATTCCCACCATCGGCATCGGCGCGGGTGTTGATTGCGCAGGCCAGGTGCTGGTGCTGCATGACATGCTCGATGTGTTCCCGGGCAAGAAAGCCAAGTTTGTGAAAAACTTCATGCAGGGGGCAGGCTCCATACAGGTCGCGGTTGAACGTTATGTAAAAGAAGTCAAGGCCAAAACGTTTCCCGATCGCGACCATTCTTTTGTCTAGCGAACCGTGAATTGTGAACAGTGAACCGTAACAATGCCGCGTGGTTTTCTGTTTACTGATTGCGATTCACTGTTTACGCATCAATCAAGCAATGGACATCATTCATTCCGTCGCCGCCCTGCGCGAGCGCCTGCAGAGCGTGCCCAACAACGTGTTCGTGCCCACCATGGGCAACTTGCACGCGGGGCACATTCAGCTGATCAACATCGCCAAGCCGCGCGCGGCATGCACGGTGGTGAGCATTTTTGTGAACCGCTTGCAATTCGGCCCGCGCGAGGATTTCGACAAGTATCCGCGCACGCTCACTGCGGATTGCGCGAAACTCGAAGCGGCGGGCGTTGATGTGGTGTTCGCGCCCGACGAAGGCGAAATTTATCCGGAGCTGCAGACCTACACCGTCGAGCCGCCCGATATTCAACACATGCTCGACGGCGCGGTGCGGCCGGGACACTTTCGCGGTGTCGCCACCGTGGTGCTGAAACTCTTCAACATGGTGAACCCGCACTCGGCGATTTTCGGCAAGAAGGATTACCAGCAGTGTCTGGTGTTGAACAACATGGTGCGGCAACTGGCGCTGCCGATAGAGATTATTCTGGCGGAGACGGTGCGCGCGGAAGACGGTCTGGCGCTGTCGTCGCGCAACACTTACCTGTCGCCGGAAGAACGCAAAGAAGCGCCGCGGCTCTATCAGTTACTGCGCAAGGCGCGCGCGGAGCTGCAGGCCGGCGCGCACGATTACCAGCGCCTCGAACTTGATGTGATGGCCGATCTCGCGCATCACGGCTGGAAGCCCGACTATATCGCCGTGCGGCGTCACGCGGATTTATTGCCACCCACCAATGGCGAACGCAAACTGGTGGTGCTGGCGGCGGCGCGGTTGGGCCGCACGCGGTTGATCGATAATGTTGAGATCGAGCGCGCTTGAGTTTATGGCAATATCTATTGCACGTATTGGTTTTTAAACAAAATTTATGAGGTGACGCATGTCGGCCATTGAAACCACGCAACAACTGCGCTCCCTGTATTTGCCGGCGAAAGAACGCGCGGTCAAAAAACAACTGTCGCGCCTTGATCAGCATTGCCGGAATTTTCTGGCGCTGGTGCGCTTTGCGGTGCTCTCGACCTGCGACGCACAGGGCAACATGGATGCGTCGCCGCGCGGGGGCGAAGCCGGATTCATCAAGGTGATTGACGATAACACCGTGATCATTCCGGATTGGACGGGCAACAATCGTCTCGACACCTTTAGCAATATTCTGGAAAGCGGACGCATCGGCGCGATTTTTCTGGTGCCCGGCGTGGATGAGGCTTTGCGCGTCAACGGTACGGCGCATCTTCGCAACGACGAGGCGTTTACCTCGCTGTGCGAAGTCAACGGACGCTTTCCCAAGCTGGTGGTGCATATCGCCGTGAAAGAGGCGTACCTGCATTGTGCGAAAGCGATCATGCGCGGGCAACTGTGGGCGCCCGAGGCGAAAATCGAACGTAAAACGTTGCCCACCATGAACGAAATGCTGCGCGATCAAATTGGCCAGACGGAGCCCGCCGAGCCCCAGGAAAGCATGTACGCGCGGCACACCACCGAGTTGTATGCCACCAAATAGCGCGTAGTCGCGCAGCGCATTCCGCCGCCAATGATTTATCTGAACGGCCTGGCGATTGCGGCTGCTGCTGCGTCCACCATCGTCATCGGCTTTGTGTGGTACGGCCCGCTCTTCGGCACCGCGTGGATGAAGGAAATGGGCGTGGCGCCTGACTTCAAGCCCGATCCGGCGCTGCTGAAACGCTCGATGCTGCTGATGATCGCCGGCGCGTTTCTCACTGCGCTGGTGCTGGCATGCAGCATCGAGATCTGCCGGCCCGTGTTGTCGCAAGCATGGCAAGGGGGCGGCGATGCGCCGCCTGCGCTCTTCGGCTTGTGCGTGGCGCTATTCGCGTGGGCGGGCTTTTACGTGCCCATGCTGCTGGGCGGTGTGGCGTGGGAAAACCGCTCGTGGAAATGGTTCGCCATTAACGCGGGCTATCACCTCGTGGCACTGCTCGCGGCGGCGATGATAGTGGCGCTTTGGCGCTGAGTGATTGATAGAAACATCATTAAAAACAATAGAGTATTAAGTAATTTCACTCTGACCCCATATTTATTTTGCCATGCCAATCTCGAGCAGCGCGCGGCGGAAGCTCTGATACCTCTGCTCCATGAACTGCGCGGCATCGTGCTGGCCCATGAAGTCGGCGCTCCAGTAGTTTGCCGCGAGATCTTTCCTGAACGCCGCACTGCCCACGACCTTGGCGAACACCTCTTCCCAGAAGGCGATCTGCGCCGGCGCAGCACCCTTGGGCGCCAGCATCACGTAGAACGCCGTTGCCACCACATCGATGCCCTGCTCGCGCAGTGTCGGCAGGTTGGACAAGGGAGCTTCCAGGCGCTGCGCGGACGCGACGGCGAGCAAGCGCAGTTTCCCGGACTGCGTAAGCGGCAGTGCGCTGCCGGGGCTGGACACGCCTACGTCGACGTGCCCGCCGGTGACCTGCGCCGCCGTTTCGCTGCCGGAGTTAAAAACAACGATTTTGAGTTGGCTCGGATCGGCGCCGGCCTGGCGCGCAATGTTGACCAGCGACAAATGCAGCGGATTGCCGGCCGCCACCGACAGACCAAACGCGAGGGAGGCCGGATTCTTCTTTAAGTGTTCGGAGAGGTCGCGCGCGGATTTAAGCGTCGAGCCGGCATTCACGAAATAGACGATAGGCTCGTCGAGCAATTTGACGATGGGCGTGACATCGCGATGGGTCAATGTGCCGCGTCCGCCGGCCACCGTCGACATCCACGCCGATGAGGCGAGCGTGATGGTATGTGCGTCGCCCGCATGCGTATTCAGGTAAGCGATGGCGATGGATCCGCCGCCGCCCGGCTTGCTGATCACATTCAGGGAAACCGGCGCGAGCTGGCCCTCCTGCACAATGCGTTGTATGGCCCGCGCCAGGCGGTCATTGGCGCCCCCAGGCGCCGCACTGACAACGAACTCGACCGGTCGGCTTGGCTTCCAGCCGCCTTGAGGCAACTGCGTTAACTGTGGTAACTGCGGCGCCTGGGCGAATGCGATCAGCGGCAGCCATGCAATCCACCCGCTGAGATGTCTCATACAGTTTCCTTGTCGCATGCTGCGTTGCCGCGTGCTGCGTTGCCGCGTGCGCGCAATGCGCGGCGGTCTTTCATCCGCTCAGGTTTCTTACCCCGGCGCGTGATCCTGGCGCCAGGCATAGGTGATGACCCAGTCTTTGCCCTTGCCCTCGAGACACACCGCAGCGCCGTTGCCGGGCTTGAACTCGACCACTTTCCGGTTCTCGTCGCCGCACACCAGTTGCGACGCCGAGCGCAGCAGGTAGTCGACATGGCCGCACATCATGATGTCGCCACTGCCGGCGGCGATTTCCGCCATGAACGGCGCGAGCGAATCGCCGGTATTGATCGGGTAGGCGGTCTGCGCGGTTTTGTCCGCAGCGCCCAGCTTCGCGGCAATGCGCTCGGCAGTGTCGATGGTCCACTGCTTGTCGCTATGCAGAATGCGCACGGGTGCCACGCCGAGTGCGCTAAAGCGTGTCCCCAAACGATCGGCCTGATCGCGCCCCATCGGGCTGATATGGCGCTGCGGGTCCTGCGCGGCCGACAGCGCGTCGACGTGATGCACGAGATAAACTTTCATGATGTTCTCCGCCCTTTTCCGGTGATTGTCTTGCGGTGTACTTTGCAATAACTGACGCCGGTGACATTTTGGGCGACAATCTACGCACTGTCCATGCCGATGTTGAAAGGGGACGGATATGGCGACCGGTAGCCAATGCAATCTGTCGGGGTTCTTCCGCTTGGCAAGTAAGCTGCTTCGCTTTGCGCGCCGCCAACTTCGGCGATACTGCTCGTTAATGTGGTGTGGCGTTGTTTGGGCCGCGCTGCCGGCAGCTGCGCAGTATCCGACCAAACCCATCAGGCTGATTGTGCCGTTCACACCGGGCGGCCCCTCGGATGTTCTCGGCCGCGTCATGGGGCAGCGCCTCGCCGAGCGTGTCGGGCAGCAAGTGGTGATCGACAACCGCGGCGGCGCCGGCGGCAACATCGGCGCCGAGATCGCGGCGCGCTCCGTGCCCGACGGCCACACGATTTTTCTCGCCACACCTGGCATCCTGATCGCCAATCCAGCCATGGGCAAGGTGCCGTTCGACACGCTGCGCGATTTTGCGCCGGTGATGCTGGCCGCCAACATGACCAGCATCATGGTGCTGCATCCGTCGGTTCCGGCACGCACGCTGAAGGAATTCATCGAGTACGCGCGTGCGCGCCCGCAGCAGCTCACCTACGGCTCTTCGGGCAACGGCTCGGCCAGCCACCTCGCGACCGAACTGTTCAAGCTCGCCGCGCGCGTGGACATCGCGCACGTGCCATACAAAGGCGCCGCACCGGCGGTCACCGATCTGCTGGGCGGCCACCTGAGCGTGATGCTGATCGGTGTGCCGGCATCGCTGCCGCACGTGCGCGCCGGCAAGCTCACCGCGCTCGGCATCGCCAGCCTGCAGCGCTACCCTGCCGCAATGGATCTGCCGACGCTTGCCGAATCGGGTTTGCCCGGATTCGAGGTTGCTAACTGGTTTGCGCTGGTGGCGCCTGCGGGCACGCCCGCCGCCGCCGTTACCCGGCTCAATGCGGAACTCAACAGCGTGCTGCGGGTGGCTGAAACCCGCGAGCGTCTGCTGCAGCAGGGGTTCGAGAGCGCTGGCGGCACGCCCGAGCAGTTTGCCGCCTATCTGCGCACTGAGATTGCAAAGTGGACGAAGGTGGTGCGTGAGGCGCGCATCCGTCCGGGGTAAGGCCGCGACGGGCGCACGGCACATGTGCGTTCAGGCAGCAGAGAGATTAGAGTAATATGTTTAAAAACAAATAGATATGAACTATATTGAGTCTGACCACATTATATTTTACTCGGAGCAATGATGGCGCATAGTCTTCCCATCCGCATTGCCGCAATCGGGGTCGGCCACTGGCATTCTCTCTACGATGCCGCCTATCTGAAGACGTTGGCGCGCATGCCGGAGGTGCAACTGGTCGGCGTGCAGGATGCCGATGCCGCGCTGGCGGCGCACCGCGCCGGAGAGGTGGGCGGGCCCGCGGTCTTCACCGACTACCGCGACATGCTCGGCAACACCCGGCCGGATTTCGTGCTGGTACTGGGACGTCACAGTGCGATGGCCGCGGTTGCCCATTTCCTGCTCGATGAAGGTTATCCGTTCCTGATCGAAAAACCGGTGGGCGTGAACGCCGAGGAAGTGCGTAGTGTCGCCGACAAGGCGGCAACCAAAGGTGCCTTCGCCGCGGTGCCGCTGTTCCAGCGCTTGCAGCCTTTCGTGACCCACGCGCGGCGCCTGCTCGCTGAAGGCGCTTTTGGTCCGCTGTCGCATTTCTATTTCCGCTCGAATCGCCCGACCTCGGCGCGTTATGTCGCATGGGGCGCGCCGTGGATGCTCGATCCGGCCGTGGCGGGCGGCGGCTGTTTGCGCAATGTCGGCATGCACGGCATCGATGCGTTTCTCCATATCACCGGCGAGGACGCCGAGGTGACGGGCGTGCAACTGAGTTCGCGCGCGCACGGCCATGGCGTTGAGGACTATGCGACGCTGCTCCTGCGCACAGCGAGCGGGGTGCTCGGCACCATTGAAGTGGGTAATACCTTTCCGGGCAAGGGCGGGGACGCGGAATGGAGAATTTCAGGGCGCGACGCGCTGCTTACGCTACGCGAAGGGTCCTTGCGCTGCACTACTGCTGCGGGCGCGCAGGAACTCACGGCACAACTGCCTGAATCGCTGGCGACGCTGGCGCTACGCGACGTGCTGGCGCGCTGGCAATGCGGCGAGCCGCCAGCGGTGGGAATCGAGGACTGCTATCGCGCAGCGCGCCTGGTCGATCAGGCCTACGCCATCGCAAGGCGCTGATGGCGTGGTGCGATAGCGGCCACAGCGAAAGCGGTATACTTAGCCGCGTCGGAGGTGACGAAATGAAGCAAACCTATACCGCCGTTGTAAAGCAAGATGCTGACTGGTGGATCGGCTGGGTTGAGGAAGTGCCGGGTGTTAACTGCCAAGAGTCAACCCGCGAGGAACTCTTGGAGTCATTGCGCGTGACACTTACAGAGGCCATCAAGTTCAATCGAATAGAGGCCCGTAGCGCCGCTGGTATTGGCTACGAGGAACTTCCCATCGCGGTATGAAACGCCGTGATCTGCTGCGGCATCTCACGGCCCTGAATTGCGAACTGCTGCGCGAAGGCGCCCGCCACTCATGGTGGCGCAACACAAGCACCGGGAGACGCAGCGCAATTCCACGGCACACCGAGGTCAACAACCATCTGGCGCGTAAAATCTGCCGTGACCTCGGCGTTGCCGAACCCGAGCGATTCTAAGTCTGCCCTCAAGCGCGACGGCCTGAATGCGCGCCGATCTTCAGTGTCGCGTAAGCCGCCCCGAGGGAGCAGGCTCTTCCGCACCACTTGCATTGCGTGTTAATTTGCCTTAACGATTTTTCGCCGCGTGTCTTGAACAAGGCACACGTGCCAGCGCAACCACTCCATAACTTAATGATTTTATGGGAAATCTAGCGGCGTTCTGGAAATGCAGGTAGATTTGTATTTGCATTTTCGGCCAATCATTTCATATTTGGCATCACACAAGGAGAACTAGCATGCTTCGAGGTTCCTGCCTCTGTGGCAAGGTCAGGTATGAAGTGCGGGGACTGCCGCAAGCCATGTATTACTGCCATTGCGGCATGTGCCGCAAGGCCACCGGTTCCGCCGCTGCATCGAACATGATGGTTCTGGCCGACGAATTCGTGCTGGTATCCGGGAAGGCTTTCGTAAAGGCGTTTCAATCGAGTCCGGGTGAATATCGTCATTTCTGCTCCGAATGCGGGTCACCGATTTATGGAGCGGCACAAAAACGAAAAGGCAAACTTTCTGTACGTTGCGGCACGCTGGACAACGACCCAATCATTCGTCCGACGGTTCATATCTACACCGGGTCGAAAGCGCCATGGTCAGACATTTGTGATCAACTTCCGCAGTTTCCCCAAGCACCAAGTCATGGTGGCGACCAACCCGTCGCTCCGACCGGCGCCGCAACGCCGCGCGGTTGAGCGGAGTCGTTAAACGTCTGCGTTCAGTTCCTCCCGCCTACCGCCTTGATCTGTTTGCGTCGCCACTGCACGCCCGCAGCGTTGCGGTGGCGCAGAAACCCGGCCGCGATAGGAGCACAGGTCTTTCAGAGTAAAATCATCAGGCACGTTCAGTGGTCACGGAGGAGACGCATGTCGCGCAAGGAACCGATTTCCAAAGTCCTGATGCCGCATTTGGCATCATTAATGCTGGCATGGCCGTTTGTCTCGCTGGCCCAGTCAAACTACCCAACCAAACCCATTCGCTTCATCAGCCCCTATGCTGCGGGCGGCAGCACCACCGCGATGGCGCGGGTAGTCGGCCAGAAGCTGACCGAAAGCTGGGGTCAGAACGTGATCATCGACAACCGTCCTGGCGGCAATACCATTATCGGCACCGAGACACTGGCGAAATCTCCGCCCGATGGCTATACCATCATCATGACCACCAACGCCCACCTCATCAACCCCAACCTGTTCCCCAAACTTCCCTACGACCCGATCAAGGACTTTGCGCCGGTCACTACCGTCTACAGCAGCGAGTTCGTTTTGGTGGTTAATCCCACGGTGCCGGCCAATAATTTGCAGGAGTTGATTGCGCTGGCGAAAGCCAGACCGGGACAACTCAATTACGCCACCACTGGCACCGGCGGATCGGGCCATCTGGCGAACGAAATGATGAACATGCTTGCCGGAATAAAGACACAGCACATACCCTACAAGGGCGCGGGACCCGCCCTCGTCGATCTGATCGGCGGGCAGGTGCAACTCTTCATCAACAATCCGCTGACCGTGATCGCACACATTCAGAGTGGCAGACTAAGAGGCATAGCGGTCACCGGCGAGAGCCGCATCCCGGCGTTACCGCAGGTGCCCACTTTCTCCGAGTCCGGCCTGCGCGGGCTGGACGTGAAACCCTGGTTCTTTGTCCTTGCGCCGGCTGGCACACCGAAGCCGATAATCGACAAACTCGCGACCGAGATCTCGAGGATTGTAGCCACGCCTGAGGTTCAGGATTTCCTCGCCAAGCAGGGGATGAATCCCTTTATCTCCAGCACTGCGCAGTTGAGCGCGATGATGAAGACGGAGTTGGTGAAGTGGGCGAAAGTCATCAAAGCCGCGAACATCAAACTCGAAAACATTTAATTGAAAAGGATTTAAAGGGGCCGTATGGATTTACAGCAGGCGTTTAGCGGCATCAAGGTGCTGGCGGTGGCGCGCATTGTCGCTGCGCCGTTCGCCGCCTACCAATTGGCGATGCATGGCGCTGACGTGATTCACGTCGAGCATCCCGATGGCGGCGATTCCTCGCGCACTTCCGGCAATTTGCAAACGCCCTTTCACAAGGCCCAGATGGCGCACAACTTTCTCGCCTACAACGCCAACAAGCGCTCGCTCACGCTCGCCATCAATACGCCGGCGGGCCAGGCGGTGTTCCGCCGAATGGCCAGCACCGCTGACGTGGTCATCGAAAACCTCAAGGGCGGCACCATGGCGCGTTACGGTCTCGGTTACGAGGACCTGAAGCAGATCAATCCGCGCATCATCTTCTGTTCCGTTACCGGCTACGGCCAAACCGGCCCGAAGAAAAGCGACCCGGCCATCGACACCGTTATCCAAGCGGTCAGTGGCATGATGAGCATCACCGGCACGCCGCAAACCGGTCCGCTGAAATCCGGCTCCACTATCGTGGACTACACCACAGGATATGCCGCCGCGCTCGCGCTTGTCATCGCGCTGTTTCAGCGCACTCGCACCGGCGTGGGTCAGGTCATCGATGTGGCCATGCTGGAAACGGCGATGACCATGATGGGCGGTGAAGTCCTGCGCGCCATCACCGCCAATGAAACCCCGCCGCTGGTGGGCAATGCCTCGGGCAAAGGCGGCTACGTGAGCGATACCTATCGCTGCAAGGAAGGCCACCTTTCCATCGCTGCCGGTGCACCCGCCCGCCGCGACAAGCTGTGGAAGGTTATCGATGGCGCCGAGATTCCCCAGGACCCACGCTTCGCCACGGATGTTGCGGTGGCGCAGAACATGCAGGCGATGAATGAAATCATCGAGCGCAAGCTCTCAACCAAAACGGCAGCAGAATGGGAAACGCTACTGAACAAGGCCGGCGTGCCGGCGATGGAAGTCCTGCCGCTCGCGCGCGCCGTCCACCATCCACAGCTCGAGTACCGCAAATTCTTTCATGCGTTCGACGACACTGGTGCGAGCGGTTTGCCGCCCTTCGCGGTACCTACCGCGCCCTACCGTCTGTCTGCAAGCCCGGCGACTATCCATTCCCTGCCGCCACGCCTGGGACAGCACACCGATGAAGTGCTGGCCGAATACGGGTTTTCAAAGGACGAGATCGCGCAGTTGCACGCCAGCAGCACGGTATAGCCCGCTCAGCGCTGCGGTTCGGCCTTCAGCAGCAGCCGCGCAAAATGCCGGCCGGCGAATTTCTGTCCGGCGCTAAGCGGCAGCCGATCCTCACCCAGGCTGGGATCGAACAAATTTTCCGGGGCATCGACCTCGAGCACATTCATGTACTTGCCCGCCGGGTCGGGGCCGATCTGTGCGGGGTGAGGCGCATGCTGCAGTTGCCAGGCGCGGTGGATGCCGGGCAGTTCCAGTACCTGCTTCAGGTGCTGTGCGTTCGCGGACTGGAATCGGGAATCCTCTACCGCCGCGCCGCGAAAATTGCTTTCGCAGCGCGCCCAGCAGCGGCCGCCACGAGTGTCTTTTTCGATCAGCGACAGCACGCGGTAAAACACCCGGCCCCAATTGCCGAGATCGCGGCGCCAGGGTTCCTTTTCCATCACCGGCGGTGGCGGGTTTTGCGGGAAGGACTTGAACAGCCCGGGATCGCTGATGGCGTAAATCTGCTGGTATTCCTGCTCCATCACACCTTCATTATCGCCGCCGCGCAGCTCCCGCGTGCGCCAGGCCGTGGAGTAACCCGGCTTGTCCGCCAGCTCCTGGATATGATCATCGAAGTGGATGTTGAACTGGCGGTCGAACTCCTTGTTCACCAGATCAAACCTGACGAAGCACAGATAGGGGAATGCCTTGATGTCTACCACGTCACGCTCCTTTGTCTGCTTCAAGCCTTCTTTAGATTGCGTTCCCACAGATCGAATATCTTTTCCCACGATTGCTCGGAGGCGACGGAGTTATAAGACGCGCGCTCGGCGAAGCAGTAGCCGTGCAGCGTCCCTGGCAGGACTTCCAGCGTATGCCGCGTGCCTGCTTTTTTCAGCGCCGCGGTGAGATCGGGAATCACGTTGGCGGGCACCGAACCATCGGTCTCGGCAAAGCCGTAGTACAGCTCACCCTTGATTTTGTCGATCAGCAAATGTGAAGAATCCGGTTTATCGGTGACGATGTTGACGCCGTAGAGGGATGCGGCCGCCATCATGCGCGTCGGGAAGCGCGCTGAAACTGTAGTGATGTAACAGCCGCTCATGCAATGGCCGACGCAGCCCACCGGGCCGGCCTTCACTTTGTCCTGCGCATCCAGCCACGCAATCAATCCGGCGGTGTCATCGGTCACGTCGGCGTTGGTGATGCTGTTCATCGAGGCTCTGATCACCGCCGACATTTGATCATTGCGGCGCGGAATGTCGAAGCGGCAGGTGCCTAGCCGGTAGTACATGTCGGGCAGCAGGCAGAAATAACCGCGCTTGGCGATGCGCCGCGCCATGTTGCAAAGCTCCTCGCGATAGCCCGGTGCGTCCATGTAAAAAATGATGCCGGGGAATGACCCTGGTGCGTCGGGACAGACCGCGAATGAGGGGCATTTGCCGTACTTGGTGGTGACCAGTACATTTTGCTCGATGAGTGCCATGCTGATATTCCTTTCCTGTGGGTATCTTGAATACGCTGTAGTTTATCCGATTCGAGGACGTATAAAGCCAATTCCCTCATACTGCGAGATTGTCATTTATAGTCGGCATTCAACCTATGCGTAACGACTTACCCGTCCCATCCAAACCGTCGGCTACCCGCTGGGGCAGCGACTATATTGCCGATGTGATGCGCGCACTGGGCATCGAATACATTGCGCTGACGCCTGGCGCAAGTTACCGCGGCCTGCATGACAGTCTGGTCAATCATCTGGGCAACGCCAAGCCCGGCATGCTGCTTGCACTACACGAGGAGAGCGCGGTTGCCATCGCGCATGGTTACGCAAAAATAACCGGCAAGCCGCTGGGGGTGCTGCTACACAGCAACGTCGGTCTGATGCACGCATCGATGGCGATATTCAATGCCTGGTGCGAGCGCGTGCCCATGCTGCTCTACGGCGGCAACGGGCCGATGGACGCTAATGCGCGGCGGCCGTTTGTGGACTGGCAACACACCTCCACCGATCAGGCGGCGCTGGTGCGTCACTATCTCAAGTGGGACAACCAGCCTGCGTCATTGCCGGCCGCCGCGGAGGCCATGCTGCGCGCAGCGCAGATTGCGCAGACCGCGCCGTGCGCGCCGACTTACGTGATCTTCGACGCGGCTCTGCAGGAAGTGAAAATCGAGGGTACGTTGCGCGTGCCGGACGTGGAACGGTTCAGGCCGCCTCAGCCGGCCTACCCCGCGCCGGATGTGGTGCAGGCTGTTGTAGCAATGCTCGCGAAAGCGAAGCGGCCGTTGTTGCTGGCGGGACGCGGCGGGCGCGGCATTGCTGCATGGAAGAATCGCATTGCGCTTGCGGAATTGCTGGGGGCACGTGTGCTGACAAGTCTGCGAACGTCGGCGGCGTTTCCAAGCAGCCACCCACTCCATGCCGGACCCCCGATCAAGTTTGTTGACGAGGCCACGATCAAAACCGTCGCGCAATCCGACGTGATTCTAAGCCTGGATTGGATCGAACTCGCGGGCCTGCTCAAGCAGGCGTGGCAATCCGCGCCGGTCGCGGCCAAAGTGATACAGGTTTCGGTCGACGTGCAAGTGCACAACGGCTGGGGCATGGAGCATCTGGGGTTGCCGCCGGCGGACATCAATGTGCTGGCGGAGCCGGATGCTTTTACCGCTGCGCTCCTGGCCGAACTGCGCAAAACGCGCCGCAAGCGTAGTGCCAGCCGCGCCCTCATCAGGCGCGGTGATGAAGTGCGGCCACAGCCGAAGCTGTCCGCTAAAGGCAGCATCGGTGTGCGCACACTGGCGTCCGCAATCAACACCATCGCTGCGCAACAGGATACCTGCCTGATTCGCGTTAACCTGGGCTGGCCCGCGGATATGACAATCTACAATCATCCACTGGATTATCTGGGCGGCGACGGCGGGGGCGGTGTCGGCGCGGGTCCGGGCATGACCGTGGGCGCTGCGCTGGCGCTGCGCGATTTGTACGGCAAGGGACGGCTGCCGCTGGCGGTGCTGGGAGACGGCGATTTCATGATGGGCGTGAGCGCGTTGTGGACTGCCACGCACTACAAAATTCCGTTGCTGATGGTGATTGCCAATAACCGTTCGTTCTTCAACGACGAAATGCATCAGGAGCGCATCGCCCGGCAGCGCGGGCGGCCCGTCGAAAACAAATGGATAGGGCAGCGCTTCGCTGGCCCCAACCTCGATATCGCCGCGCTGGCCCGCGCACAGGGCGCCATCGCGTTCGGCCCGGTTGCGCGTGCGGGCAATCTTCTGAAGACGCTGCGCGACGCCGTGGCCAAGACCCGCGCCGGCAACGTGGTGGTGGTCGAAGTGCTGGTCAACGCAGAATACGATTCCACGATCGCGAACAGCATGGTGCGTGGGTCGCAGTAAAGTAAGCCCCCTTTAGTCCTCAATCCTAAATCCTCATTCATCACGCTATGCCGAACCTACCGAAAATTATGCTCGTGATCTGCGCTGCAGGCGCATTGCTGTGCAACAGCGCGCAGGCGCAGAACTATCCCTCCAAAGCGATCCGCTTCCTGGTCGGCGCGCCGCCGGGCGGCGGCGCTGATTTCGTGGGACGCAATCTCGGGCCCAAACTCAGCGAGAGCATGGGCCAATCGGTGGTGGTGGAGAATCGCCCGGGCGCCAACGGCGTGGTCGCCTCAGAATTGTTGGCGCGCGCGGCGCCGGACGGCTACACCATCAAGGTAAACACCACGGGTGACGCCATCAATCCGTCGCTGATGAAACTCACCTTTGAATTTCCCAGGGACTTTGCCTTTATTACACGGGTAGCCGAGTCGCAGAACATCCTGGTCGCGCATCCGTCGTTTCCGGCGCATGGCGCGAAGGCGCTTATTGCGCTCTCAAAGCAGCGCCCAGGGGCGATTACCTATGGTTCACAGGGCATCGGTTCGTCGGGCCATTTGTCCGGCGAACTGTTTCAGTTCATGACTGGCGTCAAATGGGTGCATGTCCCCTATAAGGGCGGTGCACTGGCGCTGATCGATCTGGTCGGCGGCCAGATTTCCATCAGCTTCGGCAATATTCCCACCGTGATTCAGCAGGTGCGCGCCGGCAAGTTGCGAGCGATTGCCATGACAGGCGCGAAACGCTCGGCAGCGGCGCCTGATATTCCGACGGTGGCAGAAAGCGGCGTTCCGGGATTCGAAGTCAGCAACTGGTTCGGCGTGGCGGCGCCGGCAAAAACGCCACCGGAAATCCTCGCACGGCTGCACAGTGAAATAGCGCGCGCACTCAAGTTGCAGGACGTGCGCGCCGGGTTTCTGAATTCAGGGGCGGATCCGTCCGAAACGACCATGGAGCAGTACAATGCGTTTATTCAAAGCGAATTCACCAAGTGGGCCAAGGTGATCAAGGCTGCCGGCATTAAAGGGGAGTAATGCCGCTTAGGTGCCCATCGACGTGCCAGAACGCGCTAGGCGGCGGGCGTATGCTTGGCCAGGAATGCGTTGATGCGAACCTTCGCTTCCGCCAGCGCGGCGCCTGCTTTCCACTCCAGGATGAACTCCGCGTTGGGAAGCAGCTTTGCCAACTCCTCGGAGATCGGCAACGGATGCGCCTCATCGTTGCCTGCCAGCACCAGGCACGGGGTCTGGCAACTCGACACGAACGCGCGATCGACGCTGTAGAGGAAGCCGGGCGCGTACATGTTCTGGTAGAACGCGTCAAGCACCTGCTCGGTGGCCTCCGGATGATTGACCAGGGCCTTCGCCCAGGCATCGAAGCGGGGAGGGCGGGGCTTCATCGGGCCTACGCGCCCGATCGCCTGCGCGATCACGGCACTCGCGATGCGCTGAGGCTGGGCCTTCAACAGGCTCATGATAAAGGACCCGCCGATACACTGGCCGAATAAATGGCAGCGGTCGATATGCAGGTGGTCAAGCAGAGCGATGTGGTCGGCGGCGTAGGAGTGCCAGCTATCCTGCGCGGTGAGGGGTGCGTGGGAGCGGCCGCCGGCATTGCGCTGATCCATCACGATCACGCGGTATCCCGCGAAGTCAGTGGCGGGCTTCAGCGGCGCCATCGGCTGGCTCCACACGTCGATAGTCGACGCGAGGCCCGCCGGCGCGAACATGAGCAGGGGGAACCCCTTGCCGTATTCCTCGTAATAGATCGACGCACCATGGTGTTCAAGCGTGGGCATTGCAGAATCCTTTCATATAGGTTCTTGACATGACTTCCTTCCGGTAATCAGTAAATCTCATTGACGAAAGCGCAGGCAGCCGCTTACGGATACATCGCCCAGCCCACGCGCCCGGTCTGCGCTTTGTAGAAGTGCCCATTGGTGCTGGTCACAAACAGCGTGGTGAGATCAGGGCCGCCGAAGCAACAATTGGTGGGGCGATTCGCCGGCACAGGGTGTGTCTCCAGCACGCGCCCGGTGGGCGAGAACACGTAGATCATCGGCCCCGATCCACTCACGTAGTAGCCGGCGGTGGCGATGATGTTGCCTTCGGCGTCGAGACACATGCCATCGATGCCGCGATGAACGCCCCGCGCGTCTTCACCCCAGGTGAACAGTGCGTCATACGTGCCGAGGCTGCCGTCATCCTTGATCGGGTACGCGCGCAACTGCCGCGGTATGCCGATGGCGGAGCCGCTCTCGGCGACATACAACGTTCTCTGGTCCTGTGATACCAGTATGCCGTTGGGCTGCGTGGTGTCGAAGGTTACGCGCGTCACGCTGTAGGCGCCGTCTTTCTGCGGATCGGCGCGCAGCACCGAGCGGTGGTCGAGCTCGGTGACCTCGGTCGAGTCCCAGTTGCCGTCATTGATGGGGTTGGTAAACCAGATGCGGCCTTTGCGATCGATGGCAAGATCGTTCGGCGTGTTGAGCTTCTTGCCGTCGAGACGGTCGGCGATGACGACATTTTTGCCATCGGCATCGAAGCGCACAATCGATCTGCCGCCCGAGCAACAACCGAACAGCCGTCCCTGCGCATCAAACGCGAGACCGTTGGTGCGGTTTGTGCCGCTGCGCCATTCGTCGATCACACCGGTTTTAGGGTCGTAGCGCAGAATGCGGTTCTTGCGGATTTGTGTGAGATAGATGTGTGCACCGTCCCATACCGGACCTTCGGTGATGAACTGTTCCGTGTCCGGTTTCATCAGCAGTTCAAATTTCCAGGGCATTTGGTTTCCTCTAATTCAAAGCGAATGCGCCACGTGGGCCAGGGGGATCATGGCCGCTGGTATTAACGGGAAGTAGACCGTGCCGTCAGGCTGCCGGGGTCTGCCTAATACGGTTCCTTGACGAAGATGAACGTGGTGCCCTGCACGATAGGCGCGCTCGCGCCGACGAAGGAGACATTGACGTCCTTGACTTGACGTGCACCCGCGCGGCCCGATGCCTGCAGTGCGCCCTCGATGATGTGCCACAGACCGTGGATGCGCCCGGTGCCGAGGCTGCCGCCGAAGGTGTTCAGCGGCAACTCGCCATCGAGCTCCATGCGTCCGTCCTGAATGAAGTCGAGCGCCTCGCCCTCTTTGCAAAAGCCATAGGACTCCAGGCCGTAGATCACCGATGCGGAGAAGCCGTCGTAGATCTGCGCCACATCCACATCCTTCGGCGTGAAGCCCGAGCGCTCCCAGGTGAGTTTTGCTGAACTGCTGCCGCCCGCCATGTAACTGCTGAGGCTGCCTATGCGGCCCGCGACTTCAAAGTGCAGGCGCTGCCCATAACCCGCGAGGTACGCGGGTTGCGGCTTGAGATCGCGCGCGCGGTCGGCGGTGGTGAGCACAATGGCGCATGCGCCCTGCACCGGGATGTCGCAGTCGTAGAGGCAGAAGGGATGCGCGACCATGCGCGAATTCAGGTAGTCCTCGCGCGTGAGGGGCGTCCCATAGAAATAGGCGCGCGGATTATTCTGCGTGTGGCGGCGCTGGGTCACCGCGAGGGTCGCCATTTTTTCGCGATTCTGATTATGCGTTTCCAGCCAGCGGGTGTAGGCGACCGCCATGCCTTGTCCCGGACCGCCAAAGCCGTACGGACCGGTGAACTGCACCGGTCCATTGGCGTAGGCGCCAGGCAGGTTCTGATACGTGCCTTTCGGGTTGTGCATGGCGCGCCACACCACTGCGTATTTGCACACGCCGGCGAGCAGCGCATTGGTGGCTTGCTGCACCGCGCCGCCGATATTCACCGACCCTGTCTGAATATGCCAGGTGAGGCTCGGCAGCTTTAGCATCGCCATCATGCAGTTGACGGAAACGATGGAGATGCCGTCCACCTCGGCGTGCCCGGTCGCCGGCAGCTCGGGGTAGGTCGCGAGGCCGTCGATGTCCGGCAGCGTCAGTCCGGAGTCTTCCACTGCCGCCTTGACCGCCTGCAGCGCGTGCGCGGCGAGCGGGGTTTCGGCCGTGCGGGTGGCCTTGGAGAATCCCACACCGCTTATTGCTATTTTGCACCGGTTATCCCACATGCTTTATTGCTCCTTTTGCGAAGGCGCTGATCACGATCAGCGCGCCAGCCTGAACTGCGGCAGCGTGATGTCGTCGTTCAGCGGCTGGAACACCACCTCCACGCGACGCCCCACCTTGGCCTCGGTATACGGCGCCTCCAGCAAGTTGCCGGCCATCAGCGCGCCGGGCGCATCGTCGAGTTCGACGATGATGCTGGCGTACGGCACAGCCGAGACGAAACGCTTGTCACCGGTGTGGTACATGATGGTGTAGGCGTAAATTGCGCCCTTGCCGGCGACCGGCTCGAACTTCAGATCGACGCTCATGCAGTTCACGCAGGTCGCGTACGGCGGATGCTGGAAATGCTTGCATTCCTGACAGCGTTGCAGTGACAACACGTTTTTTTTGGCCGATTCCCAGAACGGCTTGGTCCACTCATTGGGGACGGGAATCGGCCGGGTAACTTTGCTCCAATCACTCATCGTTAGGGTCTCGTTTAATGGGCCTGTGTTCGAAATGTAATGCTACCGCGACAGCAAGTGCAGCCGGCTACGCGCCTTCAGCCGCATCGGGATTCCACTGCCCACGGCGCATGCGCGTGATGGTGATGCCGGCAAACACGCCTTTTTGCGTGAACGGATCGCCATCGGAAAAGGCTTTTGCTTCGGCGCGGCTGTTGACGTTCAACACGAACAGGCTGCCGATGGCTGCGGTGCCGTCGTCGTTTTGCGTGGCGCCCGCGAGCACCAGAATTTTTTTCTGGCTGCCTAAATAATCGCGATGCGGTTGCAGCACGGAATCGCGAATTGCGGCAGTGTTCGGTTTATCTGTGCAAGATACGATCCACAGCATGGTGGCGCTCCTTGTGATGAGGTGGATGGCGGTTACTGAACGCCACACGCTGAATCCTGCGCGCGGCCAGTGTGCATGATAGTGGATTCCGGGTGTTTTTTGGGAGCTAACTAACTAGCTGTTTTCAAACAAATTTTCACTATGTGGCCATGGCCGTGCAGGCAACAGTTCTGATTCCGCGTGGCGTGCGCAATAATGCGGATTCATTTTTCCCACAATTTTGAGTGTTGACCGTGACGCAAACTGACAACCGACCTGCCCGCGGCTCCGCCGCTGGTGTTCCCCTCTCGCGCCGCCGCGGGCGCGCGAGCGTTCTGGGTCTCGCGACGCAGGTTTTGCCATGGGTATTTGCAAGTGTTCATCAGGCACAAGCACAACCCAATTACCCCACCAAACCTATCCGTCTGATCGTGGCGCAAACCGCCGGCGGCAATTCGGATATGGTCGCGCGCGCCTACGGTGTGCGTCTGGGCGAACGTCTGGGCCAGCAGATCGTGGTGGATAATCGCGGCGGCGGCTCCGGCATTATCGCAACCGAACTGGTGGTAAACGCGCAACCCGACGGTTACACGCTGCTACTGTCGCCGACTGCACATGCCATCAACCCCAGCCTGCATGCAAAGTTGCCTTACGACACGCTGCGCGACGTAAAAGCCATCTCGCTGCTGGGCATCGGTTACAACATCCTGGTGGTCAGCCAGAATCATGCCGCACGTTCGACGCGTGATCTGATTAACGCCGCCAAGGCGCGGCCGGGTAAAGTCAGCTACGCCTCGTCAGGAACCGCCGGCGCCACGCATCTCACCAGCGAGTTGTTCAGAGTGATGGCGGGCATCGATGTTTTACACGTGCCGTACAAGGGTGCACCGGCTTCGCTCACCGCACTTGTCGGCGGCGAAATCGATTTCAGTTTCAGCAGCATGGCCAGCACGCTGCCGCTGGTGCGCGGCGGCAGGCTGCGCGCGCTCGGCGTTTCGTCGCCGCAGCGCTGGCCAACGCTGCCGGAAGTGCCCACCGTCGCGGAGTCGGGCGTGCCCGGCTATGAAAGCTCAAGCTGGCAGGGACTGTTCGGCCCGGCAAAGATACCGCTGGCGATGGTGAATTTGCTGCATCGCGAAATCAGCGCTATCGCGAAATCCGCCGACATGCAAAAACGCTTGTCCGCCGAAGGGCTGTTAGCGCAAGGCACTGCGCCCAGCGAGTTTGAAAAGTTCATCGCGACTGAAATTGCAAAGTGGGCCCGGGTCATCAGGGCGGCGGGTATCAGCGCGCAATGAGGGGTGTATAACGCGCGCCCTGAAAACAAATGCCCCGTGGACGACGCCACAGGGCATTTGCCACTACCAGACACGCCAGCCTATTGGATGACGAACTGTCCTTCTGTGCGGGTTGATCCGCAGTTCGAGTTCGGTGCACCATCCAGCAGGGTCGTGCCTATTCGGTCTCTCACGGGATCACCTCCTTTCAACGTTGCGGGACTTTAGTGTAGCAGTTGCGCCACGCTGCGCGCAAATGGTGCTTTCGGGTGTTACTGTTTCCCGCCGCGGGCGAAGCGCGCTATAGTGCGGCCGCACGTCGGCTGGCGGGTCAACCGAGATCCGGCCCGGATAAGTTTATTCGTCGTAAAACGCTTGGAGGATGCAATGAAAAGGCTGACTGTTATCAAGAGTGTGGCCATGACTATCGGCGCGCTGGCACTGGGCGCGGGGGGTGGTGTTTACTCACAACAAGCGGCGCAATCACCGGCGCCTGAAATGTCATTTTTCATCAGCAGCGCGGGTTCCGGCAAAGGCGCGGATCTCGGCGGCCTCGCGGGTGCTGATCGGCATTGCCAGTCGCTGGCGACGGCGGCCGGCGCGGGCAAGCGCACCTGGCGCGCGTATCTGAGCGCCACCGGCAGCGGCGGCACGCCAACGGTCAACGCGCGTGACCGCGTCGGAAAAGGCCCGTGGTACAGTTCTGAAGGCAGGCTTATCGCGCGCAATGTCGATGAACTGCACACTGTTAACAACATCAACCGGCTGGTGGCGAAAGACGAGAAAGGAAAAACGGTCAATGGCCGCGGTGATACGCCCAACCGTCACGATGTCCTCACCGGCGCCATGCCGGACGGCAGAGCCTCCACCGCCAAGGAAGACACTACCTGCGGCAACTGGACCAAGAGCGGCGCCGGCGCGGCGCTGGTCGGACATCACGATCGTGCCGGACTGCGCGATGACGAACCTTCACGCTCTTGGAATTCCTCGCATCCGTCACGCGGTTGCAGTCAGGAAAACCTGGTGAGTTCGGGCGGCGCGGGATTGATTTACTGTTTTGCGGTTAACTAAGCTGCGGCGCGTTCGCCCACCACTTGCGGGCCGCTAGCGCATGGCCCTCAAGGCAACCATTTTCAAGGCGACCGTGCAGATTTCCGACACGGACCGCCACTACTACCAAAGCCACGCGCTGACGCTGGCGCGGCATCCGTCCGAAACCGACGAGCGCATGATGATGCGGCTGCTGGCGTTTGCGCTGCATGCGCATGAAGCGCTGCTGTTCGGCAAGGGTTTGAGCACCGACGACGAACCCGATCTGTGGCGCAAGGATTTAACCGGCGCCATCGAACTCTGGATCGACGTCGGCCAGCCCGATGAAAAGCGTTTGCGCAAAGCCTGCGGCCGTGCTTCACAGGTGGTGGTTTACAGCTTTGGCCGAGCGGGCGCCGCGATGTGGCGCGAACAAATCGCGCCGACGCTGGCACGCACGCGCAATCTCGCCATACGACAAATCCCTGCCGCAGCCAGTCTGGCGATGGCCCGGCTCGCGCAACGCAGCATGGACCTGAGCTACACCGTGCAAGAAGGCCAGGTGTGGGTGGCTGATGCGAAAGACACTGTCCAAGTGGGGATCGAGTTGATGGAACGTGAAGGGTGAATGGAACTCGGCGCCCTCGCCCTACTCACAGCACTGGGCTGGCTCTGGTACGACAGCCTGAACGTGCGTGAAATCGCTGTGCGCGCCGCGCGCGAAGCGTGCCGGGCGGAAGATCTGTTGTTTCTCGACGACACCGTCGGCATTGCCAGTCTCAAACTCGCGCGAGACAGCGAAGGCCACCTGCAGTTGCAACGCGCGTATGATTTTGAATTCAGTGATACTGGAAACAACCGTTTGCGTGGCAGTGTGGTGATGCTGGGGAAACGCGTGGCACTGCTCAATGTCGGGCTTCGGCTGGGGCCGACTCAGAACTAGGTTTATATTCAGCGCAATCGTGTAAACTATTGTTTCAATTGCATAATTTACAACCCCACCTTGGCTGATACACGTTTGGGTAGAGCATGAGCGCCACTTTTGACGGCTATCGTCCACGGCGAGACGGCGTCAACATTCCTGCTATCGCGATTTGGATCGCGCTGTCGCTGCTCGCACATGTGGCGCTGCTGCTGTGGATGCCGCGCATGAAAAAGCCCAGCACCGAGGAGCCGGTACCGCCACCCCTTACGGCGTATCTGCGCCAGTTGCCACAGGTGGTGATGCCGCCTGCCGCGCGCCCGCCACGCGCAGCACCGGTTCCGCCGCAAGCGCCAAAAGCAAAACCGCCCGCTCCCGCCATAGCGCTGTCGAAACCAGTACCGCCCGCGTTCACCGTGCCCACACCGGAACCCGCGCCGCCCAAGCCAACACCGCAACTCACGACACCGCCGCCGCCGCAGGCAGATTTGTCGGCATATATCGCGGCACAAAAACGCGCGCGCGGCGTACTTGCTGAAGGCGCCCCGTCAGCGGAAGTCGAAAGCGCCAACCGCGGTGCGTTGAGCAGCGCGGCGCTCAGGCAAGCGCCGACAATCAGGTTTGGGGACAAGCCACCCACCCCCAGCGGCGGCGTGTTTCAGATACGGCGCCGGGGTTACGACTACGCGGAGTTCATGTTTTACGGCTGGAACCAGAATTTTGGCCGCGCAGTCCCGCAGTTAATCGAAGTACGCAAGGGGGAGAACAGCGACATCGACATAGCGGTCATTCGCAAAATCATTGAAATCATCCGCGACTACGAACGCGGCGACTTTACCTGGAATTCGAAACGCACCGGAAAAAATCTGATCCTGTCAGCGCGCGCGCGTGACAATTCGGGCCTTGAAGAATTCATGATGCACGAGTTCTACGAAGAGCTGCACCGCTACCGCTGAACATTACGCCACTACAAATGCGCCCGCCCTCGTGCCTGCGAGAGCGGGCGCAGCAATTAATCCGGCATCAGTGCAAACGTCCACGCCGAACCGCCGGTGGGAACAAGCGCGCCCGCCGCGCGGTTGGGGTTGCTGCCGCCGCGTCCGGACAACACCGTTACGTACTGCACGCCTTTATGCGTGTAAGTGATCGGCGGCGCGTTGACGCTGGAGCCGGTCTTGAACTGCCATAACTGTTTGCCCGTGTCCTGATCGAGCGCGATGAACTCGCCGGTGAGCTTGCCGGTAAACACCAAACCGCCATCGGTCGTCAGCAGGCCCGCCGAACTTGCAAGCTCATGCAACGGCATCTTCCAGGCGATCTTGCCGGTGAGCGGATTCATCGCGATGTGATATCCCGCCGGTTTCGGAAATTTGGAACTGGTCTCGATGCCGGTGTAACCCGCGCCAACCTGCAGCTTCACATCCACGAATTTCATCACCCGCACCAATTCCCACGAATTCAGGTACACCAGTCCGGTCTTCGGATTGTAGGACGACAAGGTGGCGTTGGTGCCGAGCCGCGGATTCAAATCGATGGTCTCGCCCTTGATCGCGCGATCCAATAGGTCGGTGAGCACCGGCCGGCCGGTTTTGAGATCGATATACCTGGCCCAATTCTGATTGGTGTACGGATGCGCGGCAATGAGCTTGCCGTCGGTGCGGTCGATCACATACACAAAGCCGTTTTTGTTGACGTTGAGCAGCACTTTGCGCGGCTTGCCCTCGACCTGGATGTCGGCAATGATGTTCTCGGCGGTGCCGTCAAAATCAAAACTGTCGTTCGGCAGGAATTGATAGTGCCAAACCATCTCGCCGGTCTTGGGCCGGATCGCCAGCACGCTCGCCGCAAACAGACTATCCATGCCCGCACGATATTTCGGGTTGTACGGCTCGGCGTTGCCGGTGCCGATGTAGAACAGATCGAGTTGCGGATCGTACGAGCCTGGCTGCCAGGTCGCACCGCCGCCGTATTTCCATGCATCCGGCAGGGTGTCGTTCGGCCAGGTCTCGGATCCTTTTTCCCCCGGCGCAGGTATCGTCCACGTGCGCCACAGGCGCTTGCCGGTGTCCGGGTCGTAGCCATCGAGAAAACCGCGTGCCGTGCGGTCGCCGCCCGCCATGCCCGAAATCAGCACGCCATTGACGATCATCGGCTGCACCACGCCGATGAAACTTTCTTTCCACTCGGCGAACTTCGTTTTCCAGATTTCCTTGCCGGTTTTCATATCCAGCGCCAGCACATGCCCGTCTACGGTCTGACGGAACAACTTGCCGTCATAGATCGTGGCCGCACCGCGCAAAAAGGCGCCCGCGCTGCCGACCCGCAGCACGGCGCGGTCATATTGCACCGGCGTGCGCCAGATTTGATTGCCGGTGGCGACATCAATGGCGAATGTCCAGTTGCCGTTCACCACGTACATCACGCCGTTGTAAATCGTCGGCTGCGACAGCTCGCCCATGTCGTTGGCGAGGCTGAAATGCCACACCGGCACCAGACGCTTGATGTTGGATTTGTTAATTTGCCTGAGCGGACTAAACATCTTCAAGTCATAGCCCATGCCGAGGGTCAGCACGTTTTCCGCGTTTTTACCGTGGTTGACGAGTTCTTCCGCGGTTTGGGCAACACTCAATCCACAGCACGCGCTTAACAGCAATCCTGCCACTAGTATTTTCATCATCGTTCTCCCTTGGGTAATTCCGATTTACTTTTCTCCAGCCAAAAAATACGCCCACAACGCCTCGACATCCGCGGGCTTTAACACGTCGCCCCACGGCGGCATGCTGTTCTTGCCGAGCGTCACCGACTGAATAAACCGCTGCCGGTCGTCCTTCGGTATCGTCGCCAGATCGAGCGCCCATTCCGGATTTTTCATGCGGTTGCCGTGGCAGGTTGCACAGTTGGTGGCGTAGATTTCCGCGCCCGCTTTGATTTGCTCTGGTGTGACCGGCGTGTTCTGCGCCAGCGCGCTCGCGCAAGCCAGCAGCATCCAACAGAACATTTTCTTTATCGCCGTCATCGTCTGTTTAGTCCTGCATTATCGCGAACGTCCACACCGAACCACCTGCGGGCACCTTATTTCTGGTGTATCGCGCCGCGGAACTGCCGCCGCTCCCGGATAGCACCGTCACATATTGCACGCCCTTGTGCGTATAGGTGATCGGCGGCGCGTTGACGCTCGAGCCTGTTTTGAACTGCCACAGCTGCTTGCCGTTATCCATGTCGAGCGCGATCATTTCGCCAGTCAGCTTGCCGGTGAACAGCAAGCCGCCGTCGGTCGCCAGCATGCCGGCCGAGCTTGGCATATCCATCAGCGGCGTTTCCCACACCACTTTGCCGGTCAGCGGCTCTATCGCGCGGTGATGGCCGACCGGCTCGCCCTTGGGCGTCATCGCCGTCGATTCGATGCCGGTGGATCCCGCGCCGAGCACAAATTTGAAATCCACGAATTTCATCACGCGTGCGAGATTCCAGGTATTGGCGTAGATCAGATTGGTTTTCGGATTGAACGCGATCAGGGTGGCGTTGGTGCCGCGCGAGGGAAATACATCGACCATTTCACCGGCAATCGCGCGATCCAATAGATTCGTCAGCACCGGACGGCCGGTCTGCATGTCGATGTGCGTTGCCCAGTTCACCTTCACATAGGGATTGGCCGCGATCAGCTTGCCGTTGGTGCGATCCACCACATACAGGAAGCCGCCCTTGTGCGCGCTGATCAGCACTTTGCGCATCTGCCCTTCAACACGCAGATCCGCCATCATCCATTCCGCATTGGCGTCGAAGTCGAAGCTGTCGTTGGGGATCGTTTGGTAGTACCAGACGATCTCACCGGTCTTGGGGCGGATGGCCAGAACGCAGGTGGTACACAGACTGTCCATGCCATCGCGGTACTTGGGGTTGTACGGCTCCGCGTTGCCGGTGCCGATGAACAGCAGGTCAAGTTGTGGATCGTATGAGGCGGACTGCCAGGTCGCACCGCCACCATGCTTCCATGCATCGGGCCAGGTGGCGTGCGGCCAGGTTTCCGAGCCTTTTTCGCCCGGCGCGGGGATGGTGTAAGTGCGCCACAGCCGCTTGCCGGTATGGGGGTCGTAGCCTTCGATAAAGCCGCGCGTGGTGCTGTCGCCGCCGCCCATGCCGGACACCAGCACGCCGTTGTAGATGTTCGGCGCCACCACCCCTTTGTAGCCTTCATTGAAATCGGCGTATTTCTGGCGCCAGATTTCCTTGCCGGTTTTCATGTCAAGCGCGATCACATGTGCGTCGAGCGTCTGGCGAAACAGTTTGCCTTCGTAAATCGTCGCCGCGCCGCGCATGATCGCGCCCGCACTCGCTACCCGCAGCGCGCCGCGGTCAAAGTTCACCGGCGTGCGCCAGATCTGCCGCCCGGTGGCTACATCAATGGCGAACGTCCATTCGCCATTCACCACGTACATCACCCCGTTATAGACCGTGGGCTGTGACAGTTCGCCATGATTGTTGGCAAGGCTGAAGTTCCACACCGGCACCAGACGCCTGACGTTGGATTTGTTGATCTGTTTGAGCGGGCTCCACATCTTCAGGTCGTAGCCCATGCCGAAGTTCAGCACCTGCTCCGGATTTTTGCCGTTGTTGATCAACTCGTCAGCGGTTTGCGCCCACGTCATGGCACAAGCGCACGACAGCAATGCTGCGGCCAGTAACTGCTTCATGGTCTCCCCCTTCGTTAAATAGTAGCGATGGTGCAGATGGCGTTTCTCAACAACCTGACTTTATACCGTGCGCCCGCAATCCGCCTACTGCGTCGGCTGTATATTCGCATCCTTCATCAACTTTGACCACTTGTTGGTCTCGGCGTGCAGGCGCGCGACAAATGCGGCCGGCGTCGACGGCGCAGGCTCCACGCCCAGCGGCAGCAGGCGCTCCTGCATATCCGCGCTCAGTATCGCCTGGGTCGCCGTGGCATTCACTTTGGCGATGATGTCCTTCGGCGTGTGCAGCGGCGCGAGCAGGCCATGCCAGCCGAGCACCTCGAATCCCGCAAGCGTTTCGGCGATTACCGGCACATCGGGCGCGAGCCGCGTGCGCTTCAAGGTTCCCACGCCCAGCGTGCGCACGCGGCCGGCTTTTGCATAGGTGGGCAGTGAAGGCAGCGGCTGACAGGACAGATGTATCTGCCCGCCCGCGAGATCCACCAGCGTCGGCGTGCCGCCTTTGTAGGCTACATGAACCATGTTGATACCGGCGAGCTTCTGAAACAGCTCCGTGCACATATGCGAAGTAGAGCCCTGGCCGTTCGATCCAAACAACAACTTGCCCGGCCGTGCTTTGGCGTAAGCGATAACTTCCGCAATTGTATTGGCCGGCACAGCGCTATTAACTGCAATGGCAAACGCCGTGCTGGATAACATGCCGATCGGCGCATAGTCTTTCGCCATCCAGTTGCGTTGAAACATCATCGAGCCGAGCAACTGTGTCGACGTCGCGAACCACAAGGTGTAACCGTCCGGCGCGGATTTGGCAACGAGGTCGCCGCTGATCATGCCGGTGGCGCCGGGCCGAGGATCAACCACCACCTGCTGGCCCCACGCTTCGGTGAGTTTTGCCGCGAGGTGGCGCGCGATTACTTCGGGGCCGGAACCCGGGGTGGCGGCGGTGATCAGGCGGATGGGTTTGCTGGGGTAGGCCAGTGCGGACCCAATCGTAGCCGACTGCGCTGGACATACAATCGCTGCCGCCATACACAAGGAGACTCCGCAGTACTGCGCAATATGTGATGTGTTTCGCAACGACGCAATCGTCTCAAAGTGGGTTACGGGCAAACCAGCAATGCCAAATGGAGAAATAAATATTATATTCTTTGAAAAATTTATTCTTTCGAGCAAAGTGCAACACGTAGTGACAGGCAGGTGGTCGCAGGGTAGCATGAGGCTTACGTGGCAGCCGATGCAACGTGCCGCCAGATGCTAAAGCACCACCGGTGTATTGAAACTTCGATTCAAGGAGATTCGCATCATGTCTATCCGGATTCGCCCGCTTGGACCGTGTATTGGCGCCGCGGTTGACGGCATCGATCTGCGTGAGCCTTTGACCCCCGCTCAAGCGGAGGAAATTCACCACGGCATGGACCGCCACGCCGTGCTGGTATTTCACGGCCAGCCCCTCACCAACGAGCAGCATATGGCGTTCACGCTGGCGCTGGGGCCGCTCGAAACCAGCCAAAAAAACGCCATGCGCAAGCGCGCGGATTTCAGGCTGCCGGAAACCTTCAACGACGTCTCGAATCTCGATGGCAACAACCAGCCGTACGCGCGCGATGATCGCAAGCGTCTTTTCTCCATCGGCAATCGTTTGTGGCACTCCGATTCGTCGTTCAAGGCGGTGCCAGCAAAATACTCGCTGCTGCGCGCGCTGCGCATACCGTCGAAGGGCGGCAACACCGAGTTCGCGCACATGGGCGCGGCCTACGAGGCGCTCGACGACGAAACCAGGGAAATAATCGAGCCATTGGTGTGCGAGCACTCGCAATTGTTCTCGCGCGATCTCATCGGTTTCCGCGAGTTCACAGTGGAAGAGCGCGAACGCTTCAGGCCCGTGCGCCAACGGCTGGTGCGCATCCTGCCGCGCACCGGGCGCAAATCAATCTACCTGTCGTCCCACGCCGGCAACATACTCGGCTGGCAACTGCCGGAGGCGCGGCTGCTGCTGCGCGATCTGTCTGAACACGCGACACAACGCGAATTCGTGTATTCACACCAATGGCAGGTGAATGACTTGGTGATGTGGGACAACCGCCAGACCATGCATCGCGGGAGGCCGTTCCCGGCCGACGAAGCGCGCGACGTGCGCAGGACCACACTGATGGGAATTGCACAGACAGTGGAGCAGCAGGAAGCGGTCGCTGCGTAGTCAGACGGAGTCCCTTACATTCCTCATGTATAGAAATTCCTCATGTATAGAAATCGTAACTTGATTTGACAGGCAATGCCCGGAATTGACCCACTGCGGGCGTAGACGACAGTCGGCTATTGGGTAGTCCAATCGCATGCAAATTTAGTAGGGTGGGCAAAGCGCAGCGTGCCCACGAGTCGCGCAAATCAACGCCTACACATTAACGATTTTCCGAAATGAAAATACCGCGACACGAATAACTCTTTTTCGCGTGGGCACAAAAGACGTGCCCACGCTCGCTGCTAGAGCATCGGCACGCCGTCGCGGTCGATAGCGAAGCGTTCGCCGGCCTGAATGGGTACGCGCAACCGATTTTCCATCGGCGGGATAGGGCAATTCCACGCTCTGCTGAACGAGCAGGGAAGGAGCGACGCGTAGTTGATGTCAATGGTCACCGCGCCGATCTGATCCGCTGGGATGCGCACGGTGCGGCCGGAACCGTAGCTGGTGTGTCCGCTGGTCGCATCCGTGAAGTGGAAGTTGTACTTGTCCTGGTACCGGGTTGCGTAGAGCGTCTGTTCCACACCATCGATGTCGAACGTCATTTTCGCCACGACCGGCCTGTCCACCGGAATTGGGTTCCGATGATGAGCGACTGCTACGGTTCTTCCGTTTGTGACTGCCTCGATCTGTGCTTCGACGATCCACGCGGCGGACCAGTCGAAGGCTTCGACATGACTGAATTGTTGTGCCCAGACGCTCTTCGGATTCCAGACCTGCAGCGCAAATCGCTTGTTGTCGTAGCTGAAGATGACCCCCTCCGCGCCATTGCGAAAATAGGCGATCGACGCGGGGTGATTCGGGTCGGCCATCAGCTTCGCGGCGCCGTCGACAGTGCGGCCGTCGATCACGATCCCATCGCTGGCACTCGCTTCGACCAAGAGACCCGCTTCACCCCCGAGGAGTGGCGACCAGAGCCCCTGGGCACCCGGTACACGCTGGCCGGGTTTTTCCACATGATTCCCCCACACGAACGAGACGGGGCCGCGCTTTCCTCGGACGAATTCGGTTCGCTGGTGAATGTGCTCGCGGTGCTTCGCGAGCGGATCAATGCTCTCAGTCATCCGGATCTCCTGAAGTCATCGCGACTTTCCTCGAGTGAAGGACTACCCTGGACCTATTCTTCCAGGGCATACGATTTTCGAAGCTTTCCGCCACTCTACTGCCAGTGCTTCGAGCGGTCAATTGCCCGGTACCGCCGCCAAGCGCTCACGCTACAGATTCTGGTAGGGATTGCGCCAAAAGGAAAGGCTGTCACCGCGGCTGCAAGCCTCAACCGATACCGCCGATGCGCTAGACTGCATAGAGGCCTCAGACGTTCGCGCGGAGTAGATCATCCCGTACTTCCGTTTGTGCACAAGTCGCTCACGACACTAGTGACCGCTACCACACCGGAATCGTTACTATGGCGTGCTGCCTGCCGAGAATGCCCCACGGCGAGATGCTTGGATGACCGCCGCAAACGGCCGGAACTGGCCGTGAAGAGCCAGATGATCGCAGCTCCAAAATCGCGGGAAACCGGACGCTCAATCGATCACCTTGGTCGCCTGCTGACCGCACGCGTGACGTGTACAATTTGGCGATTGCCAATGACCATCATCGAATCCGCCCGTGCGCTGCTTATCGATCCTCAGGATCGTGTCCTGCTGATGAAGCTCGCCTTCAACGCGCACCATACAGTCTGGCTCACGCCAGGTGGCTCGCTGCATCCCGGCGAAAGCTTCGAGGATGCGTTGTGCCGCGAAATCCGGGAGGAAACCGGCCTCACCCTCGCCCACCCCGGCCACTGGGTGTGGACGTCACCCAAGCGCATCGTGCGCGACGGCCTGCCGGTCGACACGCTGGCCCGCGTCTACATCCAGCGTGTCCCCAACTTCTTTGCAACACCGACCGCGCTCACGTCCGAAGAGCGCGGTACGTTTCGCGAGTTGCGGTGGTGGTCGACTGACGAGATTGCGGGTTCGCGCGAAACGTTTATTCCGCGCACCCTTGCCGTGTTGCTGTCGGCGCTGCTCGGTGGTTCATGGCCCGCAGAGCCGATCGTGATCGTGCCGTAGGCGCCGTGCGCTGACTGGCTTGCGAAGTAGTGTCACTGGCAGTATCATCTATAAATGGTACGAGCTACAAAGACGCTCGCGCAAATGAAGGGCAACCCGCTGGATTGGCGGATCGATAGCCTACAGTCGGTAGCCGAAGCGTACGGGCTGGTTTATCGGCAACCAGGCGGGAGCCATGTCATTTTTCGGCACCCGAATGGCGCCATGTTGAGCGTGCCTTCGCGCCGGCCGATTAAGCCCGTTTACGTCAAGAAGTTCGTGCGTTTGATTGAAGAAGGTATTGCCGAATGAAAAAAACTGTTATTGATTATCCATTTGAGATACGCCCTCTGTCGAAGGACGAAGGCGGTGGTTACAGCATCGTGTTCCCTGATCTTCCGGGCTGCCGTTCTGACGGAGCCACTCCCGAAGAGGCCATCGAAAACGGACGCGATGCATTGAAGTCATGGCTCGCTGTCGCGAACGAGTTTGACGATCAACTACCCAAGCCCTTTTCCGCAGTAAGCGGTCGTTTCGTTCAACGCGTGCCGCGCTCACTGCACGCGCAGCTTGTCTCCCAAGCTGTGGCCGAGGGGGTATCACTCAACACACTTGTCGTTTCTCTTGTTTCTCAAAGCCTTGGGCAGCGACAATCCGGCAGTCGTCGCGTAACAGCCGGCTCAACCGCGAGTGCCCGCAAGCGGGCAGCGCGTTAGCCATCGCGGCCGATGATGTGATCGTCGCCGACCCGTGGTCGAGCCCGGCGCTAGCGGGTCAAGCGGCATCGCGTGCGCACCGCATGGGACACGAGCGCCTGGTCACGGTCTACCGGCTGGGGTAATGAAAGGCTCCATCGAGGAACGCCGCATGGGAACACCTGGAGCGCAGCCGAGGGCGTTTCGTTGATCGCTCATCCCCCGCGTATCGCCGGCACCAGGTGCACCTCGCTGTCCGGGCGAATCGGCGCGAACCATGCATCCTGGAAGATTTCACCATCGATGGCGATGGCGTAACCGCTTTCGAGGTGAGGGGCGAGCTCCGGGCAGCGCTCGCCGAGTGCGCGCAGCAACTGGCGCACATCGCATGCATCGATCTCTATCTCCGCTGCGCCGCCGGCTAACTGCCTGAGGGTGCCGCTGAGAAAGACACGCGCCAAGCGTTACGCTCCGGCTGTAGTGGCAGTTCCTTTATTATCGATTGCAGCGAGTACGCGTGGCGGAGACATCGGCAACTGCGTGAAGCGTATGCCGAGTGCGCTCTCCATTGCATTCGCAATCGCGGCCATCGGCGGCACGATCGGGGTCTCGCCCACGCCGCGCACGCCGTAGGGGTGGCGCGGATTCGGTACTTCGACAATCACGGTGTCGATCATGGGCACGTCGGAGGCCACCGGGATGCGGTAGTCGAGGAACCCCGGGTTTTCGAGCCGTCCCTTGGCATCGTAGATGTATTCTTCGTTGAGCGCCCAGCCGATGCCCTGTACCGCGCCGCCCTGCATCTGCCCTTCGACATAGGACGGATGCACCGCCTTGCCGGCGTCCTGGATGGCGGTATAGCGCAGTATGGTGACTCTGCCGGTCTCGCGGTCGACTTCGACATCGACGAGGTGTGTGGCGAGACTGGGGCCCGCACCCTGTGCGTTGATGGCTGCGATACCCACGAGCGGGCCACCGGTTTTGCCCGCGCTCGCGGCAATCTCGGCGAGCGACATTTTTTTTGCATCGGCCGCGCTGCCGCTGGCCGAGCGCGCACAGCCGTCCTCCCAGATCACCTGGTCGAGCGGAATCTCCCAGATCTTCGCCGCCCGTTCGCGCGCCTGGCGCACCATATCGCGCGCCGCCTCGATCACCGCCATGCCGCTGGAGAAGGTAGCGCGGCTGCCCCCGGTGAGGAAGGTGAAGCCCAGTGAACTGGTGTCTCCTATCAGCGGGCGCACCTTGTCGAGCGCAATGCCCAGCGCCTCGGCTGCCATCATCGCAAGCGAGGCGCGCGAGCCGCCGATATCCGGCGTGCCGGCGACCAGCGTCACGCTGCCGTCCTCGCCGAGGTTCAAGGTGGCACAGGTTTCGCCGCCGATGTTGAACCAGAATCCCGAGGCAACGCCGCGGCCCTGGTTGGCTTTAAGCGGCGCACTATAGTGCGCGTGGGCACGCGCTGCTTCCAGCGTCTGCACCATGCCGATGGGACCGAATTTCGGTCCATACGCCGCCTTGGTGCCTTCCTTGGCCGCATTCTTCAGGCGGAATTCGATGGGGTCGATATTGAGCCGCTTGGCGAGTTCGTCGATCACGCTCTCCACGGCATATTCGGAAATGGGCCCGCCCGGCGCCCGGTACGCGGCGACCTTGGGCCGGTTCGACACCACGTCGAAGCCAATCACGCGCACGTTGTCCAAATCGTACGGCGCAAAGGCGCACATCGCGCCGGGCTGCACCGGAGACCCCTGGAAAGCCCCCGCTTGATACTTGAGCAGCGCATCGGCTGCGGTGATGCGCCCGTCGCGGGTGGCGCCTACCTTGACCCAGAGCTTGGAACCCGAGGTGGGCCCGGTCGCCTGGAACACTTCGTCGCGCGACATCACCATCTTTACCGGCTGCCCCGCCTTGCGCGACAGCGCAAGTGCTAACGGCTCGAGGTAGACCACGGTCTTGCCGCCGAAGCCGCCGCCGATCTCGGAGGCGGTCACGCGCAGCTTGGCCTGTGACATGCCAAGCAGCCTGGCGCAAAAGCTGCGGACGATGAACTGACCTTGCGTGGTGCACCACAGTTCCGCCTGCCCATCCTCGGACACGCTGGCGAGGCAGGCGTGCGGTTCGATGTAACCCTGATGCACGGGTGCGGTGGTGAATTCGCGCTCGACGACCACGTCCGCTTGCGCGAAGCCGGCCGTGATGTCCCCGAGATTGAACTCGACACGCTTGGCGACATTGGAGGGTTGCGCCGGCCTGGGCTCCACGCCGATGGTATACATATTGTCGTGAAGCAGGGGCGCACCGGGCGCCATCGCTTCCACCACGTCGATCACATGCGGCAGCACTTCGTAGTCGACCTTGATGAGGTTGAGCGCCTGCGCCGCAATGGCCTCGGTGGTGGCTGCCACCGCCGCCACTGCGTGCCCTGCGTAAAGCGCTTTCTCGCGCGCCATGACATTGCGCGTCATATCGCGGTAGTTCACCATCATCTCGCCCGCCGGAATGAACTCCGAAGGCAGATCGCTGAAGTCAGCGGCGGTGACTACTGCTTTCACGCCTTTCAAGGCCAGGGCCTTCGAGGTGTCGATCGATTTGATGCGCGCGTGCGCGTGCGGGCTGCGCAGCACCTTGCCCATCAGCATGTTCGCCATGTAGAGATCAGCGCCGAACTTGGCACGGCCGGTGACTTTGTCCACACCGTCGGGCCGCGGCGGCCGCGTGCCCACTATCTTGAATTCGCGTTCGGTCAGACCTATGGTGGTGATGTCGTTCATCGCACGCTCCTTGGATAGTGGAATCTAAAGTTCACCGAAGTGAACGTTATGCCCGGCTCGGCAGTCTGTCAAATTAGTTATAACTATTTGATTTTATTAAGAAATTTGTTTGCCGCTCGAATAAAACCAGCAGGATTGTCCAAAGTGATGTGGTGATCGCTGTTGGCGACCTCCGCCACCTGCACCTGTGGCGCGCGTGATTTCACGTCGGTTATCGTTTCCGGGTTGATGCGCTGGCTGCGTTCGCCTTTCATCAGCAATGCCGGAATCCTGATTTTGTTCCACAGTGGAAAACTATCCACCATTTCGCGGTTGGCGTACACCCTGCGATCCACCTTGTGACGCCAGCGGCCATCTTCGAACTGGCGTCCACTGCATTGCGCAATATGACGCAGCACTTCGGGCGCGGCCGTGCTGCCGCCAGGGTGCACTTTGTAGTTGGCAATGAATTCATCCTGGGTGGCGTAGTGGCGGCCTTCGCGGTTGCCTATCGTGCTAAAACCAGCGATGCGCGCGGGCGTCATGGTGATGGTGGTATCCACCACCATCAGCGCCTTGACGCGGCCAGGATACGTCGCGGTGTAGATGCTGGATATCATGCCGCCCATCGAATGCCCGACCAAAATAAAATCGCGCAGATCAAGTTTTTCGGCGAGTTCATGTATATCGGCTGCATGGCGCGGGTAATCGTAATCGGGCGTAGATGAGGTGTCCCACTGACTGTCGCCGTGACCGCGCAGGTCTATCGCGCGCATGTGGTAATCCGCAGTGAACCCTTGCGCGACGAAATCGTACCAGTGCGCGTTCGCGGCGCCACCGTGCAGGCACAGCATGGCGGGCTTGCCGGCGCTGCCGTAATCCTGCAGGCGCAGCCGCAGACCCGCGATTTCGATGTAGTGCTCGGTGTACGGGGCAGGCCGCAATGGGCTATTTGTGTTGTGGGTGTTGAGTTGAGCAGACATGCTTGCCTTTGCGTGGCGTCGTCAGGAAATTCTATTTGATTTTATTGAGAAATTCTTTTGCGGTCTCAACAAATCCCAATGGGTTGTCGAGCGTCACATGATGATCACAGCCTGCTACTTCAGCTACTTCCACCTGCGGCGCGAGTGCTTTGATGCCGGCGATGATCTCGGGCGACACGCGCCCGCTGCGGTCGCCTTTCATCAGCAGTGCCGGAATTTTGATGTTGGCCCAGTACGGTGTGAGGTTCTTGCCGACGCGCCTGGCATAGACATTGCGATCGACCTTGCTACGCCAGCGGCCGTCCTCGAATTGCCGGCCGCTGTGCAGCGCAAGATGCCGCACCATGCCAGGCGTTGCGCTGCTGCTGCCCGTAGGACGCACCTTGTACTTCGCCACAAATTCGCTCTGGTCGGCGTAACTGCTGCCTTCGCGGCTGCCAATCTCGTTCATCGCTGTGACACGTTCCGCCGGCATGTTGACCGAGGAATCAATCATGATGAACGCCTTGGCGCGGCCCGGGTAGGTTGCTGCATACACGATCGATACCAGACCGCCCATCGAATGGCCGACCAGGATGAAATCGCGCAAATCCAGTTTTTCGGTCAAGGCGTGTATATCCGCCGCATAGCGGTCATACGTATATTCAGGCTCCGCCGAACGATCCCACTGACTATCGCCATGCCCGCGCTGATCCGCCGCCAGCACGTGATAGTCGCTGGTTAATCCCGCTGCGACAAAATCAAACCAGTGTGCGTGCGCCGCACTGCCGTGCATGCAAAGCATCTGCGGTTTACCGGCGGTGCCGTAATCCTGCACGTGCAGTTTGAGGCCGGCGACTTCGATGTAGCGATCGGTGTACGGTGCGGGTTTGAGTTCGGCTGTTTTATTGAGTTGAGCGGACATCGTTTTGTTTTACATCGCTTTCAGTTAATAGTCTTTAAATATGCGCCGGATCTCGGCCAGATCGCGCGTTTTGGTCAATGCGAGCATCAGCAGAATGCGTGCCTTCTGCGGATTCAAATTATCGCCAGGTACCATACCTTCGGCATCGTATTCCTTGCGCGATATGACGCGCCCGTTGCCGGTGCGGTTAGAGTTCACAATCACCGGCCGCGTATCAAACGGCCCCAAGGACTTGATTGCCGCGCGTTCGTGCAAGGACAATCCGCCCGCGCCGGTGCCGGCGAAAACAATGCCGCCTGCGCCTGATGCGCCGACTGCCTTGATGGCATCCAGGCTCGGTTCGGCGTACGCATAGAGGATTTCCACCTTCGGCAAACTCGACAATTTGCCGACATCGAACTCCGAGCGCGCGGTGTGGCGCTTGGTCGATGCGCGATAAAACGTGACCTCGTCTGCATCGACATAACCCAGAAAACCCAGTTCACCGGAACGGAATGCTTCGACGCGATAGGTATTCGATTTGGTGACATCGCGCGCGCCGTTGATCTCGTCGTTCATCACCACCAGCACACCTTTGCCGTGCGACACCGGCGCACCCGCCACGCGTATCGCGTTCAACAGATTGAGCGGCCCGTCGGCGCTGATCGCCGTTGCGGGACGCTGCGAGCCGACAAGCACCACCGGCTTGTCATGTTTGACGGTGAGATTGAGGAAATACGCGGTTTCTTCCAGCGTATTGGTACCGTGCGTAATCACTACTCCCGCCACCTTTGCATCTTCGTTGAAAATGGCGTTAATGCGCGCGGCGAGCTTCAACCAGATAGCCGTGTTCATATTGGTACTGCCAATATTGGCGATTTGCTCGACACGCACTTGGGCGTAGCCCTTGATTTCCGGTACGGCATCGACCAGTTCCGCACCGAGTATGGAACCTGCTTTGTATTCGGACAGGCTGGTCGTGGAACTGCCGCGGCCGGCGATAGTGCCGCCGGTAGAGAGCACGACCACCAGTGGCAGGTCAGCGGCGAAGGTAGGTGTTGCGCCTATCGACACGCCACCGGCGGCAAACAACAAGGCCGTCGCACACCATCGTTTTAATGTCATTGCAATGCTCATGGAACCTCCTCTGCGACCGCCGCCTAATCGATTTTGGTGCCGGTCGCCTTCACCAGCTTCGCCCAGCGCGCGATTTCGCTTTTCATGTAATCGCCAAAATATTCCGGCGTAGTGCCTATCGGTTCAAATGCTTCAGGAATCAATCGCTGGCGCAGTTCGTTATTCTTTAGCGCGGCGAGAAATTCGCGATTCAAGCGGGCGATGATATCAGCAGGCGTGCCGGCTGGGGCGAGCACGCCGTACCACACCGCGGAGTCGTAGCCCGGCACCGTCTCGGCAATCGCCGGCAGATCGGGCAGCGCGGGCGAACGTTTGGCGGTGGTCACGCCCAGCGCGCGCAAACGGCCGGCGCGGATAAATCCGCTGGTCGAGGTGTAAGTGAGGTAACTCAGTTGCAATTGCCCCGCGACCAGATCGATCAGCGCCGGCGCGCCACCCTTGTACGGAATGTGCAGTGACTTCACGCGCGCCAGCGAATTGAGCATTTCGCCGGCAAGATGCGAACCGCTGCCGTTGCCCGCCGAGCCGTAAGTCAGTGCGGCGGGCTGCGCGCGCGCCAGTGCCACGAGGTCCTTCACCGAACGCACCGGCAGCGCCGGATGTACCACCAGCAGATAGGGTGCTGCGCCCAGCAGTGAGATCGGCGCGAAATCGCGCACCACATCATACGGCAGCTTCGGATACAGACTCGGATTCACCGCCAGTTGTGCGGTAATCGCAAACACCAGCGTGTAGCCATCCGGCGGCGATTTCGCGACCAGCTCCATGCCGATGTTGCCGCCCGCGCCACCGCGATTTTCAACCACCATCTGCTGACCCATGCTGGCGCTGACCAGCTGCGCCAGCGGCCGCGCAACGATGTCGCTGCCGCCGCCGGGTGGGTAGGGCAATACCAAGCGTATGGGTTTTGATGGATACGCCTGTCCTGAGCCTGCCGAAGTGGGTTGTGCGAAAGCTGGCAACCCCAGCGCCAATAGCAGTGGCACGGCCCAGATTGCGGCACGCATAGTTGCGATCACGGATAAGCTATTTGACGTCATCAAATGGGTTGATAACAGCAATACCCGTCGGCGCAAAATGTTTCACGTTTCGCGTCACCACGGTTAAGCCGTGTGTCAGGGCCGTAGCCGCAATCAACAGATCGGCGCCATCGTGACCCAACTTGGCCGAAAGCCGTCCCCACAGCCGTGCGGCATCGGCCGACACTGGCAGCACTTGGTCATCGTAAAGTCTCAACAGCGCCTCGATCCAAAGCTCCAATTCAGCCGCGAACGCCGCATCGGATTTGCGCGCCATTTCTATACCGCGCTCGATTTCGCCGACACTGACAACGCTGATAAACAAGGTCTCCGACTTTTGCGTTTGCATCCACCGCACGACCTTGCGCGATGGTTTGGCTTTGCGCAACTCCGAGAGCAGCACCGTGTCGAGCAAAAAACTCACAATTCGATGTCACGCAGTGCGAGCTTCGACCGCGGCATGACCGGTTCAGATCGAGCCGCTCGCTGTCGTGGCATCGCGAGCAGATGCGCAACAAAATTTGGCGCATCCTTTTTCGCGCTGTTTTTCAGCGCAACATAAGCCTTCTCGGAAAGCACCATCACCGCATCCTTGCCGCGCCGCGTAATCCGCTGCGGATTACCACGCAGCGCCGCCTCCACCAGTTCGCTGAGTTGCGCCTTGGCTGTTTGTAATTGCCATTGAGTTTGCCGCATGGATTGTTCCGCCTGAACTAGTCTGTTTAACGGACTAGACTATGCAAGGTGTGATTCCGCTTGTCAAGGCTGCAAGTAACCCGATTCACGACCAGCGTATACCTGTCGCTCGCGGGCGCTGCAAAGCGTAAACTTCATTGACGAGACCTGCGAACGCGTTTGACGGTCTCGCGTGGCGATGCTTAACTAATTGTTTTTATTGATATTGTTACAAAATAAAAATTGTATGGCACTTCTTGGTAATGCAATGAAATTCGCGACGTTGACGACGTTGATATTCTCAACGACCGCAGGCGCGCAACCCACTTCGACAGGCTCAGGACAGGCGTATCCATCCGGCCCGATGAACATGGTGGTGCCATTCCCACCCGGCGGCGGCACCGATATTCTCGGTCGCGCAATCGCGCAAAAGCTGAGCGAGGCATGGGGGCAGCCGGTGATCGTCGATAACCGCAGCGGCGCGAATGGCGTGATTGGCACCGCGCATGTCGCGCGAGCCGCGCCCGATGGGCACACCATGTTGATCGTGCCGGGCGGTATCGCAGTCAATCCCGCGATACGCAAGACGCTGCCGTACGACACGCTTAAGGATCTTGCGCCGGTGACGCAGCTTGCGTCGAGTCCGCTGGTGCTTGCGGTGCATCCGTCGTTTCCGCCGCGCTCGGTCAAGGAGGTGGTCGCGTTCGCGAAAGCGCGACCGGACGAAATCAATTTTGGCACCTCGGGCAACGGTTCGCCGCCGCACATGGCCGCTGAGTTGTTTAAACATCTTTCCGGCACGCGCATGACGCATATTCCCTACAAGGGCGCGGGGCCGGCGCTGATCGATCTGATTTCCGGACAGATCGCGCTGTATTTCATGAATGCACTGCAAGTCGTGCCCTACGTGCGCTCCGGTCAGGTGCGCGCGCTGGGCCTGTCGAACACCACGCGCTCCGCCGCGCTGCCCGGCGTGCCGCCCATCGCCGAAGCCGGCGTGCCGGGCTACGAGCTGACACACTGGTATGGTTTGTTTGTGCGCGGCGGCACGCCGCAAGCATCGGTAAACAAGCTGCAAACGGAAATGGCGCGCATACTCAAACAACCGGATGTCGAGAAGCGCCTCACCAACGAGGGCGCAACGCTGGTGGCCAGCACGCCCGATCAGTTCGCAGCGTTTTTGCTTATTGAGATGAAAAAAGCCGCTGCGATTGTGAAGGCGTCAGGGATGACGGAAAGTAATTAACCCGCCGGACAGTAGCGTGCGCCATGCGCACGAAACTCAAGCAATCGTCAATTCGATTTCAAGCCAAGGCGCTTCACCACCTCGCCAAACGTCTGTATCTGCTCGCGCAGAATCTTGTCGTGTTCCAGCGGTGTGGTGGGTGCGGGATGGTAGTCTTGCGCCAGCAGTTTTTCTTTGACATCGGACTGTGCGAACACGCGCGCAACATCGCGGCTCACCTGATTGCGGATCGCCATCGGCGTTCGCGCGGGTGCGACCAGCGAGTGCGAGCCATCACGGCCGTATCCTGAAACAACCTCGGCGATTGCCGGCACATCCGGCAGCAGCGGCGAGCGCTTGGGCGTGCTCACCGCGAGTGGTAACAACAGGCCGTTCTTGATCAGCGCCAGCGCCGAGCCGAGTCCGACGATACAGTACTGCACGCGTCCGCCGGCCACTTCGAGCAACGCATCCGGCGTGCCCTTGAATCCGACGTGCACCGCCTTGATACCCGCGGCAAAATTAAATCGCTCCGCGTTCAGATGCGTGCTGCTGCCCGCGCCGCCGGAGCTGAAAAATATTTTTCCTGGTCGCGCCTGCGCGTAGGCGACGAAATCCTTCAGCGTCTTCGGCCCCAAAGTCGGCAACACCGGCAGCACGCTGGTGCTGAAGCCGATTTGCGTAACCCCGGCGAAATCCTTGAGTGGGTCATACGGCAGATTGGGCGTCATCGCCGCGCCGATGGTGAACTGCGCGGAGATCAGCAGTAGCGTGTAGCCGTCAGGTGCAGCCTTGGCGAGTATCGCTGCCGCTATGGTGCCCGCCGCGCCGGGACGGTTTTCGATCACCACCGGCTGCCCCCACAGCTCGCTCAACTTGGGGCCGAGCGTGCGCGCCAGGATATCGCTGGGACTGCCGAATGCGCCGGACAACATGCGTACCGGCTTTACCGGATATGCCTGTCCTGAGCCCTTCGACAAGCTCAGGACAGGCTCTGACGAACGGATTGCCGCAGGCTGCGCCAACAACGGCGATGCAAAAACCGCCAGCGCCACCGCACTCGCCAGTATCGGGCTTGCTGTAGTGCGCATATCAAAATCCCCAGGATTTGCAGGCCTGTAATCTATCGCAGGGTGCGGCGGCGCGCCAGCAAGTTGCGCGCGACAGTGTGATCGCGCACAATGGCCGGCGTGAAAGAGCATCCTGTCCACCGGCGTTCGCGGTCGCGCGTGCGTTATTTCCCTTGTTTCGACATTCTAAAAATATGACCCGATCCACCGCTGGTGCGCGTTTGGCTGTGGATATAGGCGGCACATTTACCGATGTGGTGTTACAGGCCGGCAGCCGCCAATGGACAACCAAGGTGCTGACCACGCCTGCCGCACCCGAAGTGGGGCTGCTGGAGGCCATGAGCGCCATCCTCGCCGAGGCCGGCATGGCGGAAAGCGCACTCGATCTGCTGATCCTGGGCACTACCCTGGCCACCAATGCGCTGATCGAGCGCAAAGGCGCGAGGACGGCGTTGATCACCACTGCAGGTTTTCGTGATGTGGTGGAAATCGGCTGGGAACACCGCTTTGCGCAGTACGATATTTTTCTCGACAAGCCTGCGCCGCTGGTGCCGCGTGATTTGCGTTTTGGCGTGGCGGAACGCATCAATGTCAGCGGTCAGGTGCTGCTGCCGCTGGACGAAGCCGCCGTCATCAATCTCGCCGCTGTATTGCAGCAAGAAAACATCGAGAGTGTCGCGGTCGCGTTTTTGCAAAGTTATGCCAACCCGGCGCACGAACACCGCGTGCGTGCGTTGTTAAAGCAGCATGCGCCCAAGCTTTGGGTGACGCTTTCGTCCGACGTGTGCCCTGAGGTGCGCGAGTATGAACGCACCTCAACCGCCTGCGCCAATGCCTATGTGCAGCCGGTGATGGCGGGCTATCTGCAACGTCTGGAAACGCGGCTGCGCGGCATGGGCGTGCGTTGTCCGGTGTATCTGATGACTTCGGGCGGGGCGCTGACCACGCTGGCTATCGGTGCGGCGGAGCCGGTGCGCCTGGTCGAATCCGGTCCGGCGGGCGGTGCGATTTTGTCGCGCACCGTGGCGCAGCAGTGCGGCGTTAAGCGGGCTTTGTCATTTGACATGGGCGGCACTACCGCGAAGATTTGTTTTATCGATGACTACGAGCCGCAGATCTCGCGCAATTTTGAATTTGGCCGCATCTACCGCTTCCTCAAAGGAAGCGGCTTGCCGATACGCATTCCGGTGATTGAAATGGTGGAAATCGGCGCGGGTGGTGGGTCGATTGCGCGCCTTGATGACATGAAGCGTGTGCAGGTCGGCCCCGACAGCGCGGGCTCGGAACCGGGGCCCGCGTGTTATGCGCGCGGCGGCACCCATGCTACGGTCACCGATGCGGATTGTGTGATGGGATACCTCGATGCCGAGCGCTTCGCGGGCGGGCGCGTGAAGCTCGACCGCAAACGCGCGCAACGCGCAGTGACGGCCGACGTGGCGAAACCGCTGGCGCTGAACACCGAACTCGGGGCGCTGGCGATCAGCGAAATCGTCACCGAAAACATGGCCAATGCCGCACGCGTACACGCCATGGAGCTGGGCAAGACGGTGGAAAATTACACGCTGATTGCGTTCGGCGGCGCCGCGCCGCTGCACGCAGCGCGGTTGGCCACCAAGCTGGGTATTACGCGCGTGATTGTGCCGCTGGGCGCCAGCGTGGGATCGGCGCTGGGGTTTTTAACTGCGCCGGTTGCTTTTCAGGCGGTGCGCAGCTGGTATGCGCTGCTGGAAACGTTGGACGCAAAGCAAGCTAATCAATTGCTTGGGGAAATGGAGAAACAAGCAACGGACATGGTGCGCGCGGGGGCGGCCAACGCACCCCTCAAGACCGCACGCGTGGCCTTTATGCGCTACCAGGGGCAAGGCCATGAAATAGCGGTGGATTTGCCTGCCGGAAAACTCAACGCGCGCGATGCAGCGATGCTCGCGCGCCGTTTTGCCAAGGCCTATCATGCGCTGTATGGGCGGGCGATTCCTAACCTGGGTATCGAAATCATGAGCTGGTCGGTGACCGTTTCAACCCGGGTAAAACCCGCGACGCGCGCGCGCCCCTTGGGTAACTCGGGTAACTCAGGCGCCGCCGCCGGGCCTACCGCAACCCGCAGCGTGTTCGAGGCCACACAAGGCAAACAACGCGAAACCAGCATCTACGAACGCACGCAATTGGTGGCCGGTGCGATCATCAAAGGGCCGGCGCTCATCGCCGAGGATCAAACCACGACCGTGGTCACCGCGGATTTCGACGCGCACGTCAATAGTGTAGGCTACATCGTGCTCGACCAGCGCAGGCGTAAATGAAAATGGTAACAACGGCAAAAAAATCCGCGCGCGGCTCACTCGCCGAAATTCAAATGCAGGTGCAGTGGAACCGCCTGATTTCGGTGGTTGAGGAGCAGGCGCAAACCCTGGTGCGCACCGCATTTGGCGCGGCCACGCGTGAGGCCGGCGACCTTTCCGCCGGTGTGTTTTTGCCCGATGGCCGCATGGTGGCACAGGCGGTTACCGGCACGCCGGGTCATGTGAATTCGATGGCGGAATCGGTGGGCCATTTCCTGGCCGAGTATCCGGCGCGCAGCATGCAACCCGGCGATGCGTTTGTGACCAACGACCCGTGGAAAGGTACCGGGCACCTCAACGATTTCACCATGGTGACACCGGTGTTTCTCGCGACAGGTAAAAATAAGCGCATGGTGGCGCTGTTTGCTTCGACCGTGCATGTGGTGGATATCGGCGGACTCGGCTTCGGCCCCGACGGCGGTCAGGTGTATCACGAGGGCCTGTTCGTGCCCATCCTCAAACTGGTGGATGCCGGGCACATCAGTGAAACCGTGCTCAGGATAGTGCGCGCCAATGTGCGTGAACCGGTGCAGGTTGAAGGCGATCTCTACGCGCTGGTGGCCTGCAATGAAGTGGGTGGACGCCGGCTGCTTGCGATGATGGACGAATACGACCTGAAAGACATCAACACGCTCGGCGAATTCATCATCTCGCGCTCGCGTGCTGCGATGCTCGCGGCAGTGCGCGAGTGGCCGCAGGGCGCGTGGTCGAACGCCATGACCATCGATGGTTACCACACGCCGATCACGCTGGTGGCGAAACTCACGGTGTCGCGTTCGGGCATCGATATTGATTTCAGCGGCACCTCACCGGTGGTGGCACAGGGCATCAACGTGCCGAAATCGTATACCGACGCCTACACCTCGTTCGGCGTGCGCTGCATCATAGGTGCAACCATTCCGAATAACGCCGGTTCGCTGTCGGTGGTGCGCGTGGCGGCGCCGGAAGGCTGCATACTCAACGCGCCGTTTCCGCTGGCGGTGGCCGCGCGCAGTACCGTCGGACAAATGCTGCCCGACGTGGTATTCGGCTGTCTGCGTCAGGCACGCGCGCACAAAGTGCCCGCCGAAGGCACATCGTGCCTGTGGAATATCCGGCTCGCGGGCGGGCAGGGCGCGGGCGAAATGCTCACAGCGAAACGCTTCACCGTGGTGGGGTTCAACACCGGCGGCACCGGCGCGCGTCCGGCGAAAGACGGTTTGTCGGTCACTTCATTTCCATCGGGCGTGCGCAACGTATCGCTGGAAATCATGGAGACCATCAGCCCGCTGGTGTTCTGGCGCAAGGAATACCGGCCCGATTCCGGCGGCGCGGGCAGCGCGCGCGGTGGTCTGGGCCAAATTATCGAAATTGAAAACGGCGATAACGCGCCGATGGTGCTGGCAGCAACCTTTGATCGCATCAAACATCCGGCGCGCGGTGCAGACGGCGGCAAAGCAGGTGGCGGCGGCCGCGTACGTCTGCAGTCGGGAGCGGAACTGAACGGCATGGGACGGCAAATGGTTCCCGCCGGTGACCGTTTGATTGTCGAGACGCCGGGCGGCGGCGGCATCGGCGATCCGCTGCAACGCTCGCGTGAGGCGGTGGCGCTGGATGTGAAACTCGGATTGGTTTCGAGTAAGCAGGCGCGCGAGGTGTATGGATTCGATGCGTAAGTGATTTCGTACCAGCACAAAATCGCCGCCTGACAATTAAACAAACACAACTGTTACACGGCTCGCACCGCGAGCGGCATTCGCTGTGTGCGGGAAATGAAGTCAGCCAGAGCAGGTCACGTTTTAAACAAAATCGACTTTGGGTTGCCGGGAAGCCGGCTGTCGCGGACGCCGGTAACGACCCGATTGAGACACTCGCAGATCACGTGCGCAAAAACTTCTGCACGACGTCGACGAATCCCTGCGGATTATCGAGAGTGACGTGATGATCCGAAGCCGGCACTTCCGCCATCTGCACCTGCGGCGCTCTGGCGTGGATCTCAGCCATCACCTCGGGCGTGAATCGCGGGCTGCGCTCTCCCCCTCTGATCACGAGCGCCGGCACCTTGACCTTTTCCCATAGCGGCACGCCCGCAATCTGCTGGAAGTTCGCATACACGCGGCGGTCGGCCTTGTGCTGCCATCGCCCGTCGGCGTCCTGCCTGCCGCTGTGCATAGCCATGCGATGCATGACTTCAGGCGCGGCCATCTGCGTTTCCCCGCCCTCGAGACGATAGCGCGCGACGAGCTCCTCCTGCGTCGCGTAGCCCTTCGAGGGCATTTCCCCGAAGGCGCGCATCCTGGTAACGCGCTCCATGGGCATCAGCATGACGCTGTCGACGATGACCAGCCGGCCTATCCGCTCTGGATGCGTCGCGGCATGAACCAGCGATACCATGCCGCCCATCGAATGGCCGATCAGCACGTAGTCGCGCAGATCGAGCTTTTCGACGAGGGCGTTGATGTCCTCGGCGTAGGTCTTCCACGAGTAGGTGTGCGGGTCGGCCCACGCGCTGTCGCCGTGTCCGCGCAAATCCAGTGCAAAGACGTGATGGTCCGGCGTCAAACCAGGCGCGACGAAGTCGAACCAATGTGCATGTGCTGCACCGCCGTGGACGCACAGCATCGGTCGACGCCCGGCCGTGCCGTAATCCAGGTAGTGGAGCTTGACGCTGTTGGCTTCGACAAAATGGCTGGTGCTGGCTGCGGCGTGAAGATCGGTCATTGTTTTGCGCGGGGAGTTATGATGGGAACGCCGAATTCTACGAGAAACTGCGTCCTACAGCATGCGCTCGTCGGGGCCGATCAGGTTGAGCGGGGTCTCGCCCAGGAGGGCGCGCCGGCAATTGGCGACGGCGCGGCGCAGCGACACCTCGCGCCACACCCCGCCGCCCGCCGAATTGTGCGGCGAGCCGATCACATTGGGCAGGTTGAGAAACGGATACCCCATCGTGAAGCGGCCATGGCGCACCGGCTCGACCCACCAGGCGTCGATCCCGGCGGAAAACTGTGGATGCGCCGTGAGGTGCGCGTAAAGCGCCGCCTCATCGACGATCTCGCCGCGCGCGACGTTGACGAGGATCGCATTTTCCTTCATCAGCGCCAGTTCGCGTGCCCCGATCAGCCCCTCGGTGGCGGTGGTGAGGGCCGCGCTGATCACCAGCACGTCCGACGCGCGCAACAGGTCGTCGAGTCGCTCAGTGGTGCCGATCCAATCGGTCGGTTCCTCGCTCGCGCCGCGCCGGTTGACCGCGTGGATCTTCATCCCGAAGGCGCGCATGAGCTGCGCCGTCGCGACGCCGACCGCGCCGAAACCGAGAATGCCGCACACTGCGCCGCGCAGCATGCGGTTGGGGCTGCCCTGGTTGAACGCGCCGCGTTTCAATTCGTCATGCTCGATGAAGAGGCGCTTCGCAGCGGCGAGCGCCAGCGCCGCGATATGCTCGGCCATCGGCTCGGCCGAGGCGCCTTTGTTGCCGGCAACCGGCAGTTCGGGCGGCAGGTCGCGCGTCGGGACCCAGTCGACCCCGGCGGCGCTGAACTGCAGGAGGCGCGCATTGCTGATCAGCGACGATTCCCCGGGGTGCAGCTCCTTCGAAATATCGTTGGCGAGGACCGCACCGGCCTCGCGCAAAGCGCCCGCGCGCTGTTCCGGCGGGAGGTCCGTGAGGTAGATCGCCTCGCCGGCCCCGGCGAGTTCCTCGGCGACGATCGCGCGGCTGAGCGCGGTCATCGGATAGGTCACCACCAGCGGTCCTGCACTCATTCCGTGATCTCCAATCGCCCGAGGCTGCGCGATGCCGTAGTATAGGCATCTTCGCGCCAGGCTCCGCCGCTGCAATCCAAACCCCTGCGCCAAGGCCGGCAGGGCGCGCTGTGATCGCGAACCAACCCGAATGAAGGAGAAGCCATGGACCGGACACCGCCGCCAGTTACGCTCGCCGCCGCTCGCGCGTTGAAGCCGCCTGAGGGCAGCCGGGCCGCCGAGGTGTTCCGCGACGATTCCGTGTGGATCCGGTTCGCCGCGCGGCCGACATCCGGCCCGCAGATGGCGCACAGCCGCGACGAATTCTACATTGTCGCGTCCGGAACCGCGCGCTACCGGTGGGACAGTGGCGAAACCATGATCGGCCCGGGCGACATGATGTTCGCGGCGGCGCACACACCGCATGGCTACGATCAATTTTCCGATGATTTCTCTGTCTGGGTGGTGTTTTACGGCCCCGAGAAATGATCGCTGACGCAAAACGTAACCGCGGCAAGCGCGAACCTGCAGCCCTTCAATAGTCCAGTCGACTGCGTCAGCAAGCTGTGACATTGGCTAGCGCGTCAGATCGACGCGTATCTTTTGCGCCTGCGCGACCTTGGTCCACATTGCCATTTCAGACTTGATGTACTGCGCCAACTCGTCCTGCGTGCTGGTGCGTGGTTGGCCGCCGATTGATTGAAGAACCTGCGGTGATTGAGCGCATCCTCACGCACCTGGGGTTATGTGCGCAGCCGCCGCCATGCATACCGGCGCGGCGGGTTGATCTGTTTCAGGCGGCTTAATTCAGGCGGCTTGATTCCCGGATTCGGACTGGTATTTGCCAGGGCTGATGGGTGGGCTCGGCTTGTGCTCGTGTAAATGCGTCGATGGGTCGAAAATCAATCGCTGCGGGCGTTTTGCGGGGCAAGATTTTGCAGAAAAACATCGGGACTAGTCGAACATTCACGCGATTGACTGTTAGCCCGTCGCGGGATAGATTGCTGACTGGTGAAAAATGGTGTTAAAAATTCCTATACCCAAGAAATGACCGTGTGATGGCCGCGAAGGATTGGCGCGAGACCAACCGGGCGCTGTGGGACGAGCGGGTCGCGGTCCACTTGGCGCCGGGCGGCTACGACGTGGAGTCGTTGCGTCAGGGCCGCGCCAGGCTGAACGCCATCGAGGAACGCGAACTCGGCCCGGTCAAGGGCTTGCGCGTGCTGCATCTGCAATGCCATTTCGGCCGCGACAGCCTTATCCTGGCGCAGCGCGGCGCGGCCGAAGTCGTGGGGCTGGATTTCTCGAAGCCCGCCATCGAGACGGCGGCCAAGCTGGCGGCCGAATTGAAGCTGCCGGCGCGCTTCGTGCAAGCCGATCTTTACGACGCGCCGAAGGTGATCCCCGAGCCCGCCTCGTTCGACCTCGTGTTCACCACCTGGGGCACGATCGGCTGGCTGCCCGACATCGAGCGCTGGGCCGATGTGGTGGCGCATTTCCTGAA
>CAMATZ010000037.1 GCA_945861275.1 Bordetella parapertussis
CATTGATGGCGGCCATGACGGAGTAGAAAGCCGCCTCTTGTTGCGAAATCCCGCAACACCTCCTGCTAACCAATACAAAGTTGAGTGCAGTATCGAGATTCGAACGATCTTCACCGCCTAGAATTTCTGTTTTCACACGGCCTCGACCCGAAGCGGACTCCGGTCCTAAGCTGATAGGTGCTCGTACAAAATCGAGGCGCCGATCGCGATCAACATAATGCCACCCATGATCTCCGCACGCTTTCCCGCGAGACTGCCAAGGATGCGACCGAGCATTATGCCGAGCGTCACCATCACCAGCGTCGTGAGGCCGATCACCAGCGCAACGACGCCGATATTCACGTCGATAAACGCGAGACCGACACCTACCGCCATCGCGTCGATACTGGTGGCAAGGCCGGTGGCGGCAAGGCTCCAGAAGCCATCCCTGCGCTTGGTGGCACCAGTAGCGCCTCCTTCGTTCTCTGGTTTGAGTCCCGCATAGATCATGTGCAAGCCGAGAAGTCCGAGCAAAGTGAAGGCGATCCAGTGGTCCCACGCGGTGATGTACTTTGCTACCGTCAGACCCAATAGCCATCCAATGACGGGTGTCAGACCCTCGATAGTGCCAAAAATAACGCCTGCGCGGAGCGCCTCAGAAAAGCGCGGCTTGTGCATGGCGGCGCCCTTACCGACGGCTGCGGCAAAAGCATCGGTCGACATCGCGATGCCGAGAAGGAAGATCGAAATCGGGTGCATGAAATATTCCAGGCCGGGTTTGGCTACAACGGCATAATGTAAACGACCGCTGTTGGCCGGGCCCTGCCTGTTCCCGTAGGTACTAATTTTCGCATCAGCGGTCGTGCAGGACATGCCTCACGCAGCCATCGAAGGCTATCTCGAAAGCCTGAAAGCTCACGATGAGCCCATTCCCCCGCCCATCAACGAAGAGGTGGTCGAGGTTATCGTGTGAGCGTTCTGCCGCGAATGCGAACCAACACGATTACCAAATGGCTTACAGATGGCTGAGTACGGATTCGGCGGATGAGACTTCAAACTTGCCGGGGGCTTCAACGTACACCCCTTTGACAACACCATGATCGACGATCATGGCGTAGCGGTTCGAACGCACACCCATGCCGCGCGCGGTGAGGTCTAATTCCAGACCCAGTTCCTTGACGTATTTAGCGCTCCCGTCTGCGAGCATACGCACGGCTCCGTTGACGTTCAGGTGTTTGCCCCACGCTGCCATAACAAAGGCATCATTCGTCGTTACGCACCAGACTTCGTCTACCCCTTTGGCTTTAAGAGCAGCGGCATTCTGAACGTAACTCGGGACATGCTTGGCTGAACAGGTGGGGGTGTAGGCGCCGGGAAGCCCAAAGATGACGACTTTTTTGTCTTTGGTGGCTGCTGCGATATCGACTTCTTGCGGGCCTAAAGGGCATCCGGTATGGTCATCGAAGCTTGTCGATTCCATAAGTTTGCCTGCGGGAAGAGCTTGTCCAGTTGAAATCATGTGGTTCTCCTAAGTTGATAAAAAGATTCTAATTGCAAGCAAGGATGTACTCGCTTCAGATTGACCGGACGAACACGCGCACGGCAATAACTAAGCGGAAGGGGGATGATACAAGTGGTTGCCACTGCGTGTCATGCTTAGGTTCTGTTGAAATGTAAAAACGCACTGGGGGTTCTAATTGTAGCAAGCCTTCTTCTGCACGTATCAATTACCCGTACATGTACCTATACCATCGGATGGTGCATACAATAGCAAGAACGCGGATGAGTGAGCGCTGTAAATCTGATGCGAAACGGAGGCAGACCATGCTGATCACCGAAGACTTGATGGTGCCCGCCGCCGATCCGGGCGTGCAGATTCATGTGCGCAACAAGCGCCCCGCGGACCTCACGCGGTTCGCGCCCGACAACATCATTCTGTTCGTGCACGGCGCGACCGGCTCTCCCGAAAGCGGCTTCGACCTGAATCTTGATGGCCTGTCGTGGATGGATTGGATGGCGCGGCAGGGCAACGACGTCTATTTCGTCAGTGTGCGCGGCTACGGCCGCTCGACACGCCCGCGCGAGATGGACGAGCCGCCGATGAACAACCCGCCGCTGGTGCGCACCGATACCGCAGCGCGCGATGTAGGCGCCGCCGTGGACTTCATCCGCGCGCGTCGCAACGTCGACAAGATAAGTCTGCTCGGTCACTCCTGGGGCACCACCATCATGGCGGTGTACACCACGCAGAGCAACGCCAAGGTGCAGCGGCTCGCGCTCTACGCGCCAGGCTGGATGCGCACACAGGGGCTCTCGCTGACAGACGCGGGCGGCCCCCTTGGCGCCTACCGCATCGTCACGGCGGAAGCGGTGAAAAAACGCCGCAGCACAGGCCTGCCGCCCGGCAAGCAGGAGGAACTGATGCCTGCGCACTGGCTCGACGCCCACCTCGAAGCCGCGTTCGCCAGCGACCCGTGGTCGGCCACACAGAACCCGCGCGCATTTCGCGCGCCCAACGGTGTCGTGCTCGACAGCCGCGAGTACGCGAATGCTGGCAGGCCCCGCTACGACCCGGCCGACATCTGCGTGCCGACGCTCCTCATCGTCGCCGAGTGGGATGCCGACACGCCGCTGTACATGGCGCAGACATTGTTTCCGCTGCTGGTCAATGCACCGTCGAAGCGGCTGGTAGTCATCGGCGAGGGCACGCATGTGGTGTTTACCGAAAAGAACCGGATGCAGCTTTTCCGTGAAGTGCAGTTATTTTTCGACGAAGGCCGCGGGTGATCGACGCGGTATCCAAGCCTTTGTAGACAGTAGACACGTCACCACCCGTTACTGTACGATAAGGCTGATGCATACCGTATCGCCGCCGGCAATCAAACGTGCACTCGCACTCGACCTGGAAGAGGAGGAGCAGCGGGGCATCTCCCGAATCGTCGCCCAGATCCACTGGCTGCTGATCAGCCTGGTGCTGATCTATCTCGTGTTCGGGGAAAAGATTTCCGACGGAACGGTTCAGGGCGCGCTCACCGTCGTGCTGTTTTTCTACGTCGCGTTTGTGATGGTCTGCCGCTATACCCCTTTTTCCCAGAGCGAGAGCAGCTGGAAAATCGCAGTCGAATCCTGGGCAATGATCGCGTTGATCACGTGGGTGATCGGACTCACCGACTCATTGTCCGGCCCGATGGTCAATTCCTACCTGCTGCCGGTCATCACGGCCGCCCTCACACTCGGAAAGCTGATCACGCTCGCCCAGGTCGGCCTGATTGGGGCATGTTATCTGTATCTCGGCGGCGACGCGTCAGCCGAAAAATTACTTACGCTATCTTTTTACGGAGAATTCGGGGTTCAGCTTGCGCCGGTACTGCTCACCGCCTACATCGTGACGCTGTTTTCGGCCGAAATCCGCTTCGGGCTGACTCGCGCCAAGCTGCTGGCCGAGACCGACCAGCTTACCGGGCTGCCCAACCTGCGCGGGTTTGCCATCGCCACCCATCGGATGTTTGCCCAGGTGGTACGCTACCAACGCAAGTCGTCCATCCTCATGATCGACTCGGATAACCTGAAGCCGGTCAACGACAGCCACGGCCACAAGGCGGGCAACCTGTTGCTTGCGCAGTTGGCGGCAGCCATACGCGCAGAATTGCGCAAAACTGACGTGCCGGCGCGCTACGGCGGCGACGAGTTCATCGTGTTCCTGTCGGACACCCCGCTAAACGGTGCGCTGGTCGTGGCCGAGCGTATCCGCAACACCATGGCCACTTCGCCGCTGGATATCGCCGGCGTGCAGGTCGGCTGCACGGTCAGCATCGGCGTTGCGGGCTATCCTGAACACGGCGATACGCTCGACGACATCGCGTCATGCGCCGATCGCGCGTTGTATGAGGCCAAGAATCTTGGACGCAACCGGGTGGTCCAGTTCACGGCGGATTGAGGCTTATTCTGCGCGGGCCGAATGACGACGGGCCGCGGTGATCGACGAACGCGGCTCAGTGTGCAAGCAGGACAGGGAGCTGCGCGTGCGCGAGGATGTGCCGGGTGGCACCGCCGAAGATCAACTGCCGCAGGCGGCTCTGCGTGTACGCGCCCTTAATCAGGAGATCGGCGCCGTTGCGGGAGCACTCGTCGAGAATCGCAACTCCCGCCGAGCGTCCACGGGGGTCAACAGTACGCGCGCTGGCGCGCACGCCGGCGCGCCCGAGGTATACAGCAAGTTCTTCGCCCGCTGGGCCGGGAACGCCCCAGCCCTCGACAGAGAGTACGGTCACGCTGCGCGCACGCGCCAGCAGCGGCATCGCAAAGGCGACCGTGCGGGCTGTTTCGGTGCTCGAATTCCACGCGATGATCACCTGCTCGCCGAGGGTCGTGCCGGGGTTCTCGGGTGCGAGTAGCACCGGCCGGCCGCTCTCGAACAGCGCCGACTCGACCATCACGCGCCAGTCCAGCCACGGACGCCCGAAATCGCGCCCCACGACAATGAGGTCAAAAAGCCGCCCGTGACTACCGACCACCTGTCCCTCCACGCCCTCGAATTCCCGCCAGCCGGCCGCCGCGCCAGCGGAAGCACTGGCGGCATCGACGGCAACACCTTGCGCGGCGGCGCAGGCATCAAAGCGCGTTCGCGCCCGCGCAGCCACGCGCCGGCACTCCTCATCGAACTGGGCAAAATGCGATTCCGAGAGTAGATCGCCGTCGACGATCGGCGGACGGCGCAGAACGAAGAGCCCTTCGAGATACCCGTTCAGCGGGCGCACAATCCGTGCCGACAATTCGAATGCGCGCTGCGAAACGTCGTCGTCATAGAAGGGGAGCAGAATGGTTTTCATGTTGACACACCTCTCGCCGGCAGGATGAGCAATCGCCGCGAAGCATAACATCGTGCCGCATGGGTCTCGCGACCGGCGTCTTCGCACAGCGAAAAACTGCACATACACTTGTACTTCCGTCCAGTACCTTGTACCTCGCTTTAGAAAAAGCATATAACCTATTGAGCTACTTGTACTTTTTCTAAAACCCACGTACCATACCCCGCATCTTGCTACGGGGAGGTACGCAATGCTCAGCTTCGACTCGGCACTGGCAACAGGCAGTTTGCGGGTACAGGGAGCATCGATTCCGTCACGGCGCGCACGCTCGCGCGAGGTCTACACACAGGATATACCGGTCTACCAAAGCGAGATGTGGACCGCGCTGCAACGGCAGGCCAGCTCGATCCACGAAATCTCCTACCGCGCCTGCTACAAGCCGCAACTGCCCGCGTACTTTATCGAGCGACTGACCGAGCCCGGCGATATTGTTTACGATCCGTTCAGCGGGCGCGGCACTACCGCCGTCGAAGCCGCCCTGCACGGGCGCCGCATTATCGCCAACGATGTTAATCCGCTGTCGTCGATACTCACGCAGCCGCGGCTGGAACTTCCCGAACTGAACGATATTGCGGCGCGTTTAAAAATGCTGCGGATGGGTGGACGCGAGCGCAAGGATATCGACCTGTCGATGTTCTATCACCGCGACACCGAGCATGAACTGCTGGCGCTGCGCCGTTACCTGATCTACCGGCGCGAGGACTATACCGAGGACGCCATCGACCGCTGGATACGCATGGTCGCGACCAACCGGCTCACCGGCCATTCGCCGGGATTCTTTTCGGTATACACGCTGCCGCCCAATCAGGCCACCACCGCGGAAAACCAGATTCGCATCAATACGCGCCTGAAGCAAAAGCCCGAGTACCGCGATATCCGCCAATTAATATTGCGCAAATCGCAGCAGTTGCAAGGCAAGCTCACACCACAGGATCGCGAACGCCTGCGCGCCGCCGCCGAAACCGCCACCTTCATGGAAGACAGCGCCGCCAGCACGCTGGGCATACCCACCGAAGCCGTGAAACTCACCGTCACCTCCCCGCCCTTTCTGGACGTGGTGCAGTACTCAAAAGACAACTGGCTGCGCTGCTGGTTTAACGCCCACGACGCGGCCGAAGTCGCATCGCGCATCACCATGTGCAGCACCGTGTCGCACTGGTCAACCGCAATGCTGGAAGTGTTTCGCGAGCTGTATCGCATTACTGTGCCTAACGGCTGGGTGGCGTTTGAAGTGGGCGAAGTGCGGCGCGGCAAAATCAAACTCGAAGAAGTCGTTGCGCCCATCGGCATCTCGGCGGGCTTCGCCTGCATGGCAGTGGCAATCAACGCGCAGAAATTCACCAAGACCGCTAACATTTGGGGCGTGTCGAACAACAGCATGGGCACGAATACAAATCGGATTGTGTTGTTTCGCAAGCCGCTATAACGGCCAGGTCAGGTAGGGCGGGAGAAGTGCAATGTATCCCGCCATTTTTGGTGACCGCGGAAGGCGAGATAGCTCCCGCCCTTGCCACACCGGTCATCGCCGTAAACACTTCTGCTGGTTTGACCTATGATACGCTTTTATATAAACTACATCACATATTTAAAAGAGTATCAACTATGAGAACTACCATCAACATTGAAGACGAGGCGTTTGCCGCAGCCCAAGCCTACGCCAAGGCGAGGGCACTGAAGCTGGGGCAGGCTGTGTCGGAACTGATACTCCGGGGTAGCGCAGAAAAGCTGCCACTCAAACAAAAGAAAGGCGTCTGGGTCTTTGACCTGCCACCCGATACCCCGCGCGTGACCGAACGGCAAGTGCAGCAAATGCTGGACGAGTCTGCGTGAGTCATCTCCTCGACGCCAACGCCTTGATCGCACTGGGTTGGCCCACACACGAGCACCACCCGCGCATGATCAACTGGTTCAGCCAGCATGCTCGCGCCGGATGGGCGAGCACGGCATTCACACAATCCGCGTTCGTTCGCATCATTTCCCAGCCGGCGTTTTCAGGCCGCTCCATCGCCGTCGGAGAAGTGGCGGAACTGTTGTTGCGCAATACGTCCCATCCCAAACATCGGCTGGTGGCGCTGGATTTTGGCTTTGCCGATGTTTGGGCTGCCTGCACCGGCGGCATCCTCGGACACCGGCAAATCACCGATGCATGGCTGCTAACCGCCGCCATCCGCAACGGCATGAAGTTGCTTACGTTTGACGCCGGCATAGCGCAACTGCTGGCGAATACGCAAGAACGCGGCAAGCATGTAACGCTGTTGCATTCATGATGCACAGTGGGCGGCAGCCCGTAGGATGCCAGTGAACACAACGCACCGTATCAATCAAAGTCGCGGTCGCGCCGCGCAAACTACTCGACCGATGCGTTTCCTTCGTCACCACGCTACGGCTGCGTTACAGTACACCGCTAAAAAATAGCGCCATATCGGGCAATTGATGCAGACCATGCACCCGCGCCTTCAATAACGCACATTGCGCTTCACGTAGCGGCCGCACGCCGGTACTGAAGCATTCCGTGAATTTGTCCTCGACCTCGGACTGCGGAATCGGATTGTCCTTGCCGCCCGCTACGTCGTCCACGCGGCACATAATCTCCCCATGCGACCGCGTGCGCATGCGTAGCTCCACCGGGCCGCGCGTGCCGTTCTGCTGCGCATCCACCTTCAGCGTGATCTTGCCCATATGTGCAGCAATCGCGGGATCACGCGCGGCATCCGGCTGAATATCAGCCAGCCCCAATCTGCGGCGCACCAGCGCGCAGGCTATCGAATAACGCAGATTAAACTGCGCTGCCACCTGCGCGTCAACGCTGGGGTCGTATTCGCCGCCGACGATGCGCTCGATGTACGGCGTGATGGTCGCTTCTATCGACAGCACATCATCGGGCTTCAAGTCGTATTGCCGCACCAGGCTCAACGTGGCATCTATCGCGGTATGGTTGCAGCCGCAACTCGGATACTTTTTGATACTCGCCTGATCGTTGTCAAAGCGCTGCCCTAGTTCATGCATCAGCGCTTCGGCATCACCCGCCTGGTACAAGGCATAGAAACCGAATTTCCCTTCGATCACATCCGTCGGTGCGGTGATGCCGCGCTGTGCCAGCAGCGCGGCATACACGCCTGAGCGCGCGGCAAACGCCGACAGCATGCGTTTGCCAAGCGAAGGTTGGATGTTGGCCTGCTGCGTGCCCGAAGCCTGGATGAATGCAATGCCCAGCGCGTGTTGCGTTTGCGCGACGCTCAACCCCAACAGACGCGCCGCAGCGGCTGCTGCGCCGAAACCGCCCATCGCTGCGGTGTAATGAAACCCGCGATTCGGGTACGCGGCTGACGCGGCGAGGCGATGCAGGATGTCACAGCCCACTACCTGCGCCGCCAGAAAATCGCGCCCCGTCGCGTGTTGGCGCTCGGCTATCGCCAGCGCGGCAGGCAAGACGGCCACATTCACATGCACCGCAACACCCAGGCCTATCGAGTCATATTCAATTGCGGCAGCCGTCATGCTGTTGATAAACGCGGCAGCAGCAGCCGGCAGACGCCCGCCATACTTGCCATAAGCCCACACCGTTGCATCCTCGCGTCCGCCCTCTTCCGCCAGCAAGGCGTGCGTCTCCTGGCAACCTGGCGCATCAGCGCCCGCCCACGCTACCGCCAGCGTATCCAGCATCAGTAGCCGTGCGATGCCGAGGTTCGCCTGCGGAATGGCTGCGAACGGTGTCTCGATCGCGTGGCGTGCGAGCCGATGGGTGATGCTGGTCACCGTGCGCTCCGCCTTACCGCACGGTGGCGCTACGCCGCATCGTGCATCGACATGGCAATAAGGCACGGCTTGTCGGAGCGATTGCTCCATGCGTGATTGGCGCCGCGCAGCACCACGCTGTCACCGGCGCTTAAATTGACCTCCTCAAGGTCCAGCACCAGTGTCACTTCGCCTTCGATAATCAGCGCGAAATCCAGAGTGTGCGTTTTCTGCATATACGGATGTGGCGCGGCGCCCGTAGCCGTCGAGTACGTGGATGCAGCGGGGGACCCCATCGCCGCAAAATACGCCCGCACTTCCTTCGCGCCGACTTTGCCTTGCCAGGCCGCATCGGGCGGTATTTGCAGGTAGCGGCACAACGATCCAGCCTTGGGCGGTTCGATGGTGTGCGGCGCATTGAGCGTTTCGTTCTGGATGCGCGCGGGCGTGGCATCGGTCACCCACATGCGCGTGGCTGCAAATCCGGGGCGCGCGGGATCAAGACGCACGTCGGGCGATGGCGCATCGCACAGCGCGCGAGATTTTTCGCCGTCGCTATAGTCGCGAACGACGATACGGCGCAGGGGTTTGATGTCGTTGGCCATGGTTATTTCTTCCCTTCATCAAACTCATTTGCGAAAGATGCAGCAACAAACACAAACGCCATCATCCCCGCGTTGATATTGCGCCACGCATGCCAGCTCGCCAACTGGATCACGCAGTCACCAGCCTTGAGGTGGTACTCGCCGTCGTCAAGGATCATGGTGCGCTCGCCACTGAGCAATATGCCGTAATCGATGGTCTCGGATTTATGCGTGCGCGTGGTGTAGAGATTTTGATTACCGCGCTCCCAGGTGCCTCCAGGTGTTTTTTTCGGCGGATGCGCCGGCGTGATAAACGTATCGTTCGCCGCATCGTAATCGGCGGGCTTGGAATCCGACTGCACGATGCGCAGTTGCCCGCCCTTGGGTGGCGGCTCAAAGTGAAACGGCAGATTGCCGTAGTCTTTTTCGCCGGAAATAATCGCCGGACATTCGTGAAACACCCAGATATCCGTCATGCCCGTGCCTTTCTTGAAGGCATTGGCATTGACGTTGGGCGCGGCACTGTCGAACAACACCTTGGAACGCCCCTGCGCATCGTTACCGGTGACTACACGCCGGATGGGTTTGACACCTTCAGCCATGCTTGCTTACCCCTAAAATCGAAAATTGCTTACCCATGGACAAACACCCAGAATCGTCATACCGGTGAAAGCCGGTATCCAGTGCGTATCTTCATGCGAAGCATCTTGCAAGATTCTTCGGATCGGGTCAAAAAGCCCCATCCTACCTTCCCTGAGGGAAGGGGATACTGGCGTGCGCCAGAATGACGATTTTGGGTTTTAATCAATGTTCATCTGCGTTCATCTGTGGTTAAAACGTTTTTAGCTTTTCAATCTACCTTCGCGCCAGTCTCCTTCACCAGCTTCGCAAACTTCGCGATTTCAGAACGCACAAAATCGGTGAACTGCTCCGGCGAATTTTTCTCACCCGCCGGATCGTAACTCGACTGCGCCAGCCGCTGCACCAGTTCGGGTGTCCTGAGCTGGCGGTTGATTTCAGCGTTGAGTTTATTCACCACCGCGCCGGGCGTTTTCGCGGGCGCGATCAACCCGTTCCAACCTACAATTTCGTAGCCCGGCAAGCCGGATTCTGCGATCGTCGGCATTTGCGGCGCGAGCCGCGTGCGCTCACGCGAACTCACCGCCAGCCCGCGCAACCTGCCCGCCTGCACCTGCGGCAGTGAAATCGACATGATCGGCCACATCATCTGCACCTGGCCGCTCACCACGTCCACCAGTGCCGGCGTCGCGAATTTATACGGCACGTGCAGAATATCCACCCTGGCCATGCTCTTGAACATCTCCCCCGCCAGATGCGGCGGCGTGCCGTTGCCCGACGAGGAATACACCAGTTGCCCCGGCTTTGATTTCGCCAGCGCGATCAATTCCTTCACCGATTTCGCAGGCACCGAGGGATGCACGGTCAGTATGAACGGCGCCATGGCGCACAGTGCTATCGACGAAAAATCGCGCACCAAATCATAAGGTCCCGGCTGCAGCACGGCGTTGATGGTGTACGCAGCGCTCGACAACAGCAGGGTGTAACCGTCAGGCGCGGCTTTCGCCACCAATTCGGTGGCGATGGTGCCCCCGCCACCCGGCCGTTGTTCGACGATGGTTTGGTGGCCCCACGCTTCGGTGAATTTCTGCCCAAACATGCGCGCGACGATATCGGGGCCGGGGCCGACGATGATGCGAATAGGTTTGACGGGATAAACCTGTTCTGAGCCCTTCGACAAGCTCAGGACAGGCTCTGTCGAAGGGTCCTGCGCCTGCGCAGTGCCTGTGAGTAATGCACAGGCGACAGCGAGCCATAAACTCCTATTTATAGGCATGGTGTGTCTCAAAATTTTCCAAACCACTGCGTTGCTCCCTCGCCCCGCTTGCAGGGACAGGGGAAAAAGTTAAATCAATGTGCGCTCGCGCCGCCGGGCGTCCACGCGCCGGGCGCCAGCGCCTGATCGTCGCTGATGGCATCTATCACCACCGGCCTCCCCATCGCCAGCGCGCGCGGCAGCAATTCCTTAAGCGCCTTCGGATTATCCACGCGAAATGCCGCGCAGCCCATCGCTTCCGCCACCTTCGCAATGTCAGCCGTTTTTTGAAACCGCCACATTTCATCGGGCTTGTAACGATCACCGCGCTTGCCTTGGTAGGCGTGACCCACCAGCGGAATTTCCTGATTGAGCGAACTGTTGTTATTCACTACCATCACCAGATTGATGCCATGGCGCGCGGCGGTCTCGAGTTCAGCGATGTGATAATAAAAACCGCCATCGCCGCTGAACAGAACCACCGGCTGATCCGGCAGCGCGCATTTAACACCCATCGCACCCGGCAGGCCCCAGCCCAGCGATCCCGCGCAACGGATGTAGCGCTGCGTCGCGTGACGCATCTCGATCAACTGCCCGGTCCACATACCCGCGTGACCAGTGTCCGTCACCACCACGCCATTGGCCGGCAGCGCATCGTTGATTTCCCTGCAAATACGTTCGGGGCGCAGCGGTGAGGCATCCGAGTTGTAGTGCGTGGCAACACTCGCGCGCCAGTTGGCGACAAGCTCCTGGGTACGCGCCATCCACTGCTTCGCACCGGCAGATGGGCCGGAAGCCAGTACGATCATGTGCTTTAGCGTTGCTTTCGCATCGCCCAGTATCGACGCCGCGTTCGGGTAGTTGCGACCGAGTTCCTGCGCGTCGATATCGATCTGAATCACCGTGATGCCAGGCGCGGGAATTTTCCAGTTCGTGGTCACCTGCGCACCGGTGTGGCTGCCGATGAACAGCACCAGATCGGCTTCGGAAATTGCCCGGTTCGCGCACTCGCGTGAGTACACGCCGGGCACACCCACCGCCAGCGGATGTGTATCCAGTATCGCACCCTTGGCGTTGAGCGAGGTGGCCACCGGTATCTGCATTTTTTCCGCAAACGCCACTAGCTCGGCCTGCGCACCGGATGCCGTAACGCCCCCGCCCGCCACGATGATCGGCCGCTGCGCTTTCGCCAGCACTGCTAATGCCGCACGCACACGATGCAATTCCGGTTCGGGGCGATACGCCGGAACCGCGGCATATTCTTTTTCGATAAGCGGCGCCGGCAAATCAGCTTCGCATTCGATGCCCTGCCCATGCGAGCCGCGCAGTCTGAGATGCACCGGCTTGGGCGCGCCGGTGGTTACCGCGCGGAACAATTGCCGCATCAAATCCGGCAGACGCGATACGTCGTCAAGTTGCAAATTGAGTTTGGTCATCGAATCAAACTGCGCGAAATCTTCAACCTCCTGATACGAGTGGCGATAACGCCCCGGCGTACCAGGCCCGCCGGTAATCGCAATTATCGGCGCCCCGGCCATGAAGCCATCGCGCAAACCGGCGGCGAGATTGGACGCGCCGATCTGCTGCCCCATGCACAGGCCCGGCCGGTTAGCCGCGCGCGCATAACCGTCGGCCATGTACGCCGCGGCTTTTTCGCCGTGGGTCAAAATCTTCTGGATGCCAAGTTCGTCCATCTCGGCCAACGCATCCATCAAAATCGTAGGCACGAAAAACGCATGGGTTATGCCGTAGCCCTTGATGATTTCCGCGAAATATCTTGCTCCGGTGGTTTTGGGCATCCATTACTCCAGGGTTGTACGATTGAGATTCAAAATCATTTGCCACAGATGAACACAGATTTTCGCAGGGTGGGTTAGGCGCGCCCTTTGCGCCGTAACCCACCGTCCCGCGTGCATGCAATTGCACTTCTAGCTGCCACCAACATCAAACGCCTCAACACCGCGTTCGTGAAAGCGATGAAGTCGCCCGATATGCCGCGATGAAGGCTTCAGGGGCGAGGGCCAAGTAGTACACACCGCCTACTGTTTCAACACCCGCCACACCGGCCCCAGCATCGACCACTGCTTGCCATCCCAGTAGAGCAAGTGGTATTTCATGCCTGCGGATTTACCCGGCTCAAGATACTCGACTTCATAAAAAGTCGTGCCCGCCCGTAGCGCCTCCGCGGCAACGCGCTTGGCGCCACCGGGAAACTCCTTGAACGCGACGGACCCCTCGCGATAGCGAATGATGTCCTCGGTGCTCGCGCCATGCACCTGCACTTCTTTCTGCGTGGCGCGCGCTACCTTGATTACGCCTTCCGGCGTGATGCTGCCGCCCAGCTTCTTGTGCATTTCCAGAATCTGCCGCAGGGTGTCGGGCGCAATATTGTCCTTGAGCGCCTTCTTCGCGCGCGCCTCGTCTGGCAGCAGCGAGCCGAAAAGCGCTGCAGCTTGTTTCGAGTCTTTCTTGACATGCGCCTCATGATGCACACGCTCGAACGGCGCCTTCAGATTCTGTGGCTTGTTTTCATGCTTGAAATCCGCGCTGTTCGCGGCAAACGCCCAGGCCATCAAAAAACTTAAAACTGCCGCACGCAATGGCTGCACCACGGTGAACCTCCAGTTCTGTCGTTGATTTGTTTTCGAGCATACACCGCAAGCACAAGCATCGCAAAACGTGTAACGTTCGCTTCCGATGCAAAAGGATATTCGCATGACAATGACTGTATTGCTAGGCGCACTCGGCGCCAGTGTCCTGACAAGTGCCGCGTTGGCTCAGGCGCCTTCGACAGGCTCAGGACAGGCCTATCCCGCCAAGTCCATCAGAATCATGGTCGGCTTTGCCGCCGGTGGCGCGTCCGATGTCACGGCGCGCATGCTCGCGCCCAAATTGTCTGAATTGCTGGGGCAGCAAGTCATCGTCGAAAATCGCGGCGGCTCCGGGGGTATGCTGGCCACCGATGCTGTCGCCAAATCGCCGCCCGACGGTTATACGCTGCTGTTGATGCCCGCCGCAGACGCCGTGCAACCGGCGCTGCGCCGCAAGTTGCCGTACGAACTGGAGCGCGACTTCACGCCGGTGTCACGCGTGGTGTACGGGCCGTGGTTTGTGGTGGTGCATCCGTCGGTGCCGGTGCGCAGCGCCAAAGAACTTATCACCCTCGCACGCGCCAGCCCCGGCAAACTGAACTATGCATCCTCGGGCGTCGGCAGTTCCGCCCACATGGCGAACGAGTTATTCAATTCGATGGCCAGGGTCAGCATCGTTCACGTGCCGTACAAAGGCACTTCCGAGGGCGTAATTGCCACTGCCGGCGGCGAGGTGGACATGATCTTCGCGAGTATCCCGGCGTCGCTGCCGCTGCTCGGCGCAGGACGCATCAGAGCACTCGCGGTCACTACTCTACAACGCACACCGCTCGCGCCAGCGATGCCCACCCTCAATGAATCCGGCGTGCCGGGTTATGAACGCACCGGCTGGTACGGCGTGATCGCACCCGCCAGCGTGCCACGAGAAATCATTACGCGTCTGAACGCAGCGATTGTGAAAATCGTCAACACGCCAGAGATGAAAGAGGCGTTCATGAAGCAAGGGCTTGATCCGGCGCCTAGCACGCCGGAGGAATTCGCGGCGTTCATCCGCAATGAGGTTGCACAGAACATCAAGGTGGTAAAGGCGGCGGGAATTAAAGTGGAGTAAACCTCAAAATCTCACCGCAGAGGCGCGAAGGCGCAGAGGTAACGCAGAGGAACGCAAATACTTTTCATGGTTTTTCTCTGCGTGTTCTTCTCTGCGCCTCCGCGCCTCTGCGGTGAATAGCTTTAACGCATCGTCAACGCCAGCAACGTAGCCCCCTGCGGAAACATCACCGGCCCATGCCCCGCATCCATCACGCGCATGAAATCCCAGACACCCAGCGTGACGCCGTCAATTTCGGCGCTGCCCTCCACCACCAGCGCGGAGTGCATTTTCGCCAGCGCCTTTGCCGCGACGCTGGCGCCGGGCGCAAAGCGCAGTGCTTCCACCAGCAGGCGTCCGCAGCCGCGATCGACCAGAGTTTTTGCTTCACCGCTGTCGCTGCCGTAGGCGCCCTGCACCCACGGAATTTGCTGCTGCTGAATCAAGCGGTAGTGTTTTTCGGTCGATAGTTTTTCCACTTCACTGTGGTAGTAGCTGCCCTGAAACGCACTCAGCAACTGGCAGCTATCGGGATAATGCAGCGGGCCGTGCGGCTCATTGCTCGGCCCCAGCACCACATCCAGCGGCCGCAGGGTTACGCCATCGACTATCGTGTGATGCTTTAACACCGTGGTCGCGTGCATGCCGCCATGCACGTGGCGCGGCTCGGTCGAGCCTTGCGGATAATCGATCAGGCGTATGCACAACTGATTCGGCTTGTCGTCGCAATACATGCCCGCACGGCTCGGCCAGTTGTCCACGTTTCTGCGGTCTTCCCAGGGGATCTCGGCGACCGTTACGATTTCAAAACCGGCCTTGTGTTGCATCTTGTTCTCCCTCAGCAATAGTTACCTAAGTATTTGTTTTTATTATGTAAAATATCCTGCTCGCGACATTGGCCGAACCCGGCGCGTGCAGCGTATCGCGCACCACGTCAGTGGACCATTTCACCATTTTCGGATTGCGCTTTTCGTAATGCACGAAGTGTTTCTCGCGCGCCTGCAGTGTCGTGAATTCATAAAAACATGCGTGCTTGGCCCATCCTGCAACCGAAATCAGTTTGCGCACGCGCACGCAGCCCGGCAATTTCGTCAGCGACGGCAGACGCCAGCGCGCGTACCACGCCGCCATTTCCGCCTCATCGCGCCATGCGCCGGCGTTAAAGCTGCCGAGCTGGATCACCGGCGCCGGCGCCATCACCGGCTTGTTGTCCGCGAGGCCCGGCCCTTCCACGCGCCCTTCTTCGAGCATGAAGTTATGGCGTTCGTCGCTGCGCAGCGCAAGCATTTTCCTGTCTGTCTTGTTGAGCTTCGCGTGGTACTCGTCCGGCGTCGGATTGGCCAGCGCATAAACATTTTGCGCGCCGAACATCATGATGTAACGGTCGCCGGCAGGAACGCCGCGTGGATTTTTCTTGTGACTGATGCGCCCGCCGCCGCCCAGCGGCGTGAAACTGCCGGTGGGTTCCGAGGCATACAGTGCGCCCCACAATACGCCTTCGCGCTTGAGTACTCGCGGCACATAGCTATTGTATGCCCACGCAAAAAATTCATGCGGTGGCGCACCACCGGTGGCTTGCGGCAGATTGAACCAGGATATCCAATAAGCGCAATCCGGACCTTGTGCGAACCGGGCCATCCTGGTTGCCCTGCTGGTTGCCCTGCTGGCTGCCAACTCAGTTGCCAACTCAGCTCCCCGTTTTCTGATACGAATGAAAATCGCGTCCGCTCGATGTCCAGGGATGCGGCGCAATCGCGTACATATCGGCAACCACATCCACCACCACCGGCTTGTTCATCGCAATCGCGCGTTTCAGCGCGTCGGCCAGATCACCCGGCTTTTCCACCCGGATGCCGACGCAGCCGAATGACTCGGCCACCTTCGCGAAATTCACTTCGGGAAAGCGCCACATTTCTTCTGCGCGTCCGCGCTGCTTGCCACCGTAGGCAATGTCATTCAAGCGAATTTCCTGATTCAGTGCGCTGTTGTTGTTGACCACGATCACCACGTTGATGTTGTGGCGGCGCGCGGTTTCCAGTTCGCCGATGTGATAATAAAACCCGCCGTCGCCGGTAAAACACACCACCGCCTTGCCGGGATTGGCGCACTTTACACCCAGCGCCGCAGGGAAGCCCCAGCCCAGTGAACCTGCGGTACGGTAATAACGCTGCGCCGGATGTTTGAGTTCAATGAAGCGCGCGGTCCAGATGCCGGCGTGCCCGGTATCCGACACCACGATGCCATCCGGCGGCAGCGCATCGGAAATTTCCTTGCACATGCGTTCCGGGCGTATCGGCGCGACATCGGCATTGCGCATCTCTGAATTTTCCGCGCGCCATTCGGCAACGAATTGTTGCGCGCGCCGGGTCCAGTCGGTCGCGGCCTTGGGCCTGGCGTTTTCGGCCAGGCGCTGCAAACCCAATTTCGCATCGCCGAGTATCGACACTGCGTTCGGGTAATTCCTGCCCAGTTCATCGGGATTGATATCCAGCTGAATCACCCGGGTGCCCAGTGGCGGAAACATCCAGTTGTTGGTGACCTGCCCGCCGCTGTGGCTGCCGATGAAGAATGCGAGGTCGCATTCCGCCAGCGTGCGATTGGCGCAGTCGCGCGAATAGGCGCCCGGCACACCCACGTTCAGCGGATGATGATCCAGCATCACCGCCTTGGCATTGAGCGAAGTCGCCACCGGAATATTGAGTTTTTCCGCCAGCGCGATCAGCTCGGCTTGCGCGCCGGAAGTCATCACTCCGCCACCGGCGATCAACACCGGCCGCTGCGCCGCCGCCAGCAGCGCCAGCGCCTCATGCACATGCTGCATGTCCGGCTCGGAACGAAACGGCGGCGTGCGCCTGTATTTGGCCTCGATCATCGGATCGAGGTCAGCCTCGGCCTCGGTGAGCTGCCCTAGATGGCCCTGTATGCGCAAATGCACCGGCCCCGGCGCGCCGGATGTCGCCACGCGAAACGCCTGCCGCGTCAGATCCGGCAGGCGCGTCACCGCATCGACCTGCGCATTGAACTTGGTCACTGCATCAAACTGCGTGATGTCATCGACCTCCTGATACGCATGCCGGTAACGCGACGCCGGCGCAGGCCCGCCGGTAATCGCGATCACCGGCGATCCCGCCATGTGCGCGTCGCGGATGCCCGCCGCCAGATTCGATGCGCCGATCATCTGCGCCATGCACACGCCCGGCTTGCCGCTGGAACGCGCGTAACCATCCGCCATGTAGGCCGCCGCCTTCTCGCCATGCACCATCACGCGCGCAATCGGCATGTCCTCCATCTCGGCAAACGATTTCAGCATGAACGCCGGCACGAAGAAAATATGCGACACCTCGTAATCGCGCATCATTTCGGCGAATAGACGCGCGCCTGTCATCTTGGGCATTGCGACTCCTGGGTGAAAATGGGGATGCTACTCTGGGTGAGGTGCCGGGAAAACGGGTTTGAGGGATAATGGATATGGCGCAGTCGTGTTTGCACATTCTTGCTCATGACGTATTGCGTCCTACGCCATGTCACAACGCCACAAATACAGGCAACCTGGCGGCCTTCGCATCAAATGTCGCAGTGGCCCTGCATCCCATCCGGCGGTTATGCGCGCCTATAAGGCAATCGGCAAAATCCGCCACACTGTCCTTCCACAGCTTCAGGCTTTCTTCAATAGCCGGCTCGGCCTCAAATTGAATTTCGGTCGCATCGAGCAACGCAGAAATCACATCCATGAATTCTGCCTTACCAATATGGTATCGGCTGCGCAACACCCATTCGGCTTCCAAGAGAACCGGCAGGCTCACAAACACGGCTTCGCCAGCGTCTATTTCGCCCTTGATTAGCCGGTTGGCTTTTTCAAACTGCACCTCATCGTCGCGAACGACATAGCGCACAAGCACATTGGTGTCGATCCCCAGCATCAGCGCGACAATTGCTCTATGGGCACCGGTTTGCGCCGCTTCTTGTACAGCAGGCCGGCAAGCTGCGTGATGCTCTTGTTCTTGACCCGCATCACCACGGTGCCGTCCGGCATTAAGGTAAACGTCATCCGGTCGCCAGCTTTCATACCGAGGCTTTCCCGGATTTCCTTGGGAATGGTGGTCTGGCCTTTGCTGGTCAGGGTTGCGGTTGTGGTCATGGTGACACTCCTTATCCTTACGTTTATTATTATAGTAAGGAAACAGAAGGTGCGCAATGGCCTATTTCATTGCGACAAAGGTGGACGAGTAAATTATATTCGGCACAATAGGGATTACGGCCTACATACTACAACTGCCCCAACACATACTCCGCCGAGCTCACCTCAAACTGCCCCGGCTTTTCCAGGTGAAACTGCGTCACCACGCCGTTTTCAATCACCATCGCATAGCGCTGCCCGCGTATGCCCATGCCGCGCGCGGTGAGGTCCTGGTCTACGCCCATCGCTTTGGTGAGTTGCGCGCTGCCGTCGCCCAGCATGCGCACTTTGCCTTGCGCCTTGCATTCGCGGCCCCACGCCGACAGGGTCGGCGCGTCATTGACGGAAACGCACCACACTTCGTCTATGCCTTTGGCCTTGAACTTGTCGATTGCCTGCACGAAACCGGGCAGGTGACGCTGCGTTCAGGTCCTGGTGAACGCGGCGGGCACGCCGAAAATCACGATGCGCTTGCCGGCAGTGGCGTTTTCAATATCGATGTCGTTTGCGCCCAACGAGCAGGTGTTTTCCCATTCGCCTGCGAGTTCCCACAGCTTGCCGCCCGGTAGTTTGTCGCCTGCTTTGATCACGGGTTTCTCCCTGAAGAATGTTGATAGTGCTGTGATAGTATAACTCCCGAACTTTTTTGGTTGTGCGCAATATAACTCCCGCTGTGATCGATGCGCAGCGCGAACATCATGCGCCCCCTCACCCTACCCTCTCCCCCAAGTACGGGGGAGAGGGTATTTGTTAAGGACTCGCCATGGCGATTCAACACGACAAACTGCTTAAACACGATATTCCTCTGGTTGAACAAACGCTCACTAAACGCGACGCCATGCTCTACGCGCTGGGTGTGGGCCTCGGCGCCGATCCCATGGACGAGCAGCAGTTGCAATATGTGTATGAAAAAAATTTGCAGGCGCTGCCGACGATGACGACCGTTCTCGCCACACCCGGCCCGTGGCATGCCGCCGCCAACACCGGCATCACGCGCAGCCACGTGGTGCATGGCGAACAGGGCTTCGTCATACACAAGCCGCTACCGGTCGACGGTGTAATCACCGGCAAGACACGCGTGGTTGCGGTGCTCGACAAGGGCGCGGACAAAGGCGCGCTGGTGCTGACCGAATGTGACGTGCGCGACAAAACCAGCGGCGACCTCATCTGCACACTGACCTCCACCACCTTCTGCCGCAAGGACGGTGGCTTTGGCGGTCCTTCCGGCCCGCAGAAGCCGGTGCATCCGATACCCGAACGCGCACCCGATCAGGTGTGCGATCTGCCGACGTTGCCCCAGGCCGCGTTGATCTATCGTTTATCGGGCGACTACAACCCGCTGCATGCCGAACCGGCATATGCGGCTAATGCCGGATACAAAGCGCCGATACTTCATGGCCGCGCCACCTTCAGCGTCGCGGGTCACGCGCTGCTGAAAACCTGCTGCGCTTACAACGCGTCGAAATTCAAAAGCATGGAAGGCCGTTTTTCTTCACCCGTGTATCCGGGCGAGACCATACGCACGGAAATGTGGATGGACGGCAAGGTGGTGACGTTCCGTGCAACGGTGCCGGCGCGCGGGGTCACGGTACTGAACAATGGGCGGGCGGAGATTGTTTAAAAGGACGCTTGAGGTCAAGGGCTTTTTGCCCTCAGCCGCTTTCATTCGTGGCTAAAATACCGTTGAATTTTGGGGAGGCGAAATGACGAATTTGTGGCAATGGCTTGCGGCCAATTGGGGCTGGTTTGTGATAACGCTGGTGCTCGGCGGCTACTTCGCATTTTACGTAATCGCTGCACGCGATCAACGCAGTCACCCGGGCGCCAGGCGCTTGCCGCAGAAAGATTGTTGATACGCATGCCCGTTCATGAAAATGCCACGTGGCGCATAATGGCTTCATCGTCGATCAAGTCATGCGCCACGGGGCGGGATACCGGCACTGAATGAACAACACCATCACCTATTTTTTCCGACTTGAATCGGGTGTTGAACATCGCTTCGACGTCGATTTTGAGCGCCCTGTGCCGGGCGGCGCGTTGCCGGACTGGACACTACTGGACACGAATAAGTGCGGGCATTGTCCATTGGCCAGCAGTCCCGGCGCACGCTGTCCGGCTGCGGCAGACCTGGTTCCGGTCGTCGAGCGATTTTCCGCGCTGGCTTCCGTTGACAGCATTGAAGTGCGCGTCGTCAATGCGCAGTACGAAGTGCATAAACGCACCGATACCCAAACCGCGCTGAGTGCGCTGATGGGACTGATCCTCGCGACCAGCGCTTGTCCGATACTGAGCCGCATGCGGCCGCTGGCGTACACGCACCTGCCTTTCACCAGCGACACCGAGATGGTGTATCGCATCGCCGCCATGCATCTTTTCGACTGCTATCTGCGCGGGACGACTCCTGACCTGCAGGGGCTTGCCGGATTTTTCGCGGATTTCGACACGCTCAACGAGGCGTTCGCGAAACGCATAAAACGCGCGACACAGCGCGATGCCAGCATCAACGCGCTGGTGGTGCTGCATGCGCGCAACATGCTGGCCGGTTTATCGATTGAAAATAAGCTGGACGAAATCCGCGTCTGGTTTCGGCAAAGCACGGACGGCGATAAAGCACTGAAATAAACCATGATCAAACACCAACTTGCTGTGGCGCTTGGCGCTCAGTCGATTTTTAAACCGCTGCTTTTCACCAGACCGCCCCACTTGACCAGTTCAGTCTTGAGGTAGTCGCCAAACGCTTCCGGCGAACTACCTAGCGATTCGATGGCTTCCTTCTCGAATACCTGACGCAAATCGGGGGCAGCCAGCGTGCGCAACATTTCAGCGTTAAGTTTGGTAACGATGGGTTTCGGCATACCTTTGGGTCCCGCCATGCCGTACCAATTGGAAATATCGTAACCGGGCAAGGATTCGGCGATGGCAGGCAAATCGGGCAGCGCCGTTGCCCGTTTTGCGGATGTAACGCCGAGGGCGCGCAGCTTGCCGGCTTTGACGAAACCGCTGCTCGTGCTCCATGCCAGAAAAGACAGTTGCACCTGTCCGGCCATCAAATCAATCAGTGACGGCGCGGCGCCTTTGTAGGGCACGTGCAAAATTTGCGTTGCCGACATTTTTTTGAACAGCTCAAGACAAAGATGCCCGGCAGAACCGCTGCCTGCCGAAGCGAGCACCAGATAGTCATGCTTGACTTTGGCCAGCTTGATCAATTCGCTGATCGATTTCACCGGCACCGACGGATGCACAATCAACACCAGCGGTGTTCTCGCCACCAGCATGACGGGCTCAAAGTCCCTTAGCGGATCGTAGGCAAGCTTGGGATACAAAGCGGGATTGACGGCAAACTGCGCGGGCAGCGCGTAGGTGAGCGTATAACCGTCGGGCAAGCTTTTCGCGACGAACTCCATGGCCAGCGCGCCGTTGGCGCCACCGCGATTGTCGACAACCACGGTGTGCCCGAGATTTTCACTCAACTTATGCGCCAGCGCGCGCGCAAGCCAGTCTGTTGCTGCGCCTGCCGGATAAGGCACCACCAGCCGGATGCTTTTGGCGGGATAAGCCGGTGCAGAACCTGCCTGCGCAATAACCGGCGGGCTGCTGAGCGCAAGCGTCACCACGCACAGTACGCGACAAACCCTTGAAAAACAGACACCTTCTCGCAATTGCAGCTCCTCGCTCCAATCCACTGCGCAACGGAATAGCGCTATCATGACACATCGCATCCGCACTACGCAGCCGCTGCAAGCCATCCGTTGACACGCTGGCGCCACCGTTCCAATATCGCACGTCAATCCGCAGGACGAATAGCAGGAGCGCGTAATCATGCCCACCGTAGCAATGACGGTCAACGGAAAAGCGGTCACGGGAAACGTCGAAGGGCGCACGCTGCTGGTGCAGTTCCTGCGCGAACATCTGCAATTGACCGGGACGCACGTGGGCTGCGATACCAGCCAGTGCGGCTGCTGCACCGTGCATCTTGACGGCATCGGCGTCAAGTCCTGCAGCGTGCTGGCGCTCGCTTGCCAGGGTGCTGCGGTGATCACCATTGAGGGGCTCGCCACCGGCGACAAGCTGCACCCGATGCAGGAGGCGTTTCGCGAACACCATGGCCTGCAATGCGGCTATTGCACGCCGGGCATGATTATGTCGGCGCTGGATATGGTCAAGCGCAAGGGTTTTGACCTCGACGAGAAAACCGTGCGCACGCAGCTTGAAGGCAATATATGCCGCTGCACCGGCTATCACAACATCGTGCTCGCCGTTCAGGCAGGCGCGCGCGCGATGAAAAATTCCTAGCGCGGCGTCTGCAACAGTCCCCGGAGCGTTTATCCCATGTACGCGTTTGACTATCACCGACCGGCCAGCCTGCAAGAAGCGGCCACCCTGCTCGCGGCCCACGGCGATAACAAGCTGCTGGCCGGCGGCATGAGCCTCATTCCCAGTTTGAAACTGCGTTTGAACCGCCACCCGGCGCTGGTGGATCTGGGCGCCTTGCAAGACATCAGGGGCATCCGCCGCGAGGGCAATACACTGGTGATCGGCGCCATGACGCCGCATGCGCTCGTCGCCGCCAGCACCGAAGTGCGCAACACCTTGTCGGCGTTGGCTGATCTGGCCGAGGGCATCGGGGACCCGCTGGTGCGCAATCGCGGCACCCTGGGCGGCTCGATCGCGAACGCGGATCCGGCGGCGGATTATCCCGCAGGCGTGGTTGGCCTGGGCGCTACCGTAATTACCAACCAGCGCAGGATCGCGGGCGACGAATTTTTCACCGGCGTGTTTGAAACCGCATTGATGCCAGGCGAAATCATCACCGCAGTGCATTTTCCGATTCCGGAAAAAGCCGCTTACGCCAAGTACCGCCAGCCCGCTTCCCGTTTCGCCATCGTCGGTGTGTTCGTGGCGAAGACCGCCAGCGGCGTACGGGTGGCGGTGACGGGCGCAGGCCCCTCGGTATTTCGCATGGCTGAAGCAGAAACTGCTCTCGCCCAACACTTTGCGCCCTCGGCGCTGGACGGCATCACCGTCAATGCCGCAAACCTTAACGCCGATATACATGCCAGCGCCGAATACCGCGCGCACAGCGTAATCGAGATGACCAAGCGCGCTGTGCTGGCCGCGCGCTAGGCAGCGAACCGGAATGTCCCTGCCGTGTCCCTAAACGCCAACAGCAGCCGCATCGGAGAACCGGTCCGGCGCAAGGAAGATTTACGCCTGATCACCGGCCGGGGCCGATTCAGCGATGACGTAAACCTGCCGCAGCAGGTCTATGCGGTAATGCTGCGCTCGCCCCACGCGCACGCGCGCATTCGCGACATCGACAGCCGCAAAGCATTGGCAGTTCCCGGCGTGCTGGCGGTACTCACCGGCGCGGAATTTCGCGCCGATGGGCTCAAGCACATTCCGTACAATCCATTCACGCTGCATCCGGCGGAGATTCGCCTGTCCAACACCGACGGCACGCCGCCCTTTGTAACGCCCTGTTATTCGATAGCGCTGGACAAGGTGCGTTACGTCGGCGAAGTGGTGGCGGTGGTGATCGCGCAGAGCGTGGATATGGCGAAGGATGGCGCCGAACAGCTTGAGGTGGATTACGAGGTACTGCGCGCAGTCACCGGCACTATCGCCGCGACGCAGGCGGATGCGCCGCGACTGTGGGACGAGGCATCATCCAACGTCTGCCTCGATGCTGACGTGGGCGCGAGGGAGGCCACGGCTGCGGCCTTTGCACGTGCCGCGCATATCGCGAAAATCGAGACCTGGATTCAGCGTGTCACCGGCGTGCCGATGGAGCCGCGTGCCGCTGTCGGCGACTATGACAGCGCGACGCAACGCTACACGCTGCATGCGGGCAGCGGCGGCTCGGTGCGCCTGAAACTGGATCTCGCGCTGATACTGGATGTGCCGCCTGCGAACGTGCGCGTCACCATGGATGACGTGGGCGGCAACTTCGGCACGCGCGGCATGATTTATCCGGAGTTCGCGCTGGTGCCATGGGCGGCACGGCGCATCGGACGCCCGGTGAAATGGACCTGCGAGCGGCATGAGGCCTTCGTCAGCGATTTTCAGGGGCGTGATCTGGCGGTGAGCGCGGAACTGGCGCTCGACGCCACGGGAAATTTTCTGGCCCTGCGCGGCTCGAACATCGGCAACGCCGGTGGACACACCGGCAGTTTCACGCCCTTGCAAAAAGGCGTTGAGATCATGTCGAGCATCTACCGCATGCCTGCCGCGAACTTTCGCGCGCGCGCGGTGGTGAGCAACACCACACCCACGCGCCCCTATCGCAGCTCGGGCCGGCCGGAAGTGATGTTCGTGATGGAGCGGCTGATCGACATCGCCGCGCAGGAATTCGGCTTTGATCGTATCGAACTGCGGCGGCGCAACCTGCTCACGTCAAAGGAACTGCCGTACACCAACCCGTTCGGCATGCACTACGACAGCGGCGATTATCACGCGGCCATGGACAGCGTGCTCAAGCGCGGTGATTGGGCGGGTTTTGCCGCGCGTCGCGCCGAGGCACAATCGCGCGGCAAATGCCGCGGCATCGGCATCGCCAATTACGTGGATACCGCCACCGGTGCGCCGCGCGAGCGGGCAGAGGTCACGGTGCACGCAGGTGGCGAAAGTGAGGGCCGCGTCGATGTGATTATCGGCACGGTCTCCAATGGCCAGGGCCACGAAACCAGCTTCGCGCAACTGGTGCACGAATGGCTGGGGGTTCCCATAGAAAGCGTGCGGCTGATCACTGGCGACACCGATATTGTGCAGGTCGGCGGCGGCACGCACTCGGGCCGCGGCATGCGCATGGGCAGCGTCGTCATCTGGAATTCCGCAAAGCAAATCATCGCCAAGGGCACGCGTATCGCGGCGCGCCTGCTGGAGTGCGATCCGAGCGACGTTCAATTCGCGCACGGCCGCTTTCAGGCGGGCGGCACCGATCGCGCAGCAAGCCTGTTCGAGGTGGCCGCTGCCGCCACACAGTTGAATGATCTGCCGGAGGATTTGCGCGGCCCGCTGGCAGCCTTCAGTGACGAGACCTTCAATGAGGCCAGTTTCCCCTATGGCTGTCATGTGTGCGAAGTCGAAATCGATCCCACCCTCGGCACTGTGGAGATCGTGAAATATTCGGCGGTGGATGACGTGGGGCGCGCGGTGAACCCGATGATTATTCACGGCCAGGTGCATGGCGGTATTGCCCAGGGCGTGGGGCAGGCGCTGCTCGAACAATGTTATTACGACCCTCACAGCGGACAGCCGCTGACCGGATCGTTCATGGATTATGCGATGCCGCGGGCTGATAACTTTCCTTTTTTTGATACCGAAATCAGCGAAGTGCCGTGCACCACGCACCCGCTCGGCATGCGCCCGGCGGGCGAAGGCGGCACCACGCCCGCACTCGGCGTGGTGATCAACGCGGTGGTGGATGCGCTGTCCGAATTTGGCGTGAAGCACATTGAAATGCCGGCGACGCCGGAGCGTATCTGGCGGGCGATTCACGCTGCGCAGTTATTGTAGGGTGGACAAAACGCTTTTTGTTTTGTTCACGCGGTCGAACATCAACCACCCCGAAACGCGTGGGCACAAAAAGCGTGCCCACCCTACGTTCGCTGTTTAAGGAAAAATAGTTGTGAGCTTTATCCCTCGTACTTTCGGTATTGCGCTCCTCGCCAGCGCCATCACTGCACAGGCGCAGCCATACCCCAGCAAACCGATACGCCTGATCGTACCGTTCCCTCCTGGAGGCGGTACCGACGCGACCGCGCGCATCCTGACGCAAGCATTGGCCGAGACCGCGGGCTGGCAAATGGTTGTAGAAAACCGCGCGGGCGCGACCGGCCGTATCGGCACCGAACTGGCGGCCCGGGCAGCACCCGACGGCTACACGCTGTTACTCGGCACAGCCGGGCCGAATGCAATTCTTCCCGCCACCCGCGCGAAGTTGCCGTACGATGCGATCAGGGATTTCGCGCCGGTGAGCCTCATCGACTCCGCCGACTATGCGCTCGTGATACATCCGTCGATGCCGGTCAAAACCGTCAATGATTTGATCACCATCGCGAAAAGCCGCCCAGGGCAAATCGCCTTTGCGTCCGCCGGCACTCTTTCGGTAGCGCATCTGGCCGGGGAGTTTTTCAGGCAGCGCGCGCACGTCGACATCGTGCACGTGCCGTACAAGGGCGGCGGCCCTGCAGTGATTGCGACGGTGAGCGGCGAAACAACCATTTATTTCGGCGGCCCCAGCGTGGTGCAACAGTCCCACGCCGGCAAGCTGCGCGCGATTGCCACCACCGGCGCGAAACGCTCAAAAATATTCCCGCAACTGCCCGCGATCGCCGAGACCCTGCCGGGCTACGAAATTGCGCAATGGGTTGGTTTACTCGCACCGGCCAATACGCCGCGGGACATCTTATCGACCTTGCACGCCGCCCTCGTAAAAGCCATAGGCACTGCCAAGGTAACGCAACAATTCGCTGCCGCAGGCTCGCAGCCCATCGCCAATTCCCCGGAAGAATTTGCCGCACATATCAAAGCGGAAATCGCCAAATGGGAAATTGTGACCAAAGGTTTTAAAGTTGCACTCGATTAAGCAGGAGCAAAGCTGAATGTCAGTGACAGCACAAAGTGAGCGTATCGGGCAACCCGTACGACGCAAGGAAGACCTGCGCCTGATCACCGGCAGGGGTTGTTTCAGTGACGATGTGAACCTGCCACAGCAAGTGTATGCGGTGATGCTGCGCTCGCCGCATGCGCATGCGCGCATCCGTGCCCTCGATAGCCGGAAAGCGGTGGCGGTTCCCGGCGTTGTGGCGGTCCTTAGCGGCACGGACATGCTCGCCGACGGCTTGAAACCTCTCCCGCACAAGCCGCAATCCAACAGTCCCGCGGAACCCCAACTCGTTAATCGCCAAGGCTTCGCGGGCTTCGCCGAGTTTGAGGCGCCGCATTATGCGCTGGCCCTGGGCAAAGTGCGATATGCCGGCGAAACCGTCGCGATGGTGATTGCACAGACTATCGACAGTGCGAAGGACGGCGCTGAGCAGGTTGAAGTCGATTACGAGATTCTGCCGGCGGTCACCGCAACAGTAGCCGCCACGCAAGCGGACGCGCCGCGCTTGTGGGAAAACGCAGCGTCGAACGTGTGTCTGGATGCCGATGTCGGCGACAAGGATGCCACCGCGGCAGCCTTTGCCCGCGCTGCACATATCGCGAAATTCGATAGCTGGATCCAGCGGGTGACCGGCGTGCCGATGGAGCCGCGTGCTGCTGTTTGTGACTTTGACGCAGCTACGCAACGCTACACACTGTATGCCGGCAGTGGCGGTGCGGTGCGCCTGAAGCAAGACCTCGCGTTGATGCTCGATGTGCCAACCGAAAACGTTCGCGTGGTGATGGGCGACGTGGGCGGTAACTTCGGCACCCGCGGCATGATCTATCCCGAATTCGCACTGGTGGCGTGGGCAGCGCGCCGCGTGGGACGTCCGGTGAAATGGACTTGTGAACGCGGGGAGGCGTTCGTCAGCGACTATCAGGGCCGCGATCTCGCGGTGAGCGCGGAACTGGCGCTCGATAAGGACGGCAGGTTTCTCGCCATGCGCGGCTCGAACCTCAGCAATCAGGGGTCACACCCTACGAATTATGGCCCGCTGATAAAAGGCGTCGAGATCATGTCGAGCATTTATCGCGTGCCTGCCGCGCATTTTCGCGCGCGCGCAGTGGTGAGCAACACCATGATCACCCGCCCCTACCGCAGCGCCGGGCGGCCCGAAGTCATGTATGTGATGGAGCGGCTGATTGACATTGCCGCACGGGAATTCGGCTTTGAGCGGATTGAACTGCGGCGCCGCAACCTGCTCACCGCGACGGAACTTCCCTACACCAATCCCTTTGGCATGCTCTACGACAGCGGCGATTATCCTGCGGTGATGGAAAAAGCGCTCACGCTGGGTGATTGGCCGGGCTTTGCCGCGCGGCGCTTTGATGCTACGACACGCGGAAAATGCCGCGGCATCGGCATCGCCAATTACGTCGACACCGCAACCGGCATCCCGCGCGAACGCGCCGAAGTGAGCGTGCATCCTGATGGCGAAGGCGCCGGCCGCATAGAAGTCGTGATCGGAATTGTATCCAACGGTCAGGGGCATGAGACGAGCTTCGCGCAACTGATCAACGAATGGCTGGGCGTGCCCATAGCGCAAGTGCAGATCATCGCTGGCGATACCGACATCGTCAGTGTCGGTGGCGGCACGCATTCCGGGCGCGGCATGCGCATGGGCAGCGTGGTGATCTGGAATTGCGCGAAGCAGATTATCGCCAAGGGCACGCGCATCGCCGCGCGCCTGATGGAATGTGATCCGAGTATCGTCCGTTTTGACAATGGCCGCTTCCGTGCCGAGGGCGCGGAGCGCTCCGCAAGCCTGTTCGAGATCGCGGCTGCCGCCACGCAGCTGACGGATTTACCCGAAGATTTACGCGGGCCTCTGGCCGCGATCTCGGATGAAACGTTCACGGTTGCAAGCTTTCCCTATGGCTGCCATGTGTGCGAAGTCGAGATAGACCCTGCATTGGGGACGCTGGAGATAGTGAAATATTCGGCCGTGGATGACGTGGGGCGCGCGGTGAACCCGATGATTATTCACGGCCAGGTGCATGGCGGTATTGCCCAGGGCGTGGGACAAGCGCTGCTCGAACAATGTTATTACGACCCTCGCAGCGGACAGCCGCTGACCGGTTCGTTCATGGATTATGCGATGCCGCGCGCGGATAATTTTCCGTTTTTTGATACCGAAATCAGCGAAGTGCCGTGCACCACGCACCCGCTCGGCATGCGCCCGGCGGGTGAAGGCGGCACCACGCCCGCACTCGGCGTGGTGATCAACGCGGTGGTGGATGCGCTGTCCGACTATGGCGTGAAGCACATTGAAATGCCGGCGACGCCGGAGCGTATCTGGCGCGCGATTCGGGGAAAGTGAACTGCCCCGGCAACTTCAACACCTGACGCGACACCACCACCGTCATGCTGGCGTACACCATCGGCCATGTGCATAATAATAGCCAGGTTGAAATTCCTATCGCACGTTTAGCGTCTTCGAGGAGAGCTTCATGAAAATCACCAATCTCAGCGTCACCCTGTTCAAGTGGGACAGTGCGGCCTGGAAAACCGGCGACCACGCCTTCGGCGGCGCGCGGCGCCTGGGCGTAGTCACGGTGCACACCGACGAGGGTATCGAGGGCCACTCGTTCCTCGGCTCGGCGCGGGAAAGCGCCGATGTATTCTGCGGGCCCCTGGTGGAGTGGTTAAAGCCGACGCTGGTGGGCCGCAACCCGCTGGACACCGGCGCCCTGTGGGCTGCCATGTGGAAGCACAAACGCTACGTGTCCATCCGTGCCATCGGCGCGGTGGACGTGGCGCTGTGGGACCTCGCGGGCAAAGTAGCAAAGCTGCCCATCCACCGGCTCCTCGGCACCTGCCGCGAGAGCGTGCCCGCCTATGCGAGTTCCGCCCACCTGCCCACACCCGAGGCGTACGCGGACGAAGCGCTACACTTTCTCGCGCTGGGCTGGCCCGCCTACAAGATACATCCCCATGGCACGCTCAAGGAAGACGTGGCCATATGCCGCGCCGTGCGCAAGGCAGTGGGCGACAGGATGACGCTGATGCTGGACGCGATGTGGGCCTACAACTACGAAGAGGCCCTGCGCCTGGGACTTGAAGTGGAGGACTTGAAGTACTTCTGGTACGAGGACCCGCTGGCCGAGGACGACATTTACAGCTACGTGAAGCTCCATTCCAAACTCAACATCCCCATCCTCTCGACGGAGTATGCGCCCGGCGGCTTCCACGGCATGGCCACCTGGATACTGCAGGGCGCAACCGACATGCTGCGCGGCGATGTGATGGTGATCGGGGGCATCACGCCGCTCATCAAGTTGGCCCACCTGGCGGATGGCTTCCGCATGAAGTGCGAGATTCACCACGGTGGAAACTCGCTGGGCAACGCGGCCAATCTGCACGTCACTATGGCCATCAACAACTGCGACTACTACGAGGTGTTCCCCGCCAGCGGCGCTAACCAGTACGGCCTGGTGGAGGACATCGTAGTGGACAAGGATGGTTTGGTACACGCGCCGCAGAAGCCCGGTCTCGGGTTCGAGATCGACTGGGCGCTGGTGCAGCGAAACAAGGTGGGCGTGGTGAGTTAGCCAGTTTTCGCTAAGTGGGCTGGACTCTCACCCGCTGGAACATGCGACATGGCCATGTCGCAACAAAGACCTGACCCCGTTGCGAATATCCTCATGCCGGCAGCCGCATCGTCGCGTCGCACAGGCACACCAGCTCGCCGCGCTGGTTGATGCCGCGCACGCGGCAGTCTACGATTTTGCTGCGGTCTTTCCCGTCCTTGCCGTCATCTTGCCGCTTGCCCGTCACCTCTCCGGCGAAAGTCACCGTGTCGCCGGCGCGAAAAGGCGTGATGGCCCGCATCAGCAAGCGGCCGCCATCGTAGAACGCGCGCAGCGGGAAGGAGCGCTGCAGCATCTGATCGACATACGAGAGGGTGGCCGGACCGGAGTTGACCATGCCGGCAAAAATATTTTTCCGTGCAAATTCTTCGTCGGTGTGGATGTTGCTGGGCTTGGGTTTGCCTGCCAGACGTAGCCCGTTCTTGCGCAGCATGATCTCCTGACTCTCCGACAGCGCCAGCGGCGCCAACGGGTCGCCGACAGCGATGGCGTCGAAGGTGAGCAAGCGCCCTTGTACGCTGGTGGTCACTGCCGCCGCAGCGTCCGCCCCGGCGTGCACCAGCGGCGGCTGTGCTATTCCCGGCTCACGGGGCACATCACGCTGGCCCTTGGCGTAGGAGAAGATGCAGGTGTAGTCGTAGCGGGCCACCGGCTCGCCTGCCTGATTGCTGGCCTCGACGCGGAAGGTGACAAAGCGGCTGCCCCGGCGCTCATATTTTTCCAGAACCCGGCGCGTGCCGGTGAGCGTGTCTCCGGCGCGCACCGGACGAAACCAGTGGATCTCGCACTTGGCAAACGGGGTCTGACGGCGCGCTGTCTTGGACTCTTCCAGCGCGACAAAGCCCTGGCGTTCGGCGATCTCGTCGCGCAGCAACGGCGCGTAGGTGAGCACCATCGTCGGCATCGCGACCAGCGCGCCGCCATATTCTGCGTTCACCTCGTCCGTGTTCGCCGCGGATGCGTGGAACCGCGGATCGGGATTCTGCGCCACCCGCGCGTAGGCGGCGATGTGCTCGGCGCTCAGCGTGACGACGGTGGGAAAGCCCTCCTGGCCGGGTTCCACTGCGTCGTAGTCCCACAGATTTTCTTCCAGCGCGGTTGACATAGGATGCTTCGGCGTCTCGCCTGCGCTCATGCGACCGCCGCCGCGCGCAGCAATTGCGCGAGCGTGGCATTAAATTCGCCGGGCGCCTCGTAGGCGGCCCAGTGGCCGGCCAGGGGAATGATATGGGGTTCGATCCCCGGGCGCAGCACGCGCAGCGCGGCGATCCGATCCTCCAACGTATAGTAGGCAATCTGGTCACGCTCTCCCCAGATCGCGTTCACCGGCACGCGCAACTGCGGCAGCGACACCGCGAGCGGGCGCAGCGTGATCAGGGCCGGGCTGTCCAGCCGCGAGTGGTCTACGTTCCATTCCTGAATCGCGAGTGCGAGGGCATCGATCCGCGCCGGGTCCGCAATAATGGTTCGCGCGAGGTTGGTGCGGTGCGCCTGCATGCGCGCCTCGCCGGTTTTGTCGCGCACGCGTTCGAGTGTCATGGGCGTGTGCGGCCGCACCAGCCCGCCCGCACCCAGGAGCGTGAGCGAACGCACGCGCTCGCCGTGCAGCAGTGCAACATGTCCGCCCAACGAAGCGCCGAAGGAAAAGCCGACCAGATCGTAGGATGCCTGCGGACCCAGCAGGCCGTCGATTCCCGCCGCGACGATGGCGGCGATGGTCGTCATCTCTGGCGGCGCGGGCGGATTCGCTGACTCGCCGAGTCCCGGCAGATCCGGCGCCAGCACGCGGTGAGTGGCACGGAAGGCCGGCACGGTACGCACCCAGTGCTGCCACGAGCCGACCCCGCCGTGGAGCAGGACGAGGGCGGGCCCAGCGCCCCAGTCGCGCCACACCATGCTGCCGTCGCCGCACGCAGACTCGGTGCGCCGCGCCTCAGCGTCCAGTTGCTGCACTGTCGCGCCCTCGATGTCGTGACTCATAGCGTCTGCTCCGCCATGCGGATCGGCAACTGTCCCGTCAGCGCCAATTGCACAGTCATTGATTAAATCCGGCGATGACCGCAGGAATCGCCTGCAGCCTCGGCAACACTTCGCGCGCAAAGAGGTTGATACTTTTCTCGGTTTCCTCGTGAGTCATGAAGCCCGAGCGGCCGATCATCACCAAGTGCCCGAAGCCGCCCACAAAGTTGTAGAAATCCATGATCTGCTGGTACACCGAGTCAGGTGTGCCCGCGAACAAAATGCCCTGCGCTTTCGCGCCTTCGGGCGTGATGCCAATCAGCCCCGCTGCGTTCGCAACCGAGGGCTTCATCCCCGGCACAATCTTGACATCGGCTCGGGGCTTCGTGCGGTAGATCATCGGCGCTGCTTCGGGCGGCGCCACGCCCGCGAGAAATTTGCCGTACTGCGGCGCGGATTTCATACTGGTGTTGAGAAACCACAGCAGCTTGCCGCCCAGACGCATGCCTTCCTCTTCGGTGTCGCCCACCGCCACCATCGCCGCATACGCAAAGCGCTCCGTGGTCGAGGCCGGCAGGTTGGCCTCGACGCGCGCACGGCGGTTGGCCGCATAGGCGGCCTTCGTGCCTTCGGGTCCGCGCAGCACCAGCGCATGCACCATGCCGCGCCGGCCCACGTCGGCCGAGGTGGATGCGTCGCCGGTGGCTGACCACATCCGTGGCAGAGTTTGCTGGAATGCGGGTGGCCAGATGTTCACGTGGCGATGGGTGAAGTGCTTGCCCTCCCAACTGAAAGGCCCGTCGTGGTGGGTGAGCGCCTTGGAGATGAGATCAATCGCCTCCCAGTAGCGCTCGCCGTTGTCCAGCGCGCTCATATTGCTCGACGCCATCTCGCTACCGCCGGATTTCACGAAGCCGATATCCAGACGCCCGCGGCTGATCACGTCGGCGGTGGCGTACTCCTCGGCGATGCGCACCGGGTCCGGACGCAGCGTGACCAGCGTACCCAGGCTGAGTATGCGCGCCTTCTTCGTCTGACGCGCGAGGATCGCCAACAGCATGGGGTTCGCCGCCAGCAGCGAATTGATGCCGGCGTGATGCTCGATCGCGACTACGTTCAACCCGCGCTCATCGCATAACAGGAATTCGTCGATGCACTCCTCGAACAGGTTGGCGGCAATCCTGGGATCGCAATAACGGTTGGGCAGGCTCGCACGCACCGAGGGCGCGCGATCGAGGACGTCCTGAGGGACGTGGGGATAGGGAATTTCGCACTGGTACCAAATATCCATGGTGTTCGCTGTCCTGGCTACGGTTGCAAAAAGGCATGCACGCGCGCGGCGAGTGCCGCGGGCTGTTCGATTTCGGGATGATGTCCGGCGCCGGCGATGGTCTCGAAGCGCGCGCCGGGGATGAGGCGTGCGTAGGCTTCGCCGTAGGCGGGCTTCACCACGCCGTCGGAGGCGCCCCACAGCACCAGCGTGCGCGCCTTGATGCTTCCAAGCCAGCGCTTGAGTTGCGGGTTGTACATGTAGGGGTGAAACCCGTAGCGGCAAAGCGCCTCCCAGTTGCGCGCGCGGGTGATGAGTTCGTCATCCTCCATATCATCGTAGCGGGGCGCGAACGCGTCGGGCGCGTGCCAGCTGTGGCGTATCACTTCCTGCGGATGGGTGTTGAACACATCGAGGATGTCCGCGGTCTCGCGGTCGCTCACCTTGATGCCCAGCGCATCGACAAGGATCAGGCGGTCGATGCGCCGTCCCGCCTTCACCGCGATCTCGGCGGCAAGCCAGCCGCCGAAGGAAAGACCCATCAACGTCACCGGGCCTTTGGGCAGGGTGTCGAGAAATTCCAGATACAGATGGACGAGGTCGTAGACCGTGCCGAAATCCGTGGGGCGCGGGGAGCCGCCAAATCCGGGATGGGAAGGTGCGATGAGCTGCGCATCACGCGCGAGCAACTCCACCAGCGGCAGCCGGGGGTCGAGGTGCTGGAAGCCGTGCAACAGCAGCAGCGGATGGCCGGAGCCCCGGCGCAGGACATCAAGCTCGATGCCGGCGATCGTTGTGCGTTCCGTGGCCGGAGCGATTGTAGCGGTGGACATTCAGTGTTCCTTGCAATGAAACCGGGAAATGGGAGAGAACCCCGAATGTAACGCATCGGGGACAGGAATTTCAAACGCTGGCCGAACGGCAGGCAATGGCGCGCCGCCTGAATCTACCCGACATCCATCACTGCTTTCAGGGCATGGACTTTTCTGCGGCGTCGAACACCCCGCAATAGCCCGATAAGAATCTTCTTGGGCCAATTGGAACTTAGAACTTGACGTAGATGAAGACCATCGGTGACATTAGCCACTCGCCGTCGGCGCCCACCTGCGCCCGACCTTGTATTGCGCACTGCCCTGTTTCACCGCGGTATCGCAGCGTCTTTTTATGGATGCTCAGCCAGGGAATACACAGAGACCTGAGCACTTGATGACGCAAAGAATTTTAGCGCGGCTGGGCCGTATGCACCAGATTGCTGCCCTCCGCCATCGTGACTTTCGCCTGCTGTGGACGGCGACCCTGCTTTCCTCTACTGCGCGCTGGGCAGATATGGTGGTGGTCGGCTGGCTCACCCTGGAACTGACTGAGTCCCCGCTTATGGTGGGCATAGTTGCCGGGAGCAAGATGGCCGGCTATATCCTGGCGCCGTTTATGGGGGTGGCCGCTGACCGCATGGACCGGCGGCTGCTGCTGATTATCGCGGCAGCGGTGAACTGGGCGGTATCGCTGGCCATGCTGCTGCTTTTGCTTAACGGCTGGCTCACACTGGAGCATATCATCGGTCTATCCTTGGTGAGCAGCCTGACCTGGGCGTTGGACAACCCGGCGCGTCAGGCGCTCATACCGGACCTGGTAAACCGGGAAGATCTGACCAACGCTGTCGCCCTGAGTGCAGTGGCTACGGAGATTACGGTAGTGATTGGTCCGGCACTGGGCGGGCTGCTGATCCCGGCATTTGGCATGAGCGGCGCCTATTGGCTGATCACGGGCATCTATCTCGCGGACGTGGTGGTGCTGTTGCGGCTGAAGAGCGTGAAGCAGTCAGCCCCTGCAGTTCAAGAGTCGCCGGGGCGGAGCCTGATCAGCGGCCTGAGCTATGTTTGGGGCAACCAGACTGTCTTCGTGTTACTGGTGCTGGCCTTTTTATTAAACCTGTTAGCTGCCCCATACCGGTATGCGTTTCTCCCTCTTTTTGCCCGCTATATCCTGGACGCGGGTGCGACCGGCTATGGGATGCTCACTGCCATGGCGGGTTTCGGGGCGCTGCTGGCCGGGCTCTGGGTAGTCATGCTGGGCAACTTCAGGGGAAAGGGTTGGCTGCTGGTGTTGGGTGGTCTGCTGTGGCCGGTTTCCCTGCTACTGCTTGCGATGTCCACGTGGTATTACCTTTCGCTGGCGCTGGTGTTTGTGGCCGGGCTTGCCCAGGCGATCTGCTGGACCATGATCGCCACCTTGATATTGAGCAATACGACGCAGCCCATGCGCGGCCGCGTAATGGGACTACGCACCGGCGTGGTGATCAGCCTGCCGTTTGGCAATTTACTGGCGGGGGCAGCAGCGGAGCGTTTTGGTGCGCCAATCGCCCAGGGTGCTTACGCAGTGGTCGCCATACTCATCATGTTGGCCATAGTGCTGTGGGTTCCGCGCCTGCGCAAATTGGAGTGAGCGGGTAACAACCCGACTAGCGAAAGTCGTCCGGACGCAACTCGATTGGCATGCCGTGGGGTGTGCGATCAGCAGCATGGTCCCAGGCTTCGCCGTAGCGCGCCAAAGTTTGAGTGTCGGTCACGCCCTTCTCGGCGACGATACGTTCGAGTGCCGCGAGCCAGTGCCGATAGTAAGTCTCGCCGGTGTCGGGATCTCCGGCTGCCTGCGCGCGTTTAATCTCCGCGCCTAGCGTCGCCGCCCATTCCGGCCACGCGAACAAGCCGCGCTTGTGCAGTTCCACCGTCATGGCGAAGGCCTGCGCCTCCCATGGCTCGCGAAATACCGGGCCTTCGTCATCGTGCGGGATGCCGGGAACCGCCTCGGCAACGCGCCGCGCAAGCGCGGAATCAACGGCTGTCATATCAGAGCGGATCGAGATAGGGCTCGAACGCCTCGATCGAAACGCTGAGCGCCGGATCCGCATCCGGCCCCCACAGTTCGCGCCCCTCGAACACCACGGTATAGAGCCACTGCGGCTGTTCCCCCTGCGCCTCCGCCGCGGTGTCGGGAAATACGTGGCACCCCTGCACGCGCTCGACCACGCCGGCGTGTCCCCGCGCGTAGCGCGGCAGCCGCGTGTGTGTCTGCGGGTGGATATTTTTTGCGCGGACGTGGTCGCCCGCTTTGAAACGGGCGGCAGCGCCCGCCGCGCGGGCAAATGCGCCTCGCGTCATCACGCGTTGCACATTTGACAGCGTGAATGGGCCGCGCTTGAGCGGCGCGCCCGGGCGCAACGCATGGCCTGCAGCGAGTTCGTCGGCAGCGATCAGGCCATGGTCGAGCATCATCTGCCGCATCGCGAGCAACCATTTCTGATAGTACGAGGCAGCGAGGTAGATGTGGGGCGCCAGCCGCTCGCGCGAGTAGCGTTGCATGTCGATGGTCCACCCGGTGACAGTGCCCATGGCGCGCGTCATTGCCATCACCCGGCCTTCCCACGCTGCATGGAATACCGGCTCGCCGCGCTCGGGCTTAACCGGGCCGAAACCATCCATGCCACCCATGTCGTGTATGCCGTCCATCAGGTTGCTTCCCCGGGGGCGCGCGCGAGGCCAGTGCCGATCATCGAATCACGGGTGACCAGCGCGGCGAGTTGCTCTTCGCTCCAGCCGTCAGTGCCCGCCGGCCGCAGCGGCAGCACCAGGAAGCGGGTTTCGGCAGTGGAATCCCAGACGCGAATCGCGGTGTCAGGCGGCAGCGTGACGCCAAAATCGCCCAGCACGCCGCGCGGCTCCTTCACTGCGCGCGAGCGGTAGGGGGCGGCCTTGTACCACACCGGCGGCAGGCCGAGCAGATCCCACGGATAGCAGGAGCACAGCGTGCACACCACCATGTTGTGCGTCTTTGGCGTGTTCTCGACGGCCACCAGGTGCTCACCGACGCGGCTGACATGACCGAGTGTTGCGACCGCTTTTGACGCATCTTCGAGCAGCGCCTTCCTGAAGCCGGAATCGGCCCACGCTTTCGCGACAACGCGGGCGCCATGGTGCGGCCCGATGCGGGTTTCGTAGGCCTCGATAATCGCGTCGAGCGCGGCGGCATCGACGTAACCCTTCTCGGTCAGTATGGTTTCCAGCGCGCGCACGCGCAACTGCGTGTCGGAGAGCTCGGAGCCCTCCGCATGTTCGTGGTCGGAACCGTGATCGTGACTAGCCATGGAACTCCAAGCCTGCGGCAAGTGGACTGCGGGTAAATATATCACACCGTTGACTGTTCGCCGGGCGCGGGCTAGATTGCGGGCTGGTAACAATTGGTGTTTGAAATTCCCATGCCCGTAGCGGACTCAGTGCGGGCATCCACTGCCTTCAGGAGAATGCGCATCATGGCCATGCAACTCGTAGCGAAGGGAAAATCAGTCCGCGAACAGGTCAGCCCCGAGGAGTGGAGAGCCCGTGTCGAACTCGCGGCCGGACACCGCGTGCTGACGCATTACGGCGTCGACGACATGACTTACAATCATTTTGGTCTGCGGGTGCCGGGAGAACCGAACCACATGCTGGTCAAGCGCGCAGACTGGATGTTTGGCGAGGTGACGGCTTCCTCCCTGTTGAAAGTCGATTTCGACGGCAACGTGGTGACCGACACCGACATCAGGACCATTCGGGGCGGCGCGCTGATTATCCATGCCGGCCTGCTGAAGGGCCGCCCGGACCTGAATGCGACATTGCATACGCATACCATAAACGGCATGGGCGTGGCGGCGCATAAATTTGGCTTGCTGCCGATCAATCAGCATGCGCTGGGATTCTATGGCGAAGTGAAATACCATGAATTCGAAGGCCTGGAGTTTGACCACGACATGACGCCAAAGCTGATGCGCGATCTCGATGGCGGCTCGGTTATGATCTTGCGCAATCACGGTGTCCTCGTCTGCGGCGAAGGCGTTGCGGAATGCGTCGTCACGCATCACTTTCTCGAAATGGCCTGTCAGGGTCAGGTCGCGGCGCTGGCGGCGGGCGAGGGCAATTACACGCTCCCGAGCAAGGAAGCCTGCGAATACGCCCACAGCCAGATCACGCGTAGCGGCAAAAGAGGCGGCAGGGATTGGGCAGCGTGTTTGCGTCTCGCCGAACGACTCGACCCCGGTTACAAAGACTGAGCGTAACTATTCAGCGTGAACGACGGAATCAACATCTTCCCTCACCCCTAGCCCCTCTCCCGGAGGGAGAGGGGAATAAACTCTCGCCCTTCGGGACAAGGGAACACTTGAAGCGGAGCAGAGGGTGGCGCGTAGCGCCGGGTGAGGGATGTTTTTGACTTTTCGCTGATGCTGAATAGATACGACTGACCGTGAGTTACCTCCGGCAATATCCCCACGGCGTTATTATCCGCTGCCGGCGCGTGACTCCGGCTTTTCCGCAGAAGACCCGACATTCGGAAATTCGCACTACCTTCTGCATTGCAGGAGCAGAGCTTCTGCAATTTTCGCAGATAAATTCTGCGCCTGACGCGCTGCCGTGCGCCGCGCTACAGTGGCAGCTTCAGCACATAGCGCGACAGGATATTGCGCTGGATTTCGCTGCTGCCGCCGTAGATGGTGCCGGGGCGCGACACATAGAACGAGGTCAGCATATCGATCTCAACTTTGCCATCCGCGCCGCCGAAATCGCGCAGGCCTTCAAGCACACCCTCTTCCGCGCCGGTATCGACCAGCAGTTCGGTAAGCCGCTGCCAGGTTTCCATGGTCCAGATTTTCAGCATCGACACATCGGCGCCCAGCGCTTCGCCGCGCTTCACCTGTTCGACGTAGCGCCCGTAGAGCGAACCAAGGTCTTCGATGTCGAGCTTCAACGCCGTGTAGCGATCGAGAAATCCCTGGTCGGCAAACAGCCCGCGCGCACGCGCCACCATGGCCAGCCGCTGCAACGCATACGCCGGGCGGCGCGGGCTGCCGATGGACAGACGCTCGAACGAGAGCAGCGCCTTGGCCACGCTCCAGCCCTGGTGCAATTCACCCACCAGATTGTCTTTCGGCACGCGCACAGCGTCGTAATACACCTGGCAAAATTCAGCATGCCCCGCGAGATTGACGATGGGCCGCAGCGTAATGCCCGGCGTTTTGAAATCCACCAGAAACAGGCTGATGCCTTCCTGCTGTTTCCTGGCTTTGGGATCCGTGCGCACCAGCACGTAACAATGAGTGGCGTCCTGTGCCAGCGAGGTCCAGATTTTCTGGCCGTTGATGACGTAGTCGTCGCCATCGATTACCGCAGTCGTGCGTAAACTCGCGAGATCGGAACCGGAATTCGGCTCAGAGTAACCCTGACACCAGATGTGTTCGCCCGATAACGCGCGCGGCAGATAGTGCTGCTTTTGCGCGTCGGTGCCAAAACGCATGATGATGGGCCCGATATGCGTGATGCCCTGATCGGGCGGGCGCGCGACACCGTGACGCTCCATCTCTTCCATGTAGATCAGCATCTTGCCGGCATCGAGGCCCATGCCGCCCCACTCACTTGGCCAGTTCGGCGCGACCCAGCCCTTGTGGTAGAGCCGCACCCACCAGTCTTTCATCTCCGCCCAGCGCGCGCGGCGCAGGACGTAGCGCAGTTCCTGCGGATACTCGGCCTCAAAAAATGTCCGCACCTGCGCGCGGAACGCATCGTCGCTGATGGTGTTGTAGTCTGTGGTCATTGTCGTAGTTTAAACCGGTTGATCACGCCGCTGGCGCGCGACTCGTAATAGAATCGCGTAGTGTTGTTCTTGATAGCGGTGCGCGAAAGAATTTTTTTATTGATCGTGCGCATGGCGCACGCTACGATGTGACGTGGTTGTAACTTATTGTTTCTATTGATATCTTTATGCCTTACACAGGACAACAATTTTTCTTGTTCGCCGCCGCGCTGAGTGCGAGCGGTTACGCCTGCGCGCAAATCGTCGGCGCGCCGCAGGGTTATCCCAATCGTCCAATCCGCATGCTTGTCACGCAAGCAGCTGGCGGTCCCACCGATATCGTCGCGCGCATTTACGGCGCGCGCATGGCCGAGCTGCTTGGCCAGCAACTGGTCACCGACAACCGGCAGAGTTCCGGTGGCGCCATCGCCGGCGAAATCACGGTGCGCGCGCCGGCCGATGGCTACACGCTGCTGGTCGCGGCAAACGGCACCATCGCGGTCGCGCCGCATCTGGTCAAACTCACTTTTGATGCGCGCAAGGATCTCACGCCGGTGGCACTGATCGGCAACAGTCCGCTGGGGTTGATGGTGCATCCGCCGATGCCGGTGCAGTCGGTCAAGGAACTTATCGCGCGCGCGAAAGCGCGGCCCGGCACGATCAACTTCGCTTCGTCGGGTTTGGGCGCGACTTCGCACCTCGCGGGCGAGATGTTGAAAATGCTGGCGGGCATCAACATCGTGCATGTGCCTTACAAAGGCGCCGGCGCGGCGTTGATCGGACTCATGTCGGGTGAGATCGAAGTCATGATTTCGGGCCTGTCGTCGGGCATGCCGTATGTGAAGCAAAAACAACTGCGCTTGTTAGCGGTCAGCAGCGCAAAGCGTGTGTCGCTGTTGCCGGACATGCCAACGATTGCTGAAACGCTGCCGGGTTACGACGTCGGCTCGTGGTACGCGGTATTCGCCACCGCCGGCACGCCACGCGCCATCATCGAATACCTGCATCGCACATCGGTCAAAGCCATCAGCACGCCGGAAGTCGAAACAAGACTGATAAACGCGGGCGTCGAACTCGAAACACTCACGCCAGAAAAACTCGCGGCAAAAATTGACCGCGAATGGGAGCGTTGGGGTAAGGTGACCAGGGCAGCCGGCATGAAACAGCAGTGAATAACCAGGGGATACCAAACATAAAATATCGTTTCAAAACAAATACTTATGATATACCTACAATATTCACTCAACTCGATGCTGCTCGCCGCCGCATGCATTGCCGCATGCGGCGCCCAGGCACAGGCATATCCATCGAAGCCTATCCGCCTCATCGTGCCCTTCCCCGCCGGTGGCCCCACCGATATCACCGCGCGCATCATCAGTCCTAAAATTTCCGAAGCGCTGGGCCACAACATCATCATCGAAAATCGCGGGGGTGCGTCCAGCATCATCGGCTCGGATATCGTTGCCAAAGCGCCGCCCGACGGTTACACGCTGTTGAACTGCACCGTCACCAACGCGATTAACGTCAGCCTGATTCCAAAAATCCCTTACGACATGATCCGCGATTTTGAAGCAGTCGCGCAGCTCTTCATCACCACCAGCATACTCACCGCGCATCCGTCGCTGCCAGTGAAAACGGTAAAAGAACTCATCGCGCTGGCGAAAGCGCGTCCCGGCCAACTCACCTACGGCTCGGCGGGCAACGGCTCGCCGTCGCATCTCGCGGGCGAGTTACTGAAAACCATGACCGGCATCACGCTGCTGCACGTGCCGTACAAGGGCGGCGGGCCGGCGGCGGTCGAACAAGTCGCCGGACAAGTGCAACTGGCTTTTTTGAGCGCGCCCGCGGTGGTGCCGTTCATCAAAGCGGGCAGGCTGCGCGCACTGGGCGTGACCAATGCGAAACGCTCGCTGGTGCTGCCCGATCTGCCGACCATCGCCGAAGCGGGGCTGCCCGGCTATGAATCCGAAGGCTGGAGCGGCATATTTGCACCGGCAAAAACCCCCGCGGCCGTGGTGCAGCGGCTGTACAGCGAATTCGCCGCCGCGCTGCGCGATAACGACATCCGCGCCAGACTCATTGCCGCCGGTGTGGAACCCGCACTGACCTCACCCGAAGATCTCGGCAAAAAAATGCGCAGCGAAATCGCGCGCTGGGGCAAGGTGGTCAAGGCGTCGGGCATGAAAATCGATTAGCGGGAACGCACGTCGCGCAGTTACACTCCGTTCAATCAGGTTCATTAAACTATTTTCTGGATATCACCGGGAAACGAACCTTGCAACTGAATACCAAATTGCACACCACTTTCCTCCCTGTCGTTCCCGCGAAGGCGGGAACCCATACGATGCGGCATATAGCACGGTGTTATGGGTTCCCGCCTTCGCGGGAACGACAGAATTGGTTTGCGGCTTGCGCGGATCCCGGATGAACAAAAACCCAATCGTGCAAGTGACCGCGTCTTGAAAGCAGCCTCTTTCGATTACGTGCGCGCCACCTCAGTCGCCGAAGCCTGCGCACTGCTGCGCACGCACGGCGACGATGCCAAGCTGATTGCTGGCGGCCAAAGTCTGGTGCCGATGATGGCGATGCGCCTCAGCCGGCCCAGCCAGCTTGTCGATATCAATGAAATCGCCGCACTTAAATTTGTCGCTCTGGAAACCAACGTCGCGCGCACCGGCGCATGCACACGGCAATGCGTGATTGAACGCGACACCGTACTGGCGGGGCGCGTGCCCCTGCTTACGCAGGCACTGGCGTGGGTGGGGCATAGTCAGACGCGCAATCGCGGCACGGTGGGCGGCAGCCTGATGCATGCCGACCCTGCCGCCGAACTGCCGCTGGCAGCGCAAGTGCTGGGCGCTACGCTGATGCTGCGCTCGGTGAATGGCGTGCGCGCATTGACCGCAGCGGAATTTTTCATGGCGCCGCTGACCACTGCGGCAAAAGCAGACGAATGCCTGGAGGAAATTCATTGGCCTGTGTGGAACGAATCACGCACCGGATCGGCATTCACTGAAACCAGCCGCAGGCACGGCGACTTCGCAATTGTCGCGGCAGCCGCACAGGTGGCAGTTGACGCTGAAGGGCGTTGCGTCCGTGCAACCTTTGGCATTGGCGGCGGGAGTTCGACACCGCTGGTTTTTCCGAAAATTGCCGCACGTCTCGCGGGCACGCACCTCGACGAACAAACAATAGTCGACGCTGCACACGCCGCTGCTGCCGAAGTAGAGTTTTCCACAGACTTGCACGCGGGTGCCGACTATCGCCGCCACCTGGCAGAAACGCTTGCGGCGCGCGCGTTGCGTGACGCACGTACTCGTGCCGACGATCGGATGGAAAGAAAATGAGTCGCATGAAAACCTTCATCACTGTCGTTCCCGCCCCCGATAAAATCATTCGAGGGCAGGCTGCGGCGGGAACCCATAACACACGTGCCATATGCGACATCGCATGGGTTCCGGCCTTCGCGGGAACGACAGTGTGGGTGTACTAGCTTCGCGATAGCCTGATGATTCAAAATTCATGAACGAAAAACTCCACGCGATTTCGGTTGAGGTAAACGGCGTCATGCGCCACGCACAAGTGGCGGCGCGGCTGTCGCTGGTAGACTGGCTGCGCGACGAACTCATGCTCACCGGCACGCACATCGGCTGCGAACACGGCATCTGCGGCGCGTGTTCGATCATGCTCGACGGCGAACCGGTGCGTTCGTGCCTGATGTTTGCGGTGCAGGCCCACGGCCATAGCGTAACCACGGTCGAAGGTCTGGCCAACGCCGATGGCACGTTAAGTGTGCTGCAAGACAGTTTTTGCCAGATGCACGGGCTGCAATGCGGCTATTGCACCCCAGGCATGCTGATTGCCGCGCAAGGCCTGCTGAATACGGTGGCGCGTCCAAGCGAAACACAGATACGCGAGGCCATCGGCGGTAACCTGTGCCGCTGCACCGGTTATCAGCAGATTTTGGATGCGGTGCAGCTTGCTGCTGAACGGCTATCAGATCAATAGGTTCATTTTGACAAGCAAGACAACCCTACATCCTTCCCTCACCCTCGGTCCCTCTCCCGGGGGGAGAGGGATGAACAGCCCCTACGGCTTCCGCTACATCGGCACGCAGCGCCGCACCCGCGAAGACCCGCGTTTTGTGACCGGCCGTGGCCGTTATGTGGCCGACATCGCGCTGCCCGGCATGAAGCACGTGGCGATCGTGGCTTCGCCGCATGCGAGCGCGCGCATCACCGCCATCCGCAGCGCTGCCGCGCGTGCAGCGCCGGGTGTGCATTATGTGCTGACCGGTGAAGAGTTCTGCGCTGCCACCGACGCACTTGCGCAAGGCATTGATGCGCCGCAAGTGCAGCGTTACGCACTGGCGCAAGAGCTGGTGCGTTATTCCGGCGAATGGGTGGTGGCGGTAGTCGCCGACACGCGCGCGCTGGCCGAGGATGCAGCGGAGCTGGTTGAAGTCGATTATGAAGTGCTGCCGCATGTGATCGATGCGGAACAGGCCGCGCGCGCGGGCAGTGCGCTGGTGCATCCGGCGCACGGCTCCAATGTGCTGTATCAGCGGCGCTTTGTATGGGGTGCGGTCGATGAGGCGTTTGCACGAGCCGACCAGCGGATTTCATTGCGCGCGGTGTGGGGGCGCAGTTCGACGGTGCCGATCGAAACCTTTGGCGTAGCCGCACAGTGGGATGCCGGTCAGCAAGTGCTCAATGTGTGGGCGTCGATTCAGACGCCGAAGTTCCCCGATCAGATGGCGCGCGCGTTGCGGCTGCCGGGTAACGCGCTGCGTGTGCATTTTGATGTTGATGTCGGCGGCAGCTACGGCGTCAAACGCGGCATCAAGCACTCGGTGTTGGTGGGCTATCTCGCGCGCAAGCTGGGCACGCCGGTGCGCTTTATCGAAGACCGGCTCGAAAACATGCGCGGCGGCGACATGCAGGGGCCGGATCGTATTTTTGACATGCAGGCCGCATTCGACAACGACGGCACGGTGCGCGCGCTGAAAATTCGCGCGCTGGATGATGTCGGCGCCCATGCCAGCCGCGCGCCGCTGCAACTCGGCAAGCCGGTATCGGCGATCTGCGGCCCCTACCGCATCAAAGCCGTCGAGTACGAACCGATTTCGGTGCTGACCCACAAAACGCCGCAGGAGGCGGTGCGCGGCTTCGGCCAGTCGCCCACCAATTACGCGATTGAGCGCACCATGGATCACATCGCGCGCCATCTCAACATGGATCGCATTGCGCTGCGCCGCAAGAATCTCATTGCGAAGGAAGAGTTTCCCTATCGCATTCCCAGTGGATCAAGCTATGACTCCGGCGACTATCACACGGTGCTCGACAAGGCGCTGCACGCGGCGGATTATCCGGCGCTGATCAAAATGCGCGATCAGGCGCGCGCCGCAGGCCGCCTCGCGGGCATCGGCATCGCAACCTGCCTTGAACCCAGCGGCGGCAATTCAGCATTCGAGCCCTTGTTTAACCCCAAAAACGACACCACCACCTGGATGGATTCGTGTCTGGTGCGCGTGGATTTATCGGGGTCGATTACCGGCGTGATGAACACTTCATCCGCCGGCCAGGGCCACGAAACGCTGGTGTCCACCGTGATCGGCGAAATTCTCGAACGCGATCCTGAATTGATACGCGTGGTGCGCGCCGATTCGTTATCGGCACTGCCGTCAAACAGCCCGGTCGGCAGCCGCATGGCGATCATGCTCGGGGGTGCTGCGGCAGGCGCGGCACGCAAGATACGCGAAACACTGATCGAGATCGCCGCACACAATCTCGGTTGCAGCATCGAATCCGCGGAGTACGCGGACGGCGGCGTATCGGTGCGCGGCCATCCCGACAAACGCCTGACGTGGGACGACCTCATCGCCATTGCACACCGCAAATTTCATCAGATGCCGCCGGGTGTGGAACCCGGCCTGCAGGCGAAATTTGTATGGCAGGTGCCGACCGGCGGCGCCCTGCCTTCCGCTGACGGCGTGGTGCAGATTTATCCGTGCTATTCCTTTGAGGCGCATGTTGTGTATGTCGAAATCGATGCCGACACCGCGCGCCCTGAAATCAAGCGCTACGTGTGCGGGCACGACTGCGGCGTGATGATCAACCCCGATATCGTGCATGGCATGACCTACGGCGGCATTGCGCATGGCATCGGCGCGGCACTCTATGAAAAATTCGTCTACGGCGACGACGGCCAGCTGCTGAGCGGCAGCTTCATGGATTACCTGATCCCCAGCGCGATGGAAATTCCGGCGATCAGCATCGTCGATCATTGCACGCCCTCGCCGCTCACCACCTTCGGCCAGAAAGGATCGGGCGAAGGCGGCTATCTGGGCGCGCCCGCCGGCGTTGCCAGTGCCGTCAACGACGCGCTCGCGCCACTGGGCGTGAGTCTGGATAGTTTGCCGATGACGCAGGATGCGCTTTGGCGTACGATCAAAGCTGCCCGGGGAAAAAAGTGAAAGGCTTTTTCCTCGTGTCGTTCCCGCGCAGGCGGGAACGACAGGATTGGTGTATTTCTTGCTGTGAGTTGCTGTGTGAACGAAAAGTAAAACCACCATGCCCACGCTCGTCGTAGGAATGCGCACTTCACGCCCACGCAGAAAAACCTGATACTGTGCGACACCGCGCAGAAGGCATTTCGCCTTCGTGCCGATTGCATACAGAAGGAACATCCATGATGAAGCTTGCAGCAACCCTGACGTTGTCGGCGCTGACGCAGATTGCCCATGCGCAATCCGTCGATTCCGCACCCGGCTGGCCCAACAAAACGCTGCGCGTGGTGGTGCCGTTCACGCCCGGTAGCGCCACCGACGCGGTGGGGCGTATTGTCAGCGAACGGCTCAGCACGCAATTGGGACAAACCATCGTGGTAGAAAATCGCCCCGGCGCCGGCGGCACTATCGGCATGGCAGTGGCGGCCAAGGCCAACCCCGATGGTTACACCATTCTGGTGCATTCGTCCTCGTACACCGTCACGCCCATCACCTATCCCAATACGCCGTATGACACGGTGCGCGATTTCTCCGGCATCACGCCGCTCGCCAATCTGCCCAATGTGTTGATCATCGCGCCCTCGAAAGGCGTGCGCTCGCTCAAGGAGCTGATCGCCGGAGCGAAGTCCAGGCCCGGTTCATTGACCTATGCCTCCGCCGGCGCGGGCAGCGCCACGCAACTGAATGCCGAGCGCTTTCGCCTCGGTGCGGGGCTCGAAGGTGTGCATGTGCCGTTCAAAGGCACACCCGAAGCGCTGACCGAAGTCATCACGGGGCGCGTGGATATTTATTTTTGCCCGGTGATTTCAGTGCTGCAGTTCATCAAGGATGGCCGGCTGCTGGGCCTCGCGGTGGGCAGCAGCAGGCGCTCGTCAGCGCTGCCCGATCTGCCCACCACGCTGGAAGCGGGTGTGGCGAATTCGGATTACAACTTCTGGGTCGGCATGGCCGTGCCGGCGAAAACGCCCAACGGCGTCCTTGCCAAAATTCACCACAACACCATCAAGACACTGCAGGCGGCGGACATCACCGAGCGCATGGCGAAACTCGGTGCCGAACAGATGCAGATGACCCCGCGCGCGTTCGACGCCTACATCAAAACCGAAATCGGCACCAACGCCGCGCTGGTCAAGGCGGCGAAGATCAACGTCAACTGAAACGGAAACTGCCATTAACACAAGCTCAAGGCTCACTTTCGTGTTGATCTCGGTATTGACCTCAGCCCGCGTAGGGCGCAATCCCATTGCGCCGAATGCAATTTGCAAAGCAGCCATGCGGCGCAATAGGGATTGCGCCCTACGCGCTATAGCAACAGCCGCTGCGATATTGCTCGCGGCAAGCCCAGCAGTCACCCAAGCCCAATCCTATCCCGATAAGCCCATACGCATGGTGCTGCCGTTTCCGCCGGGGGGCGGTACCGACGCCGTGGCGCGGGCAATTTTTCCGCGGATGAGTCAGGCGCTCGGCCAGCCGATAGTGATCGACAATCGCGCGGGCGCGGGCGGCATACTCGCCGCCGACCTCGTTGCCAAATCGACGCCCGATGGGTACACGCTGTTGATGGGGTCATCCACCTTTGTGACCGCCACGCCCAGTTTATTAAAGCTGCCGTACGATTCGATCAGGGACTTTGCGCCGATCACACAGTTTGTAACGGCGGCTTTTATGCTGGCCGTGCATCCACAGGTTGCCGCCTCTTCGGTCAGCCAGTTGGTGGCGCTCGCCAAGGCGAAACCCGGCAGCCTGAACTATGCGTCGGGCGGTGTCGGCAGCCCGCTGCACCTTACGGCCGAGCTGTTCAAAAGCCGCGCCGGATTGAATATCGTACACATCGCCTACAAAGGGGGTGCTCCGGCTGCGACCGCGGTGCTTGCCGGCGAAGCGCAGATGATCTTTGGCAGTTTCGCCGCAACGCTGACGCAGGTTCGTGCCGGTCGGCTGCGCGCGCTGGCGGTTACGGGCCTGTCGCGCGCACCGCTGGTGCCCGAACTGCCCACCATGATCGAGTCCGGCTTTGCGGGATTCAACGTGCAGGCGTGGAACAGTCTGGAAGCGCCCGCCGGCACAGCGGGCCACATCATCCAGCGGATTTACGCCGAAACCATGAAGGCATCGCAAACACCGGAGGTCATCGAGTTAATGCATAAAATCGGTTACGCGCCCGCAACCACCACGCCACAGCAATACGCAGCGCTCAAGCACGCCGAAACAGCGATGTGGGCAAAACTCATCAAGGACGCGAATATCCGTGGCGAATAAACGCAGGGGAACACAACGCCGTGGATGAGCGCTTTGAAAAAATTGAAAGCAAACTCAGTCTTGCGGAAGATTTACTGGAAACGTTGAACGAAACGGTATATCGCCAGCAACGTCAGATTGAACAACTGCAACGGGAAATCGTTGTGCTACGCGAGCAGGTGCGCGCAGCCTTGCCCAACGAGCCGCGTAATTTAAGCGATGAGATTCCACCGCATTATTAGCATGCCATTTACCGCTTCGGCCACAACACCCCCTGATTACCGCGTGCCACCGGGCCTATGCCCTTGTATACAAATTTTTGCAGGCGCTTGCCTTCGTAGGTTTCAGTGGTATAGAGGTTGCCCTTGGAATCGGTGGCAACGCTATGCACGCCATAGAACATACCCGGCTGGCGGCCGCCATCGCCGAACGCGGTCAATTCTTCCAGCGTTTCGCGCACGATGATGCGCACACGCTCGTTCTGCCCGTCGGCCATGAAAATAAAGCGCTGCTGCGGGTCTTTTGAAAATGCGATGTCCCACACCGAGCCGGACGCGAGCGTGTTCCTGGCGTAGAACTGTTCCTTGACGAAGGTGCCGTCAGGCTTGAACACCTGCAAACGGTTGTGCTGACGATCACACACGTACAGCAATCCGTCGTGCGACAAATCGGCGCAATGCACCGGGTTGCGGAATTGTTGCGCGGGCGGCGCCTTGGGATCGTAAGGCCCCTGAGGGCTGTCGTCGGGTTTATTGCCATACGCCCCCCAATAGCGTTTCATCTTGCCGCTATCCACGTCGATCACCGCCACGCGCTTGTTCTGGTAACCGTCGGCGATATAGGCCTCGTTGGCTTTGGGGTCGATCCAGATCTTGGCCACGCGTCCGAAATTTTCCTGGTTGTTGCTGCCCGCGTTCTTGCCCAGATTGCCGACCTGCATCAGGAACTTGCCCTCCTTGGTGAACTTCAGCACATGCGCGTCGGCTTTGCCATTGCCGCCGATCCATACATTGCCCTTGTGATCGACGGTGATGCCGTGGTTTGACAATGGCCACTCGTAGCCTTCACCCGGTCCGCCCCAGGAACCCACCAGATTGCCAGCGGGATCGTAACGCAACACCGGCGGCGCGCCGCGGCAGCATTCCGCGATGGGCGGTTTGAGTTCCGCGCCTTTTTCATTGTTGTGCAGGGTCGCCGAACTGCGGTGAATAATCCACACATGATCCTGCTCATCCACCCACACGCCGATCGCCATACCCAGCAGCCAGCCATTGGGCAGCGGCTTGGGCCACAGCGGATCGACTTCGAACATCGGCGCCTGCACGGTGTCGCGCTGCGCTGCGGCCTTGTTATGCAGGAGCGCCTGAGCGATGCCCAAACCGCCAACGCTCATTGCAAGCAATGCGCCGACAATGTGGTTACGTTTCAATCCGCGAAAGTTCATGATGTCCCCTTGAATAAGCGCATGACAGGATTGCTCTGCCGCCATTATACGCACGGCTATTTCGCATTGCCTGCAGCAGAAACTTCACGGCGTTTACAGGATGAGCAGGATTTACAGGATAAAATCAATGCCGTTTGTCCTGTTCATCCTGGCCGTCAATGTTGAAAATATTTTTGTGGGTCACCATGGCGCTCACCAGCCTGCCGGCGTGGGCGCACGACATCCCCGCCGATGTGCGGCTGAACATTTTTGTCAAGCCTGCCGGCAACAAACTCGAAGTACTGATACGCGCGCCGATGTCGGCGCTGCGCGAAGTGGATTTCCCCAAACGCGGGCCGGGTTATCTGGTGGTCTCCAAAGCCGATGCAGCGCTGCGCCACGCGGCCAGGCAATGGCTGATCGACAGCCTCGACATTTTTGAATACGACACGCGCCTGCCCGTGCCGCGCCTCGTACACGTGCGCGTAGCGCTGCCATCGGATACCTCATTTACGGCATACCCATCGGCGCTGGCCAATCTCCAAAGCCCGCCGCTCGCGGACAGCCTTGATCTGTATTGGAACCAGCAACTGCTCGACGTGCTGCTCGAATACCCGATTCAGTCCGAGCGCTCGCAATTCGCCGTGCGCGCGCGCGTGGATCGCCTGGGGTTAAAAGTTTCCACCGCGCTGCGCTTTCTACCGCCTGGTGTGGATACGCGCGCGTTCGAGTTTCACGGTGATCCGGGGCGGGTAGTGCTTGATCCGCGCTGGCATCAGGCAGCGTGGCGATTCGTGGTCAGCGGCTTCTGGCATATCCTCGAGGGCACCGATCATCTGCTGTTTTTATTGTGCCTGATTATTCCGTTTCGACAAATGCGGCCGCTGATCGTGATTGTGACATCGTTTACCATCGCGCATTCGATCACACTGATCGCCGCCGCGTTCGGCTTCGTGCCGGACGCGTTATGGTTTGCGCCGCTGATCGAACTGATGATCGCGCTCACCATCATTTACATGGCGCTGGAAAATATTGTAGGCAGCAACATCCAGCGCCGCTGGATCATCAGCTTCGCGTTTGGGCTGGTGCATGGCTTTGGTTTCTCGTTCGCGCTGCGTGAATCGCTGCAATTCGCGGGAGATCATCTGCTCACCTCGCTGCTGGCATTCAATATCGGCGTCGAAATCGGCCAGCTTGCGGTGCTGTTTGTGCTGCTGCCGCTGCTCGCGCTGCTGTTCAAACACGCGCTGGCCGAAAAACTCGGCATCATTATTCTGTCGGCACTGGTGGCGCACACCAGCTGGCACTGGATGCTGGAACGGGGTGAGCAGTTGTGGAAATTTCCGTTTCCGACCATCGACGCGGCGTTTCTCGCCAGTGCGATGCGCGGATTGATTGCGCTGATTATTTTGGGCGTGCTGGTGTGGCTGATGAACGGTGCGGTGCGGCGCTGGATGGCGGCAAGCGAAAATAATAATAAATCTTTATAAAACAATAAGTTAGATTAATTTCGTAGAGCAGGAACGCTTTCGACCGGGAGCGGTTCCGGGCCATCTCACTGGGAATTCATCCGCGAATCCGTAGCGTGCGCTGTGCGCGCGATCAACCGCAGCAGGCGTCGCGCGTGGCGTATGGGTGGCCGTGCGCATAGCGCACGCTACGGAAGGCGGGGTTAGCTATTCCCGCTTGCGCGCGATCAAACATTGCAACAATGCGCGCTCGCTGTCGGTCAATGCGCTCGCACTCTCCTCCGCCAAAAAGCGTCGCCTGAATGCGGCCTTGGCGGGATCAAGCCGCGTGACATCGTAACCGAGCGCTGCGAGCAGCAGCGCATCGTCCTGCACCGGCGGCGCAACCGGATAAGGCGCATCGCACCACACGCCGAAGCCGTGCTGCGCCAGCCGCTGCCACGGAAAGTAACGGCTGGGGTCCACCTTGCGCCCTGGAATAATATCGCCGTGCCCCAGAAAATTCGCCGCCGGAATTTTGTAGCGCCCCTTGATATCGGCCAGCAACAACAGCAGGGCATCGATCAGCGGTTCGGCAAACGGCTCAGCGCCATTGTTGTCAAGCTCGATGCCGATGGAAGCCGAATTGAGGTCCGTGGTGCCACCCCAGTACGAATCGCCCGCGTGCCAGGCGCGCGCTAACTCATCCACCAGGTAATAAATGGTGCCGTCGCGGCCGATCAGATAATGCGAACTCACTTCGAACCGTGGCGTGGTCAGCGTGCGCAGCGAGTCTTCGGCGGAGTCGTCGGCCGTGTGATGAATAATTACGAAGTTCGGCCGCCGCGCGCCAAAGTTCGGCGAGGGCCGTTCGATCAGCGGCAGGCGCGTGTACTGCGGCAGGCCAGTTTGCTGCGGCAGCGATGTGCAAGCGCCGATCACGAGAGTGAACATCACCAACCAAAGCCGTTTCCGTGTCATCAGAATATCCCCAATGCCAAACCCGCCGCCAGCGCCGCGCCGGTTTCTTCGCAGCGCTGCAACTGGTCCGGCATAATCGTTTTTTGCGCCAGAATTTTTTCCGGCGTTTGCGCATGCGTGCACACGATTACCGCTTGCGCCGCCTGGCGCAGCTGCCAGCCGGTGCAGATGCGGTCGATCTGGCGCACCGCATTTTCGCCATCGCTGCCCGCGCAGATCAGCGTGGCGTACGCGCGCCCGACTATCCGATCCAGCGCCGCGTAGTAGGTGCGGTCGAAAAAGTCTTTCATGATGCCGGACATGGCTGCAAGATTTTCCGGCGTCACAAAAATGTAGCCCTGCGCTTGCAGCACATCGTCCGGCCCCGCCTCGCGCGCTGCCAACAGGCGCGTCTGCACGCCCGGCTCTGCGGCAGCGCCGCGCGCCGCGGCCGCGGCCATCTGCCGAGCGCCATCGGTCATGCTATGAAACACGATCAATAGTGTTTTCATGCGCTCGACAATTTCGTGGCCTTCACCCAACCATCACTCATAAAACATCGCGTAGTCATCCACCGCGATGCGCGGCGGCTGAAAGGTATTTACCACGGCATCATCCTGTGCGTACCCCATAGCCATGCCGCACATCACCGTCCAGTCACGGGTGATGCCCAGTTCGCGCCGCACGATGTCCGGATAACTGGCAATCGAGGCTTCGGCGCAGGTATGCAGCCCGCGCGCCCGCGCAGCGAGCATCAGCGTCTGCGCAAACATGCCGTAATCAAACCAACTGCCGATTTCGAGTGTGCGGTCAATGGTCAGCACCAGTCCCGCCGGCGCGCCGAAGAATACATAGTTACCGGCGCGATACGCGTTGGATTTTTCGTGGTCGCCGCGCCCGATGCCGAGCGTGCCATACAAGCCCCAGCCGCATTGCCGCTTGCGCGCGAGATATGGCTCTTCCATCGGCTCGGTGTAATAGTTGTAGTCGCGCTGATGGCCTGTTTCACCCGTCAGAAATGCCTGCTGGATCGCTCCCCCCAAACGTTTCAACGTGGCGCCAGTCACAACATGCACGCGCCACGGTTGAATATTGGAGCCGCTGGGCGCGTGCTTCCCCAATTCAACAATTTCGCGCAGTGTGTGCAGCGGAATAACATCGGAGGTGTAGGCGCGTATCGAGCGCCGCGTGCGGGCAGCTTCAAACACATCCGCTGCGGGTTTACTTAGTTCATTGGACATTCTTGCCTCCCATGAAGATGTTAACACCCGACGTTAATTCTGTCGGCGCCTCGGTTAGAATTGCGCTTTGACCCTTGGAAAATTCTCAATATGAGCAACCCCATCCGCATCACCATGGGCGGCTACGGCCCGCCCTCCACCACCTGCAGCCGCGGCATGAAAGTGATGGGTGATGCTGTATCCACGCAGTTCGGCAGCGATGTCGCTGTGCATTACGTGTGGAACGTGATGGATTTCGGCTACAAGGGCGCCGATTTATTGTGGATGGCGGAAGATGGTGTGCTGTCACTGGCCTACCAGTCCACGAGTTATCTCGCCGATCGCGTGCCGGAACTGGATTTCGCCGATTTGCCGTTCCTGTTTGACAGCGTGGCGCAGGCGCGCGCGGCCATGGACGGCGCGCTCGGCGCGTGGATGACACAGAAGATCGAGGAACGCATCCCCGGCTATCTCGTGCTCGGCTATTTTGAAAACGGTTACCGCCATATTTCCAACCGGCTGCGGCCGGTGCACACGCTGGCTGACCTGAAAGACATGAAGGTGCGTCTGATGCCTGGCGAAATTCATCGCCGCAGCTTTGAGCTGATGGGCGCAGTGCCGTGCCCGCTCGATCTCAAGCCGGGACTGGAAGCGGTGGTGTCGGGCGCGGTGGACGCACAGGAAAACCCGTTGGCGAACACGGTGGATTACGGCGCACACACCGTGCATCGCTATCACACGCTGTCAGCACACTGTTACCTGTCGCGCGGCATCTACATGAATCGCGCGCAGTTCGAGCGCTGGCCCAGGGCGCTTCAAGACGGCATGCGAGCGGCAGCGCGCACCGCGGTGCTGGCGCAGCGCGAACTCACAGTGGCGGAAGACGCCGCCGCGCGTAAAGCCATCGCAGCCGCAGGCGGCGAGGTGGTGGAACTCACGCCGGATGCGCGCAGCGCCTTCGTGCGCGCGGTCCAGCCGCTGCACGAGGAGGCGCGCAAACGCTTTGGCGATGAAGTGTTTGCGATGATTCCGCGGGCATAACCCTGTCGTGCAACACCGTCACGGACCGCAACGAAATGACAAGCCAGACTTTTTTGCCAAATTCAAAGAAAGAAGTCTCGGTAAAAGAATCTATATCCGAAAGAGTCGCTAATGAGACGGGAAATTAATCCTTGGCCGGTGGCGCAAGCGGTGGTCTGCTATATTCGCCTGCGCACCAACGATCACTGCATGGTCACTGCAAAAGGGAGCTTATATGTCTACGCAAATGATGGTTCACAACCCCATGGGCTATCCCCCCAAGGTTGCCGGCAAGACCCTGGCGACGCGGCTCGATACCCTCAACGGCCGCACGCTGTACATCGTGGATTGCCGCTTCGACGACTCGGACATCCTGCTGAAATCGGTGCAAGCCTGGTTCACCGAGCACATGCCCGCGGTAAAGACCGTCTACAAACCCATCAGCAGCGTCTACACCAAGGACGATCCGCTCACCTGGCAAGAGATTAAGGAAAAGGGCGACGCCGCGATCATAGGCGTCGGCCACTGAAGCACATGCGCGCCGGCGGTCGCCGCGCATGGCATGTCGATAGATCTGAAGTACGGTGTTCCCACCGTATGCCTGCATACTTCCATGTTCACTGCGGTCACCAAATCGGTGGTGCGCATGAACGGCGCGCCGCGCATGCGCCAGGTTTACCTGCCGCACCCGGTGATGGGAAAGACAGCGCAGGAAATCCGCGCCTATGTTTACGGCATGAGCCCGTTCAGTGGCAAGCCGGTAATGCAGGAAGTGGTCGAAGGATTGACGCAGGCGCTTAACGAAGAAGACCGCAGGGGCCTCACCTTTGCGCGCACCTCGCCGCGTCTGTGCGCGCCGGCTGGCGAAGCCGAGTTGAACCAGCTGTTTCTCGACAATAACTGGACCGACAAGCTGCCCGTCGTTCTGCCCACCGTCGAGCGGGTGGCCGAAATGATGAAGCACACCAGCCGCAAGGCCGATGACGTGGTCGGCCATCACGCCGCCACGCACTTTCGCGAAGTGTGGGAATGCACGGTTGAACAGGTGGCGGTCAATGCAGTGATGGCGGGCGCGCGGCCCGAGTACTTCCCGGTAATTCTGGCGATCGCTTCCACCGGCGCGAGTGCGCGCGGTTCCGCCACCAGTTCCATGGCGAGCATGGTGGTGGTCAACGGGCCAGTGCGCAATGAGATCAAGATGAACGCCGGCACCGGCGCCATGGCACCCTACAACCAGGCCAATGCCACCATCGGCCGGGCGTTCGGCTTGCTGTCGCAGAATCTGCAAGGCGGTTCGGTGCCGGGCGATACCTACATGGGCTCGATGGGCAACGCGCTGGCCTACGCCAGCCCGACCTTCGCCGAAAACGAAGAGCGCAGTCCGTTTGAGCCGCTGCACGTGCAGCGCGGCTACCGCGCCGAACAGAGCGTGGTCAGCGTGTTCACCGGCATGCGCAATATGGCTTTTACCCTGGGATTGCGCCACGCCCATTGGCGCGAGCACGTGCGCAACATGATGCGCGGCATGGATCCGAACGAATCGCCGACATTCCTTCTCGACCCCATAGCGGCACGCCTGTTCCAGGATGTTGGCGGATTAAAAACCAAAAAGGATTTGATCAACTGGATCTGCGAAAACGGGCGCATGCCGGCGGCTGAGTACTGGGATTACCAGCTTGTACAGAATTATCTGTACCCGCGCGCCACGTTCGGCGAGGAGCCGCTGGCCACCAAGCTGCACGCCGCTCCCGACGAGATGATTCCCCTGTGGACCCCTGAACAGGTCAACGTGGTAGTGGTGGGCGGTGAAACCAACGGCTACTGGCGCATCGCGGGCGCGCGTCTGGCGGGCAGCGCCTGCGTCGACGACTGGCGGTGAGCGAAGCGCAACAATTTGAAGTGGTGGTGGTGGGCGGCGGCGTCGCCGGCCTCACCGCCGGTCTTTTCAGTGCGCGCCTCGGGCGCTCGACCGTGGTGCTGGTGTCGCTGATGCCCGGCGGGCAACTGGCCACCATCACGCAGATCGAGGATTTCCCCGGCTTTGCACAAGGCGTAGCAGGCTATGAGCTTGGGCCGCTGGTGCAGGAACAGGCGGCAGCAGCGGGTGCGCAATTCCAGATCTGCGAATTGCAGTCGCTTGCCGTTGCCGACGGTGGCTGGCGCATAACCACCAGCGAAGGAGAAGTTCGAGCGCAAGCGGTCATCATCGCCACCGGGTCAGCCCACCGCGCACTCGGTGTTCCCGGCGAAGAACGCCTTACCGGCAAAGGCGTCAGCCACTGCGCCAGTTGCGATGGCCCGTTGCTGAAAAATAAGAAAGTCATCGTCGTAGGCGCCGGTGACTCCGCATTGCAGGAAGCGCTCACCCTCGCGGGTTTTGCCGGCGAAGTGCTGGTGCTGCATCCGTCAGTCATGCCCGCTGCACAGGAAACTTATCTCAAGCGCGTGCGCAGCCAATCGAAGATCAGGATTCAGGGCGACAGCGTGATCGAAGAGATTCTCGGTGAACGTGTGGTGACCGGTGTGCGCGTGCGCGAGAACGGCAGCACGCGCGAGATTGCAACCGATGCGGTGTTTGTCTGCATCGGGTTGCAGCCCAATACGGGATTTCTACAAGGCATGGCCGAGCTGGATGATGCGGGGCGAGTGCGCACCGATGTCTGGATGAAGACCAACGCGGCTGGCCTTTTCGCTGCCGGCGACCTGCGCGCTGATTCGGCTTCACAGGCCGTCACGGCAGCGGGCGATGGCGCCACCGCGGCAATAGCAGCAGACCGCTATCTCAGAGGATTGGGCTAGCCCGGGACAGCTATCGCCAAAACATCCGGTGTTTGTCTGGCAAATTTCATTACACTCGTTTATTATAGCTAGACTAGCTAGAATCAGGAAGACCCATGAAAGCGCAATGGCAATTGCAGGAGGCAAAAAACCGTTTCAGCGAAGTCGTGGACGAAGCCTTAACCCACGGCCCGCAGACGGTAACCCGCCACGGACGTGAGGTGGTGGTGATCGTGTCCGCCAAAGAATTCCGACGGATGAAACAACCCAAGGACAGCCTGCTGGCGTGCCTGCAAGTGCCTGCCGAATACCGCGTTGAGTTGGATATTTCGCGTAGTCGTGAATTGCCGCGCGAGATTGATCTGTGAGGTTTTTGCTGGATACCTGCGCCATTTCCGAGTTGGTCAGACCCGCGCCCGATCCCGGCGTGTTGAAATGGTTTGCGCAGCAAGACGAGCTGGCGCTGTATTTGGCGACTGTCTCTTTGGGTGAACTTAAACGAGGCATAGAAAAACTCGCCGCCGGCAAGCGCAAAACTTTTCTGCAAAAATGGCTGACAGAAAATGTCATCAAGCGGTTTGACGATAGAATTTTGCCGTTGGGCGCGGATGTCTGCTTGCACTGGGGCGAGATGCAGGCACAACTTGAAAAACAGGGCAAGCCCATGCCGGCCATTGACGGCCTGATTGCGGCAACGGCTTTGCAACACCAACTCACCATTGTCACGCGTAACGTCAAGGATATGGCGGTCAACGGTGTAGACTTGTTTAATCCTTGGGTTGCGTAAATGACCGTGCGCGCTCTACCCCTTTTTCTTTGTGAAGGATGACCGCTTGCCCATCGACTACGAGAAACGCGACGGTGTCGCCTACATCACGCTGAATAACCCCTCCAAGGCAAATATCCTCGATAAGCCGACATCCGACGCGATTTCCGAAGCGTGGATCGATTTATGGGAAGATCGCTCGATCCGCTGCGCTATCCTGACCGGCAAGGGCGATACGCATTTCTGCGGCGGTCATAACCTCGCGCCGCGCAAGAACATTACGCTGGAGGAGCGCGAGTATCTGCGCACGCAGCGCATCTTCTGGCCGCTGGCGGGTACTGTGCACGGGCAGAAAACCGGCGTCGACGGGCGCATGGGTGATCACTATCCACGCGTGTGGAAGCCGGTGATCGCCGCGGTAAACGGCTGGGCGGCAGGCGCCGGCCTCTACATTCTGCTTTCATCGACCGACATCCGCATCGCGAGCGCCGAGCACGCGCGCTTCAAATTTGCGCTGCTGACCCAGGGCTGGCTGGGTCATGGCCCCGGCGCCAGCCTGCTTGCCAAGCAGCTGCGCTATATCGATGCCATGAAAATTTTGCTGACGGACGAACCGTTCGATGCGCAGGAAGCGCTGCGCATCGGCCTCATCAACGAAGTCGTCCCGCATGCGCAATTGCTGGAACGGGCGGAGAAGATCGCACGCCATATTTGCACGCTGCCGCCGGTTGCGGTGCGCATGATGAAGGAGTTTCTGGTGCGCTTCGGCGATTTGCCGACCGACCAGGCGTGGCACGTGCAAAACCTGATCAATTCGCTGCTGATTCAGACCACCACCGACGGTGAAGAAGGCCGGCAGGCGTTCAACGAGAAGCGCAAGCCGAAGTTCAGCGGCAAGCTGCGCAAGCGCGGCGAGGCCTGGCCGGATCTCTCGGAAGAGGATGCCAAGCGGCTGGATGATGCGTATCGCAGCGGGGAGTTTTGAGCGTCTAGCCCAGCGCGCCGCTGGTCCGTAGTTCGACGATGCGCTCCTGTGACAGTCCAAGCGCGTTGGCGAGCACATGATCGGAATCCGCGCCCAAGCCTGGCGCGGGGCCTGTGGTGCGGCCGAAACTTGCGCGCCACGGCAATCCCGGCAACACGCCTGCGCCGTGCTTATCCCAGAACTGGCGGGCGGCCAGATGCGCGCTTTTTACCAAATCCGCGGAGCGCGCGAGGGCGGCTGCGGGAATACCGGCATGCAGCAGCGTTGCGGCAGCAGTAGCGGCCGGCTGAGGGGCGGCCCAGGCGGCGAGGGCCGCATCGATTGCGCGCTGTGCGTCGATGCGCTGACCGAGATCAAGTGCCACCATACCCGACAATCCCGGCACGAGAGTGCACAGCGTGCGCCATTCCGTGTCTGTGCGCGCAACAATGCTGATCCAATCATCCTCGCCCGCGCAACGCCATACGCCGTGGGGTGCATAGTGCGTTGAGGCATTGCCCATCGGTTGCGGCGGTGTGCCCAACTGGGTCGCGACCAGCGGCTCGGCCATGGTCCATAACATTGCCTCAAGCATAGAGAAATCGACGCGCGCAACACCGCCCTGGTGACTCCGCTGCCAGAGCGCGGCGGCAGCGACAAACGCAAGCATCAGCGCGCACATGGGATCGAGCCACGCCAGGCCGATGCGCGGCGCAACGCCGGGATGACGATTCAGTCCGGCAAATCCGGCGTAGCATTGCAGCAGCGTCCCATACGCTACTGCCTGTGCGTCCGGCCCTGTTCTGCCCATCCCCGATGCGGAGATATAGATGAGATCCGGGTTCACCGCCTTCAGCGCCTCTGCGCCCAGACCGAGCCGGTCCATGACACCGGTGGCGTAATTCTCGATCAGGATGTCAGACTTCGCGGCAAGTGAGCGCGCTACCTCGACCGCTTGCGGGTTTTTCAGGTCAAGAACGAGGCCCTTCTTCGCTTGGCCCAGCACCGTGTGCAGTACCGATCCGCGCCCTGGATCGCCTCTGCCGGGCGCTTCGACCTTAATCACTTCCGCACCCATCGCGGCAAGGTAGCGCGTCGTGGTCGGACCAGCGATCACCCAGCTGAAATCGAGCACGCGTATGCCAGACAACGGCATCGGACCCTGCGGCGTGCGCTGTTTGCGGCCCGACGCGGTAACGCTGAGTCCGAACGGCACGCGCGGTGTTTGAATTGTTTTTCCCCCAAGATTTAGCGGCGCAAAATAGCGGCGATGCCGCATCTGCGGTGTATCCAAATGTTCTGCCACCTCGCGCAATGGAAAGCTCGGCACGTGCTCGCGCTGTGCCGTGTCCGCGATCCATTGCTTGTCGTGATGCCGGCTCCATTGCGCCATCAGCGCGTGCAGCGCATCCCAGTTTTTCACGCGATTGGCCTTGGGGACAAAGCGCGGGTCGGCGCTCCAGGCGGGGGACGCCATCGCTTTCAGCCACGACGTCCACTGCTTTTCTTCGCGCGGGGAAATCGCGGCGTAACCGTCGCTCGCAGGCAGGATCGTTACCGTTGCGCCATTGCCGTCGGCGAAGCGCTTGCGTGCCCAGCTCTTGCCGCTTAAGCCCGC
>CAMATZ010000038.1 GCA_945861275.1 Bordetella parapertussis
GGAAGAGGCGCTGGAACTCCGGCAGCGAGCGCGGAAACGGCAGATCGCCTCGCTCAAGTACGTCAATAACCATGGTCGCTCCACGTCAGCGCGGATGCTCAACATACTACCGGTAGTTGGTTTGGGTGACAACCGGATAAGCACGCTTGAAACCTATTTTTCGCGCAACGGGCGGCCGCCCTATCCCTGGTATCAGGCGCCCTATTATCCGTTCCGCCCGCCGCTGCTGCGGCCGCGTGAATAAATTTCAAACCCGCACCGCGGGCGCCGATCCTAGGCGATGAATTTTTCCGGATTGATGCGGATGGCGGCGCCCGTGGGACAGGCACGCACGCACGCAGGCCCGCCCGACAGATCTTTGCACATATCACACTTCACCGCCTTTTTACCGATATCCTTATTGTGGTATTCCGGTTCACGGCCAGGTTCTGTTGTGAAGCCGGTCAACAGCCAGGACAACAGGCCGGGCGCGCGGCGCCGGGGATTCACCTGCGCCATCTGGATCACGCCGTAAGGGCAATTGCGCTCGCAATTGCCGCAACCAATGCAGGTGGCAGGATCAATAAAAACCTCGCCGTTGGGATTACGGTGAATCGCGTCCGGCGGGCACTCCTTCATGCAGTGCGGATTTTCACAATGCCGGCATGACGTCGGTATATGAATGTTGGCAAAGGTCGGGCCCGCTTCACGATCAAGACGCGAGGTGCCGTCGTGCACATCGGCGCAGGCTTTCTCGCAGTTGTCACAGCGCACACACAGACTCTCGTCGATCAGCAGCACATCGGTACTCTCACCCAGACCCTGCCCTATCAGGAAAGTGATCAGGCCGCTCGTCGCCTGGTCCGGCGCTGCATCACGCTGGGCGTCCTTGGACATGCGCTCGAGCACCGTCGCCTCGAGGCTGCTGCGCATCGTCGGGTTGCGGTTGACCACGGCGCTGAAGGTATCGGCAGGCAACAGGATGGTTTCGCAATTGACCGCCGCACGCACCGTCGCAGAGCGCCGGGTATTCGCGGACAGCAGCGCCATTTCACCGACATAATTTCCCGCCGCGACATACGCCACCACCACCTCTTTCCCGCCATGAACACGTGACACCGTAACCGAACCGCGGCGAATGAGATGCAATCCATCCGCCTCGTCACCTTCCTTGAAAATCGTCTGCCCTGACGCAAAACTCTTGATCTTCGCGTCTTTGACCATTTCATCCATATCCGATTCCGGCACAAACGGCGCGATATGCACACGCACCGCGCGCCGCAGGGAGGTCTCATCGATCTGCCGCCGCACCGACTCTATGCTCGCCAGCAGTTTCAGCATGGAGCGCCGCGGCGTCTCAATCAGCACGCAGTTTTCGCCTGCCCGCAACGTGTTCGAGCGCCGCCGCCCGGACAACAATCCCAGCTCGCCGAAGAACTGGCCTCGGCTGAGCGCCACCGTCGTGCGCTTGCCTCCCTCACCGGGCACTTCAACCAAAACCTCGCCATCCACGATCGAGAAAAAGGTGTTGGTGTAGTCGCCCTTTTTGAAAATAACCTCACCGCGCTTCGGCGCCCGCACATCGCTGTCGATCATGAATTCGCGCAATTGCAACGTGGTCAGATCCTTGAATAAAGGCACATTGGTTTGCACCAGCGCCAGCGCTTCGGAGACGTTTTTTGCACGCTTGAAATTGCCAAACTTGCCCTTTAACAAGGGCTCATCAGCCGGCTCCACCGGATTGCCGAGTATGTATTCCACCACCTCGTAACCCTGATTCATCGCCTGCTTGATGAGCGGGTATCCCCCCAGCGCCCCGATGATGTAAAGCCCGGGCACATTCGACTCGTAGGTGGCCGACACCTGCGGCACCGCTGCCATGCTCTCGTTCGGAAACTGCACGCCAAAACCTTCGACCAGCTTGCGGGGGGGTATTGCACCGAGCCGTGCGATCACGCGGTCACAACCGATTTTCTCGATGCCCTGCGGCGTCTGCGCGGTAAAGAACAGCGGCTTCGCTTCGCCTTCGACGGCCTCAACCTTGAGCGCGCTGGTGCTATAGCGGCACTCGAGCTTGCCGTCGTGGATAGCGGCGGTCACCAGATCAATATTGCCCTGCTTGACGCGCGGAAACTCATCCACCCGGTTGATGATGATCACACGATTATTTTCCGCCAGCGCCAGCGCATTCTCGAGGCCGGCATCGCCCGCGCCGACCACCACAATAGTTTCGCCGTTATACTCGTCGGGATCATCCAGTTGATACTGCACGCGCTCGAGATCTTCGCCGGGCACACCCAGTTTGCGGACATTGCCCTGCAAACCGATGCACAGCACCACATTCTCGGCACAGTACACCTCCTGCCCAGCGGTCGTTATCTCGAACGCCCCTTGACTGCCGGTGATCGCGATGATGTCCGACTGATAACGAATGTTCACCGCGTATTTCGTGAGTTCCTCGCTCCACTTGGAGAGGATGGTTTCACGCTTGGCAGCCCCAAACGTGATCGGGCTGCGCAGCGGCAGTATCGCCGGCTCCGCCATCACGTGCTTGCCCTTCTGGTAACGGTAAATCGTGTGCGAGGGATGTTCCTCGGCTTCCAGCAATACATGCGGCACTTTGAGTTCAGCCGCATGCGCAGCGCAGGACAGCCCGCTCGGCCCCGAGCCGATGATGGCGATACGCACACGTTCATTCATTGCGCCACTCCTGTTTCAATATGCGTTCTCAGTTCGCGCAGGCCATTTTCAAATACCGCGGGCTGATATTTTTCGTCACGCGCCAGCGCCGCCAGCAGCCGCTTGATGACGGGTTTTAACGACTGTGTTTTCAACAGGTTTTGCCGGCCCATGAAATCGCTCACGCTCTGCAGCGCCATCACCGCCTGCTCGGCGCCCTGATAATCGCTGTACTGACCATTGGTGCCATCCTCGATCAAGCCCAGCATTATGGCCTTAAGATCTTCCGCGGAAAAGCGGTGCGCACCGATTTTCGGCGTCATCGCGGCGATCATATTTTCGACCACGCGCGCCTGCGCCAGCGTATCGTTGCCGCTGGCCACCGCCTTGTGCAGTTGCGCCACCTGTTGCGCAAACGCACCCGCCTCGCCCGGCATCACGCGCCGCGCGATTTGCCGCAGCATCAGCAGATTGGCATCATTCAGGCGCACAAATCCCGGCCCGGCGCCCGTGCGCGCCGCGGTATTGCGCTTGTCGGCCATGGGGTGATGGCAGGAATGGCAATCAAACAGCACCAGTTCCGGGAAAAATCCGTCGCGCCCGCGCGGACTTAGCAACAAGGCCAGTGTCTCCTGTGCGGCCACTGCCTGCCCGATGGCCCATGCACGCACCGCACTCCAGTCGCCTTTGCGCCGCTGCCAATCGGCGTCGATACGAAAATGCGCCGGACCGATTTGGGTAAATGTATCCAGCTCGAAACTCATGCGCGGATGTCCTGCCGCCATGATCTTATGGGTAACAAACTTTTCCGCGGTTCCCAAATGACAGGACAGGCACAAACGTGCGCGCGCCACGTCATCCGCCGTGGCATACAGGCCGCGCGACTGATTGCGCGCATGCGTCACGCCCGGTTCGACATGGCTCCTGAGCCAGCGCTCGGCGGGTCCGTGACACGCTTCGCACGCCACGCCATCCGCCAGTTGAAACCCCTGACCACGCTGTGCGGGCTGCGGATTGTGCGTATGACAATCGAGGCACATATCACTCTGGTGCGCGGGTTGCGGCAGCGCGAGCTTTTTCGCGATTTCCCTGGAACGATCATTCAGCAGCACGGCGTACGCGCGCGCGTGCTTGTCCGAGCGCGACCAGGTGATGTATTCATTCTGCAGTACGCTGGAGTCCTTCCACGTCTCTATCGCGCCGTGGCAAAGACTGCTGGCGCAACTGGCCACGCCCACGCTCTTGTCTTTGGCGTAATGCGGCAGCGGTGTCGCAGCGCGCGCCCCTGCAATCTGCAACAGACAGGCGATGGCGGCGGACATCAGCAAACGGTAGCGCGCGTTCATGGCTTGGGACTCGCAGGATCAGGGTTATCGCGCACAGTCCATAACGTTGCATCGGGTTTGAGGTACATTTTGCGCTGTTCCTCGACATTAAGCGGGCGCGAGCCGATGCGCCCGAATACCGCAACCTGACCGCCGGTCTCATCCACCGCACGGTCACGCTCAAGGGCGCGCGATAATGATAACGCAGGCGAGCGGGTGCGGCGTGTCGCTATCAGTTGCGGTTTCGGGTCCGGGCTGAAGCCATAAAATTTTGGCTGGGTGTCCGGCGCCGTAAGCTGGATCACCCGCAGTCCATTGCGCCCGTCGGCGACGTAGGCAAAGGCAGACGCATTGGTCGAAGCCACCGTCACGTCGCGCACATCATTGAGCACGCCGCCCGCGGTGAATTTCATATACACCCGCGGCTGTTCCGGCTTCTCGATATCGATAATCAACAGCCCCTCCCTGCCGCCGGCGACATAGGCATAGGTGCGCGCGAGGTGTATGCGATCCGCGTCTGCCAGCGGCACAAATGCCGATTCCACGAGTTTTGCGCGCTCTGGAATGGTGACATCGATCATGCGCAGGCCGCTGTCGTCGGTCACTGCCAGATAGCGAAACTGCAGTGCGCTCGCGCGCGCGCCCTTGAGCGGAATAACCGCCGCCACCACAGGTTTGAGCGGGTCCTTGAGATTGACGATGACCATCCCCGCGGTCGCGGTAATATAAGCATAGGAACCGCCCACGCTGATATGCCGTGCGCCACGCAGCACGCCGTTTGCATTCCAGGTCAGTGCGCGTTTGAGAAAGTTATTGCGCGGGTCGCCATCCTGCAGCGTATTCACGTCCACCAGGATCAGCCCCTCCTCTGCATCCGTAATCAACGCGTAGTTGTAGATCGGATGAAACGGCTGTTCCTGATTGTCCTCGCGCATCAGCTTGCCCTGATTCTTAAGGGGCGCAATCGGCTGCGTGGTGGGCAACGCCACGCAGGTGGCCTGCTTGCTCGGGATGTGCGTGTTATGTCCCCGTGCTGAAAACGGCGCGGAAATAATGCGCTGGGACACGCCTTTGTTGGCAATCGACGCCACGTCGTAGACCCGCATGCCGCCGGCGCCTTCCGCCACGTACAGGTATTCCCCGCGCAACTGCACACAGCGCGCGGCTCCGGCGGTGGTGTGTTCGTGCGCCTCCGGCAGCGTGCGTCCGCGCTTCTGGTGCGCCGCGTACCAGTCGGGATAAGCATAACGGTGCAGATAACTCCCGATCACCGCCTGCGGTTCCTCCCACTCCGTCACCTGCACCGCCTCAATGTGCTTTTCCTCACCCACCCACGCGTTGTAGCCCATCAAACCAATGTAGCCGGTGCCATGCCCCAGCAATTGCCCCATGATGGCATTGTTATCGTTGTCGGCAGAAACATGGCAGTCGGAGCAGGTCTTGGTTTCAGTCTTGCGCTCGGTATGCGGATAATGCGGCGCAAAGGCCTGACTCGAAAAGCCACTCGATGAGGTGGGCGCCTGTTGGATGTAAATTTTCTCGCGGCTGGCATTGGTGGATGACAGCACCAGCGCCGACGATGAACGGATCGGCGTAATTTTTCCCTTGTCGGGCATGGCGCCATTGGAGCGATCCCCCTTGATACGGCTATGGCGGCCAATCAGGAACATGTCGTCGCGCACCACCTGCGGATTGTAGGTGGCGTAATTGCGCGAAAATCCGCCTTCATAATGTTTGCGTTCGGTTTTCTCGTTGGCCTCGATCGGCAAGTGACAACCTGAACAACTGGTGGTCCACGAGGTATGGCAAGTCTGACAAGTCATCTTGTCATCACCATGCGCGAGCTTGTCCTCGGGCACACCGGGTGACCCGCGCTGAGCATTCTGGATCAGCTCGCTGCGTTCGGGAAACACGCGCCGGTTCTCCGCGGCAGGGAGTCCCCAGCGCTGGGTGTAATTGTCAAAGTCGCCCTGCGCCACCAGCTTGGCGCGCGCGGCCTTGGCGTTGTAGCGCGGATGCCTGGGATTTACCGAATCCTTGACCAGGGACATTTCCCATTCCTTGTCGGGGAACATCACCGAGCGCTGGTAGAGCTTGCCGTCTTTCCACTCGAAACGCTTGCGCCCGTCAGGCGTGCGCAGCAGACTCATGTCGGTGCCGCGGGGGCGCGCGGCGGGTCCGGACGTAAACAGCGTTGGATAGGCACTGGCCTTGCCGTGACAGTCGGAACATTCGATCTCTATGGCGGCCGCCACCTCGCCATAGATATGGCCGTTGCCATGGGAATCCTGGGCAAAGTGGCAATCCGCGCAGTGCATGCCGACATCGAGATGGATCGAGGTGAGATGCACCGCCTGTTTCGGATTTTTGGCGTCGAATTTTTTCGGATCGTCATCCGCTACCGGATTGCCATCCTTGTCGAGCAGAGTACCTTTGCGATCGCGCTTGAAGATGGCGCGAAAATTCCAGCCGTGTCCGTGGTAATCGGCAAACTGCGTGTCCTTGAGGGTCGGGTTGAGCCGCGAGACCTCTTTCAGGAACGCCACGTCACCCCACTTCCCGCGCACTGCCGCGCCTTCCGGATTACGATCCAGTATCTTGCGGCGCTCTTCATCCGTCGGATAACGCTGCTTCTGCGGCCACATTGATGGCGCGTCGGACTCGTAGTCCCACATGGTAAAACCGTAAAAGCTGTTGACGAATATATTCGGCTGGTGCATGTGGCAGATCATGCACTGCGACGACGGAATCGAGCGTGTGAACTCGTGCTTCAGGGGATGTCCGGATTTGTCTTTCGGGATAGTCGGATCCACCGTGATGCTCTTGCCGTCGTTACCGTATTGGGCATAGGGACCGGAACGCGCCTTATCGCGATCATTGGCATAGACCACGTGGCAACTCGCGCAACCTGACGAACGATAGTCGCCGGGCTGATCGTTGGTGCCTAAAAACCACATCAAGGGATCGTTCAGGCGCGTCTTGGCAATGTTGATCAGCGGCACCGCAATACGGCTGCCGGTGCCGGGTCCGCGATTGGATTGCTTGATATCGGGACGTCCGGGTTCATCCAGCACCTGCAGCCTGCCAGTACTGTTAGGCAGCCCCACTTCAGGAAATTGGGTGCCGATCACGCGCCCGCCGCGCTCGAACACCCGGAATACGTCAGCCGGAGGAACCGTCTCCCACGCGGGCAGCGGGTAGAGTTGCGAAAGCACACCCATTTGCTTGAGCCAGTCGTCCAGCGGCACCGGATTCTTGAGGGTGGCTGCCTCGCCGGTTCTGGTGTAAGCCTCGCCCAGTAAGCCGCGTTTATTGTCCAAAATGCCATTGTTATAGGCAGCGCCGTTCCACAGCATCGCCCCGGTCGCCATCAGGCTGCGCTCGGCGGCCTGAATCACCGGCAGGTGGCAGGCGCCGCAGGACTCCCGGGCGACGCGATAATCCGATGGATTGATGAAGCGCACGAATGCGGGCGTTTCGCGATTGAGCAGAGTATAGGAGCCCTGCGGATTCGCCGACGCCGGTGTGTTCCATTCCAGTGGAAACCGCGGCAGTACATGCGCCTTGCTCATTGCGGCAAGGTAATCCGGATGATCCTTGCCGTGATACGCCGACCCGTCAGGCCGTTTCACGTTGACATTGCCACCGTGACAATCGGCGCATCCCAATACCACAGCGGGGTTTGCGTGCATGGTGTGGCGGTCGGATGCGGTATGACAGGTGACGCAGCCTGCCGACTTTTTATCCGCGTCATCCTGCGTCTGCCGCTCTGGCGCCGGTGGACTTGCGGCGTCCCCAGGCGGGGGTGAATCTGCCAGGCTGACGAGCGAAGCCGCGAGCAGAATCAGCGCGATAGCAAGAATACGCATCAGAACGTCAACAATACGTTAAGCAATGCCGAGTATTGAATGGAATCGAATCCATTGCCGTAGATTTCACGCAGTCCCCTGCCGGGGAACAAGGCGCCAACCGACGCGTTGATGACCACATTCTGGGTAAAGTAGGGACGGTACTGCACGCCCACCGAGGCATCCACGCCGATCTTGATGCTGCTGAACCGCTGGTTGCGCAAAACCGCAAGCGACGACAGATTGTCGAACTCGAGATAATTGAGATTGCTGATGACGCGCAGCCCCGGCTTGACGTCGAAATCGGCGCCGATGCCGAATAGATGCAGCCCGGGGTTGGTAAAATTCGACTGCCCGAATTCCCGCGACGAGCGCAGCGACGGCAACACGCCATTGCGCATCGACAGCGCGACGCCACCGCCGCCGATCAAAGGCACCGCCTGGCGAATCCAGTAACTGGTGTCGGCGCCCGCGAACTGCGGGTTCTCCAGCACGGCATCGAAGCCCTGCGCCTTGCCATCGTAGGGATCTTTGTCGCCGGACGCGTACAAAGCGCTCGCGCGCAGGCGTACCCAGCTGAAATCGCGAGACAGCTCGAGTGCGCCAAAGGTGGCGCCTATGCGCTCACGTTGTCCCGAGAACATGCCACGCTCATCGCGACCCACGGCGTAATACGCCGACGCTGTAATGTTCCACTTGCCAATGTGACCATCGGCGTTGTAGCCCAAATAAGTCACATCGTAATTATGCGGACGCCCCGTGCCGAATATCGCCGGGCGCTCCAGAAATCCGTTGGCATTGTAAAAATCCGAGCGATCGCCCTCGCGATTCCGATTGTGGAGAATGATCCCTTGCGAGGTGAATCCAGGAGTAAAGAATGAGTCCTGGCGGTAGACATTGAATACGTATATATCGTCCGCACGCATGCGCTTGCTGATATCGTTCAAACCGCTATTGGTATCTTTATCCAGACGCCTGAACCAGGCCGCGTTGTATTGCCACTGATTGTTATCGCGGGTGCCAAACAGGCGCACGCCGAACGGCTGATCGAGAAACAGGAAACCACGAAAATCCGCCGTAAACGGCTGTATGCCCACGCGTACGCTGTCAAAGTCGTAGCGGTTGGACACATCGCGCAAATGTTTATCGGCAAACAGTTCCTGCACGCCGAAAAAATTATCGTTGCGGTCGGCGCCGTTGGCGGGATTAATATTTACCGCACGCACTTCCTGGGTCAGGGTGCGGTTAAAGTTGAATACCGGAACGAAACGGAATTCGTAATCCGGCGGCCTGAAGGTGGTATCGCCCTTGACCAGCGCAAGACTGATGATGCCGGTTTCCGCCAACGTCGTCTGGCGCCCGCGCCCAAACGTGCCGTTCGACCCCGGATTGAGGGTGGACTGCGCACCCGTCGGCGTCGGCAGACGCCGCGCTTCTATCAGTGTATCGGACACCGCTGCCAGGTTGAAAAACCACTCTTTCCCCAGTACATTTTCCAGCACCGGGAGATCACCCTTTAGTACATTGGGATTGTAGGGATCCAGCGGCTTATAGGGCAGCAGCCCCAGTGACTTGACAATACGCCAGCGATCCCGCACCGGTATTTCTTCGCTGCGATACAACGGCGAAGGCGGCTCCACACGCGACGGATCAATCAGCGGCAGTCGCGGTTCGAGGGGGGCGCCCTGCGGCCGCTGCCGCTCAAAGCCGGGTTCCCGCCCGGCGGGCGTCTGGTCGCGCGGCAAGGACTGCGCTACGCGCGGATCCGGCGCGCCCGCTTCATAACCGATGCGGCGATCCGCCGGAAAGGGCCGCACGGCCATCGCCGTGCCGCTCGCAGTGGCCGCGTTCAACACCCAGCCTGGCTCGCCCGACGCGCGCTTGATGCGATACCATTCGCCGGCCTTAACTTCGGCCTCCACCTCAACGCCTTGTTCCAGCCGCCCCACCACCAGCGCCGCGATATCAGGCATGTCGTAAATCTGCACCACCGCAACTTCCACCTGCAGCAGAAAGCGGCCTGCAGTGGATGCGTCGGGACTGGCGAACGCGGGTGCATGCCTGGACAGCCATGCATCCAATGCCGAGCGATCCGGCGCGGGGGGCGTGACAATCGCCGGTGGCTGAGGCTGGGCAAGCAACGCGCCCGGCACACCAGCCGCGGCCGCCAGGCTTACCCATGCAGAGCGCAGCACCGCGCAGCGCAGCCAGCGATTCTGCATCTTATATGCCATTGCACACATCCGTCGCGGTGGTATCGAGAAAAGGCGCGACGGGACAATTCACGTAGCGCAACTGTCCGCCGGGAACCGTAATCAGATCCGCGCGCAGCGCAGCGGGCGCGTTCGCGATACCCGTGCCCAACGCAAATCCGGCGTTCGCAAGCCCGAGAAAAGCCACCATATCATCCTGATCAATGCCATCACCCGAAATACCTATCGCACCCACCAGTTGCGCACCTCGGAAAATCGGCACGCTGCCGGGAAAAATCTGAATGCCATTGGCAATCGCCGGTATCGTGCTGCACGGGCCGGTGTTGGTGCCGGCTAGAATATTGCCCACGATTTTCGCCTGCACCAGGTCCAGTTGCAGACCGTCCGCAAACGGACTCCATTGCGCAAACGGCTTTGACAAGGGGCCTGGCCCCGCGCCGTTGATGCCGTCAGGCAGGAAAGGACGCGCGAGATTGCCGACCGCGCGATTGCTGTAGGCCACACCGTTGGTCAGGGCGCCGCCGATCAGCCCCTGCATGTTAATCACATAACCGCTGACCGGGGCGCCCAGCGCAGTCAATGCCGCCGCCGAAGTAGCCTGCGAAAAAAACAGCGCGCTACGCGCTTTCTGTACTGCGACATCGGTGCCGAACACCGGGGCATCCGGGGTGCGGATCACGCCAAGGATAGCGCCAGTGGTATCCACCACCGAAATGGTCACCTGCGCCGGCGTTCCGAGAGGCTGGCGAATCTGCGCGCGCGCGCGATTGGCGATTTTTATGGCCTCGGCAAGTATGCGTGTAACTTCCGCCGCGGTCAGAAAAGTGTCGGTGCCGGCAATCGGCGGAAAGCGGTTGACGCCAACCCCATTGTCCAGCACATAGGCATTCAGACCCGCAAACGCAGGCGTTGTGGTATCGGCACGAAACCCCGATGCGGCCGTGCTGAACGCCACGCCGGCGGTCACCGCCGCCACGGGTTTGTAGGCAGGGACCGCAACCAGGGCACCCGAACCAGGAACCGCCGGCGCCGTCGCGGGGTTCGAGGCAATGGCTTCTGAGTCAACATAGCGGAGTGTCAGCCCACCAGCGGATATCTTGTCAGCGCGGCGATTCGCTGGTGCAGCAAACCCGCTCGCGCCAGCAACAGCGATCAGTTCGTCATTCAGATTCAGATCAAAATCGTTGACTTCGAGATCAAGACCGTAAACCCCGTCCGCGATCACGCCAATGCCACCCACCACGATGCCATTCTTGTAGAGAGGCAAACCACCGGGATCTGCCGCAAGCCCCAGCGGGGATGGCTTAGGGCCCGGCGTAACCCCGGTCGCGACCACATCGGAACACGAGAGCGAAGAAAACTGCACGCCGAACAACGGACCACCAGGAGACCCAATCCCAGTACTACCCGGATTAAAATTTTCCTGCACGATCTGGCTGGCGGTGCGGGTGGAAAATGCATTGCCTTCGGAGGACAGGTAGGCGCCGGTAATCGCTTTGCTGATAGCGGCGTACTCGGACGGCACGATCGCTACTCCCTCGAGTCCGCCGGTCACGCCACGCCCGCCGGAAATCGTAAACGTAGCCGCGGCACCGGTCATTTTAAAAACAGCCAGCACGTTGCCGGAACGGTCGACCACGGCGATCGTTGCCAGTGCGCCGCGCGCCTGCGCCTCCTGCACTGCCTGACTCAGGATGCGGTTAACCTCGGCTATCGTCAGTGCGGTGGGCGTCGCCGCGGCACAAGCGCCACTGCAACCCGGCGCCGCCGCCGCCACCGTCGGCCCGCCATCGCCGCCAGCGCCACCGCCACATCCCACCAGCGTTACAGTCATCATCAAAACAACGAGCCATCTCATCTTCTTCCTCCGGGCAACGTCTGCGCCTGCGTGATGCCGTGCCAATAATCGCGGCCTGCATGAAATTTGTGACACATCGAGCAGTCCGAGGTTACCTTGCCCGCCACCGGGGTCGCGCCGACATGACACTCATGACATATCGCAACCTCCGGCATGGATATCTGGCTGGCGCTGGTCGACGCCGACATATCGTGGCATTTGGTGCAGGACTCCATCTTGTGCTTGTCGTGACTGAATAAGGCCTGCGGCATCCACACTTTCGCCACGCGTACGGGCGCAACTTTCCAGCCCGCACTATCCGTTGTGCGTGAAACGACATGACAGGTCGAACACACCTTGCGCTGGTCGAACAACTCCTGCAACACCTGGTTCGCCTTCTGTTCCGCAATCTGAAGCACCTGCAAACGTTCCGGATAGCTTAGCTCAATGCCGGGCCTCATCCGCGGCAAGTCGGCGGGTGGATTGACGTCCGGCGGAACATCACCCAGCACCAGCCGCGCATAAAACTCGCGCAGCCGCGTCGCGATCCCTTCAACGTCGCCATGCACCGCCTGGCGGGTCGTCACTTTCGGCTCGAACGCCAGCGAGTGGCAGCTTTGGCAGTGTTTTTCCATGGATATGGACGCGATCAGACGCCCGCCTTCGTTCGGCTGATGGCAGCCGCTGCATTTGAGTACCTTGCGTCCGCCCTGCGCATTGCGCATACCGGCAGCGTCACGCTTGCCCTCCGGATCGCGCACACCAGCGGGATCCATGTGCAGTTTGTGATTGAACTTCAGGTTCGAACGCTCGACCATCTCGGGCGACGCGGGTTTGCTCAAGCGTACTCGCCGTATCGCGTCGGGCTTGTCGGCATCCAGCAACGACAGCCTGAATTCCGGATGCTCGCCCTTGACACCAAAGTCGGTGGCATTATGGGATTTCGCCTGCGCAGCCACCTGGGTTACGTCGCGATGGCAATCCGCGCATTGCTCCTGCGAGCGCGGCGCCATTTGCTGCCCTTTATGATCGCGGTGGCACTCCGCGCAGCGGGTGTCGCGGAATGCCTGTCCTTTGACGCCGGTGAGCTCCGCCGGCGGCACATGCTCGCGCACCGTCTTGTGGCAGGCGACACAGGCTTCGTCCCGCACCTGTACAAATGGCGTCTGATGACACTTTGCGCATTCCAACCCGAAATTCTGATGACTTCTGGATACCGGCCCCGGATTCAGTACCGACAGGAATTTTGCCGACATCACGCGCACCATTTCTTCTGTGGCGTCGGGGACCGCCTTGACAGACGGCACCGCGGCATAACCGAGCAAGTCCGGCGCCAGCGGAATCAGCAGGCACAACAACAGCGTCGCCACGAAGGCGATGTAGGAAAGTCTGCGCTTGGACAGCCGTGGCACACGCAGCCACCGGCGGCGGCCCTCGTCGAACGATGCCAGCGGCACGCGCAGTTCAATCGTCAAGGCCAGGGGAACGCCCGCGGGAGGTGTTTCGACCTCCAGCACATACGGCCCCACTTCAATACGGTCACCCACCGCCAGCATCGCGCCCGCAACGGTGTTGCCATTGACAACAATGATATGACCGGACTCGGCAGCCAAAGTCGCGCCAGACTCCTCTACCGTAATGTGCGCGTGCTGCAGTGCGATCCGCGGATCGGGCAAATGAATCTGGCAATAGGAACCGCGCCCGATGTTAATCAGCGTGCCCTCAATCCGCCGCTGATCGCGTTGCGGCTGACCTCGCTTATTAACGCTGATATGGCTGATCTGAATGTCCATCGCGTACTCGACTTCGCTCTACCAGAAGTAAAACACTGAAATGACGTGTGCGATCAGCGCAGCCAGCAGGGAAAAAGACAGTGGCACATGAAAATAAAGCCAGAACTGCATCAACGCCCGTAACTGCAGATCGCGGCGCACCCGGTCCGTGAGTGTAACGATACGCGTCAGCTCTGTGACCAGGCGCTGGTGTACCGGAACCTGCGGTCCGGAAAATTGCAAACTCATGGCGAGCAATTGGTCACGCGCCACACGCATCGGATGTGCGGGGTCCGCGCCTGCCAATTGACGGCGGAAACTGCCGCCCAGGGCGCTTCTTTCGAGCGTGCGTTTGAACGCATCCGCAAGCAGCGTATTGACCTGGTCCGGCAGGTCCAGCGCGATCTCCTCGCATTTGCGTTCCGTGTCGGCTATTTTCAACAACAGTGTATTGAGCGTCTCTCCGGAAAGATTGGCGGTGGCGTATTGCGGGTAATGCAGATAAGCATAAACGCCGAAAAAACCGCTCGCGATAACCAGCACCATCAACACGTAGGCCAGCGTGTGTATGTTCCAGCCGAATTCGAACCCGCAATGCAGCGTGGCAATAATAATGAGACTGGCGCCCAGATAGACATGCGCCGAAGTCCAGCCCTGAACACTGCCTACGCGCGATGCGTAGTTGCGTTTGCGTATGCCCAGCAACATCAGCCACAAAATGATCAGCGCGCCGATGGTGCCCAGCGTGTAGCCCAGCCAGGTGCCGCCATAGGGCTTGGGATAAACCGTCGGCAAACTGGGATAGAGCGTCTTCAAATACAGCGTCAGCGGTTCATACCAGCCGTACGCACCTATGGCCGCCAGGCATAGCAGTATCGCCAGCTTCAGGTAGCGGCCTTGCTTGAATTCGAGTATGGAGAAATGCGCGCTGATCATGGAAGAGTATCCAGAGCCTGAATTTTACTAAATTATTGAAGCAGGCGCAGCCTGTTTCAATTACACACTAATCCTGGACAACAAAGCCACGCCCCATCCCACGCCAAATCCCGTGGCATCCGTCCCCACCGCACCCAAACCGCCCTTGCAGCTATGCGCCGACAAATCGACATGTATCCACGGTCGCTTTTCGGTAAAACGTTGCAGCAGTCGCGCCGCAAGAATATGATCCGCCTCGCCCTCCAGGGTGCATTGCTTGACGTCGGCGATAGTGCTGTCCAGCGCACTGTCGTAATCGTCGTCCATCGGGAACACGCACACGCGCTCGCCGGATGCAACGCCCGCAGCCAGCGCATCACGCGCCAGTGTTTCGCTGGTGGCGAAGATGCCGCTATAGCGCGAGCCCAGTGCCACGTGCATGCTGCCGGTAAGGGTTGCGAAATCCACCATCACATCGGGCTTATTGGGCTTGGCGCGCGCAGCAAGCGTCAGCGTGTCGGACAATACCATGCGCCCTTCGGCGTCGGTGTGAACAATTTCGATGGTGGTGCCGTTCAACGCGGTGATGACTTCATTCTGTTTGTAGGCGCGCGGACTCAGATGGTTTTGCGCCAGCGCCATCCAGCAATCGATGTTCACCGCGAGCTGCGCGCGCGTCGCCGCCAACAACAGGCCCAGCGCCACCGCGGAACCGTTCATATCTTCGTGCATGCCCTGCATGTAACGTGCGGGCTTCAGGTTGTGGCCACCGGTGTCAAAACAAATGCCCTTGCCCACCAGCGCCACGGTTTTCTTTGCATCGGCATGGCGATACTGCAGATGCACGATCGCCGCATCGCGCTCGTCGCTGCCCTGCGCCACCGCGCAAAACGCACCGGCGCCCATTTTTCTAAGCCGCTTGAAATCGTATTCTTCGCGCCGCCAGCCGTGGCGGTTTGCCAGGGCCTTGACGCGCTCGCGATAGGCGCCCGGCGTCAGTTCATTGGGCGGCAGCACCGTTAACTCGCGGCACAGTACATTACCCTCGGCTTGTGCGCGCACCGCCATGAAGCCGTCCTGCGCGCGCCAACCGTGTAGCACTATACTTCGTAAATTATTGTTTTTGTTGTCTTTTTTTCTTTCGGGTAATTTCTCGCCGTTGACCCATGCGGTATACATTGCAAGCGCCGCCACGGACTGGCGCTGCGCCGCTTCGCCGTAAACCGCAACCACAATCGCGGCGGGATTTTCACCCAGCAACAACAACACCGCTTTACGCATCGCGCTTTGCCGCTCGAATACCGATTGCGCAGCGTCGATCATCACCCACGCCACCAGCGCACCGCCGGGCGCATTGACGCTCACCGGCGATTTAGCCAGATCGGCGAGTTTCTTTTTGCCGCGCGCAAGTGTAGCCGCGAGCATGGCGATATACGGCGTGCGCGCGTCGGGCTTGGCGGTTTTTGGCAAAACCACCAGCAGATGCTTCGCGTATTTTGCCGCCGCAGCGGACAGTGGCGCGGCGTGTTGTTCGAGTTTGGCTAACATTGACGCTCCCCTGAGGTTTGGATTATAGCCATCTGGCGTGCTTAAACCACAGCCTATTCGCAGTACAGGTCACAGCGAAGCACGGCGGAAAAATGGTTGGTTGACTTTTTCCCTTCGCTACCGTGAACTTTGTGGTTAAGAGTGCCTAACATAATGAAACCCGTGGGTTTCATTATGTTAGGCACTGTGAAGGTTTTTGCGGTTAAAATCCGGCTCTGATTTCGCTACACACCCTATGCGCCCCTACCTCGATCTGCTGCGCCACGTGCTGGATCACGGCACGCAAAAAAGCGACCGCACCGGCGTCGGCACGCTGAGCATTTTTGGCGCGCAACTGCGCTTCGATCTCAACGCCGGTTTTCCGCTGCTGACCACCAAAAGGGTGCATCTTAAATCGATCATTCATGAACTGCTGTGGTTCCTGAAAGGCGACACCAACGTCAAGTACCTCAAGGACAATGGCGTATCCATCTGGAATGAGTGGGCGCAACCCGACGGCGAACTGGGCCCGGTCTACGGTTATCAATGGCGTTCATGGCCCGCGCCCGATGGCCGCCATATCGATCAGATCGCGCAGGTGATCGAACTGCTTCATAAAAATCCCGCTTCGCGCCGCATCATAGTCTCGGCGTGGAACGTCGCCGACCTCGACAAAATGGCGTTGATGCCCTGCCACGCATTGTTCCAGTTTTATGTCGCCGGCGGCAGGCTGTCGTGCCAGATGTATCAACGCAGCGCGGACATGTTCCTCGGCGTGCCGTTCAATATCGCTTCGTACGCCTTGCTCACGCTGATGGTGGCGCAGGTGTGCGGACTGAAGCCCGGTGATTTTGTGCATACCTTCGGCGACACCCATGTGTATAACAACCATTTCGAGCAGGCGCGCGAACAGCTCGCCCGCACGCCGCGCGCACTACCGGTGATGAAACTCAACCCGGCGGTGAAAAACATTCACGATTTCAAATACGAAGATTTCACGCTTCACGGCTACGATCCGCATCCGTTGATCAAAGCGCCTATCGCGGTGTAATTCGTGAGGCGTGAAGCGTGAAAGGTGAGGCGGAAAACCCGGTGGCAAGCGAAGGCTCGCGCCTCACGCCTCACGCCTCACGCCTCTCCTTAATTGCGGCGATGGGTAAAAATCGCGTCATCGGCGCGAACGGCGCGATACCCTGGCGGCTGCCGAACGAACTGCAACTGTTTAAGCGCGTCACCATGGGCCACCACATCATCATGGGGCGCAAGACCTGGGAGTCGATTGGGCGTCTGTTGCCGGGGCGCACCACGGTGATCGTCACGCGGCAGCGCGACTACACCGTGCCCGGCGCGATCACTGCCCATACATTGACGGACGCCATCGCCCAATGCGCGAATGACGACGAGATTTATGTAATAGGCGGCGCGGCACTTTTCCGCGAGGCGCTACCCAAGGCTGACCGGCTCTATCTTACCGTTGTAGACGCCACACCCGAAGGCGACACGGTGATGCCGGAAATCAACATGGCCGAGTGGCGCGTAGTGTCTTCAGAAAATCATACTTCCGACGCGAAACACGCGCATGCGTACCGTTTCAGCGTTTACGAGCACGTGCGCGCGTAGCGCTTATTTGACGGCCACCGCGCCGGTGACCGAAGCCGTTCCGGATTTCAGCGCATAGGACGAGATCAACCCATCGCGGTTTGCGCCGCCGATCACATAGCCCGTGGCGCTTCCCACACCCGCACCCATGCCGGGACACGCCGGGCAGGCCACGGCGAGATTGGGTCCTCCGCCACTCTTCGCGAATTGCGTCAGCGGTATCGACGCCGCATTGAGCGTTGCTCCCCAATTGCGTCCGGCTGCATCCTGTACGCCCAGGTTATATCGCGTGATCTCCGGCGTCGCGCCAAAAGTGACGCGTACCGAAAGATTCACGTTACCGCCCAACTGCCCCGCTTCGTTGATCGGTTGGGTGAAACCCGCCACGGTGTTATAGGTCGCAGCGGGCCCCGGCAGCACCAGATCAGTCTGACTGCTCACGTTGCCCGTTCCCATGAAATAGAAGAATTTCGGCGTGCGCGCAGAGCCGCCGTTGATAAACACCGAGCCGCCGGCGTAAATGCCCCAGTTGACATTCGTGCCGTTAATACTCGTCTCACCGGAATCCACCAGCGGCGCGATGTCGCGGCTGTAGCGAAATCCCCCCGGATCGGCGATAAAGAACGCGCGGTTGTTTGGCCCCAGCAAGATCAGATTCCCGTTATCGGGCGTAACCACAAGGCCGCCATTTTCCAGCACGTCGGGCGCGACAAATCCAACTACCACGCCCGTGCCCGGCTGTGCGACTGAAAACGCCCCTGGCGCCGGAATATTCAGATCAAGGCCACTGTCGGCCACCTTCACCGCTAAGCGCAACAGCGCGCGCGCGAGTTGCTTGCGTTCCTGGTCACCATCCACCCAGTCGGCCAGTTTGGAGACGAAGGCCTGCCTGCGCGATCCGCCCTCGTCCTCCACCGCGCCGCTTTGATCCGGCGCGCCCAGCGGCGCCGGTGCGTTGCGCATAAAGCCGGGCAGCACGCTCAGCCGCACCGGCGGCTTGCCCGGCGTCGCGGATGCAAAACCAGCTTGATTCGGGCCCAGTTCCACGGTGCCCGAATCATTGCGGATAAAAGTCGCGCCGACATTCACCTTGTTATAGGTGCCCGGCTCGCCGAGCGCAGCCGCACCCGGCGCCGGTGGCGCAATATAGTGCGGTTCGTGATCTGTGCCGCGGATGCCGATGGTCGCAGTGGGCGTAGACACGCGATAATTCTCGCCGGAGCGCCGCCCGATCACGCCGGTAATAGTGCGAAAGCCGCCGCGCAGCAGCGACAAAATGCTACGCTCGGCGCCGTCTTCCTTGCCGTTCCAGATAAAACTTTGCACCGTGAGCCGTGTATCGGGGCGCATCGCGATAAACCCGGCGTCGTTCATGCGAATGTGCATGGCGCCGGTCTTGCCGGTCAGCAGCGTATCGCCTTCATTCACCACGGTGTTTTTGGCGGCGTTACGCGCCTGGCCGCCGGCGGCGATAACCTGCGCATCACCGCTGACGAAAATGATGTTGCCGGCGGGCGCAGCCTGAACGCCATGCGTTACCATGGCGATGAATCCGATGGCGCACGCGACTATGCACGGTAACCATTTGTTGCTAAAGAACATCACTTAAAGTCCCTCCGTAGCATCAGCGATGCTTCATAGCGGCTAAACGCATTGATATCGATATTCGACGCATTGCGCGTGTAGGTCAGCTGCGGGCGCAGATTCCACACACGGTCAAGGCGCCACACCACACCGAATACGGCATCGCTCTGCGTGTCGGCACGCTGTTCATTAAAAATAACATTACGCGTTTGAAAGCGGCTGGGCTGATAACCCACCGAGGCATAGACATCAACGTTGTCGCCCCAGCCGGTTTGCCCGCCCAGGCGCAAGCCATAAAGCTTGCGGTCGCCGTCGATGCGCTGCCCGACATCGCGCTCGTACGCTGCGACCGCGCTTACTGAAAGTGTCGTGCGCTGCGCCGCATTCACCACCTGCGTAAAGCCCACGCCGAGCAGCGTGAGATTGGTATCGTTGGCGAATTGCGCGGCGTCCTGATAGCGCGCCCGGTTTGCCGCGCCAAACAATGAAAACTGCTGGGTGCCTGACAGCGCCTGCCGCCATTCAAGATTGAATCCGGAAGTACCCCGGTAATTCGTGTTATCGAGATAGTACTGTTGGTATGCGAGCGAAGCGCGTAGCAGACTCGCCGCACTGAACGCATACTGCACGCCGCCGCGCGCATCGAACTGGTTGGCGTTGAAGGTATCGGCGTGTTGATTAAAGCGCAGGCGCGCATCGCCGCCCGCGAACAGCGATGTGTTCGTGCTCAGCGCATACGACACTTCACCGCCGCCGCCGAGCGACGCAAAATTATCCGCCGTACGCTGACTGGTGGGCGCAAGCTGCAGGCTCAGGCCGAATACCGGCACATACACCTGCCCCTGACTGGTGGCGTTGTTGACGTTGGTGTCGCGACCGGCGGTGATATCCAGATAAGCGGACGCACGCGTCTCGCCACCGGCGCCGCCATCCATGCGTGCCAGATAAGCGTTGATGGTCGCGCGCGCATTGGGCGGCGGGTCTTGCGTCAGAGCTATGTTGAACTCAGTGCGTGCGCGTCCGTGATCACCCAGCGCAAAATACGCGCGCGCGAGGTCAAGGCGCGCGCCCGCGTGATTCGGATTGACGATCAACGCACGTTCCAGCGCGATGGTGGCTTTGTCCGCGCGACCCGCTTCGAGCGCGGCCACACCCAGCAGGTAATCAAATTCAAGATTGCCGGCGTGCGCGTCTTCGTGCGGCTCGAGCAATTTGAGCGCTGCGGCAGGCTGGCCCGAACGCAGCAGACTGCGCGCCTGTGCCAGATCCGGCGCGGACTGGGCGCCGGCCCAGGCACTGGAAAAAAAGAACAATAAAAACAAACAGATACGCTGCACGGGCTGTTCCACCGATCAGATGAACTAAGACACTTGCATGGTCGGTGAATTAGCGCGCAAAGTCAAAAAAGCAATTCAAATCAACCTACGCCACCACGCAATCGACGTAATAACGCAACACCCGGTCTCCCTGCTCCCGGCCGTTTTCCTTGACCAGCCCATGAATGTCAGTCTCAAAACCGGGAAACTTCTGGTTAAATTCGCGTGCGAATTTTAAAAAGCGCACGATAGTGGCGTTGAAGCGTTCGCCGGGTATCAGCAAGGGTATGCCCGGCGGGTAAGGTGTGAGCAGTGAACTCGTCACGCGGCCTTCGAGCTGATCAATCTCCACCCGCTCGATTTCACGATGCGCCATGCGCGACCATGCTTCGGCCGGCGGCATCGCGGGCTGCATGTGCGACAAATACATTTCGGTGGTAAGCCGCGCCACGTCGTTGGCTTTATAGACCTCGTGAATCTGATCACACAAATCGCGCAAGCCGGTTTTTTCGTACTGCGGATACTTGCCCACGAAGTCCGGCAACAAGCGCCACAGTGGCTTGTTGCTCGCGTAATCGTCCTTGAACTGCTGCAACTCGGTGACCAGTGTGTTCCAGCGGCCTTTGGTAATACCGATGGTGAACATGATGAAAAAAGAATAGAGACCGGTCTTCTCCACAATAATGCCGTTCTCGGCGAGATACTTGGTCACTACCGCGGCGGGTATGCCGGTCCTGGCGAAGCGCCCGGTAACATCCAGCCCCGGCGTGATCACCGTGGATTTGATCGGGTCGAGCATGTTGAAGCCCGGCGCGAGATTGCCAAATCCGTGCCAGCGCTCGTTAGCGCGCAACATCCAGTCGTCGCGATTGCCGATACCCTCATCGGCGAGCCGCTCCGGCCCCCACACCTTGAACCACCAGTCCTTGCCGAATTCAGCGTCAATCTTGCGCATGGCGCGGCGGAAATCCAGCGCTTCGAGTATCGATTCTTCCACCAGCGCCGAGCCACCTGGCGGCTCCATCATTGCCGCCGCCACATCGCAAGAAGCGATGATCGCGTACTGCGGCGAAGTGGAGGTGTGCATCAGATACGCCTCGTTGAAGGTGTGCTGATCGAGTTTGCGCTTCTGGCTGTCCTGCACCAGGATTTGCGAGGCCTGCGACAAGCCCGCCAGCAACTTGTGTGTGGATTGCGTGGAAAACACCATCGATTCCTTGCACAGCGGCCGCTCGCGCCCGATGGCATGCATGCCCTTGTAAAACTCGTGAAACGTGGCGTGCGGCAGCCACGCCTCGTCAAAGTGCAGCGTATCGACATGGCCGTCGAGCATTTCTTTTAACGTATCCACGTTGTAAACAATGCCGTCGTAGGTGCTTTGCGTGAGGGTCAACACCCGCGGCTGGGTGTTGGCTTTGCTGGCAAACGGATGCGCCTTGATTTTTTTCTCGATGTTTTCCCACTTGAATTCATCCAGCGGAATTGGGCCGATGATGCCGAAGTGATTGCGCGTGGGCATCAGGAACACCGGAATCGCGCCGGTCATGGTGATCGCGTGCAAAATCGACACGTGACAGTTGCGATCAACAATCACCACGTCACCCGGCGCCACCGTCGAGTGCCACACAATCTTGTTCGAGGTGGAGGTGCCGTTGGTGACAAAGAACAGGTGATCGCAATTAAAAATGCGCGCGGCGTTGCGCTCGGAGGCCGCCACCGGGCCCGAGTGATCGAGCAACTGGCCGAGTTCGTCCACCGCATTGCACACGTCGGCGCGCAGCATGTTTTCACCGAAAAACTGATGAAACATGTGACCCACCGGGCTTTTCAAAAACGCCACGCCGCCCGAATGCCCCGGGCAGTGCCACGAATACGAACCGTCCTGCGCGTAATGCGTCAGTGCGCGGAAAAACGGCGGCGCGAGACCGTCGAGATAAGACTTGGTCTCGCGCACGATAGAGCGCGCCACGAACTCCGGCGTGTCCTCGAACATGTGAATAAAGCCGTGCAACTCACGCAGCACGTTGTTCGGGATGTGGCGCGAGGTTTTCGTTTCCCCGTAAAGGAAAATCGGGATGTCGGCATTGCGAAAACGGATCTCCTCGACAAAGCCACGCAAGCCGGCGATAGTGGCGGAGGCCTCCTCGACCGAAAACTCCTCATCGTCCACCGACAGAATAAACGCCGAAGCGCGGCTTTGCTGCTGTGCGAACGACGACAGGTCGCCGTAGCTGGTGACGCCGAGCACTTCCAGCCCCTCTTCCTCGATGGCTTTCGCCAGCGCGCGGATGCCGAGGCCGCTCACGTTTTCGGAGCGGAAATCCTCATCGATGATGATGACGGGGAAGCGGAATTTCATGCGTTTCTCCCGGCCGCTAGGGCATACGGCCAATGCGGCGGATTATAAGGCGCGACCACCAGAAAAACGCACAAGGAATCAAGATTATTTTGCCCCTTGTAGCGAAGCCGCCACCCCTCACTCTTCACGCTCTAAGTATTCTGCACCACGATCTTCGGAAACATAGACGAGTGATCCTGCTGCTTGTCGGCGATTTTCACCGCCACACGACGCGCGATTTGCTTGTAGATTTGTGCCGCGCGGCTTTCGGGATCTGCCACCACGGTAGGCATGCCGGAATCGGCTTGTTCACGTATACGAATGTCCAGCGGCAACGAGCCCAGCAATTCAAGGTCGTAATCCTTGCCCATCCTGGCGCCGCCGCCCTCGCCAAAAATGCGCTCTTCGTGGCCGCAATTCGAGCACATATGCAGCGACATGTTTTCCACAATGCCGAGTATGGGAATGCTCACCTTCTCGAACATTTTAAAGCCTTTGCGCGCGTCTATCAGGGCAATATCCTGCGGCGTGGTGACGATAATGGCACCGGTCACCGGCACGCGCTGCGCCAGCGTAAGCTGGATGTCGCCGGTGCCGGGCGGCAAATCGACGATCAGGTAATCCACGTCACGCCATTTGGTTTCGTTGAGCAGTTGCTCCAGCGCCTGCGTCACCATCGGGCCGCGCCACACCATCGGCGTTTCGATGTCGATCATGAATCCGATCGACATCGCCTGGATGCCGTGGCCTTCCATCGGCTCCAGCGACTTGTTGTCCTTGCTCACCGGCTTGCCTTTGATGCCCAACATCATCGGCTGTGACGGGCCGTATATGTCAGCGTCGAGCACACCGACATTTGCGCCCTCGGCCGCCAGCGCCAGCGCGAGATTGACGGCAGTTGTGCTCTTGCCCACGCCACCTTTGCCCGAAGCCACCGCAATGATGTTTTTCACGCCGGGAACGAGCTTCACGCCGCGCTGCACCGCGTGCTTGATGATATTCATGGTGACGTTGACGCTGACGTTGCCCACACCCGCCAGCGTCTTCAACTTCGCCGTGATTTCGTCGCGTATCGGCGCCAGCTGGCTTTTCGCCGGATAACCCAGTTGCACATCGAGCGATACATCGTCGCCGTCCAGCTTGATGTTGCGCACGGATTTACTGGTAACGTAATCCTTGTGTGTGTTGGGATCGACGAGCGTTTGCAGCGCGTCTTTGACCTGCTGTTCGGTGATGGGCATGGGAATGGCTTCCGGTTTGCGGTGATCTGTAGTGAGGGCGGAATTGTAATGAGATTTGCCTCCCACGTGTGACTTACAGTGAGGGAATAAGTGCCGGATTTGTTACAATTCAAGTCTTTAGCCCCGATTGTGCAATACCCCTCATGACCCAGCGCCGTATATTCGTTACCACCGCCCTGCCCTACGCAAACGGTGCGTTCCACATCGGGCACATCATGGAGTACATCCAGGCCGATATCTGGGTGCGCTTCCAGCGTATGCTGGGGCACGAAGTGCATTTTTGCGGCGCCGATGACGCCCATGGCGCACCGATCATGATCGCGGCGGAAAAAGCCGGCACGACGCCGCAGGCTTTTGTTGCAGAAATAGCGGCGGGCCGCCAACGCTACCTCGACGGGTTTCACATCCGCTTCGACAACTGGCATTCCACTGAATCGCCCGAAAACACCGAGCTATCGCAGGACATTTACAGACGGCTGACCCAGGCGGGCCTGATTTACAAAAAACCGGTCGAGCAGCACTTTGACCCGGTCAAAGGCATGTTTCTCGCCGACCGTTACATCAAAGGCGAATGCCCGAAATGCAACGCGAAGGATCAGTACGGTGACGCCTGCGAAGCGTGCAGTTCGGTGTATGCCCCGACGGAACTCATCAATCCTTATTCAACACTTTCCGGTGCCACGCCGGTGTTGAAAACCTCTGATCATTATTTCTTCAAGCTCTCGCACGAGAAATGCGTTTCGTACCTGAAGCAGTGGCTGGACGAGCCGGGCCGCCTGCAAACCCAGGTCGCGAACAAGGCGCGCGAATGGCTGGAAGGCAAGGATGATCAGGCGCTAGGCGACTGGGATATCTCTCGCGACGCACCTTACTTCGGCATTCCGATTCCTGATGCACCGGGAAAATATTTCTACGTATGGCTCGATGCGCCCATAGGCTATCTCGCCAGCTTCAAGAACTACTGTGCACGTGTGGGCATCGACTTTGAGAAATTTTTGGCCGATCCGGCGACAGAGCAAATTCATTTCATCGGCAAGGACATCATTTATTTCCACACCTTGTTCTGGCCGGCGATGCTGAAATTCGCCGGCAGCCCCTACAAAGCGCCGAATCATGTTTACGTCCACGGCTTCATACAGGTGGGCGGCGAAAAAATGTCCAAATCGCGCGGCACCGGCATCAGCCCGCTGCGTTATCTCGACATCGGCATGAACCCGGAATGGTTGCGCTACTACATCGCGGCGAAGCTCAATGCGTCGGTCGAGGATATCGACTTCAATGCGGACGATTTCATGGCGCGGGTGAATAGTGATTTGATTGGGAAGTATGTGAATATTGCGAGTCGATGTGCGGGGTTTATTGAGAAGCGATTTGAGGGCTCACTTTCCGCGTTGCACATCAACGCCGATAAGATACGCAATCAGTTGCAAAGCGATGATCAATGCTGGTCTTTAATCGGAAAATATTACGAAGATCGTGAATATGGCAAAGCCATCCGCGAAATTGCGGCACTGCTCGATCAGATAAATCAATATATTGACAATGAAAAACCTTGGGAACTCGCCAAAGTCAATACCGACACCAACAATGACAGATTGCATGCCGTCTGCTCCACTGGTATTAATTTCTTCTGGTACTTGACGGTTCTCTTGGCACCAATACTTCCGCGAACCAAAGAAAACGTACAAAAATTCCTTAATCTGACCGACGAGCATTTTCATTGGGGACAGTACAAAGCTTTGCCACCAGGTCACAAGATCGGTAAATACACCCACCTCATGACCCGCGTCGATCCAAAGCAACTCGACACGCTATTCGACATAGATAAGGAAATCACAATAGTGGCAACACCTACACCCCCATCCCACCCTTCCCCCGTCAAAGGGGAAGGAGCGTCAAGCATCGCTAATGCGGCAACGATTACGATTGATGATTTTGCAAAGATTGATCTGCGGGTCGCGAAAATCATCAACGCCGAACATGTCGAAGGCGCGGACAAATTATTGAAGCTCACGCTCGATGTCGGCGCGCTCGGCACGCGTCAGGTATTCGCCGGCATCAAGTCAGCGTACGATCCGGCTACGCTCATCGGCAGGTTCACTGTGGTTGTCGCCAATCTCGCTCCGCGCAAAATGAAGTTCGGTCTGTCGGAAGGCATGGTGCTGGCCGCTAGCGGCGATACGCCCGGAATATTTCTCCTGTCGCCCGACAGCGGCGCGCAGCCCGGCATGAAAGTGAAATAAGCGTAACTAATTGTTTTTATTACATTTTATTCCAAGGCCTTTCGATGAAACTGCACAGCGTAGAAGCCATCGCCATCGACATCCCGTTGCCGCAAAATTTCGGCGGATCGACCTATAACGTATTGAAGCGCAGCACGGTTATCACCCGTTTGCGTACGCAGGATGGCCTCACCAGCAATGTTTACAACGGCGACAACCGCGCGCATGCAGGCGAGATTGCGCGGCTGATACGCGAGGTGCTGTTGCCGCTGGTGAAGGGCATGCGTATTTTCGAGTACGAGCGCATCTGGGAAAAAATGTTCGCGCTCACCATTGCGCAGGGCGAGCGCAAAGTCTTGATGGAAGCGATCTCGGCGATGGACTGTGCGATCTGGGATCTGATCGGCAAGTCGGTTGGAAAATCCGTGTGCCAGTTGCTCGGCGGATACCGCGACACGCTGCCCATCATCTCCATCGGCGGCTACTACATGCCGGGCAAGAAACTCGCCGACTTCGGCAAGGAAGTCGAATCCTATCGCAAGGCCGGCATGGCGGGCTGTAAATTCAAGGTGGGCGGCCTCACGCCCGAGGAAGACGCCAAACGCGTCGCCGTGGCACGCAAGGCGGTCGGCAATGATTTCATGCTTTGTGTGGATGCCAATCGCGGCTGGAATGTGCAGGATGCGATCCGCTTCGCACGCCTGATCGAGCATCTGAACATCGCCTGGTTCGAGGAACCCTGCCATTGGTACGACGACGCGGCGATGATGGCGCGCGTGCGGCGTTCCATTCGCATGCCGGTCACCGCCGGTCAGAGTGAAATCTCCTGCCAGGGTGTGCGGCGGCTGCTCGACGCCGGCGCGGTGGATTACGTGAATTACGACGTGTCCGAAGGCGGCGGCGTCACCGACTGGCGGCGCGCCGCAGGGTTATGCGCCACCGCCGGTGTGCAGATGGCGCATCACGAAGAAGCGCAGATTGCCTCGCAACTGCTGGCCGCCGTGCCGCACGGCACTTACGCCGAGTGTTTTGCGCATCCGGACCGCGATCCGATCTGGCAGCGCATGTGGGTCAATCGTCCGCAGGCGAAGAACGGCATGATCAAGGTGTTGAACGCGCCGGGCTTTGGCATAGAGCTGGATGAGAAGATGGTGAAGCAGTACCGCGTAGGTTGAAGGACAAGAACACACCTCACCGCGAAGACGCAAAAACGCAAAGAACTGCCGCAAAGAAAAGCTACTCTTAAGCTTGGTTTTCTTCGCGTTTCCTCTGCGTTTTTGCGTCTTTGCGGTGGATGTGCTTTTCGTATCTACCGCTTTTGAACGCTGATCGCCGTCAATATCCCCTGCATCAGCGCTACCGGCGTAGGCGGACAGCCCGGCACCGCCACATCCACCGGAATCACATTCGACACGCGACCGAGGCTGGCATAGTTTTCGCCAAAGATACCGCCGCAACTGCCGCAGTCGCCGATGGCCACCACCAGCTTGGGATCGGGCGTCGCCTCGTACGTGCGCTTTAACGCCACCGCCATGTTGCGCGATACCGGGCCGGTCACCAGCAGCATATCCGCATGGCGCGGGCTGGCAACGAATTTGATGCCCAGGCCCTCGAGGTTGTAGTACGGGCAGTTCAACTGGTTGATTTCCAGCTCGCAGCCGTTGCACGATCCGGCATCGACGTGGCGTATCGCCAGCGAACCATGAAAACGCTCAAGCACCGCCGCGTGCAATCGATCCACTGTCACGCGCAGGGCATCGTCGGGCTGCGGATAGGCTTCGGTCTTGATGCCGGTTTTGACGATCTGTTTGAGTAATTGATACATGCTACAAATCCTGCCCCGCGTAACTCAGGTTAAACGACTTATTGATCAGCGGAAAATCCGGCACGATATTGCCCAGCACCGCGTGTTCCAGCAGCGGCCAGTTGTGCCACGACGGGTCGCGTGGGTGCAGGCGCGCGATGCGGCCATCGGCGCCGGTTTCGAGCGCCACAAACACATCACCGCGCCAGCCTTCGACCCAGCCGATGCCGAGCCTGCCCGCTGGTGGCATCGCCACCGGCACCGCCAATTCGCCCAGTGGCAGGCGATCCACGATCAGCCGCAGCAGGCGGATCGACTCATAAACTTCCGCAAAGCGCACCGCTACCCGTGCGGCCACGTCGCCTGCATCGTGGTGTGCTATCTGCACTTCAAGCTCGCGATAAGGCGTACAAGGATGTGTCACGCGCACATCGCACCCCTGGCCGCTGGCGCGTGCAGACTGCCCGATCAATCCCAGGCGCAGCGCCAGTTCGGGTGTGACGCATCCACAATCAACAAAACGATCCTGCAGGCCGGCGTGTTCGTCGTAGATATGCTGCATGCGCAGGGCGGTTTCCTCAATGCGAGCGCATTCGTCACGCACGCGTGTAACCCCGTCATCCGGAAAATCACGCGCAATGCCGCCCGGCACGATCACATCCATCAGATAACGGTGGCCGAACAGCGCGTGATTCAGCCGCAGCACATCCTCTTTCAATATCAGGAATTGCGACAGGCCGAACGCCAGCCCCGCGTCGTTGCCCAAAAATCCCAAATCGCCCAGATGATTGGCGATGCGCTCACGCTCCAGCAGCAGCGCGCGCAGCCACAACGCGCGCGGCGGCGGCGTCACTGCGGCCGCACTTTCCACCGCCATGGCATACGCCCAGCCAAACGCCGCAGCGGAGTCGCCCGATACGCGCATCGCCAATTTCGCCCCCGCCATGATGTCCATCTGCTCGAAACGTTTTTCAATGCCCTTGTGCTTGTAACCCAGCCGCTGCTCCAGCCGCAGCACCCGCTCACCGACAATGCTAAAGCGGAAATGTCCCGGCTCTATCGTGCCCGCATGCACCGGGCCAACGGGGATTTCGTGTACGCCGTCACCACTGACCTGCACAAACGGGTAGGCATCGGCAATCGTTGGAACCGCGGAATTATTCTCGTTACTATCAATCATTTGCAACGATTCTGCCTTGCGCAGTGGAAACATGTCAGGTGGCCAGGCGCTGTGCCGTAACCATTTGCGCGTATCCGTGGCGCCTGCCGCGGCAAGTCCCAGCATATCGTGTACCGCACGCTGCATGCGGTTCGCCGCCGGAAAGATATCGCTGATTTCGGGGTACACCGTAGCCGCGAGCGGCAAGGTCAACAACACAAAGCCCGACGCATCCGCCAGCGCCGCATGCATTGCATACGCGCCGGCGGCATCCGCTCCCCACAGCGCCACCAAACGCCCGCCGCCTGCGGCACAGCTTTCGCAGCACGCACGCCACTGCGCCGCATCCACGCGCGCGTGCCGCGCAGCGACCGCGCCGGTAAGCAGTTGCGACTCGATGTTCAGATTTGCCAGCATCAGTATCTAACCAATCAACTTCGCCGCCATGCGGTACCAATCCGCGAGATACGGCGGAATCCACAATCCCAGCATCAGCACAATCGCCAGATGCACAAACACCGGTATCAATGCCGGCGCATGCGGCAGGCGCTTGGCGGTGGTTTCGCCGAACACCATCGCCTGCACTTTTGAAAACATCGCGGCAAACGCCACTGCCAGCGCCACCAGCAAGATCGGCGCCGCCCACGGCTGTTCGCGCATGGCGGTGGTCAAAATCAGGAATTCGCTGGCGAATACCCCGAACGGCGGCATGCCCAGTATTGCCAGCGTGCCCAGCATCATGCCCCAGCCGATGGTGGGGTTGGTCACGATCAACCCGCGTATCTGGTCCATCACCTGCGTGCCGGTTTTCTGCGTCGCATGACCCACCGTAAAAAAGATCGCCGACTTGGTGAGGCTGTGTACCGTCATGTGCAGCAGTGCGGCAAAGGTCGCCACCGGTCCGCCCATGCCAAAAGCGAATGCGGTCAAACCCATATGTTCAATCGACGAATAGGCGAACATGCGCTTCACGTCTTTTTGCCGCGACAGAAAAAAGGCCCCGACCACCACCGACAAAATGCCGAAACCCATCATCAGATTCCCCGCGAACGGCGTGCCGAGCGCGCCATCGACCAGCACCTTGCAGCGCACCACAGCGTACAGCCCGACGTTCAGCAACAACCCCGACAACACCGCCGATATCGGCGTCGGACCTTCCGCATGCGCGTCCGGCAGCCAGTTATGCAACGGCGCCAGACCGGCCTTGGTGCCATAACCGACGATCAAAAACACAAACGCCAGCGACAGCACCGTCGGCTCCAGATCACCTTTCACGTCATTCAGGTGCGTCCACAGCAGCGCATTGCCGTCGGCGCCCAGCAATTTCTCGGCGGCGAGGTACAGCAGTATGGTGCCGAACAGCGCCTGCGCGATACCGACGCTGCACAAAATAAAGTATTTCCACGCAGCCTCGATGCTGGCCGGCGTGCGATAGAGACTCACCAGCAGCACGGTCGCCAGCGTCGCCGCTTCCAGCGCCACCCACATGATGCCCATATTGTTGGTCAATAACACCAGCAGCATGGTGAACACAAACACCTGATACATACAGTGGTAAAGCCGCAGGCGCGCGGCGCTGATGCGCCCGTGCTCCTGCTCGTTCAGCATATAGGGCCGGCTGAACAGCGCCGTGGTAAACGCCACAAACGCGGTCAACGCAACCAGAAACACGTTAAACGAATCCACAAAAAACGCTTCGTTATACGCGAGCAGCGCCCCGTCTCTAATTACGCGTATGGCGAGCGACGCCGACGCCACCAGCGTCACCAGACTGATAAGCACGTTCAGGCGTGAAGCCAGCGTGCGATCACCATAAAACGCCAGCACCAGCGCGCCCGCCACCGGCGAGCCCAGCGTGAACAGAATTTCGCTCCCGTTCACTCTGCGGATTCCTTCAATTTTTCCATGTGCTTCAGATCCAGGCTGTCAAAAGCCTCGCGCACATGAAAAAAGAAAATGCCGAGTATCAGCACGCCCACCAGCACATCCAGCAGAATGCCCAATTCAACCACCATCGGCATGCCATAGGTGGCGCTGGTGGCAGCGAAAAACAATCCGTTTTCCATTGCCAGAAAACCAATCACCTGCGGCACCGCCTTGCGCCGCGTGATCATCATCAGGAACGCCAGCAGCACCACCGCGATGGCGATACCCAGCGTGCCGCGTGTAATCGTGCCCGCCAATTGCGAAATCGGCAGCGCCAGATTAAAGGCAAACACCACCAGCGCGATACCCGCCAGCATGGTGGTGGGTATGTTGATCAGCGTTTCCACATCCCATTTGATATCCAGCTTGCGGATCAGGTAATGCAGCGCCAGCGGCATTGCAATCACCTTCAGCAGCACCGTGAAAAACGCCGACACATACAGTTCGCCGTGTCCGCTATACCAGGCGACAATCAGGCAGTTGAGCGCGAGCACCGCGCCCTGCCACGCGAACAAATAAATCAACGACAATATGCGCCGCTGCGCCAGCATCGCGAACGCAATCAGCAGCATCAACGAGGCCATCAGATTGATCAATTGCGTGGACGTCGACACGATTCAGGCGCCCAGCAACAAACGCGTCAGCATACCCAGCGACGCCAGCATGAAAGCCATGCCGAGAAATTCCGGCGCGCGGAATATGCGCATTTTCGCCGACACCGTTTCCAGCAGCGCCAGTCCCGCGCCCACGATGCCCAGCTTGACCAGCAACGCCAATACCGCCGCCGGCAGCGCCTGCCATGCCCCGGCCTCGGCGATGCCCCACGGCGCGAACAGAGCAATGCCGATCGCGCAATAGGTGGTGAATTTGATCGCGGTGGCCCATTCAATCAACGCCAGATGGCGGCCCGAGTACTCGAGGATCAGCGCCTCGTGAATCATCGTGAGCTCCAAATGGGTGGCGGGATTGTCCACCGGGATGCGCGCATTTTCCGCCAGCAACACCATGACAAACGCCACCGCCGCGAACGCCAGGCTCGGATACAGTGCGAATTCGCGGTGCGCCAGCGTATCCACGATGACATTCAGCGAAGTGGATTGTACGATCAGCAACGGCGTGAAAAACACCATCAGCAGCGCCGGCTCCGACAAGCTCGCCACCAGCATTTCGCGCCGCGCACCCAGACTGCCGAACGCAGTGCCGATATCCATCGCCGCCAGCGCCGAAAACACACGCGCCAATGCGAATACGCCCACCAGCGCTATCACGTCCGCCGCGGGTGCAAACAGCAAGTTGGTCTCGATGATGGGCACCACGCTGGCGGCGAGCACCATGCAACCGAACTGTATATACGGTGCGCTGCGAAATACCGGTGACGCATTGCGTGCCAGCAGCGCATCCTTGTCGAACAGCTTGAGCAGCACCCGGTAGGGCTGCAACAAGCCGGGCCCGCTGCGGTTTTGCAGCCACGCGCGGCACTGGCTCACCCACCCCAGCATCAACGGCGCGATCAACACCACCAGCAGCGTTTGCGCGAGTTGTGACAGGAATGAGGCGAAAGTGCTCAGCATGGCCGGCAGGATCAGCGCACGAACAGCAGCAACGCGAGCAGCGTCGCGAAACTGTAGAGCAGGTAAAGGTGGATACGGCCGTGCTGCAGAATGCCGATCCACGACGCAACACGTTCATTCATGCGCGCCACCGGCAGATAGAGCCAGTACCACAGCCGATCTTCATTGGTGTTTGAATACACGGGCGTGTTGCTGAACGGATCGGGCATGTGCCGCTGCGATCTGAAAAACGGCTCGAAGATGTGCGTGATCGGCTGGCCGAAGCCCTCGGCGCTATCCTGCATGCGCGCGGTCTGCTCGGGAAAGCCGCAATCCCATGCAGCACCCCGCCGCACCCGCCCGTGATAAAACGCGCGCACCGCGATAAATGTCACCAGTAGCGTGCCCACGATGCCCAGCAGGAACAGCAACGGGCCGTAACTGGCGCGTTCCGCCGCCACCGGCGCAAACAGCAACCAGCCATTGCCGGAAATCGCCGTGCTCAAGGCAAAGTTCAGCAACGGCCGCGTCACATGGTCGAGCAGCAGAATAATCGCCATCGGAAACAGGCCGAGCGCCACGCAACCCGCCGCGAACCATGCCAGTGCGACGCGCTCCCAGATGCCCGCATCGTGCGCTTCACTCGACTTGCCTTCACGCGGCTGTCCGAGAAATATCACGCCGTAAAATTTAACCATCACGTAGCCCGACAACGCCGCCGCCAGCACCAGCGCGGCGGACCCCAGCGGCACCAGCATATTGAGGTAGGGGTTGGGCAATCCCGGCGAAAACAGAAACGCCTGCAACAGCAACCACTCAGAGACAAAACCATTGAGCGGCGGCAACCCGGCGATCGCCAGCGCCCCCACCAGTGAAAACCCGGCGACCCACGGCATGTTGTGTATCAGCCCGCCGAGCTTGCCAAGACTGCGCTCTTGCGTGGCGTGCAGCACCGAGCCGGTGCCCAAAAACAGCAGGCTTTTGAAGAACGCATGGTTCAGGCAGTGGTAGAGCGTGGCCACCAGCGCCAGCGCCGCCAGATGCGGATTGCCGTAGGTGTGAAAAATAATCGTCAGCCCCACGCCCGCGACGATGATGCCGATGTTTTCAATGGACGAGTACGCCAGCAACCGCTTCATATCGCTTTGCACGGCGGCGAACATCACGCCAAACAGCGCGGTCATGAGGCCCAGTACCAGCGCCACCACGCCCCACCACCAGATTTGCGCCGACAACAAATCGAAAGTCACGCGCAACAAGCCATAGATGGCGGTCTTCAACATCACGCCGCTCAGCAGCGCCGACACCGGCGAGGGCGCAGCCGGATGCGCTTCGGGCAGCCACACATGCAGGGGCAGCATACCTGCCTTGGCGCCAAAACCAAACAAGGCCAGCAAAAACGCCGTGCTCGCCCACGCCACCGGCAGCTCGTTCGCACGCATCGCCGCAAACGTGTATTGCCCGTCCGCGCCATGCATCACCCCGAAACACAACAGTATCGCAATGGCGCCGATATGGGCAATCAGCAAATACAGAAAGCCGGCGCGCCGGATCTCGGCGATCTTATGGCTGGTGGTCACCAAAAAGTAGGAGGACAAAGCCATGGTCTCCCACGCCACCATGAAAAGATACGCATCATCAGCCAGCATCACCATCACCATGCTGGCGAGAAATACATGGTATTGCAGGCACAGCAGTCCCGGCGCCGTGCCTTCGCCGCGCCGGAAGTAGCCTGCGGAAAATAATGAAACGCCAAACGCCACCGCGCCCAGCAGCGCAATAAAAAACGCGGACAGCGCATCCAGCCGCAAATGGAAAGGCAAATCCGGCAAACCCAGCGGCAATACCACGGCAACCGGCGCAACGCCTATCGCCCACACCGCCGCGCAAGCCAGCAATGCGCCACCCAGCGCGCCCAGCGGAAACAGCACACGGCTCACAAAACGCAAGCTCGCCGGACGCACCAGGCCCGCCACGCCGGTCAACAGCCAAAACATCACCAGCCCCAGAATCAGGTCCAGTGGCGCTGCATCATACGGATACACAGTTATGCCCACGGCTAGAGTGAAGCCCGCAGCAGATAGTCAACCAGTCAAGCGCTGCGGGTAAGGCCGCATTGTAGTCGCTTACGTGGGTGCGGGAAAAGCGCTCACGCGCTTGACAAAACTTCGCGGCAGGCCTTGTAGAATATCCGCCATGGTTCAACGTCTAGTGTAGTGCTTCGCAATTCATGAGACATTCTCTCCCCTTCAAGGGCAAGGGCACACTTGAAGCGGAGCAGAGGGCTAGGGTGGGGATGGGGTGGCATTCGCGCGCCCCATCCCCCTCCCAGATGCCCCCTCGCTACGCTTCAAGTGTGCCCTTGCCCTTGAAAGGGGAGGAGTTTCGCTGGTGCCGTGCCGTTGTATAGGTGCCCGCATAGAGTGAAGCAGTACACTAGCGCCCCCGCGCAGCACACACACCCGCCTATGGTAATTACCAAACACTTGATCATCAGTGGCCGCGTGCAAGGCGTTGGCTACCGCTATTACATGATGCATAAAGCGCGGCAGTTCCATCTCACCGGCTGGGTGCGCAACCGCCTTGACGGCAGCGTGGAGGCGATGATTCAAGGCACGCCGCAAAACATCGAGGCCCTGCTCGCGCGCGCGCATCGCGGGCCACCCAAGGCGTCGGTCACCGGCATAGTGGTGAGCGAAGGCGCCGGTGACTACACGCAGTTCGCCACGCTGCCCACGGCATAGCGCGTGTAGGTTGGGCTGAAAAAAGGAAGCCCAACACAGTCTCGCAGCCTCACAGCCGATCGCCATCAATGCGCATAACGGATTAGCCGCAGAATGTTGGACTTCGCAATCTTGGCCTAACCAACAGCGCTTCTGTAATATTAACTTGTTGTTTTTAAAGTATTTTTATAATACGGCCATCATCGCGATCTCGTCGGCGCGCACGCGGCAACCGAGAATGACGGCGGCGAGAGAGCCGTCCGCGGAAAAGACGTTTTCGATATCAGACACGCCATGCAATTTAGCGCGCGTCGCGCGGGCCGACTGCACCCTGCCAATGCCAACTCTGATCGCGGACGCACATCGTGGGAAACAAATGGATGATGATAGATCGTCCGTGGCGACGAACGCTAACCTGCCGTTCAGGCAGGCTTGCTCGTTGATTGCAAATATGCAATCATCCCCAAAATGCGCGTAGTGATTGATACCGATGTATTCGTTGCGGCATTGCTGGGTGCGGGGGCCGCGAACATGGTTGTAGTGGCCTGCATAGACGGCAGACTATCGCCGTTGATGGGCGCGGCGCTTTTCGCCGAGTATGAGGATGTTTTGGGGCGGGAGAGGCTGTTTTCAACGGCAAGACTATCGCAAAAAGAACGTGAAGCGGTATTCGATATTTTCCTCGGTGTTTGCAGTTGGACGCAAATTTACTACGGTTGGCGGCCCAATCTCACGGATGAGTCGGACAACCATCTGATTGAACTCGCGGTCGCGGGTGGCGCCGAGGCGATCGTTACGCGAAACGTGCGCGACCTGTCGCGCACGCAATTGCACTTCCCCGGTTTGGCAGTGCTTACGCCCATGCAGTGTTTGAGGAGGATTTGATGGCTGCTCTGATTATTCGCCTGCCCGATGCAAAACGTGACCGGCTGAAATTGCTGGCCCGTTCGCGCAAACTCAGCGTGACCAAGCTGATAGATGAAATGACAACCGCCGCGCTGGCGGAATTCGACGCGCAAACGCGTTTCGAGTTGCGTGCGGCGCGCGGCGCAGGGCGCGCGAAACGCGGCCTTGCACTGCTTGCCAAGGCGCGTGGACAGAAGACCCGGCCCCGCGCTACCGCGTAGACGGTTTTCTTCAAGGCTGTTTCCAAGGTCGCGAAGATGATCAACCGCGAGCTGGAGAAGAACAAGAAAGTGATGCCGGCGGAGGGGATGAGTCAAGATTGTAATATGCCCTAAAAACAAATACTTACTCTAACTCGCGCAATGAAGCAATGTTAAGCTGCGCGCGCTCGCAGTAACTTCGCTAAAGCGCTCCTCGGCGGCTCCAGAGTTCCCGACCATCGCCGAGTCCGGCTATGCGGGCTTCGAAGTTACGAATTGGTACGGATTGCTCGCGCCGGCAAGGACGCCGGCGGCGATCATCCGCAAGGTACATCTCGAAACAGTCAAGGCGCTCGCGCTCCCCGACCTGCGCGCCAAACTCGCCGATCTGGGTCTCGAAGTAATCGGCAACTCGCCCCATGAGTGCGCCGCGTTAATCAAGTCCGAAACTCCGAAGTGGGCGAAGGTGATCAAGGACGCGGGCATAAAGCCGGATGAGTGGCGAAATCATTCAGCGGCATCCTGTCCGCCGTTCACTACAAGGTTGGGCGTTGTAGCAAGGGTCGCACCGATCAGAACACTGTAACTTGAAGGAGATCCGCCGCTTGCTTGGTGAGAGCGATCCGACTATTACACTTTCAACCATCAGCAAGGCTGCCGCCGTACTTGGCAAGAACCGGCGTTTAAGGCTCGCGGCCTGACATTCGAATCACTGGCAAGCCTTGATTGTGCCTCGCGTATAGCAAGCGTAGCCCGGTAGTGCCCCTCATCCTAGCCCTCTCCCCGCAAGCGGGGCGAGGGAACTGTGAAGTGTAGATGTTCAGATACCAATGCCCCGAAGGGGAAGGGGTATTCTCTTGTAGGCTTGTGCTGTCTTGCTTAAGTAAGTGCCATTCCGCTCTGGACACCTGCTTTCGCCGGTGTGACGGATTCTTGGAGGCGCCCTTAACTATTACGCCGCCTGCAGCACTACACCTTTTCCGAAACCAGCTTTTGTATCTCCAGCGCGCGCGCGCGATACTTCGCCGCCTCGTCTTTGCGGCCCAGCGCCTCGCACACTTCCGCGAGATTGGTCAAGGTGTTTGCCACGCTTTGGCTCATCGACCCCAGCGTCTTTTCTTTCATGGCGAGTGCGCGGCGCAGCACCGGCTCGGCTTCCCTGTAGCGCTGTTGCATCTGCAGATTGGCGCCCAGATTGTTGAGCGCAGTAGCGGTTTTGGGGTCTTCGCCATGGGCCTTTTCAAAAATCGGCAGCACGGTGCGCTGTAGTTTCTCGGCCTCGGTGAATTTTTTCTGCGCCTGCACCACGTCGGCGAGATTCAGCATTATCAGCGCGGTGGCGGGATGCGCTGCGCCCAACATTGTTTCACGCAGCGCCAGCGCGCGCCGGTAGTTTTTCTCGGCTTCTTCATAGCGTTTTTGAAACCGCAGCACCAGTGCCAAATTGCTCACGCTGGTTTCGGTATTACGATGCGCAGGACCAAAGGATTTTTCCGCCTCTGCCAGGCCCAGACGCGCGAACTGCTCGGCCTTGATAAGGCTGCCGGCGGTCATGTGCGGAACGACCTGATCGTTGAGCGCCTTCCATTCCGCTTCACCTGCCAGTGCAATGGTGGCGCACAACATACCGCATAGCGCTGCGAATAATGCACGCCATTTCGTGATGCAAACACCTTTCCCCGGAATACGCTGCGCGCCTTCCGGGCTACAATTCCTGGCCAACTCCCACATCGCACGCCAACACTTGCCCAACACCTCACACAGTTCACGCATCGGCAAGCAACGCCTCCATCTGCAGCAAATAGTGCGCCGCCTGGGGTGAGTCTTCCGCCGGCGCGAACGGCGCCAGCTCCTCGGGCAAATGCGGCGCGTAGGGACCGCCTTTGGCCTCGAAAATCACCGTCGGCTTGAGCGCCACCGCGGTGTGATAGACACCGGTCGGTATGCTCACTGCGCGCACCGGGCCGCTTTCGTCAAGCTTCATTTTTCCGGTCACTGTCCCCTGCTCGTCATACAACACCACGCCCAGACAGCCGCGCACGATGATCATGAATTCTTCCTTGTTCTCACGCAGATGGCGATGCGGCCGCACGTACGAACCCGGCACAATCGCATTCAGCAGGCGCTGGCTCGGATGGGATTCACGCTCGTGAAAATTCAGGTTCTTGCGCAGCCGTGGCGCGGCGTGCGCCTGCACCAGCAAGTCGTCGATGAGGGCGGTGTCAACCTGCTGAACTTGGCTCATGGGGATAGAGTAACTTTACGTTTTCGGGTTGCAGCCATTCGGACAGTGAAGCAATCAATTCATCGCGCGGATGCACGTTCCATTGCTCCCCGAGCGTGACTTCACAGCGCGCATTTTGATTGTAATACTCGACCGCGACCGGGCACGGGCCGTTCAGGTGCGGCGTCAGCAGCGCGCGCAGCTTGTCTCCCGACGACTGGCCATTGCAGGTAATTTTCAGGGCGCGCGCAAATTGCTCGCGCGCTTTTTGCAGGTCGTAGAGCTTTTCGGCCGAGATGCGCAGGTTTTCGCTATCGTCAAACATGGATTTGCTCACCTTGCCCTCGACCACGATCAGGGTGTCTTCCTTCAGCCAGTGGCGGTGCTGCTCATAGAGTTCGTTGAACACGGTGAGTTCAAGGCGCGCGTAGCTGTCGTCGAGCACCAGCACGCCCATGCGTCCGCGCCGCGTCATCTGGATGCGCTGACTGACTATAATGCCCGCGAGCATCACCGTGTTCGACTGTGCGCTCACCTGATCCAGCCGCGTCGGCGCAAAGCCGCGGAGTTCGGCTTCATAAGTGCGAAACGGGTGCCCCGACAGGTAGTAGCCGACCGCCACTTTCTCCTGTTTCAAGCGCTCCAGATCACTCCAGCGCCACACTTTGCTCAACTGCGGCGGTGGCCGGTGGTCTTCGACGTCGCCAAACAGATTGGTCTGATTCGCGCTGCGGCTCGCCTGCTCCGCGCTTTCCAGTGCCAGGCCCACCGCCGCCAGCACCGCGGCGCGATTGTCATCCACACCGTCAAACGCACCGGCACGCACCAGCGATTCGACCACACGCCGGTTGACCACGCGATTATCGACGCGGTGACAGAAATCGAATAAATCCTTGAACGGACCGCCTTTGTCACGCACCTCGACGATGTGATTGATGGCCCCCTCGCCGCTGCCTTTGATCGCGCCCAGCCCGTAGCGTATGCGCTTTTTATCCACCGGCGCGAAGCGAAACCCACCGCTGTTGACATCCGGCGCGAGTACCTCCAGACCGTTGGCACGGCAATCTTCATGCAGCTGCTGCACCTTGTCGGTGTCGTTCATGACCGCCGACAGGTTGGCTGCCATGAATGCGGCCGTATGATGCGCTTTCAGGTAGGCCGTTTGATACGCCACCAGCGCGTATGCGGCAGCATGCGATTTGTTAAAACCGTAGCCGGCGAACTTCTCCATCAGGTCAAACAGTTCATCCGCTTTGCGCGGCGTCAGGCCGTTTTTCGCCGCGCCCGCGCCAAAGATACTGCGTTGCTGGGCCATTTCCTCGGCATTTTTATGACCCATCGCACGCCGCAACAGATCAGCGCCACCGAGGCTGTAGCCGCCGATGATCTGCGCCATCTGCATCACCTGCTCCTGATAAATCATGATGCCGTAGGATTCAGCAAGGATGTCTTTGACACGCGGATCGGGATAGTCGAAGCGCTTGCCGTTCTTGCGCTCGCAAAAATCCGGAATCAGATCCATTGGGCCGGGACGATACAGCGCCACCAGCGCGATAATGTCGCCGAAGCGGTCGGGGCGCGCGCGCTTCAAAAGATCGCGCATGCCGCGCGATTCAAACTGGAATATCGCCGCGGTGTTGGCGGTGGCGAAAATCCTGTACGCGGCCACATCATCCAGCGGCAATTCGTGCAGCGCCAGGGTTGATTGCGGATCGAGCTGCTTCACGTAGCGCAGTGCCCAATCGAGTATCGTCAGCGTGGTCAGCCCGAGAAAGTCGAACTTCACCAGCCCGATGGCCTCGACATCATCCTTGTCGAACTGGCTCACCGCCGAATCCGATGCGTCAGCCACATACAGCGGGCAGAAATCCGTCAATTTTCCCGGCGCGATCAGCACGCCGCCCGCGTGCATGCCGACGTTGCGCGTGAGGCCCTCGACTTTCTCGGCCAGCGCCAGCAGTTCGCGCACTTCTTCTTCGTTTTGCTCGCGTTCTTTCAACTGCGGTTCCATCTCGCGCGCCAGCGCCAGCGTCACCAGCTTGCCGGGCATAAACGGAATCAGCTTCGCCAGTTGATCGCAAAAAGTGTACGGCATTTCCAGCACACGCCCGACGTCGCGCACCACCGCCTTGGCCGCCATGGTGCCGAAAGTCACGATCTGCGACACGCTGTCCGCGCCATAACGCTGCTTGACGTAATCGATCACCCGGTCACGCCCGTCCTGACAGAAATCGATATCGAAGTCGGGCATCGATACGCGTTCGGGATTCAGAAAACGCTCGAACAGCAGGTTGTAGCGCAAGGGATCAAGATCGGTAATGCCCAGGCTATACGCCACCAGCGATCCCGCGCCTGAACCTCGCCCCGGCCCCACCGGCACACCGTTATTCTTGGCCCAGTTGATAAAGTCGGCCACGATCAAAAAGTAGCCGGGAAATTCCATTTGCAGAATGACCTTGATCTCAAACTCCAGACGTTCAAGGTAACGCGGCAATTCTTTTTCACGCGCCTGCGTGTCGGGATACAAGGCCAGCATGCGCGCCTGCAGGCCCTGGTGCGCGCACACCTTGAGATACTCGTCGAGACTTTCGTGGTTGGGCGTGGGAAACAGCGGCAGCTTGCTCTTGCCCAGTTCCAGTTGCAGATTGCAGCGCTTGGCGATTTCAACACTGTTGGCAAGAGATTCTGGTAAGTCTTTGAATATATTAATAATTTCTTCTTGTTTCAGAAAGTACTGCTGTTCGGTGTAGCGCCTGGGCCGGCGCTGATCCGACAGCATGTGCCCTTCTGAAATACACACGCGCGCTTCGTGCGCACGGAAATCCTCGGCCCGCAAATATTGCACCGGATGCGTCGCCACCACCGGCAATTTCACCTGTGCCGCGAGCTTAAGCGAACGCTGCACGCAGGTTTCGACCGGCGCCACCGCAGCACCCGCCGTCATCGCGCCGGGCCCCGGCCGCTGCACTTCAATATAAAAACGCCCCGGAAAAAGCGCCATCCAGCCGCGCGCGAGTTTGGCCGCGGCTACAGGGTTATCCGCGATCAAGGCTTGCCCGATATCGCCATGATGCGCCCCCGACAGCGCAATCAGGCCCTCCGTGCAGTTCTCCGTGCCGTTCTCCGTGGGACGGCTCGTCTCACTAAACCACTCGCGCCTGATTTCGCAGCGGCCGCGATATTGGTTGGAGCGATACGCGCGCGTGAGCAGCTCACACAAGCGCAGATAACCCGCATGATTTTGCACCAGCAGCAACAAGCGAAACGGCTGGTCGCGATCGCCGTCGTTGGTGAGCCATACATCGCAGCCGACAATCGGCTTGATGCCCGCTGCACGCGCAGCCTTGTAAAATTTGACCATGCCGAAAAGATTCGACAGATCCGTCAATGCCAGTGCCGGCATGCCGTCGGCGGCGGCGGCGGCCACCGCGTCATCGATGCGCACAATGCCGTCAACGATGGAATACTCGCTGTGCAAACGCAGATGGATAAACGTGGGCGCGGACAAAGGCTGCATGACGCTATTTTAGCGGCTTGCGCGGGGTTGCTGCATAATCACCGCTCAAGGCCCGCCCGCATTCCAAAAATAGTCCGCCGGGCGCACTCACTCAAAGAAAAAAAGTAAATGAAAACAAGCCGTTCCGAGTTTCACGCCATCCGCGGCATACGCCACCATGTACGCCTGTGGGGCGACCCCGGCCACCCCAAACTTTTCTTGCTGCACGGCTGGATGGATGTTTCGGCGTCGTTTCAATTTTTAGTGGACGCGTTTAAACAGGATTGGCTGGTGATCGCACCCGACTGGCGTGGCTTCGGCTTAAGCGAGTGGACGCGCGAAGGTTACTGGTTTCAGGACTACTACGCCGATCTCGATGCACTGCTCGATATTTATGCGCCAGACGCGCCGGTAAGAATCGTGGGGCACAGCATGGGCGGCAATATTGCATGCACGTACGCCGGCATCCGCCCCGAGCGCGTGCAAAAACTCATCTCGCTGGAAGGCTTTGGCGCGGGGCGCGGCAAACCCGACATGGCGCCCGCGCGCTACCAGCGCTGGCTCAATAACTTGCGCGACCCGCCGACGCTCCGCCCGTACGCCTCATTCGAGGCCGTTGCCGAACGGCTGCGCAAAAATAACCCGCGCCTGAGCGACGAAAAGGCGCAGTTTCTGGCACGGCACTGGGCGCAAGCGTCAGACCAGGGTGAGATTGTGTTGCGCTTCGACCCACGTCACAAAATGGTTAACCCGGTGATGAGTCGCCTGGAAGAACTGATGGCTTGCTGGCAGCGTATCACCTGCCCGGTGCTGTGGGTGGTGAGCAACGCAATCGATATGCGCAACTGGCGCAAGGACACCCCCGATCAACTGGCTGAACGCAAGGGCGCGTTTCGTGATTTCCACGAGGCACTGCTGGAAGACAGCGGACATATGATGCATCACGACCAGCCGCATAAGCTGGCCGCGATCATCGAGCCATTTTTACTGCGGGAATGACCTTCGTAGCGCGGTGAGAACTCCGCTACAGGTGGAGGTTACTCGACGAAAATATTGGGAAAAGCGAATCCGCCGGTAATCAGCATGACAAAGCACTTGCCCAGCCAGGTAATTTTCTCGCCGCCGGTCATGTCGCCAAAAGGTTTGCCGGTGAGGGATACGGGTGTGCGTGGTTGCTCGGCTGCCATGTGAATCTCCTGATGAAGGGTTTTAAGGGGAATCACCGCACGCCGGCACCGAACATATATGCAACGCTGTTCGATGCCATAACCGCAAGCCGCGCAACAACTCGGCCCGCAGTGTAGCGCAGCCCCCCTTACTGTAACCTTACCAGGCTGAATTCTATTTACGCGCCCGGGCGGCGTCGAGATGCATGCAAATAGCGCTTATACCTTCGAGAATTCGCGGCGACTGGCGCTGAATGCCCGCGGGCGCGATGTAGCGGGTGGGTATGGCCCGCAAGGCCGCCAGGGGCATGCGGCGCCATCTGGCGACAAAATCCACCTCGCCGTTGGCGGAGCCGCCGCCCAATACCACGTCCGGGCGCGCCGCCAGTACCGATTCCAGCGATACCGCAGGCGTGAGCACCGGCACGCCGGCAAACACGTTTTTCCCGCCGCACAAGGTGATGGCGTCGCTGATGATATGCGCGTCGTTGACGGTCAGCAGCGGCTGATGCCAGATTTCGTAGAACACGCGCGGCGCAGCGTGTTGCGCCGGTGCGCCGCTGCCGCGTTCGCGCAGCTTTTGCAGCGCCCGCTCGAAATCGTCTGCGGCGCGTTCACCCCTCGCCGGTTCACCCGCAAGGCGGGCCACATCACGCAGCAGACGCGAAATATCGGCAAGCCGCGCCGGCTCACTTACCCATACCGGTATACCTAAACGCTCCAGCTTCTCGATATCACCCGCCTGATTGCCGCTTTTCCACGCCAGCACCAGATCGGGTTTCAGCGTGAGGATGCGTTCAATATCGACGCGCGCGCCATCGCCCACACGCGGCAGGCGCAAGGCTGCGGACGGGTAATCGCTGTATTCGCTGACGGCGATAAGCTTGGCGCCAATGCCAGCCGCAAACGCAATTTCGGTGAGGTGCGGTGCGATCGAAATGATGCGCGTGGCAGGTATGGCGAGGCGCAGCGTCTTGCCGCGATCATCGTGAACTGCCGGCGATGCGGCATGCGCCGCAAGGTGCAGGCCGCAACCCAGAATAATTGCGCCCACGGACTGCATCACCACAGCGGCCGCCGGGGTACGCGCAGGCACGCGTCTGTCAGCCGCTGGTTTCAGCCTTGAGCCGCCGCGCACGCACTCCCGCTGCCAGCCCATCAAACATGGCGCGCGTTTCATCCCAGCTGATACAGCCGTCGGTAATACTCACGCCGTACGCCAGCGCTTTTCCAGGTACCAAATCCTGCCGTCCCGCCTTGAGGTGACTTTCCGCCATGATGCCGAAGATGCGGCCGTCGCCGGCCTCGATCTGGCGCGCAACATCCTGCCCGACATCGATCTGTTTTTCCGGTTTCTTGCTGCTGTTGCCGTGACTGAAATCGATCATGATGCGCGCGGGGATGCCGGATTCGGCCAAGCCCTTGCCCGCGGCATCAACGTTCGCCGCGTCATAATTGGGCGCCTGGCCACCGCGCAAAATGAGATGACAGTCCTCATTGCCGGTGGTGGACACTATCGCCGAACGCCCTTCCTTGGTCACCGACAGAAAGTGATGCGGCGCCTGCGCGGCGCGTATCGCGTCGATGGCGATTTTGATGTTGCCATCGGTGCCATTCTTGAAACCCACCGGGCACGACAAGCCGGAGGCGAGTTCGCGGTGTATCTGTGATTCCGTGGTGCGCGCGCCAATCGCGCCCCACGCCACCAAATCCGCGATGTACTGCGGCGTGATCATGTCGAGAAATTCACACCCCACCGGCAGACCCGATGCATTCACCTCCAGCAAAAACTGGCGCGCCACACGCAGCCCTTCGTTGATGTTAAAGCTGCCGTCGAGCTTGGGGTCATTGATCAAACCCTTCCAGCCCACGGTGGTACGGGGCTTTTCAAAATACACGCGCATCACGATCAGCAGATCGGCGCTCGCCTTATCCGCGTAATCCTTGAGCTTGCCGGCATATTCCTTGGCGGCCTTGACGTCGTGTATGGAACACGGCCCCACAATCGCCAGCAGCCGGTCATCCGCGCCGTGAATAATGCGATGGATAGCCAAACGCGTCTCGGCCACGGTCTTGGCGGCAGCTTCGCTAATGGCAAACTCGCCCAGCACTTGCGCGGGCGACACCAGTTCTTTGAGTTCCTTGATACGCAGATCGTCGGTTCGGTACGGCATGGCAGTCTCAATATGCTGTAAAAACAAAGGATTATAGCCGATTTACAGGCGAATTCCGGCCTCCAGCGCAACCTTCTTCCAGCGCGCGATATCACTTTTGATCATCGCGGCAAAGGCCGTCGGACTCATGCCCGCGGTCTCGGCGCCGATGCCCGACAGACGCTCCCTGATGTCCGGCATGGCGGAGAATTCCGTAAATGCCGCGTAGGGCTTGTCGATGATCGCCTGCGGCGTGCCGGTGGGCGCGAGCATGCCGTACCACAGCACCACGTCGTAGCCTTCCAGCCCCTGCTCCGCCAGCGTGGGAATTTCGGGCACTGCGTTGGAGCGCTTCGCAGCAGTGACGCCGAGCGCCTTCATGCGTCCGGCGCGCACGTGCGGCAGCATCGTCGGGATCGGCTCGAACACGAGATGAACGCGGCCCGACAACAGATCGGGCAGCGCCGGGCCGGTGCCCTTGTACGGCACGTGCGTCATCTCGATGCCCGCCATGCGCTTGAACAGTTCTCCGGAAAAATGCGAGGTGCTGCCGGGGCCGGCGGAGGCGAAACTCAACTGCCCGGGCCGCTCCTTGGCGTATGCGATCAGCTCTTTCATGCTGGAAACCGGCAACGACGGTGTCACCGCCAGAAACGAGATGACTTTGACCGTGGTGGTGATCGGCGCAAAATCACGCACCGGATCGTAGGGCAGTTTGGCGTATGCGGCGTAACTCACACAGAGCGTGGTATTGCCTTGCAGCAGCGTGTAGCCATCGGGGGCGGCTTTGGCCGCGATGTCCGTGCCGATCGTTGTTCCCGTGCCGCCACGGTTGTCGAACACCCAGCTTTGTTGGAATTTCTCGCTGAATTTCTGGCCATAAGCACGGCCAATGATATCGCCCGCGCCGCCCGCGGCGAACGGAAAAATCACGCGCACCGCTTTGTCCGGGTAATTCGTTTGCGCAGCCGCGCTTTGCGCGATCAGTAACGCCCATAGTGCAAGCATGGAACGCGATACTTGTTTCATTTTTCTCTCCTCCATGTTGCGGCGTTTCGGAGCACCAACGATCCGGATTCTATCCGTCATAGGCATCCGTTGCCCGAAAACTTTTCTCACTGTCGCTCCCGCGCAGGCGGGAACCCATACGATGGTGCAACTGGCAAAAGAGTTATGGGTTCCCGCCTGCGCGGGAACGACAAGGTTGGGTCACTACTCACGGTAAGATTGCATCGTCCAAAATTATTAACCGCTACACTTTTGCACGAACAATCAATGCATCCAGCACACGCGCGCCCGCACCGCTTTCGTAAACCATCAGCGGATTGATATCCATTTCCGCGACACTGTCACGGAAATCATGCGCAAACCACGACAAGCGCACGATCGCATCCACCACCGCCTCACGATCGCGCGCCGACATGCCTCGCACACCCGCTAACAGCTTCACACCGCGCAGTTCATCCAGCATCTCGTTTGCCTGTGTTGGCGTTACCGGCGCTACGCGATAAGCAACGTCTTTCAGCACCTCGACAAATATGCCACCCAGTCCCACCGCAACCATAGGTCCGAACACCGGATCACGTATCACGCCGAGCATCATTTCCACACCCGGGCGCGCCATCTCCTGCACCAGCACGCCGTTGATTTTGGCCTGCGGCGCGTACTGCTTCGCCGATTTGACGATGGCCGCATAGGATTCGGTGATCGCCGCAACGCCTTCGACACCGAGGCGCACGCCACCGGCTTCAGTTTTATGCGCGATGTCGGGCGAATCGATTTTCAGCGCTACCTTGCCGCCGATTTTGGCGGCGAGGCTTAGCGCCTCGTCCGCGTTTTGCGCCAGCGCTTCCTGCGTCACCGGCAAGCCGTAACCGGCGAGTACTTGCTTCGCTTCGCGTTCGGTGATTTTTTCGCCCAGCCCTTGCAGGCGCTGCGCGGCGGCTGCAGGGTCAATGCCCGCGGGCCGCACCGGCGTCAGCACACCCGAGCGGCGCGCGCGCACATAGTCGCCGAAATCAACCGCCGCACGTATTGCGCGCGCACACGGCGTCGCGTCGCGGTAGACGACAACGCCGGCACTGATCAAATCCCGCGCCTTGAAGTCCTTGTCGTCCGTACATCCGCCCACCCACAGCATGGCCGTCTGCTTGCCGCATTGCTGCATAATCTCAACCGTCTGCAGCAGATTCTTTTTCGTCGGCGAAGGCACGATCGGAATCATCACATCCACGCCGGGGTCGGCGGTAATTGTCATCAGTGCCTTGCGATAAAATTCCTGGTTACCGGTGGCGGCCGAGGTGAGATCGGTAGGATTGCCCACCTTGCCGTAGCCCGGCATCAATTTGCCCAGCGCTTCCTGCGTCTCTGCGCTAAATGATTTCCATTGCAAACCGAAACTGGCGCCGGCATCGGCCACGTTCACGATATTGCCGCCGGTGGGCGCTATCGCCGCCAGGCCGCGCCCCGTCGGCCAGCGCCGATGACGCAAAAATACCGCTGTCTCATACAGTTCGTTGCACTCGTTCACTTTTATCAAACCATACTGCCGGCACACCGCGTTGATGATGTCGTTGTCGCCGGCAATGGTGCCGGTGTGTGACGCCGCGGCACGGCTGCCAGCTTCGGTGGCGCCGATTTTCAGTATCACCAGCGGCTTTTCCAGTTCCGCCGCATCTTGCGCCAGGCGGCGGAATTTTTCCCCGCTCTTGATGCCTTCAATCGCCAGCAGCACCACATTCGTCGTTTCCGAATACAGCATGAAGCGCGCGAAATCCAGCGTGTCGATGTCGGCCTCGTTGCCGCAACTCGCTTCATAGCTGATGCCGAGGCCGTGTTCCATCGCGCGCCACATCACATTGATCTGGCCGAGCCCGCCGCTGTGGCTCACCACGCCGATGTCACCCGGCGCTGCATATTGCCCTCTGACCGCAGCGGTAGAGGTCATCGCAAAGCGATCGATGAAATTCACCACGCCGTTGCAGTTGGGCCCCATAAAACGTATGCCGGATGTACGCCCGAATTCGATCAAGCGTTGTTGAAGTTCACGTCCCTCCGGCGTGCCGCTCTCGGCAAAGCCGCCGCTGAATACGGTGGCAAAACGCACGCCGATAGCCGCGCAATCTGCCAGCACATCAAATACGCGTTCGCTGGCTACCACGATGCCCACATGGTCCGGCGTTTCCGGCAGATCCTTGATGCCCGGATAGCAGGTGAGGCCGTTTATCGCCTTGAGTCGCGGATTCACCGGATAAATATTTCCGCTGTAGCCGAAGCCGGTCATCTGCTGGAACACGCGCCCGCCAAACGATGTGGGGTGATCCGTTGCGCCTACCAGCGCAACGCTGCGCGGACCCATCAGCGGGGAAATATCCAGCAGTTCTTTTGCTAAAGCCGTCGCAGCCATTACCATAAATTATTCGCCTTGAATCATTGCCATTTAGTGCGTATCAGCCCGCACATCATCCGCAAACCCGCTCGCCGACCCCACCAACGTTTTCGCGCCATCCTGATTCTCACACCAGCATTCGACAGTCACGTGCGGCCTGCCGCCGATGTTTTCTGTGCTTTTGATCACCGCGCGCGCCGTCAGTGTTTCCCCGACGATGACGGGCTTGATGAACGAAGCGGATATCCTGCCGCCTTTGACGAATCCCGTGCCCAGCCAGCGCACCATCATTTGCGACACGTACGCGGTGGACATCAGCGCCTGCGCCAGTGGCGCGGGAAACCCTTTTTGCCTGGCCCACTCCACATCGGTATGTATGGACTTGGGCCGCACGCCGGAATAGCAGTCAATCTGCCGTTGTGAAATGGATTTTCGCAGCGGCGGCAGTTCCGTGCCGGGTTTGAATAGATCAGCGGTTTTTGGCATGAACATGCACTCCTGATTTCGGAAACAGCATCTGGGTGAACTGGCCGCGCGTGAGCACCGTGCCCGATTCCTCGTCACGCGTGACGAACTCGGTGACCATGTAATGGCGGCCGCGCTTTTCGTATTTGTCGATCACCTTGCCGCGCGTGCGCACGCGCATGCCCACACGAAACGGCTCCACGAATTCGTACTGCATTTTCGCGTGCAAGCCGGCGGGAACGATGTATTTGCCGTGTCGCATCAGCAGCGCCTGATTGCCCATCAGCACCGGATGCGCAATTTTGCCGCCATAGGGGGAAGGCGCATCCTCGAAATACCACGGGTCGTGATCGTCCACCGCGAACGCGAACGTTTCAACGTCTTCGGGCTTGATCAGGAAATCATCGGACATGAATTCCTCGCCCACCGTCACCGCCTCATAATTAATTTCTTTAAATTCAATCACTTACATACTCCTTACCTAAGCGGAAAGTTTCCTGATCACATCCGTCACATCAGCCACATGTTCGAGCTGCCCCAGGCTATCGAGCACGCTCGCGCGCTGTGTCTGGTCAAGCCGTGCCGCCGTCAACTCATGGAATTTGGCAACCACATCCGCGTCGCTTAGCGGATTTTTTGCATGCCCCCGCGGATATAAAACTTCCGCACTATGCGCTTGACCCGCGCGGGTGCGCAGGCTCACACGCGCGGGTGCAGCCTCCGGGTAGAGCGCGGTCAAACGCGCGTCGCTGCGCACTTTGACTTTGGCCATCAGGGCGGCCACCGCGGGATCGGCCAGCCGCGCGGCTGAAAACGACGCATCCGTCACCGCACCGTCGAGCAGCGCCATCGCCACCACATAGGGCATGCTGTGATCGGCCGTTTCACGCGTGGCGGGCGCCCAGCGCGTGGCATCGGCGCCCATCATCATGAACGCGGCCTCGTAGCCGTCCACAACAATCTCCTCGATATCGTTCGCAGCGACCTGTTTGCGCAATTCCAGCGCGGCGAATACCGCCGATTGCCCGTGATAACAAATCGGCAAACACTTCAAATGCGTGTGCGTGAGCAAATGCGATTCCATTGGCAGCGGCCACTCGTGATGCCCGATTACTTCCCACAACCCCCCGTTACCCTCAAACACCGCTGTCGGCCCGGTGAATCCATCCTGCGCCAGCAGCGCAGCGAACACCGCGTTGCGCGAGGCATTCGCCCCCGCGCAGCCCTTCCAGTTCGACAACTGCCCGCGACGCGCCTGCGCCAGCGACATATTGGGCGCCAGCGCCATCGCGATGGCATTCGCGGTTTGGTCACGCGAGAGCCTGAGCAGCTTGCCCGCACCCAACACACAACCCAGCACACCATACACCGGCTGATCCCATCCCTTGGCATTGACATCAATCGCATCGCAGAAACTGCAATACACATCGTACGCGAGCGTGATGGCGTTGATCACGGCTTTGCCATCGGCGCGCACGCTTTCCGCCACCGCAAGTATGCCGGAGATCATGTCGCTGGGATGACCGCGGCTTTTGCCCAGATAGGTGTCGCTGATATCCAGCAGGCGCACCATCACGCCGTTGGCGAACGCAGCGGTTTCAGGCGTGGTTTTGATGGCGCTGCCCCAAACCGTTGCCGCGCTGTCATGGTCCGTGCGGCTACGCGCCGCCACCTTGCGTGCCAGCACGCTGGTGGGGTTGTCGTACGCACCCAGGGCGCTGCCAAAAGCGTCGATCACCCTCAGCTTGCACGCGTGCACCACATCCGGCGACAGTGCTTCATACGACGCCCGCTGCGCAAAGCTGACCAGCGCCTCGGTTGTTTTATCCCACGTAGCAGCAGCGGCTTGATCCAAGATATTTCTCCTGTTTTTACCAGCACATTACATCACGCGCCGCCTGCATTTGCCACAGGGCACCACGTAATATGAACTGCGAACAAACAAAAATTTGTGCGAAAATTGTCGCCACACTCTACCAATGGGCGTGTGGCAACCCAGTCAGAGTGCCAGTAACTTTTATTTAATAACAACTGGTTACGAGGTAATTCGTGTCTGACCCCATTTTTAAGAGACGCAGATTTCTGGAGACAACAGCGATGGTGAGTACTGCTCTGATAATGGGTTCGGCGAACGCCGCGCCCGAGCCGGTGTGGGTTCCGGTGCCGATCCCGCCTCAGGTGCTGGTGCAGGAAGGCATGGTCGATGTCGACGGTTCACGGCTGTGGTATTGGGATACCGGCGGCCCCGGCCACCCGGTAATCCTGCTGCACGCCGGCACACAGAGCGCAGCGGGATGGGTCTATCAGCAGCCCGTCCTGGCCAAAGCGGGATACCGGGTCATCGCCTATTCCCGGCGTAGCTATTACCGCTCGGATGCTGGCGACCCTGCGGACCCGGGAGTCGGGTCGGACGATCTGCACCACCTGATCCAGCATCTGAAGCTAGGCACCGTGGATCTGGTGGCAGCCGCACAAGGCGGATTCTTCGCGCTGGACTACGTACTCGCCTATCCCGCCAAAGTGCGCAGCCTCGCCATCGTGTCCTCCCTGATGGGAATAAGGGACGCTGACTATGTCGCAGTGAACACCCGACTGCGGCCCAAGTTCTTCGCAACGCTGCCGCACGACTTCCAGGAATTGTCGCCCTCCTACCGCGCCGGGAATCCGCAAGGTCTGGCCGCATGGAACGAGTTGGACAAGCAGGCGATCCCGGGCACACGCATCACGCCCAGGATGAAGCAGCCATTGACCTGGGCGCGGCTGGAGTCGATCAAACACCCAACCTTGCTGATGACAGGCGATTCGGATCTCTATACGCCGCCATCGTTGTTGCGCATGCAGGCGCAACACATGCCGCATGCCGAGGTGCATATTGTGCGCGAAGCGGGCCACAGTCCGTACTGGGAGCAGCCGGTGATATTCAATCAAATCCTGCTGGCGTTTCTGGCCAGGCAAAAGTAGTACACGTAGGGTGGGCACGCACTTTGTGCCCACGCGGTACAGTGAATTCAAGTTCGCCGGCGTGGGCAAAACAAAGAACGTTTTGCCCACCCTACAAAATAATTTTACCCGCTCGCTTATCCTGCGTCAGGCGTCGATAAAACTGGATTTCTGCACCGACTCGCGCTGCTGAAACTGCTGCATCCATGCCTCGCCGCGCGGATGTCCTGTGCGCCAGCCCATATCCGTAAAACGAAAATCCAGATAGGCGAGCGCGGCGCCGATGCCTATATGTCCGATATCAAACGGACCGCGCGAAAGTGCATCGGCATCGGCTTCGATCACCTCGAGCGCATTGCGTGTCTTGAGCGCAAAGGTTGCCAGCCATTCGGGCGTCTGCCGGGCAGCGGGCTTGCTGATCTCCGAGCGCCATAGCAGCAGCGTATCCAGCATGCCGTTGCCCAGCGCGTGCCGCCGCAGCGCCGTCCAGCGCGCCTCGCCTCGCGGCGGGAACAACAGCGCACCCGCATGCAGGCTGTCGAGATACTCGCAGATCACCACCGAGTCATAGAGCACGCGGCCGTCATCCAGCATCAATGTGGGGATTTTGCCCAACGGGTTGTCTCGCATGACTTCCAGGTTGGGGCTGGATAGCGATACCACCGAGTGGATGCGTTCGATGGAGTCAGCCAAGCCCAATTCATAGGCGCAGATCATGACCTTGCGCACATACGGCGAGCGCGATGACCAGTGCAGTTTCATGGTGTCATTCCAGCTTGAGATTGATCTTGCGGATCAGGTCGCCCCACTTCTTGCCTTCCGCCGCCCTGAATGCCTGAAAATCCTCGACCGTGCTGCCGACCGGGACAGTGCCGATCGCGCTCAGCAGCCCCTGTGTCTCCGGGGCGCGCAGTGTAGCGACCCACAGCCGGTTCATGCGCTGGATCACTTCGGGTGGGGTTGCGGCGGGCACGGCAGCGCCGTACCAACTGTCCGAGCGCACGCTGGGATAGCCCGCCTCGGTGGTGGTCGGCACCGACGGCAATTGCTTGACGCGCTCACCGCTGGTCACCGCCAGCGCCCGCACCTTGCCCGATGGCAGGTAAGCAATGACTGCCGGCACATCGAGTAGTGCCACCTCGATATGGCCGCCGATCAGATCAATGATGGCCGGCCCGCCACCCTTGTACTGCACGTTGTTCATCTTGATCCCCGCAGAAAGCTTGAACAACTCGGTGCCCAGATGTATGAGGCCGCCGAGACTGATGACGGATGCATTCAACTGACCGGGCCGCTGCGCCGCAAGCTGCGCGAGGCCGCGAAGATCTTTTACCGGCAGCGACGGATGCACCACGAAAATCTGCGGCACCGACACGGCTTGTGTGACCAGCGCGAGGTCGCGATCCGGATCGACCAGCGGCTTGGCGTAAAGATACTTGGTAAACGAGAGCGCAGCCCCGGCTGAGAACCAACTGATGTGACCATCGGGAGCTGACTTTGCAACGTACTCGCCGGCAAGAAAGCCGTTCGCACCGGAGCGGTTCTCGATGATGACGATCTGGCCGCCGAGATCGGTCATCTTCTTGCCGATGATGCGCGCCATGGTGTCGGCGGGGCCGCCCGCGGGGAACCCGACCACTATGCGCACGGCTTTCGTCGGGTAGTTCTGCGAAAAGACTTGCGCGCACCACAACGGCAATAACAATCCGGCCAGCAGCATCGCGGCCCTTGCTCCAGCAATCTTCATCATCGGCATGTCTCCTCTGAATTCATACTCTACCAAGCGACTCGCCTCGTCAAGAGCGCTTCCATCCAGATACAATCAACCGGCGAGCGTCCGCATCAGGAGATCACATTGACCGCAGCAGCCGCAAAATCGCCGAACTACTTCATGTACTTTCCCGACAACTACCGGTGGTCCGCCGAAATGCTTGCCATACTCGGCACGGCGCCCTATGGCGGGGCCGAAATCGCCGAGGTAGACCGGATCGGACGCCAGCTCAAAGCCTGCGTCGGCGACGACACCGCCTGGTTTAACGCATGGACAGCGGGTGGCGATTTATTGCTGTCGCGCGCGCAAAACGCGGAGTCCAAAAGCCATCCGCTAACCGCAGCCGCGAATTATCTGAGAGCCTGCTCGCAGTATCAACACGCCGAACATTTTCGCCAGCCCAAGGACGACGCCGCTGTTGCGGTATTTCGGCGCTCACTCGATTGTTTCCGCAAATACATGGCACTGATCGACCGCCCGCGCATTGAGGCGGTGGAGATTCCCTATGAAAACGGCGCCCTGCCGGCCTATTTCATCCATGCCGAAAATACCCAACTGGCGCGCCCTCCCTGCGTGGTGCGCTTCGGTGGTTTCGATACGCAAAAAGAGTTGCAGTATCTGCGCGGCGTGGCTGATCTGGTGCGGCGCGGTTTTTCGTGCCTGCTGGTCGATGGTCCGGGGATGGGCGAATCGATCCGTTTTCGCGGCTTTCAACTGCGTCACGATTACGAAGTGGTGGGAAGCGCGTGTCTGGATTATCTTGCCACCCGTAGCGATGTCGCGCTCGACCGCGTGGGCGTAGTGGCGCTCAGCCTCGGCGGCTATTTCGCCCCGCGCTGCGCGGCGCTCGATGCGCGCTTCAAGGCGTGCGTGGCCTGGGGCGCGATGTGGGATTTCCACCGCATGTGGCAAACGCGCATCGAGCGCATCGAGAGTCAGAAGAACGTTTCAATGCCGGCGCCGGCCGAGCATTTTCTGTGGGTGTTCGGGGAAAAAACCTACGCCGCTGCACTCCGGCGCACGGAAGGCTTCGTCCTCGACGGGGTGGTGCAGAACATGCGCTGCCCTTTCCTGCTGACGCACGGCACCGACGACGAGCAGGTGCCGCTCGCTGATGCCCAAAAATTGTTTGATGCGGTCGGCTCCAGCGACAAGACCTTCAGAATCTTCACGCCCGAAGAAGGCGGCGCCCAGCACTGCCAGCGCGATTACCTGACGCGGGTGTGCGACACCATCGCTGACTGGCTCGAGGAAAAACTTTAGTCTGCCGCGGCCGCAGTCCGTCTTCTGCAGGTTGTGGTGACAAAGGAATCCCAACGGCACATGATAAAAATAGCGCCATTGCTGACACGCTTGTCAACGTCAACACCAATTACCACGCACGCGCAACTAGCAGCACGTGCGCACTAAGGAAAAATGTCATGAATAGACGTAACGCGTGGCGGACGAGCTTGACGAGCGTTGCCTTATTTGCGCTGGGGCTGGCGCCGTTGCCGGGGCAAACCCAGGAAAAATATCCGGAGCGGTCGATCCGGCTGGTAGTCCCGTTTCCTGCCGGCGGCGGCACTGATGTTATGGGCCGCATTCTGGAGGCCAGAATTTCTTCGCTGCTGGGTCAGCAACTGGTTGTCGACAACAAGACGGGCGCCGGTGGCGCGATCGGCGCTGCCGAGGTCGCACGCGCCAGGCCGGACGGCTATACCCTGTTGCTCGGCACCTCGTCGACCCACGTCATCAATCCCCTGACCATGGAGAACCTGCCCTATGACGCGGTAAAGAGCTTCGCACCGATTACCGTACTTGGAATCAGCACCTATTTGATTGTCGCTCACCCGAGCGTCGCCGCTTCATTGCCGGAACTTATCAGGCGCGCAAAAGCCAGCCCCGGAAAATACTCGTACGGCGCCGTCAGCGGCATGGCTCAATTCAGCGCAGAGCTGTTCAAGAAGCAGGCCAGAGTCGATCTCTTGCATGTGCCCTACAGAATTACCGGCCAGAACCTGCAGGATCTCATGGGCGGGCAGATTCCGCTCACCTCGACCATTCTCAGCGTGGCAACCCCGCATCACCGTTCCGGCAAACTGCGCATACTCGCTGTGTTCGGCGCACAGCGCTCCAGCGCAGTACCCGAAGTGCCGACGGCAATCGAGACCGGCGTGCAGGGGATGATTGCCTACACTTTCAATGTGCTGTTTGCCCCGGCGGGTACGCCGCGGACTATCATTGAGCAGTTACATCAAGCCGCAGCGAAAGTCACACGGGACGAGGGTTTCAAAAAATCCCTGGATAACCTGGGCATCGAGGGAGTCACGGACTCCGGGCCCGAGAAGGCTGCCCAGCTGGTCAAAGACGAAATCGTCAAATGGGCGCCGATCGTCAAAGCGACCGGCATGAAAGTAAATTGAATCAGCGGCGCGCTTGCGAGGGCGCAGCCTGTATGCCCTCCGCGAAATTCAAACGATTGACCTTTCTATGGGCTGGGTATAGTGTGCTGTTTGGTCAAAAATGGTGATAAAAATTCCTATACACCATCGCCAGCATCACCACTACCAGAAGGAGGAGTGTCATGAGAGCAGTTCAAGTGTTGGCTGCGGTCATCGTCGGCATGCTGTGCGCCGCAGGCGTGGCCTGGTCGCAGGCTTATCCCAACAAGTCCGTGCGCGTGATCGTCCCATTTCCCCCGGGAGGCGCGAACGACATTGTGGCACGCCTCGTTATGCCAAAGGTCTCGGAACAGATGGGCCAGTCGTTCATCATCGAAAACCGCACCGGCGCGGGAGGCACGATCGGCACGGCCGTCGTGGCGCAAAGCCCGCCCGACGGCTATACCTTGCTGATACAAACCATCGCCTCCCACGCCTCTAACCCGCACCTCTACAAGAAGCTGGCGTACGACGCGCTGGGTGATTTCGTCGGGGTAACCCCCCTCACGAGGCTGGTGACGGTACTCACCGTGCATCCCTCGCTGCCGGTACGGTCGGTGAAGGAGCTCATCGCGCTGGCAAAGAAACGCCCGAAAGAAATCCTCTTCGGCAATGCCGGCATCGGCAGCTTCATCCACCTGAACACGGTGATCATGGAATCCGCGACGGGCATCCAAATCATCCAGGTGCCGTTCAGAGGCGGTGGTCCCGCTGTTGTAGGCTTGATGTCTGGGGAAACCCAGGCCATGTTCGCGGGGATCGGCGATATTCTCGAGTACATCAAGGCGAATCGCGCGCGTCCGCTGGGGGTAACGTCCCTGGAGCGGGTGACGCAGCTCCCGGATGTGCCGGCGATCGCGGAAACCTTCCCGGGTTACGAATCCACGACCTGGGTCAGTGCTTTTGCACCGGCGGGAACCCCCAAGGCAATCATCGATCGGCTCAACGCCGAGTTCGGCAACGCGATGCGCGATCCTGGAATTGCCTCGAGGCTGAGCGGCCTGACGTACGACCCCGTGCACAAGGCGCCGGAAGAGTTAGCCCAGCGCCTGAAAGCAGAATACGAGAAGATAGGCAAGCTGTTCCGCGAGTCCGGCGTGAAGGCCAATTAGCCGCGTCCATGGTGACCATTTCCTGGTCATCTACCCTGTCGATCAGGCGATACAGTTACTACCCTCATTATTACCCTTACTAAAGGGTAATTACCTCTACTACTTCGTCTTTTTCCAGCGTGCGGCAGATCCAAGGCCTTGGCACACGAGGACGTTTGCACGTTGCTGCCCTCTCATGACACGTATCTACACACCTCCACGTCACGGTCCCCTCGCCCCGCCTGCGGGGAGAGGGTTAGGGTGAGGGGCTGAGTGTTTCCCCTACCCTCACCCCAACCCTCTCCCGCCCCAAGGCGGGAGAGGGAGTTTCTCTGAGATGTGTAGATTGTTGTGGTCTAATTCCAACGGACACCTTGATAGGTGGAAGATACACCAATTAAGGAGAAAGCAATGAGTAAGGACCGCAGGACGTTTGACACGAGCTTCAAGCTACGAATTGTTCAAATGATCAAAGAGCAAGGTGTCGGTGTTGC
>CAMATZ010000039.1 GCA_945861275.1 Bordetella parapertussis
ACGTTCGACGACTACAGCACCTACTCCGAACGCGCCAAGACGGTGGTCGGCCCGCTCGTTGTGGACCTCTTGGGCTTGGGCCAGACCGTCGTGATGGACTATCCCGCGAACACCAAGCGTGCGCGCTTGTGGCTCCGTTCGCTATACGAGTCGGCGAGCGCGCAGCATGTGCTGCACTATTTATCTACACCGGATGAGATTTGCTTGAAACGCATTGACAAGCGGAACATTCAGCGGCCTGAAGGTTCGTACCACCTCACGAAGGATGACTTCGATTATGTTTCGTCGTTCTTTGAGGCTCCCTAAGAGGGTGAGGGCTTCAAGGTCGAGATACACGCTGCTGCAGATGCCTGAGCAACGACAGCGTCAGCCAGCAGCAGACGGGAGTCGCTGGCTTGCGGGCGCAGAAGGTGACGCCTTTAGCTGGTGCGGACGGGCGGCAAGCACTGCACTTTGTTTTGAGGTTGTGCGCGCCCGCCGCACAGCATGACGTTATACGTCTTGAGCACATAAGGCACACAGTGGTAACATCTTAGGCGTGAAGCCTATGAGATGGAACGCCGAGAAAAGCCTTTCGCTTAAAGCGGAACGTGGCATCTCATTCGAGGAAGTTCTTTCCGCCATCTCGCAGGGCGGTCTTCTCAGGGTAATGGATCACCCGAACCGGGCAAAGTACCGGCATCAGAAAGTGCTTGTGGTACGGATACGTGACTATGCATACCTCGTTCCTTGCGTTGAAAGTGAAAATGAGATTTTCTTGAAGAGCATCATGCCGAGCCGCAAGGCGACTCGGGATTTCTTATCGGGAGACAAGTGACATGAACGGCGAGCGGCTTTTGGAACAGGAAATTCTTGCCTCTTTCGAGCGCGGGGAATGGGGTCCAGTACGGAACCAGAAAGGCGAGATTGCGCGGCTCACGGCCGCAGCGGGCGCGACGTTGCTCAAGAACAAGCGGGTCAACATCAGAATTTCATCGCAGGATCTGGAGGGCTTACAGGCTAAGGCCGCGGAGGAAGGCGTTCCGTATCAGACGCTAATGTCGAGCGTCCTGCACAAGTTTGTGTCGGGTCGTTTGGCCGATACGCAAAGCCGTATAACTACGCGCCCAGCACGGACGCGCGCAAAGTCGGCGCGCACCGGTTAGCGCTACGTTATATGACAAGAACGCTCATCTCCGCATGAATGTCCTGCTCGACCTCGACGGCACATTGACCGATCCGCGAGAGGGCATAGTCGGCTGCATCAAGTACGCCCTGAATGAACTAGCGCATGGTTGTCCAAGCGATTCAGAACTCAGCCGTTACATTGGTCCGCCGCTCCACGACACCTTCAGCGAGCTCTTGAGTTCCACCGATTCGGCGAGAATCAACACTGCGGTGGCGTTGTACAGAGAACGTTTTGCAGTCACGGGGATGTTCGAAAACTCGGTGTACCCGGGCATCACCGAAGCGCTATCGGATCTCCAGGAATTGGGTGCCGTTCTCTATGTGGCGACTTCAAAACCTCAGGTGTACGCTTTCAAAATAGTCGAACACTTCGGGCTTGGTGAATTCTTCCGTGCCGTGTACGGTAGCGAGCTCGATGGCACACGCTCAAACAAGGCGGATCTAATCGCCCACATCCTGAAAACCGAGTCGCTATCGCCTGGCTCAACTTGCATGGTCGGGGATCGTTTGCATGACATGGTTGGCGCTAAAGCCAACAGCGTGTTTCCGGTCGGGGTGCTGTGGGGTTATGGGTCGCGGGATGAACTCGTTTCTGGAGGTGCCGCTGCTCTTTGCGAATCGCCTGTGATGCTCTGCCACGTATTATCAAATAACCCCGCGCTGAAGTGGACCGCAGCAAGCGGCGCTCGCTGCCCTCCGCATTGAGGATCACTATGCTGAAAGGAAGTTGCCTCTGTGGGGCGCCGTGGTACGAAATCACCGACGCTCTTCCACAATTCAAAACCCTGCCGCCCTCATGATCCCGATCCCCGACCCATCGTTCCAGGGGATCGCCGAGAAGCAAAGCTTCTCGGTTCCTTATGAGCCTTCGGCTCTCCGGCGGCCTCTGAACTTGCTACGTTGGGCGTCTTTGGCTCACAATCTGTCCACTCACACAAGGAGAAACAAATGAAACAATATAGTGCGGAGTTTCTTGGAACATTCTGGTTGGTTCTCGGTGGATGCGGTAGCGCTGTACTCGCTGCCGCATTTCCGAATGTGGGCATTGGCCTGCATGGCGTTTCTCTTGCTTTCGGCTTGACTGTTCTTACCATGGCATTTGCCATCGGGCACATCTCCGGCTGCCACCTGAACCCGGCAGTCTCCGTCGGCCTCTGGGCGGGCGGTCGCTTTCCTGCAGCCAAGCTCGCCCCCTACATCGTGGCGCAAGTGCTCGGCGCAGTTGTAGCGGGCGGAGTGCTGTACGTCATTGCGAGCGGTGCACCTGGGTTCGATGTATCCAAGGGTTTTGCCTCGAACGGCTACGGAGCGCATTCACCAGGCGGCTACTCGCTGATGGCGGCGCTGGTCACTGAGGTGGTCATGACCATGTTTTTTCTGTTAGTCATTCTGGGGGCTACTGACAAGCGTGCCCCGGCAGGCTTTGCGCCCATCGCCATCGGCCTTGCACTGACGCTCATCCATCTCATCAGCATCCCGGTGACCAACACTTCGGTCAATCCCGCACGAAGCACAGGGGTAGCTCTGTTTGTCGGAGATTGGGCTGTTGCTCAGCTTTGGCTTTTCTGGCTCGCTCCAATCGTTGGTGGGGTGCTCGGGGCAATGACCTATCGATTCATCGCCAGCGAGGAAAGCTGAACCCTTCGTTCCAGCCGACCGCCTACGGCGGCGGCTGCACTCAAAGGTTAGAGCAAGCTTAGCCCGGAAGAAACGCAGCGCATTCCGGGATTACATCCGGGCACGGGTGCTTTCGACGGACTGGGCGTGCCCGCCGCACGAAGGCGGATTGGGTGAGTGATGTAGTGATTCCCGGAATACGCGGCGCTCCTTCCGGGCTACGCGTATTGCGTGATACAGTGACTTTTCCGTAACCGGGCGCGATTGCGCCGTGGGGAGGGTTCCATGCTGCATCTGTTGATGTCGTTCGTTCTCGCATGCTGGTTTGTGCCGATCGCCCTGGCGCAAAACGCAAATCCGCCGGTGGTTCCGGTGGAAAAAGCGGCGTTCCATGTGCCGGTGTTCCAGAACGAATACGTGACCGTACTGAATGTATTTATTCCGCCGAACCGCGCGTCGGGGTATCACCGGCACACGCTCGATTCGGTGGGTGTGCTGCTGGCGGACGCCGAGCGTACCGGCCAGCCGCTCGGTGACAAGCTGATTGTGGCGGCGCGGCGGCCACGCGGGTCGGTGAGTTTGTTGAGTTTGAGTTCAAGTGAGGTGGCGCGGAATTTCGCATCGCAGGGATTAGCGGATTGAAATTTGTAGATTATCCTTATAAAACAAATGCTTGTGTATCTTACGCGCAATAATTAGACCAGGGAGAATCGCATGCAATCGCCAATGAGCATTTCACGCCGCCAGTTATTGAAGTCCGCTGCTGCCGCCGCTTGCGTAGCTGCGAGCGGTGGCTTCAGTCGCGCGTGGGCGCAGGGCGCTCAGCGCATCGAGCGGCTGGATCCGGCGCTGGATCGCATACTCTCCGTGTCGCAGCCGATTCGCGAACTGGGCAGCGGCTACGGCGGCACCATGGGGCCTGCGGAAGGGCCGCTGTGGTGGAAGGAAGGCGGTTACCTTTTGTTCAACGATATCCACAACGACCGGCGCATGAAGTACACGCCGGGCCAGGGTGTGGCCCTGGTCAAGCAGGGTGTGAACCGCGCCAATGGATTGACGCGCGACATGAAAGGCCGGCTGGTTTCGTGCGAGCACGATACGCGGCGCGTTACACGGGAAGAACTCGACGGCAGCCTCACGGTGGTTGCCAACCAATTTCAAGGCAAGCGCCTCTCCCGCCCCAACGACGTGATCGTCAAATCCGACGGCAGCATGTACTTCACCGATCCGAATCACAACCTGGTGCCGCCGCAGTGGGATATTCAGCATCCCGGTGTCTATCGCGCGACGCCGGACCTCGGCACGCTGACGCTGGTGTCCGACAGCTTCGTCGGCCCCAACGGCCTGACGTTTTCACCTGACGAAAGCGTGCTGTATATCAACGACATCCGGCGCAATCACATTCGTGCTTTCAACATGCTGCCCAACGGTCTGCCGGCGAAGCAAAGCGACCGTGTATTCGCCGATCTGAGCGGAGCGGAACCGGGAGGGGCCGATGGCATGAAGGTGGATATCGAAGGCAATGTGTTTTGCGGCGGATCGGGCGGCCTGTGGATCATGGATGCCAAGGGCAAGAAGCTCGGCCGCATCGTGCACGGTCAACCTGCCACCACCAACGTGGCGTTTGGCGGCGACGACTGGAAAACGCTGTACATCACCACCCGCTCGCATTTGCTGGCGGTCAATGTGAATATTCCCGGCATGCCGGTGCCGACCACGGCGACGGTGAAGAAGTAACCGCACAGTAACGACAGTAAGTCGAGTTTATCCACAACCAGAGGATCACCATGATCAGCAGACGCGAATTCACGCTCGCTACAGTAGCCGCCGGCGCCCTTGCACACAGCCCGTTCAGTTTTGCCAAAGCATCGCAACCCAGCACCGCAGTGAATTTCGATGTGCCCGCCGGTGCGTGCGACTGCCACACGCATATCCATGGCGATCCTGCAAAGTATCCGTGGTTCGCGGGGCGCACCTATACGCCCGAGGAAGCGTTGCCGGCTGAGATGTCGGCGCTGCACAAGGCGCTCAAGATCCAGCGCGTGGTGATCGTGACGCCCAGTGTTTACGGCACCGACAACTCGGCGAGCACCTACGGCATGCAGGCGCGTGGCAAGGACGCGCGCGGCGTGGCGGTGATCGGCGACAAGACCACCGAAGGTGAACTCGACCATCTCGCGAGCGTTGGCTACAAGGGCATCCGCCTCAACCTTTCCACCAGCGGCGTCAATGATCCCGCCGTGGCGCGCAAGCGCTTTTTGGCGGCTGCCGAGCGCGTGAAAAGCCGCGGCTGGCATGTGCAGCTCAATACATCGCTGGCGGTTATTTCCGCGATGAAGGATGCGCTCGCCACTTCACCGGTGCCGATAGTGTTCGATCACTACGGCGGCGCCAAAGAAGAACTCGGCGTGACGCAGCCCGGCTTTTCCGACTTGGTGGATTTGGTGAAATCCGGCAAGGCCTTCGTGAAAATTTCCGTTACCGCAGGCCCGCGTCAGAACTACGGTCATTTCACGCCACTCGCGCAAATGCTGATCGCGGCCAACGTCGATCGCATACTGTGGGGCACCAACTGGCCGCATCCGAATTCGGCGGGAGGGAGTACGGAGCGCGTGTCGCCGCTGTGGCCGGTGGATGACGGCCTGGTGTTGAATCTGCTGCCAGCCTGGGCGCCAGATGCGACGGTACGGCGAAAAATTCTGGTGGACAATCCGGCGAAGCTTTACGGGTTTTAAGGAGAAGAAACCGTCACGTTGCGGTTCTCGCTCATCCCCGCTGCCTGTTGCAGAACGCGAGGCAGTAGCGTGCGCTGTGCGCACGATCAAGCAGGTGCTCCGCGCGCACAGCGCACGCTACCTTGCGCGGCTTTAGTTATTAAAGCGGGCGTACTAATCAGCGTACTGCACGCGCCACTGCCGTCCACTTCTGCAACTCCTCGCGCAACATGGCCCCCAGGGCCTGCGGCGTCGTGGTGCGCGGTTCCAGTCCTTGCGCCAGCAGGGCCTCGCGATTGCCGCTCACGGATTTCGCAATAGCAACATGCAAGGTATTGACCACGCCGGCGGGCGCGCCTGCCGGCAGCAGTACCGCCATCCACAGCACCGCTTCGTAGTCGGGTAAGCCTGACTCCATCACGGTCGGTATCGCCGGCGCCGCACTGATACGCCGTGCGCTGGTGACGGCCAGTGCGCGCAAGCGGCCCGTCTGCAGGTGCGGCAGTGCGGGCGGGATGCTGCCAAACTGCATCTGCACGCGGCCTGCCAGTAAATCGATCAGTGCGGGCGCCGAGCCTTTGTACGGTACATGCGTGAGTTCAACTTTCGCGCGCGCCTTAAACAATTCACCCGCAAAGTGCGCCAGGCTTGCGTTGCCCGCCGATGCGTAGTTGAGTTTGCCGGGATGCGCGCGCGCGTGCGCGATGAGTTCTTTCACGTTGTGCGCGGGAACCGCAGGATGCACCAGCACGAAATACGGTGAATCACCGAGCGGCGTGACCGGTGTGAAATCACGGATCGGATGGTAAGCGCCCGTACTCGTGGCCGGTGCAATGGCATGCGTGCTGGTGGTGCCCAGCGCCCAGGTGTAGCCATCGGGCGCGGCGCGCGCGACGATCTCGACGCCGATGGCGCCGCTGCCGCCGGAGCGGTTATCGATGACGATTTGCTGGCCCAAATGTTCAGTCGCGCGCTGCGCCACCAGACGTGCCACGGTGTCGGATGATCCGCCGGGCGGAAATGGCACCACAAATCGTATCGGCCGCTCGGGGAATGCGGCGTGCGCGCTATGCATCACCAGCCACAGTGCGACGAAAATACTGCGAGTCGATTGCGGCAGGATTGTTATGTCTCGAAGCAGAACGCAACCGTATTGCCGCAGATGACGAAGAAGGTCGTCTCGTTTCATGCCGCCGGTAGCAGCATTTTCTCGCGAATCACTTCTTTTCCCTGAATCGTCTCTTCAGCCAAGGTGCGGTTGGCCTCAAGAATCAATTCAACCGCCTCGGTGAGATTCGCTCGTACTTCTTCGAGCGTGGCGCCTTGCGTATTAGCGCCGGGAAGTTCTTCCACGAAACCGATATAGCCCTCAGGGACTTTTTCGAACACGGCGGTAAGGTGCATGACGCCTCCAATTCTCAGTCAATAAATCGCAGTATAGCCCACGCGACAATTCTGCCGCTCAACATCTTATAGAGCGAGCCCGGAAGGAGCGAAGCGAATTCCGGGATCGGACAAGGCATGGTTCACTATGGCCGTAGCCGCGTTGCTGGCGTAAGGTACTTCTTCGCGGTCAATCTCCGAGACCGGCGCAGCGAGTAGGGTGCGCACCGCGCACCATCCACCTACCCTTCGCGTGCGCGTTGCGTGCTCTTGCGTCTGCTGCGCTGATAGCGGGCGTAGGGTGGGCAAAACGTCTTCTGTTTTGCCCACGCCGTCGAAAGTAAACCACACCGCACCGCGTGGGCACAAAAAGCGTGCCCACCCTACGTTTGCTTGCTCCTCGCAAACGGGGAGAAAGACTATATTTCCCTAGCGCTGAATTCCCCGCCGCCCAATCCCCTTAGCGCGATACAACCCACCATCACCAGCGCTAACGTAAAGACTCCCCAAATCCGCGTCGCCGAACGCGCAGCGCATCGGCATATCAACCGGCGCAGGATGCGTTTCCAGTATGGTGCCGCCGGGAGAGACCACGATCAGCACCGGGCCGCAGCCGCTTTTTTTCCAGCCCATGCATGCAATGATGTTGCCGTCGCTATCCAGACACAGGCCCTCGATACCACGCTCGCCGAAGGCAAAGTTCAGCAGCGACTTCTGCGGGCCTGCGCTGCCGTATGGCGTCAGCGGATAAGCCAGCAGCTGGCACACATCACCGCGATCCGCGTCGCCGTCGGCCACGTACAAGGTTTTTTCGTCTGCCGATAACGCTACGGAGCGCGGCCCCACGGTATCGTGCGTGATGCGGCTTAAGCGCCAGCTACCGGGGCCGGTAGGGTCCGCGCGCAATACGGATGCGTGATCGAGCATCGGCGCGGTGGGCGGGCCGTATGGCGCCTGCGCGTTGTAGGGATCGGCGATCCACACACGCCCCTTGCTGTCTACCGCCACATCGGTGGGCTGGTTGTGGCGCAGACCTTCGAGAAACTCGGTCACCGGCGTGGCAGTGCCATCGTTCAGAAATTGAATCACCCGCCGCCCGCCCTCCTGCGCGCCGAAAACGGAACCGTCTTTCGCCACGGCCAGACCATTGACGCGGCCCGTCCAGCGGCGGAAATTTTCCGCCTTGCCGCTCGACGGGTCGAAGCGCAGCACGCGCTCCTCGGCGACCGCACTGCACAGCATGCCCTTGCCGTCCCACGCCAGCCCGCCGCTGCGGCCCTTGAACGGGCCGGCCACGAGTTCAAAATTCCAAGCCATCTTGTTCTCCTCTCTTGCTTAACGTGACGGGACGCCGGCGATATTCACGCGCGTGCGCGTGACCGAGCCGATGTTGGTGATGTACAGCGATTTCCAGTCATCGTCGCCAAACGCGATGTTTGTGGGGTGATGCCCCGGCGTTTTGATGCGCACGATGGGTTTGCCAGAGGGGTCGTGCACCCAGATGCCACCGGGCGCGGTACACCAGACGTTGCCGGCGACATCGCACTTTATGCCGTCGGGTACGCCGCGTTCCGGGCCGGTGTATTGATGGAAGAGGCGTGCTTTGCCTACCGTGCCGTCGGCCTTTACGTCGTAAGCGCGGATCAGCCGTTCGCGGCTGCAGTTCACGTACAGAATCTTTTCGTCGGGCGAGAAGCAAAGCCCGTTGGGATAGACCGTGTCTTCGGTCACGACGCTGAGCGTCTTGCCGTCCGGCGCGATGCGGAACACCGGCTGGGTTTCGAGATAGCGCTGTACGTCGGCGCCGACCATGCCGACGTTGTACATGCCGCCCGGCGGATCGGTAAACCAGATCGCGCCATCCGAGGTGACGACAATATCATTCGGCGTGTTCAGCTTCTTGCCCTGCCATTTATCGGCGAGCGTTTTCCACGACCCGTCCTTCTCCTGGCGGAACACGGTGCGTCCGCCCCAGCCGGCAACCACCAGCCGGTGTTCGAGGTCGAGCGCCAGTCCGTTCGCTTTCACCGAAGGGTTCAACATCACGCTCTGCCCCACCCCCGGCTTCCAGCGCCAGATGGTGTCGCCGATGATGTCGGTGAAAAACAATTGCTTGCTGCGCGCATCCCATACCGGCCCTTCGCCGAAGATGATGTCGTGCGCGATAATATCGATGGGCGGGTTGCTGTCGACGATGCGCTCCCATCCCGGCGCGCACAGGTCGACCTCCACACTCAGCGTTTCCAATGATCCATGCATCGGTTGCTCCTTGTCTTGAAATGCAATGTAACGGGTTGATCGTCTGCGGCCCGCGAAACAAAGTCAGGCGCAAGAATACAAGATCGTTCGAATGGAAGCTACTGTTGCAACGCCAGATTCACCGCGTCAAATCTTGAACGCTTCCAGCGTCTCCGGTGCAAACAACTCGCTGGCTTGCAGGCGCCGCTGCGACAGCCCTTGCTCGTGGTGGTAACGCAAAAACGTTTCCAGCGTTTGTTTGTTCGCATCAAAGCCGTAGGGCCACCAGTCGTCGCCCATATTGCGCTTTAACCATTCCACCTCGGCGATCATCCACGGCAGCATATTGCGCAGTGCGGCAGTCTCGAACATTTCTTCGTAGCAAATGCGCTGCGCTGCAGCGAACACCTTGTAGAGCTCCATCGCGATCCAGCGGTTTTTTTCGTACACCTCGCGGCGGATGGCGATGGTATGCATGATGGGGAACAGTTTGGTCTTTTTGTAGTACGCGCGCTCGACATCAACGTAATCCTCAAACAATCGCTTTACCTTGTGCGGTTGCGTGTGCAGTGTCGAGGGCATGCGCGGGCTGTGCAGCGCATCGATCTCGCCGGCGGCGAGCATTTGCGACAGTGTGTTGCCGGCGGGGATCGGATGCAGTTTGATGTGCGGCGGCAGGTCGAGCTTGAGTTTTTCATCGCGCCCCGGTGTTTCCTGCCCACCGGTCCAGTATTCGCAATCGCTGATTTTGACGCCGTATTCGTCCTGCATGATGCCGCGGCTCCATACCGGTGCGGTCATCTGGTATTCGGGCGAGGCGACTTTTTTTCCGATCAGGTCTTTGGGTTCGCGGATGCCGCTGTTGGCGTTGATGAAAGTGCAGGAGTGACGAAACATGCGCGACGGAAACACCGGTATCGCGATGAACGGCTGCGGATCGCGAAACAGCGACACCGTATACGAGGACAGCGACAGCTCCGCCACATCAAACTCCTGATAGCGCAGCATGCGAAAAAACGTTTCCTCGACGATGTGATCGAGAAAATTAAGTTCAATGCCTGAAGGCTGCACTCGGCCATCGGCCAGCGCGCGCACGCGGTCGTAGTTCCAGCAGGAGAGGGCCAGGCGCAGTTTAGACATTGATTATTAAGGCGTGAAGTTGTAATCAAAAAACGTCAATAAAATTAAACGCTTACAGGATCTGTTCCTAACGGTGGAAACAACCCGTGCCGCGCATGATCCTTGAATGCCTGCGTCTTAGGCAGCAACAACGAACAGGAGCGCACGTGCTGATCTTTCGGCTGCAGCCCCGGCAGCGGCTTGCCCGCACGATTGGCCTCGGCGCTTTGCTGCAACAGGCGACGCATCATCGCAATACCGCGGTCAGTAGGGCAAAGATTCTCTTTACTACGATCCTGCACCGCCCCCATCGACTCCTGCAACGACGCGTCCTGCATGCCGATGCCTTCGATGCCGGAATAATGCACGCCCGCTTTTTGCGCCGCGCGATCCATCAGGTAATCGTTGGTCTTGTTGGCGAGCGGAATAAATGTGCCGGGCACGTATTTGACGTGGATGCCCTTGCCCTCTTTCATGGCGCCGATTTCGGATTCCTTCAGCTCGCGTTTCGGATGGTAGTTGATGCTCCACGCCCAGCAGTTTTCGTCGTCGATAGGCACCCACACGTGCCCGCCGAGCGGATGGCCCGCGCGCGGCGGAATAATGCTGTGGAAGGGCATGATGAACGGCGTGATGCGCCAGTAGTATTGGTCATCTTCGGCGTTGCGGCGCGCGCCGATTAGCAGGCCACCCGCGAAATCGGCGACTTCAAAAAACGGCATGCGATCTTTGTCGTTGTATTCATTGCCCTTGCTGCCGACGAACAGCGGATCGGTTTTCAGCGCACCGCCATGCAAAAAGCTCACATGCGAGGAATCGATGCCGCCTTCGATGGCCTGCAAATAGTTCGACTCCTGCAAACGCTTGGAGGCGTAACGCTGGCGCGGCGACACCTGCGTCCATTCCAGCGCGGGCGGCGCGGGTTGCAATTCCGGCGGGCCCATGTAGGTCCAGATCACGCCACCGACTTCGATGCACGGATACGATTTTAATTTGATGCGCCTGCACATTGGGCCGCTGCCGTCTTCGCCCTCCGATGGCAGTTCGGTGCATTGACCGGTAACATCGTATTTCCAGCCGTGGTACGGACAGCGCAGGCCGGATTCTTCATTGCGCCCGAACCACAGCGACACGCCGCGATGCGCGCAGAATTCGTCGATCAGCCCCAGCCGGTTTTGGGTGTCGCGAAACGCCACCAAGCGTTCGCCGAGCAGTTTCACGCGCACCGGCGGACAGTCGGGTTCCGGCAGTTCCCAGTCGTGCAGCGCGGGCAGCCAGTAGCGGCGGAATAAATCGCCCATCAGCGTACCTGGGCCGGTTTTAGTCAACGTATCGTTTTGTTCCTGTGTCAGCATGGTGCTTCTCCAATTAGTCATGGCGCGCGCCGGAGGCACGCACCAGCGGCCTCCAGCGGCGGACTTCGGCGGCGACAAATTCCGTGAAGCCCCTGGGATCCAGATTATTGGTTTCGATGCCCTCGGGACGCAACCGTTCGCGCACGTCAGCCAGGTGCAGTATGCGCCGAACGTCAGCGTTGAGGCGGTTGACGATTTCTGGCGGCGTTGCAGGTGGCGCCGAGAGCGAAAACCACACCGCGGCGACCAGCTCCGGATAGCCCGACTCGGCAAACGTAGGCAATTCGGGGAAATCCGCCAGCCGCCCGGCCGAGCTGATGGCAAGCGCGCGCACGCGCCGCGAGCGCATGGCGGCGCTGGTGGTGGTGAGCGTGGTGGAGACGGCCTGAATATGTCCGGCGATGACATCGACCACCGCCCCGCTGGCGCCTTTGTAGGCGATGTGCTGCATGTGCGCGCCGGACTTTTGCTTGAACAATTCGGCCAACAACTGGCCGGTGCTGCCGTTGCCCGCGGTGCCGTAGTTGATCGCGCCGGGCTGTGATTTCGCGAGTGTGACGAATTGCTTGATGTCTTTGACGGGAACGGAAGGATGCACGGCGAGCACGGAAGGCGGCCCGCCAAACAGCGCGATATGTGCGAAGTCCTTCACCGGATCATAGGGCGGTTTTGCCACTATCGATGTCGCAATCGGCAGCGGCCCGAGGCCGGTGACACCCAGTATGTAGCCGTCGGGCGCGCTTTTGGCTACGAATTCAGCACCGATCAAGCCACCGGCGCCGCTGCGATTTTCGATCACGTAGGACTGGCCGTGCATTTCGCTCAGCTTCGCGGCTACGATACGGCCGAGCGTGTCCGCCGTGCCGCCCGGCACGAAGGGCACGATGATTCTTACGGATTTCGCGGGCCAGGACTGCGCGGCGGCCGAGGCGATCAAGGCGGGCGCCACCATTGCCGCGAATATTGTGGATAGTGCATTCAATTAGAACACCCCGATTCTTCGCCGCGAAGTGTACAGCAGCACGACAATCAATCCAAGCGCGGCGCGCCCGGTATAATTCCGCGACCTTTCACCGGAGAATTTCATGGCCGTCACCGAACCCACCATTCAAAATGACCTGCGCGAATTCATCAAAGCGGTCGAACAGCGCGGCGAGCTCGCGCACATAAAAAACGCGCACTGGGATCGCGAACTCGGCGCGGTCACCGAAGTGCTTTATCGCCAGAAAGTCGAGAAATCGCCGATGCTGTTGTTCGACGATATTCCCGACTATCCGAAGGGCTATCGTTGCGCCTACGGCATGTTCGGTTCGCCGTATCGCTTGTCGCTGGTGCTCGGCATGGAGCCGTCGCTCTCCGACAACCGCAAGGAAATGCTTGACCATTTCCGCAAGCAGATCAAGAAGACGTTTAAACGCATTCCGCCCAAGATGGTAAAGGAAGGTCCGGTGCTGGAGAACATCGTCCGCGATGGCGGCATCGACATGCTGAAGCTGCCGGTGCCGGTGCACCATGAAGACGACGGCGGGCGCTACATCGGCACCGCCTGCGGCGTGGTGACGCGCGATCCCGACACCGGCCGCATCAATGTCGGCACCTATCGTGTGCAGGTAAAAGGGCCGAACACCTGTTCCTCGTACATTTCCAACGGCAAGCAGGGCCGTATTCATCGCGACAAGTATCTGAAAGCCGGCAAGCCGTGTCCGGTGGTGATTATCGTCGGCTGCGATCCGGTGACCTATCTCGCGGCGGGCTACACCATGCCCGACACCATGCCCGAATACGAGTGGGCGGGCGGGCTCATGGATCGGCCGATGGAACTGATCGAGGGCGAGCTCACCGGACTGCCGTTTCCCGCACGTTCGGAGATCGTACTCGAAGGCGAAATCTCGATGAACGAGACCACACTCGAAGGCCCGTTCGGCGAATGGCACGGCTACTACGCAGGTGAAGCGAAGGAAGAGCCGCTGATCCATATCAAGCGCATCTATCACCGCAACCAGCCGATACTTACCTGCGCGGCAAGCCAGAAGCCGCCGCACTCGCATCTGTTCGAGCGCTGTTTCCTGCGCTCAGCGGCGCTGCTGGATGCGCTGGAAGGCGCAGGCATACCCGATGTGCGCGGCGCGTGGCTGCATCAGGCCGGCGCAGGGCGCACCTTCTGCGTGGTGTCGGTGAAGCAGCGCTACTTCGGGCACTCGACGCAGGTCGGGCTGGTGGCCTCGCAGGTGGCGTCGGTCGGCTACATCAGCCGCTGGATCGTGGTGGTGGATGACGACATCGACCCCACCGACATCCACGACGTGATCTGGGCGATGGGCACGCGCTGCGATCCCAAGTCGCGCACCACAGTGCTTGACCACTGCTGGTCGTCGCGGCTCGATACGCTGGTGACTGACTATTCAAAACTCTACAACTCGCGCATGGTGATCGACGCCTGCCGCCCGTACGAATTCATCGACACCTTTCCCAAAGTATGCGAAAGCTCACCCGAACTCGCGGCCAAGGTGCGCGCGAAGTATCCGGAGTTGTATCGCTGATTATTACAAGGAACACCACCATGGAAAAAGTGCTCGCAGCGGTAAGAGTCGGCCCCAGCAAGACCGAGGTGCGCGAATATCCGATGCCGGATATTCCTGCCGACAGCGCGCTGCTGAAGATGGAGGTCGCCGGCATCTGCGGTACCGATGTCAAACTCTACGCGCATCCGCCCAACGACAAACCCACAATCATGGGGCACGAGAACATCGGCACTATTGCCAAGGCGGGGCGCGAGTTCACGCGCCGCAAGGGCTTCAAGGAAGGCGACCTAGTGTTCGTTGAGCACTATGTGTCGTGCGGCCAGTGCGAGTGGTGCCATGCCGGGCAGTACCGGCATTGCGAGAACACCAACTGGCGCACCAATCCCGATGCCATCCGCTATGGCTACACCTCGGCGGAAAAGGCACCGCATTTGTGGGGCGGCTTCGCGCAGTATGTTTTCCTGCCGTGGAATGCGGTGGTGCATCACGTGCCCAAGGGTGTCACACCCGAACTGGCGGGACTGGTCACACCGATGGCCAACGGCGTCGAATGGTCGCTGTTCGATGGCGGTGTCGGCTACAACTCCAGCGTGCTGATCCAGGGGCCGGGCCAACAGGGATTATCACAGACAGTGATCTGCAAACAGGCGGGCGCCGCACTGGTTATCGTCACCGGCACCGACAAGGATGCTGCGCGCCTGGAAGTGGCCAAAGCGCTCGGCGCCGACCACGTCATCAATGTCGATGAGGAAAACGTGCTCGGACGCATCATGGAAATCACCAACGACCATGGCGTCGATGTCGCGCTCGACTGCACCGCCGGCGCCGGCACGAAACCGATACACCTGTCCATCGACGCATTGAAGCGCAAGGGCGGCATCATGGTGGCACAGGGCGAACTGGCGACGTTCCCGAATTTCCCGCTCGAAAAGTTCACCGTGAAATTCATCACCATGCACAGCGCGCGCGGCCACAGTTACAAGTCATGCGAGCTCGCGCTGCAGCAGATCGCTTCCCGGCGCTTCCCGCTGGAAAAGATCACTACCCACCGGTTTGGTTTGAAGGACGTGGATCTGGCTATCAAGTCGGTGGGCAACATGGGCGTGCTGGGGGTAATACATGCTTCGCTGATGCCGTGGCAATGAGCCGCGGTCGCGTAGGGTGGGCTGAATGAAATGAAGCCCAACACAGTGATTCCAGCGCGAAACGTTGACGGTGCCGGATTGCGGGCATCGCAATGTTGGGCTTTGCAGCCCAACCTACACGTGCTTATTCCGCCTTAAGCCCCGCTGCCTTAACCACCTTCGCATACTTCGCAAAATCCGTGCGGTTCTGCGCGGCATATTCTTCCGGCGTGCTGCCAACCGGGTCGATGCCCAATGTCGTGTAGCGCTGCACGATATCTTGATGACGCACCGCCTGCGCGATGGAACCCGACAATAAATTCACGACGGCGCGCGGCGTGGCACTCGGCGCGAGTATGCCGATCACCGGCGGGTAATCGAAATCCCTGATGCCGGTAACTTCCGCCACTGTCGGCACCTCGGGCGCCTGCGCCGAGCGTTTGAGGGTGTTGACCGCCAGCAACTTGATGCGGCCGCCGGCGCGGTGCGGCGCCAGCGACGGCAGTGCGGACATGGCGAGCGAGACTTCGCCGCTAAGCAGTGCAGGCACCGATTGCGCCGTGCCCTTGTACGGCACATGCACCAGCCCCAGTTTCAGCGGTCCGTTGAGCGCTTCCATCGACAAATGATGCAGGCTGCCGATGCCGCCTGAGCCGTAGCGCAGAGCGCCGGGCTTGGCTTTGGCCAGTGCAATCAATTCGTTCAGTGTGTTGGCGGGTACGGACGCATGCGCGGCGATGAATTGCGCCGAGGTGCCCATGATGCTGACCGCGGTGAAATCCTTGACCGGATCGTAGGGCAGTTTGGCGTAGAGCGCGGGGTTGATCGCGGTCTGGCCGACATCGGCGACCAATAGTGTGTAGCCGTCGGCATTGGCGCGCGCCACCAGTTCACACGCGCCGATGCCGCCTGCGCCGGGACGATTATCGATAACGAATTGCTGCCGGAGTGTTTCGCTCAAGCGCGTGGCGACCAGGCGCGTCATGGTGTCGGGCAGACCGCCTGCGGCGTAGGGGATGACTACGCGCACGGGTTTGGTGGGGTAGGCCTGTCGTGAGCTTGTCGAAGCGGCCTGTCCTGAGCCTGTCGAAGCGGTTTGCGCGGTTGCGTTAGCGGCGACCAGTGTAACGCCAACGCCAATGGCAGCGGCCTGACAGAGCTGTGAAACGGTTGTCATAACTGTACCTCGATTTAGAAGGCGTCCAGTATAATCATTCGCGGCGCAAGAGGAGAAAATCTGCATGAGCAACGTCAATCCCTATCGCAAATCCTATTTCAACACCCAGCCGGATTATTTGTATCCGGCGTATCGTTCCACGGTCAAACGCGCGCCGACACAACCGCTGGTGCAGATGCCGCAGACGTTATCCGAGATCACCGGCCCGTTGTTCACCGCGAGCGATGTCGCCGCTACCGATCACGATCTCACCGCGCAGCACGCGGGAGAGCCGCTGGGCGAGCGCATGATCGTGTCGGGGCGAGTGCTCGACGAAAACGGCAGGCCGGTGCCTAATGTGCTGGTCGAAATGTGGCAGGCCAATGCGTCGGGCCGTTATCGTCACCTGGTGGATAACCATGACGCGCCGCTCGATCCGAATTTCACCGGCTTTGGTCGTGTGGTGACCGACGCACAGGGCCACTACCGCTTCAAGACCGTCAAGCCCGGCGCCTATCCCTGGCGCAACCATTACAACGCATGGCGGCCGGCGCATCTGCACTTCTCGTTGTTCGGCCAAGGGTTTGCGCAAAGGCTGGTGACGCAGATGTATTTTCCCGGTGATCCGTTGCTGGAATTCGATCCGATGTACAACAGTGTGCCCGACGACAAGGCGCGCCAGCGGCTGGTGTCGAGCTTTGATTGGGAGAACACCCAGCCTGAGTATGCAATTGCCTACCGCTTCGACATCATTCTGCGTGGCCGCGATGCAACGCCGATGGAGAACAAACGATGAGCCTGCTGCTGACTGCCGCGCAAACCGTCGGTCCATTTGTTGCCATTGGTTTTGAAAAGCAGGCCGTGACCGACGTTGCTCTGCCGGGTGTGGCCGGCGAGCGTGTCACCATTACCGGGCGTGTGCTGGACGGCGACGGCCAGCCGGTGGGCGACGCCGTGATCGAAACCTGGCAGGCGAATTCATATGGCAAGTATGCCCACCCGGATGATGCGCAGGAAAAGCTGCTGGAAGAAAATTTCAAAGGTTTCGGGCGCGTACTGACCGATACACAGGGCGGGTTTCGCTTGTCCACTATCAAGCCCGGTAAAGTCGCGGGCCCCGACGGCAGGGAGCAGGCGCCGCACATCACCGTGGTGATATTCATGCGCGGGCTGCTCAAACATTTGACGACGAGAATTTATTTTCCGGATGATGCGGCGAATGCCGCCGATCCGGTGTTAAGCCTGGTGCCGGCGGCGCGGCGCGCGACGTTGATTGCCACAAAATCGGCGGAGGGTGTGCTGCAATGGGATGTGCACTTGCAGGGGGTGCACGAAACTGTGTTCTTTGACTATTGAACGCAAAAAAACGGGGGCAGCTTGCGCTGCCCCCGTTTGCGTCACGCTGGTAGATCAGAACCCGCCACCAAGCAACCCGCCGATGATGGCGCCGATGGCAGTTGCTATGCCGCGCCCGTCACCGTGTCCGCTGTCACCTCGTCCGATCTGGCTGCCGATGACGTTGCCAAGCACGCCGCCAATCACCGCGCCGCCCACCGCGCCGCCCACATTCGGGCCAGCCGTGGGTGCGGGGTAATACACCGGCGCTTCGTCGGGGTAGTACGCCGGTTCCGGGTAATACACGGGCGCGGGTTCCGGGTAGGCCACCGGATAGGCCTCAGGGTAGTAAACCGGTGCAGGAAAGTAGACCGGCTGTTCCACGTAGACTGGGCGCGTCACCACGATGGGCCGTCGCACGATGACCGGCGGCGGAACAAACACCGGGCGATGCACTAGCGGCGGCGTGTACCGCGGACGGTGCGTGGCGGCGACGGGCGTCGGCGCGCGGCGAAACGACGGTTGCGCAACGGCAGGGCGCTGCGCAGCGGCTGCTGGCGGCAGCGTTGCGGGTCTCGCCACGGGCGGCAGCGGTGCTGTGCGCGCCACGGGCGGCGTGTTGACATTGCGCTGGCCGCGTGTGCCGCGCTCCCCTTGCGGATCGGCGGCATGGGCGGCAAACGCCGCTGCAATCAAGGTGGCCGTGACTAATTTGGTCAATGTTTTATTCGTGTTCATGGCATTCTCCTTTAATGGTGACCCAGTTCTAAAAACGCCCGGTGCACCTGCAAGGCCTACCGGTGATGTGCAACAAAGTGTTACCAGCGTAACTGGGGAGTTACATAAAAAACAAATAAAAACAAACACTTACAATCAAATTGATCGATACGAACGTTACGCCAGCTCAGGCGTTGGCAGGCTGCATCGTCAAAACGGCGATAATCGCAGCCCAGTACGAGGAACGCGACGCAGTGAGGAGATGCCGTGAAAACAACAACAATGTTCAGCGTGGTGACTATAGTGGCGAGCGCGGCAATGGCTGCCGCCGTCCCTGACGCCCGCGCACAAAACTATCCGTCCAAACCCATCCGCATCATCGTGCCGCTGGTGCCCGGCGGCAATCTCGATATCGTGGCGCGTGCGGTTGCGGCGCAGATGAGCGAAAGCGTCGGACAACAGGTGATCGTCGAGAACCGTCCCGGCGCGAGCAGTCTGGTCGGCACGCAGTTTGTGGCCAAGGCGCCCGCCGACGGCTACACGCTACTCGCTGTCGCCAACACCTTTGCCACCGTGCCCTCGCTCATGCGCAATCCCGGCTACGATGCGCTGAAGGATTTCACCGGCGTCTCGCTCACCTGCCTGGTGCCGATGGCGCTGGTGGTGACACGCACACTGCCGGTGCGCACGGTAAAAGACCTGATTGCGCTGGGCAAGGCGCAACCCGGACAACTTGCGTACGGCACCTCAGGCGCAGGTAGCACCGGGCACATCGCCGCGGAACTGCTGGCCATGCAGTCGGGCATCAAGATGCTGCACATACCGTACAAGGGCAATGCGGCGGCGATTATCGACGTCATCGCCGGCAATGTGCAACTCATGTTCGATCAGGTGAGCACCTCGAAATCTTATGTTGATTCCGGCAGGCTGCGCGCGCTGGGCGTCACCAGTCTCAAGCGCTCGCCGCTGTTTCCCGAGGTGCCGACCATCGATGAGTCGGGGCTCAAGGGCTACGAGGAAATTACCTTCAATGGCCTCATCGCGCCGGCGGCAACGCCACGCGAGGCGCTGACGCGACTGCACACCGAGGTGTCGCGCGTTACGCGCCTGCCGGAACTGCGGAAGCGTTACATTGAGCGCGGCATCGAGCTTGTGGCCAGCGCATCGCCCGATGAGTTCACCACTTACATCAAGGTGGAATTCGACAAGAAGGCCAAGCTCGCGCGCGTGGCGGGTATCCGCATTGAGTAGGGCGGGTTAGGCGTAGCCGTAACCCGCCGCATGACTATTTCCCGCTACAAAACCGGATCAGCAACGCTGAAAACGCCGATGGCTCATCCAGCATCGGGAAGTGGCCTGAGTTGTCAAGCACGGTCAGTTTGGCTTTGGGTGCTGCGCCGGTCAGTCTGTCTTTGAGGGCAATGGTGGGGCCGCGCTTGCCGTAGACGATCATCATCGGCTTTTTGATTTTTTTCGCGGCGGCCGGTGCGTTAAATTCGCGGATGCCCCACATCACATCCACCATCGCCCAGGCGCCGGCCTTGCAGCGGTCGATGTTCCAGCGCGTTTCCAGCGCGGCATCCACTACGGCGACTCTTTCCTTGATTTGCGCCGTGGTTTGCATCGGCAAACCGAAGTTGCCTTCGGTGTTGTGCCAGTTCGCACCCCATTCGTCGAAGTTGCGGCACGGCGTTTCGACCGGCACTGCGCTTAACGTGCGCGCCGGAAAGAGGCTGGCGAAGGCGAGCGTAACGCTGCCGCCGACCGATGCGCCGCTGATATGCGCAGCCTTGATTTTGAGCGCGCTCATCAGTGCGGCCATTGCTCTGGCGTAATCTTCCATGCTGTGGTGGCGCCCGATAGGATCGGAATCCCCGTGGCCCGGCATGTCCCACGAAATCACGCGAAAGTGTTTCGACAGCAGCGGCGCCACCGCTTCAAACTGATACGCCGATGCGCCGTTGGTGTGCATCAGCATCAGCGCCGGGCCTCGGCCTGCTTCGCGGTAGTGCATGCGTCCGTGCGATTTGGTTTTAACAAATCCGTCGCGGATGGCGGAGTTTGATTCCATGCGAGTTCTCCCAAGGGTGATAGTTAACGCGGGTCAGTGCGGGTTTGTAACAGATGCTGCGGGATAAAACGGGAGTTTACGATAGCGTCTGCCGCGCCGGCAACGCCGCTACAGCAGTTTCAGGCTGGAACTTGAGTAATATTTTCCGCCCATGAACAGCAGCGGCGGATGCTGGTGTTCGACAAACTCGGTGATTTCGCCAATCAGAATAACGTGGTCGCCCTTGTTGACTTCGGTGTGTCCCTTGCAGATGAAATGCGCGGAAGCGCCTTCGACGATCGGACAGCCGCCAAGAAATGCTTTCCAGTCGCGCTCGGCGATGCCGTCGGCCGGCGGCATGGCATGCTTGCGTGCGATGTCGATCTGCGTTTCGGCGAGCACGCTCACCGAGAACGCATGCGTTTGCGAGAAGGTGTGGTAACGCGCGGAACGCGAGCGCAGCGTCCACAGTATCAACGGTGGATCGAGCGACAACGACGCAAACGAATTTACCGTCATGCAGTGCACGTGTTGATCCGACGTTTGCGCAGAGATCACGGTAACGCCGGTCGCAAAGCGGCCCAGTGCGGAACGCAGCGCGATTTTGGGGTCGACGTGCGTGGCACGGGCGTTGGCGGCCGCTTTGGGCTTGAGCACAGGGGCCGGCGGCATGCGTGTGTCTCGCAGCACGTTGTTAGTGAGCGAACGCCGTTTTACGGGGCGCTGCCTCGGCGTTGCCACGCATCGTTGTGCTGACGTGCGGCATGATGTCTTCGGCGAATTGTTGCAAAGCCTCCGGCGTAATCGAGGCATTGGTCAGCAGCAGATAGCCGGCACCGGCTTCGGCCAGCACATTGATGCGATCTATGATTTCCGCCGGTGTGCCCATCAGTGCGCTGTCGTCATTGGCAAGATCAGGGTCGTCATGACTCATGGATAGTGAACCCGGCGCGCGGTAAGCGATGGCGCCGATTCTTTTGAAAGTTTCGCGCCGGCGTTCGATTGCCTTGGCGCGCTCGGCGTCATTCCTGACAACCGTGACCGAACGCGCCACGCCCACGCGCGTGGCATCGCGCGGCTGGCCGATTTTTTGCAGGCCGTCGAGATAGGCGCCGACGCGCTCACGCACCTCGTCGATGCTGGCGAGCTGATCGAGCAGCAGATTGTAGTTCTGGCTGGCAACGTAGGCGATGCCCTGCGGACTGCCGCCGGCGAGCCAGATCGGCGGGTGCGGGCGCTGTAGCGGCGCGGGCTCGACCATAATGTCTTTGTAATTCCAGCGTTTGCCGTTGTGCGTGAAACGCTGGTCGCTGGACCAGGCCTTGAGCATGACTTCGAGACACTCGTTAAAGCGTTCCTGCGCCTCGCTCATCGGCACGCAAAAGGCGTCGAATTCTTCTTTGCGATAGCCGCGGCCGATACCCAGATCAACGCGTCCGCCGGACAACACGTCGAGTGTGGCGATTTGTTCGGCCAGCAGCACCGGGTTGTGCCACGGCAGCACCACCACCCCGGTGCCGAGGCGGATGCGCGTGGTGCGCGCGGCGAGATACGACAGCAGGTTGAGTGACGCCGACAACTGCCCCTGTCCGGTGAAATGGTGCTCGACCAGAAAAATGCCTTCGAAGCCGATCTTTTCGGCGGCGATGACGTAATTGATAAAGTCGCGGTAGCCGTGGCTATCGTGCAGGGTGTCCGCGCGCCCGACCCGCGCGCCGCCAAAAATGCCGAATTTCATGGGGTTATCCTTTTTCCAGACTGCGATTGTAGGTAATGTAGCGGTGTGGAAACAAGCGCCATTTGGTCGCGACTGTATTTCCTCTTTGGCAACAATCCAAATTGTGCATAATGCGGGCTGCGCGCGACAACATTTGAAGGGAGCAACCATGTTTCAGCAAGACCCATCATGGATGGTGACCGTCGGCAAGCTGCTGATGGTGACGTTGTTTCTGGTCGCAGGTACATTGAACGTGATGCCGGTGCGCGTTAAGGACCACATCGAGCGCATGGCAGGCTTTGGCGTGCCGCTGCCGGCGGTTGTATTCTGGATCGGTATAGCGATGGAATTCGCCGGTTGCGCGCTGGTGCTCAGTGGCTGGCGCGCGGACATCGGCGTGTGGCTGCTGATTGCCTTTACGGCGGTGGCCGGCGGCATTTTTCATCGCTTCTGGCTGGTCGATGATCCCATGCGGCGTCAATCGCTGCGCATTGCGTTGCTCAACAACGTGGCGGTGATCGGCGGCTTGCTGGTGCTGCTGCATGTTGCGAAATAAGGTGTGCCGGACATGACGGCCAACAGTATTGCGGGCGTGTGGAAGCTTAAGAAGTATTCCCGCCGCTTTCTCGATAGCGGCGAAGTGCGCAGCGACATGCTGCCGCAGGCCTACATACTCTACACGCCGGGCGGATTCATGATGTCGATTACGGTCGAAGAAAACCGCCAGCCGCCCGCTGACGAGGTGCTAACCGACGAAGAGCGCGTGCGCTTGTTCAAGTCCATCATCAGCGCGTATTCGGGCAGCTATACGGTCGAGGGCGACAACGTCATTCACAACGTTGAGCTGTCGTGGAACGAGTCCTGGACCGGCACGAAACAGGTGCGTCGTTTTGCGGTGAACGGCGACGAGTTGATTATCGAAACCACGCCGCGCACCGCGGGTACCGATACGCGGCAGTTCATCAATACATTGACGTGGGAGCGGACGGAGGCGTTTCCTTTGGGCGTGAGGGATGGGGCGTGAGGCGTGAGGCGTGAGGGGCAAACGTGGCTGTTCGGTGTCAGATTTTGGTCGACCGTTCGGTCTCGGGACAGCACCGCAAATGTCGTAGAACGGCCAAGAGCCGTCATTGAAGTGAAGCTCTCGACCCTACCGAAAAGCCGACCTTCTACGTTCACAGTGAGGTGCGCGCGCCCGCAAGCGCGGCCAGCGCTTGCTTCGCGTCGCTGTCGATCGCGCAGTTAGGCGCGGACGTGCGCCACCAGCGGAAACTCCTCTGGATGACGAATGGATTCGACAGCCAAGTCGACATCGAGGTCGGGCCAGTACAGATGATGCGGTTGTGGACGTTCGACGTTCGCGAGTTTTGCGATCGGCGCGTCCTTGAACCATGGAAACGACGAAAACGGCACGAAAAGCTCCTCGGCTTCGAGCAAAAGCCAGAAGCCATGGGGCGAGACGTTTGTAACCTCAACTTCCAAAGTGCTTGTGCCAGGCATCGGAGATATCATCTTCGTGTTTCCGGATCAACGCTTCAGCCGCCCGAATCTGGCGGTCGTTCAGGCTGTAATTCTGCGTCAGTTCGATGTGAGGTTCAAGCCAAAACTTCGCCTCCCCATCGGCGCAATATACGTGCACGTGCACCGGCAATTCCACGCGGGAGAAGAAAAAGAACCGGAATCCGTCTTCACGGAAGATCGTCGGGCTCAAAGTCTATTTCCCGCAGCACTTAACGTGCTAGCTCAGGGGCGCGACGCTGGCTTGCCGGCGGAGCGTCCCTCTGGAGCGCCGGTTAGGCATCGCGTTTCTCGATGGCATCTCTGGCTGCTCCGGGTAACTGCGAATAGAGAGATGCGATGTGTTTTGGTCGCGTTATACGGTCTTCCACGATGAAATTAAGCATATTGAATAGATGCTGTCCCATTTCTGGAGTGTCGTTCAGGTTTATCTCACCTGGATGAACCGCGTTATTGCCAATTACTCGGCAGTAGTCGAAGGCTTGTTGTACCTGAACGGGCAACCCCTTTGACACAAGAGCCTTGATATCGGCGTTGATGTTCTCTCCTTTTTCGCCAAGCTCAACCATCAATTACTGAATGGCAAGTCGAAGTAGTGCCACAGCAGCCCGAGGTGACCTAGCAAAAATGGAGCGGGCCTCTTGATACTCTTCAATTATGCTCTTCGGCATATCAGGGTGCGGCGGTGCTACAGGAGCTTCAGTAGGAATAATCATTCTTCCGCCGTGCCAGTACGAAATTTCCTCGCAGTGCTCACAGACACAGAACGTAATTGGTGAGACATTGGCATTGTGATAGCCAAAGCAGAGAACGTTCCATTTCTGTCTCGCATAAACACCGCAATGAATGCAATGAAATTGCTGCGCCTTGTCAGTCGGAGGATAGTATTTTGTCATGGCGATCAAATTTCCTAACGAAAATTGAACTTCCGAATTGCAGTGTATCAGCGCCACCACGGAAACGGAATCCAGTCAACCATTTGATTTTCCGCCCTATTTGTATTGTCCTAAGCTTACTTGGTCTTGTGTGTGCGGCATCATTTGCAGTAATCATTGGAGATAGGCTGCGCGATACGATCAGGCACTACGCTTCACGCCTCACGCTTCACGCCTCACAAAAAATCAGTCCGCCCTCGCGCCCGAAGCCTTAACCACCGGCGCCCAGCGTTTCACCTCCGCTGCCACAAATTCCGTGAACGCTTTCGGGTCGAGGTTGCCGGGCTCGATGCCTTCCGGCCGCAATCGCGCGCGCACATCCGGCAGTTGCAGCACGCGGCGCACTTCGCTGTTCAGGCGGTTGACGATATCCAGCGGCAATGCCGCCGGACCCGACAGCGAAAACCAGATGCTCGCGACCAGGTCAGGGAAACCCGCTTCGCGGTAGGTGGGCACGTCATAATCCGGCAACCGCGCCGCGGAACTGATGGCCAGCGGGCGCAGCCGTCCGGCGCGGATTTGCGTGCCGGCGGTGGTGAGTGTGGTGGAAATCGCATGCGTGTGCCCGGCTATCACGTCGATCACTGCAATGCTCGCGCCTTTGTAGGGTATGTGTTGAATGTCGATGCCGGCAGCGCGCTTGAACAGTTCGGCGATAAGATGGCCCTGCGTGCCGTTTCCGGGCGAGCCGTAAGTCAGTTCGCGCGGCTTTGATTTGGCGAACGCGATGAATGATCGCAGGTCTTTCACCGGCAGCGACGGATGCACTGCCAACACTGACGGCGGCCCGCCGAACAGCGCGATGTGGGCGAAGTCTTTTACTGGGTCGAACGGAAATTTGGGGGACAGCGCAGGCGCCACTGCGTGCGAGGCTACACCCGACACCAGCAGCGTATAACCGTCAGGCGCGCTTCGCGCAACGAGTTCGGAGCCGAGCACGCCGCCGGCGCCGGGGCGATTTTCGACGATAAACGTCTGGCCGAGGCTCTCGCTGAGTTTGCCGGCAGTGATGCGTCCCAGCAGATCAGCGGTACCGCCCGCGGCAAACGGCGCGATGACGCGCACGGTCCGGGTCGGCCAGGTCTGCGCCTGCGCGAAGCCGGATAGAGCGAGCAGCGCGGTAAGGAAAATCCTTCGTGAGGTCGGTGTCATGGGGTGAAAGATTTTTCTGCGTTGTGTTGTGGACACTGGCGCGCAGCGGCTCAGCGGGCTACGATGCGCTTGGTGGAGCATACCACTACGCTATTTTGAAGGAGAAGCCCGTGACGACATCGCAAACGAGAAGCATCGGCGGTATTGCCGTCTACGTGCCCACTGGCGCGACTGAAACAGAGCAACACGTGCTGGCGACGCGCTTGCAGACCCTGCGTGGCGCGCGCATCGGCGTGCTGGACAACCACAAGGAATTCGCCGACATCGTGCTGCGCGGCATCGCGCAGCAACTGCAACGCGCGCATGGTGTGCATTTGATCCACTGGCGCAAGGACTATCTCGGCAAGCCCTCGCCATATGCCAAAGAGATGGCGGCGCGTTGCGACGCAGTCATTAACGGCGTCGGGCACTGAGGCTCGTCAACCCCGTGGACCGCGCGTGACGCGGCCGAACTCGAAGCCCTGGGCATACCCACCATTACCGTGGTCAGTACCGCGTTCGCGCCGTTGGCGCGGGTGACGGCGGAGGGTATCGGCCACCCGACGTTACCGTTCGTGGTGGTGCCGCATCCAGTGGCGGATCGCGATACGGCATTGATCGAACAACGCGGCGCCGATATTGCTGCGCTGTGCGCGCATGCATTGACCACTTCGGCGGAAGTGCTGGCGCACGAGGTGAGCGAACATCCGTTTCCGCTGCCGGATGCGCTGATGCCGCGATGAATGACGGAAAATCAACAACTTGTTGACAGGATTTACAGGATGAAAACCGAACAATTGTCGTACGTTAAAAATGGTCATGTGATCTTGATTTGGTTTTTATCCTGTGAATCCTGTGAATCCTGTCTAAGTATTTGAAGCAGAGATTTGATGCCCCCCAATCCGCCCATTGCCGAAACCGATGCCTCCTACGATGCGATCAACGACTATTTTTACGCGCAGGGCTGGACCGACGGCTTGCCCATCGTGCCGCCGACCGCGGCGCGCGTCGCGGCTATGCTTGCGGGCATGCCGGGGCGTAACGCGGATGAGTTGATCAGCGTGGTGCCGCCGAAAATGGGCCGTGCCACGCTGCGGCAGATAGCGGTTAACGCAGTGATGGCGGGCTGCAGGCCGGAGTATCTGCCGGTGGTGGTGGCAGCATTGCAGGCGGTGTCCGAACCGGCGTACGGTCTCGCGCACCGCCAGACCACCACGCACGCGGGGGCGCCGCTGATCATCGTCAATGGGCCGATTGTTCAGCAACTGCGCATCAATTGCGGCACGGGCTTGTTTGGTCCGGGCTGGCGGGCGAATGCGACCATCGGTCGCGCATTGCGCCTGGTGCTGGTCAACGTCGGTGGCGCGGGGCCGGGAGTGGATGCGTCGCAGACCGGGCATCCCGGCAAGTACACCTACTGCATCGCCGAGTACGAAGCGGCGAATCCCTGGGAACCGCTGCATGTCGAGCGCGGTTTCCGGCGGGAGCAGAATGTGGTTACCGTCGTTAACGCCGAAGCGCCGCACAGCATGACGGAGAATATTCAAACCGACGCACTGGAAATCATGCGCACGTTTGCTTCTTCGATGGCGACACTCGGCGTGAATAATCTTTATTCCCAAGGTCATCCGGTGCTGGTGCTGGGTTTGGAACATGTGCAGCATTTGTCGGCTGCCGGCTGGAGCAAGCGCGATATCCAGCAGACGCTGTTCGAACTCGCGCGCCAACCGTGGGGGCTGGTAAAAAATCGCGGCAAATCGAAGGGGCCGCGCTTTCCGGAGTTTGTCGACAGGAGCGACGATAATTCGATGGTGCCGATCGTGAATGCCGCGGAGGATTTGATTGTGATCGTCGGCGGCGGCGCCGGCGGCAAGTCAATGTTTCTGCCGACGGCGGGTGCGCAGAGTTTGTCGGTTTCAAAATTAATTGAATAAAAACAATTACTTACAATTTAAGGCGGATTATGACCAATAGCGCGTTGCCACGCATTCATTTGCTTATCGGGCCAGGTACGCTGCACAGCCGTGGCAAAGATCGCATGGATTTTCATCACTACCGAAACAGCGGTCACCCGCGCATGACGGGCGCGGAGTTGCTGGCGGCAATTCCGGAAATCGCACGCATCGCGAATGTCACTGTGGACGGCAACAATCCGCACGAGGTCGCCACGCTCGATGACATGCGCCGGCTCGCGCTACGCATGAATGAACTCTTACAGCGCCCCGAGGTGGATGGCATCGTGTTTGTGCAGGGTACCAATGTGCTGGAAGAGACTGCGTATTTTTTGACGCTCACTGTGCGCAGCGCCAAGCCGCTGGTGGTCACCGGCGCGCAGCGGCCGTTCACCGCGCTGAGCGCCGATGCGCCGCTTAATTTGTATGATGCCGTTCGCGTTGCTGCGCATCCCGACACCAGCGGCAAGGGTGTGGTGGTGGTGACCAACGGCGAAATCAATGCCGCGCGTGATGTCACCAAAACCAACACTTATCACGTGCACACGTTTCGCAGCCGCGACGTCGGCATGCTCGGCTACGCCGATGCCGACCGCGTCGTGTATTACCGCGCGCCGCTGCAACGCCACACCACGCACAGCGAGTTTGCGCTGGATAGTGTGCAGCACATGCCGCGCGTTGAGGTGCTCTACATTTACGCCGGCACACAGCCGGGCATGGCGCAAGCGGCCTGCCGGCTGGGCGCCAAAGGACTGGTGATTGCCGGTATCGGCGCCGGCGCGGTTGGCGCTCTCACGCAGGAATGCGCGGAGATCGCCGCCGCACGCCACGCGGTGGTGGTGCGCAGCGCCAGAGTCGGCGAAGGCCGCGTGGTGCGCGACAGCGCTTACCACGAGCCCAACATGCTTGCCGCCGGCAATCTGTTGCCGCAGAAAGCCGCGCTGCTGCTGTCGCTGGCATTGACACACACTGCGGATCTTGACGAGCTACAGCGTATCTTCGACCAATACTAAAGGCGCCTTGGACGACGACTGAGGCCACCGGCGCCACGCCGGGATGCTACGATAGCCCTGTGTCTGCAACCCCTTCAATCACGCCATCGCCCAAAGGCGACATCGCGCAGCTCGCACGTCTGGGCCGTTTTCTGCTGCCCTATCGTTGGCGCATCGTTGGAGCGCTGGTTGCGCTGCTGGTGGCTGCGAGTTGCGTGCTGGCGCTGGGCCAGGGTCTGCGTTATGTGATTGACGCCGGATTCGGCACGCGCGATCCGCATCTACTCAATCTGGCGCTGGTTGCGGTGGTGGGCGTGGCGGCGCTATTGGCGTGCGCGACCTTCGCGCGTTTTTATCTGATGATGAGCATGGGCGAGCGCATCATTGCCGATCTGCGGCGCGCGTTATTCGCGCATGTGCTGACTTTATCGCCGGAATATTTTGATTCCGCGCGCACCGGCGAGATTTCGTCGAGGCTTACCAACGACACCGAGCAGATACGGCAGGTGATCGGCTTTGGCCTGTCGCTGTTCCTGCGTAACTTGCTGATGATGCTGGGCGCGCTGGCGATGCTGTTCGCCACCAGCGCGAAGCTGGCGGCGCTGATCGTGCTCGGTGTGCCGGCGACGCTGATACCGATACTGGTGGTGGGGCGGCGCGTGCGCCGTCTGTCGCGCGACAATCAGGATCGCGTGGCCGATGTGTCGGCGCATATCGACGAGTCGCTGCATGAAGTGCGCACGGTGCAGGCGTACGGGCACGAAACGCACACGCGCGCGCGCTTCGATCAAGCCGCCGAAGCAGCCTACGCCAGCGGCGTGCATCGCGTGCGCGTGAAAGCGTGGCTGATTGCCTTGGTGATGCTGATCGGATTCAGCGCGGTGGGTGTGATTATGTGGATCGGCGGCCACGATGTGTTCGAAGGGCGCATCAGCGGCGGGCAGCTATCCGCGTTTGTGTTTTATGCGGCGATCGTGGCGAGCGGGGCGGGGACTATTTCCGAAGTGTGGGGCGAGATACAACGCGCGGCGGGCGCCACGGAACGCTTGTTTGAACTGCTCGACAGGCAGCCCATGCTTGCGGCGCAGGCGCCGGTGATCACGCTGCCGGCGAGGCTCGCAGGCGCGATCCGGTTCGACGGCGTCGGTTTCACTTACCCCAGCCGGCCGCAAACGCCGGTGCTGGATGCGGTGTCGTTCAGCGTTGACCCCGGCGAAAGAGTCGCGTTGGTGGGGCCTTCCGGGGCGGGTAAATCAACCATTTTCGCGTTGATCCTGCGTTTTTACGATCCTGGGCCTGACGCAAAAGCGGGCCGCATCCTGATCGATGGCGCCGACATCCGGCATTGTGATCCTCTGGCGTTGCGGCGTGCGATCGCCATCGTGCCGCAGGACCCGGTCATTTTTGCCGCCAGCGTTAGCGACAACGTGCGCTTTGGCCGGCCCGAAGCATCGGATAACGACGTGCGCGAGGCGTGCGCTGCCGCGCATGCGCTGGAATTTATCGAAAGGCTGCCACAGCGTTTTGATACTGACCTCGGCGAACGCGGCGTCAAGCTGTCGGGCGGTCAGCGCCAGCGCATTTCGATAGCGCGCGCGTTGCTGGCCGACCGGCCGATCTTGCTGCTGGATGAAGCGACCAGTTCACTCGATGCGGAAAGCGAACGCCAGGTGGCGGCCGCGCTGGCGCGGCTGGAGCATGGACGCACCACGCTGGTGATCGCGCACCGGCTCGCCACTGTGCGCAACGCCGACCGCATTATCGTGATGGACGGCGGACGCATACATGCGATGGGCACGCACCAGTCGCTGCTGCATGACAGTCCGCTGTATGCGCACCTTGCGCGCTTGCAGTTTATTGCGGAAGCTGCAGCGGCTTGAGTTGGCGCTATACTTTGCCGTAGAGAAAATCATGAGCAACAAAATCGTATTCAATATGGCAGCGCTTGCTGTTGTTACGGGCATGGCGCAGGCCCAGGACTATCCCACCCGCCCGGTGCGTGTGATTGTGGGCTTTGGCGCGGGCGGTCCGGACACCTCGGCGCGCATACTCGCGCAACAACTCAGCGTGCAAATGAAGCAACAGTTCGTGGTGGACAATCGCCCCGGCGCCAATGGTATCATCGGCGCGGACCTCGTGGCGAAATCCACGCCCGATGGCCACACGCTGCTGGTGACCTCGGCCTCGTTTGCCATCAACCCGAACATTTACAAGAAGTTGCCGTTCGATGCGTTGCGCGACTTTGCGCCGCTATCGCAGATCTCCGGCTCTGATGCGCACATCCTGGTGGTGAGCAGCACGCTGCCGGTGAACTCGGTAGGTGAACTGATCGAGTATGGAAAAAAGCCGGGCGCGAAACTCGCGTATGGCTCGCCGGGCATCGGCAACTCATTGCATCTCGCGGCAGCGCTGTTCAATCAACGCGCGGGTACCAACATGGTGCATGTGCCGTATAAAGGCGCAGGCGCGGCGGTAACCGCGCTGCTCGCCGGCGAAGTGCAGGTGATGATGGGGACACCGCCGATGTCGTTGCCGCATATCCGGTCGGGACGTTTGAAGGCGCTGGCTTACAATCATACGTCGCGCGCCTCGTACCTGCCCGAGGTGCCGACCATGAGCGAGGCGGGACTCAACAACACGCAAATGGAAGCAAGCTGGCATGGGCTGCTGGCCCCGGCGAAGACGCCACCCGCCATCATCGCGCGCATCGAGAAGGAAACGCAGAAAGCCGTGACCGTGCCACAGGTGCGTGAGCAGTTTGCCAGGGTTGAGTTAAAACCGGTGGGCAGCAGCGCCGCCGAGTTTCGCGCGCTGCTGGTGGATGCGATCAGGAAACTCGGCGAGATCGTGAAGATTGCGGGGATACAGCCGGAGTAACTTCAGCACCCGTAGGGAGGGTTAGGCGCGTTTTTGCGCCGTAACCCGCCCGCGTGAACGTGCATCGAGGAACGGCGGGTTACGGCGCCAAACCCCGTCGCCTAACCCGCCCTACAGGATTTGTGGTTAATTGAATTTTTGTTTTTATTTTCAGGAGAACAACATGTCCGTCAGACGCGTCGTTGTAGGTCACAACAAGGAAGGTAAATCGATACTTATAGAGGATGGCCCCGCACCCGCCATGCGCACCAATCCGCTACGGCCGGGTCATGTGTCGAACGACATCTGGAAGACCGGCGTGTTGCCGTACCCGCTGCATCGTGTGCATGAAGACCCCACGCTGGGGCCGCGCCAGATACATCCGCCTAAAGGCGGCACCATCATCCGCATCGCCGAAATTGCACCGGAGTCGGAAGAAATTCGCAACATGACGCCGGAAAAAGCGCGCGAGACGTTCAGGATGATGGGCAACGAAGCGGCATCGACCTTCGGCCGCGGCGGGCGGCACCCGATGATGCACCGCACGCAAACCATCGACTACGCCATTTGTATCGAGGGCGAAATCACCATGCTGCTGGATGAAGGTGAGGTGACGCTAAAGTCCGGTGATGTGTTGATACAACTCGGCACCAACCACGCCTGGAGCAACCGCTCAGGCAAGGTGGCGAAGATGCTGTATGTGCTGATCGATGGAGAGTTTGATGAGGAGATGAAGGGGTGGTTCGGGGGCGGGGCGCACTAGGTGAGCAAAAGTAGGGTGCGCACCACGCACGGAGGGATTACAAATTGATTCAGCTCGTAGGGCGCAATCCCTATTGCGCCGAATGAAATCTCGTAGCAACGAAAATTCAACTCCAACTCCAACATCAACTTCGCCGGGGGCAGCCCGGCGGCTGGTCACTTTCTTTTGAGCGCTCAAAAGAAAGTAACCCAAGAAAAACCGCCCCCGGTTCGCCGGCCCTTCGGGCTGCCCTGCGCTGCTCGCAAAAACTGGCGGCTGCGGAACTCTCGCTCGCAAAGGACGCGAGCACTCAGACAGTCCTCGCCGACCCCTCCAGTTTCCGCTGCGCTGCTCGGCGGCTCTCAGGGGGATTCGGGGTGGGATATCTATAACTATTTGTTTTCGTTTGGTATTTTATTTCTTGGTGAGACACAATTTGCGCTGCCGAGCGAATATGACTTGCGGCGCTACAATGTCTCATCCTGATCTTTCCCAATCAAGGAGCACACCATGACCACCGCCGAACTCGTTCGTTACGAAATCGATGTCACTGATGTTGAATACATCCGCCACGGCGCGAAGCCGTATCTGGCGCGCGTTTACAAGCCCAAAGGCAAAGGGCCGTTTCCGTTGATCATCGATTTGCATGGCGGTGCGTGGGTGAATAAGGATCGCTTTGCCGATGAAGGCACGGATACACCGCTGGCGAAAACGGGTGTGGTGGTGGCGGCGCTGGATTTTCGTATGCCGCCCGATGGGCAGTACCCGGCGTCGGTGCAGGACGTTAATTACGCGATCCGCTGGTTCAAGTCGCATGCAGCGGAATTCAATATTGATCCGCAGCGTGTGGGCATACTCGGAGTGTCGAGCGGCGGCCATCTGGCGATGCTGTCGGCGATGCGTCCGCACGACGCGCGTTACACCGCTATTGCGGGCGCGGCGGGTGTGGATGCGACGGTGAAGTGCGCGGTGATGTGCTGGCCGGTGATCGATCCGTTGGGCCGCTACGAATACGCGCAGTCGCTGGTGGGTGGTGCGCACGCCAAGCACGGTGAAACCTGGATAAAGAACCACAATATGTACTGGCCTGACGTTGGGGCGCAGGCCGAAGGCAGTCCCACGCGCGCGCTTGAACGCGGTGAAAAATGCGTGATGCCCAATGTGATTTATTTGCAGGGCACGGCCGACTTCGCGCACCCGGTGCCGAATCGTGATCGCTTTATCGCGGGCTATCGCAAAGCGGGCGGCAAAGTGGATTTACATTTGTTTGAAGGCGTGGGCGAAGCCTTCGTCACCAACGATCCGACTTCACCGCAGGCGCGTGATTGCATCGAGAAGATTATCGATTTTGTACATCGCGAGTTGGGTTAAGTCGTCGCTCAGCCAACCCCGTTAAACATCGCAGCAACAAGATGCTCGCGGTGATGTGTTATGTGGGAGGGGGCGTGCTGCTGAAACTGCGCATGATGGCAAGTCCCGTTGCGATGATGGCGCGGGCGATGCCGGCTATGATCCAGAACATGACCACGCCAAAAAACAGCAACACCACCGTGCGCACGGGCTCGGCGAGATTGAATGCGAAGGATTCGCTCCCCGCGTAGCCGTAAATCACGGTGTCGTCGATGCCCAGGTGGTCGAGCAGGAACTTCACGAAACCGACTTTCTCCGGCGCATCGATGATCAGGAACACGGTGTAGCCAAGATAGCCCAGCAGTCCCACGCCTGCTGCGACCATGACCACCCCCAGCGCGGTGAATGATCTGCCCAGTTCGTTCATGGTTGCGGCAACCGCTTACGCTGCCTTGGCCGACGCGCGCTTCATGAAGGCTGCAAACACGCCCGCCAGTTCATCGTCCTTGAATTCCCACTGTTGGGGCGGCACGATATCGATATCCTCCTGTTCGGGGAACAGAACGTAAAGTTCGCTGCCTTTCATGATGGCGTGTGCTTTTTCGCCGACATCGCGCGAGTGGGTTTTGTCGTTGCCCGGCACGATCAGCGTGGGGACCTTGACCGATTGCAGTTGCGCGACAGTGGCGCCGATCACCGGCTTTTCGGCGTCATTCAAAAAGCCGTCCGCCCAGCTGCTGAATGAGGCGGTAAAGCGCGCTACGTCCATATTCATAATGGGCTGTCGATTCGACGGGCGCTGTGCGATGCGCTCACGGAAGTGTTCTGTCTCGCACACTGCCGCCATGCCGCCTTTCTTCGCGGCTTCGATAAACTGAAAATAGTACTGATTGGCGAGACGTTTGGCTGCAAACTGGCCGCCGGTCACGCGCCACAGCAGCAGTCCGCGCACCGCTTGCGGGTGGCGCAGCGCGAGCAGCAGCGACATGCGGCAGCCGGATGAACCGCCGCCGACGAACGCGGGCAGTGCGTTGAAATGCTGCAGCATGGCGTAGAGATCTTCGGCCCAGATTTCGTATTCCGATTCCGTGCCTTCGAGCACTACATCGGAGGCGCCGCAGTTGCGTCTATCGTGGATCAGCACGCGGTAGCCCTGCGCAGCGACGCGCTCGGCGAGGTGTTTAACACCTTCCAGCGGGCGGCGTCCGCCGGGCGAGAGTGCAACCCACGGGCCGCTGGAGCCGAGGATTTCGTAGTTGATGTGAGCACCGCGTATGGTTAGTTGGGGCATTGCATTCTCCTGAAGAAAAACCCACCGCAAAGGCGCAAAGACGCAAAGACGCAAAGAACTACCGCAAAGAATTAACAAAAAGATTTTGAAGTTTTTTGCGTAACCTTTGCGTTTTTGCGCCTTTGCGGTGGATGTTGAAAGTACTGCTTGGTCAACCCTCCGGCTTGATACCCGCAGCCTTGATCACTCTGCCGAATTTCTCGACTTCGCTGCGCACGAACTTCTGAAATTGATCCGGCGCTTCGCCGCCGATTTTATAGCCGTGCTTCTCGATAGCGGCACGAACTTCAGGATGACCCATGGTCTTGCTTACCGCCTCGTACAATTTTGCCAGCACCGGCTTGGGCGTGGCGGCGGGCACCCACATGCCGAACCAGGCGTTCACATCAAAATTGGGCAGGCCGGATTCATGCGCGGTTGGGATATCGGGCGCATTGGCGTTACGCACCAGCGAGGTGATGGCGATGCCGCGCAGCCGCCCCGCGCGTGCCTGCGGCAGCATGTACGAAATGCCGCCCATCACCAGATGCGTTTGTCCGGCGATGGTTTCCTGCACCGCCAGCGGCGAGGTTTTGTAGGCCACGTGCACCAGTTGCGTGCCGGTCGCCTGCTTGAACATCTCGCCGGCCACATGGGAAATACTGCCGATGCCGAACGACGCGTAATTCAGTTTGCCGGGATTGGCTTTGGCGTGTGCGATTAATTCAGTGACGTTTTTCGCCGGCACCGATGGGTGTATGCCCATCAACAGGTCTATCATGCCCAGCCGTGTGACGCCCTGCAGATCGCGCGTGATGTCGTAGCTGAGTTTATACAGGCCGGGGTTGATCGAAATCGCGATCGAATTGGCCATCAGCGTATATCCATCAGGCTGCGCCTTGACCGCCATCTCATCGCCGATCACGCCGTTGGCGCCCGGACGATTGTCGACAACCACCTGCTGGCCCAGCGTTTCTGAGAGTTTGGGGACGATGGTGCGGATGAAAATATCCGTTGCGCCGCCCGCGCCCATCGGAATGATCAGCCGCAGCGGACGATTGGGAAAACTCGCCGGGGAACTCTGCGCGCCGGTTTGCGCCTGCGCCGCACTGGTTATCAGCAGCACCAGCGCGCTTGCCCAAGCTTTTGCTTCAATCGCCATAAAGTTTCTTAAGTATTTGTTTTAAAACAATTATTTATTCAATGTGAATCTGCATCATACACCCGCGCCACTACACGATCCTGCGTGTCACCGAACGCGTATGTCCAAACGTCGGCACATGCACCGAGTGCGTGCCCGGCCCGCCTGCGACGATGATGCTGACTTCGTCGGGCTTGATCGAGATCGGTATCGTTGTCTTCGTATCAAACGGCCCCAGCTCCGCGCCGCGCGTGTGTTGCAAACGCATGCGGTCTTTCGCTGCGAGACGATCCACATGCAGCCTGGACATTTCCCACAGCTTTAACTTCACGTCGCGTTTACTCAAACCCTCGCGATGCAAAATCTCCGCGTGCTCCGGCCCGATCAGCAGCCACGGTTCACCGCCGAAGTAATAGTCGTTGTTGGTTGGGAAGCAGATGCTGTCGGCGAACACTTTCAGCAGGTCGGTGGCGTCCTTGGCGTGGGTGTTGAAATTAACCGTGCCCGCCGCACCGACGATGGTGACGGTGCTGTCATTTTTGTCGAAGCCGCGTTCCACATGCAGCGGTTCCCACGGGCTGTCGTCTTCGTTTTCGGCGCAGCAAAACGTGTACTTGCCCGGCTGGCCTTGCGTGGCCCGGTCCATTTCTCCGGGCAGCGTGCCGCCGATGTTTTGCATCACCAGGCGCAGCGCACGTCCCAGCGTGGCATTGGCCCACGTGCCTTGTCCCAGACAATTGAGATGGCCGTTGACGCCGAGTTCGCGCGCCAGCGGGCCATTGACCACGATCATGGCCGTTGCCGCATTGGTGGTGGCTTGTATGCCTTGCAGATTAAAGCGCGGGTCGGTGAAGGCTTGCACCGCTGCGATCAGCGTGCGCATGTATTCGGGGCGGCAGCCCGCCATCACCGCGTTAATCGCGATGCCTTCCACCGTGGCAGTGCCGAAGCCGGGCTGCACCACGGCGACGATTTCATCGGGTGTGCGGCCACTGGCGGCGATCATGCGTTCGACGCGATCGAGTGTCGGCGGGCGCAACGGCAGGCCATCGCTCCAGCGGCGGTCGATGCAAAAGCGGTCGAATTCATCGGCATCCTCCGGTACTTCGATACGCCCGGCCCGCGCCGCGCCCGCGGTTTTGGAAGCCTTGCCGCGCGCAGGTGTTCCTGCTTTCGGGTCAGTGGCGATACGTGCGATGTCGTCCACACATTTCTCGGCGATACCGCGTACCTGTTCGCGCGTGCGCAATCCGAACGGATGCGGGATTACTGCCAGCGGATGATCTTCACAACCCAGTGCTTTTAATTGTTTTTTTCCAAGCACCGTAAACGCCGTCGAACACACCGTAATCGCGGGCACGCCGCGCTTTACCGCTTCTGCCGTGTCGTGGACACTCCACGACGTGCAGGAGCCTCAGTCGCCCGAGCCGGTGATCACCAGATCGCAGTTCGCCTCGATGTCGGCGTACACGCTTTCCAGCGCGGGCACGGACGCCGCACGCTTGCGGTGGCGTATGACGCGCGCGACGCCATGGCGGCTCACCAGCAACTCGGCCAGATCGTCAGCGAGGTGATTGAAATTCGGTTTGGAATTGTCGATGAAAGCGACCACCTTGCCTTGCAGGCTGTCGAGCGCTTGCCACGGACGTTGCGCGCCGGCGCCGGAGGGGGTGGTGGGGTCGAGGATTACGGTGTGGTTCAAGAAGGGCTCCTTGCATGTGTACTGTGAATTGTCCTGTAGAAATCAATCTACAACTACTGTCGTTCCCGCCCCCGACTAAAGCATTCGAGGGCAGGCTGCGGCGGGAACCCATAACGCAGTGCCACCGGAGTCGCCCTATGGGTTCCCGTCTGCGCGGGAACAACAGGTGGGGTTTATCATGCGGGCGTAAATCGCGCTACCACAGGTCCCCAACGGTCCAACTCCTCTGCCATGAAATTCTTAAATGCCACCGGTGTTGTCCCACAGGGTGTGATGCCTGCGGCGTTGAGCACAGCTGCGACACCAGCGCTGCCGATCACCGCCGCCGCCGCTTGCGATAGCGCATTCACCAACGCCGCCGGCGTAGCGCTTGGCGCAACCAGCCCCAGCCAGTTGGACACCTCGCAGCCTGCCACGCCGTACTCCGCAAGCACCGGAATATCGGGCGCGGCAGCTGATCGTTGTGCGCTGGTGACGCCGAGCGCACGCAGTTTTCCCGACGTGCAGCGCGGCAGCATAGAGCTGATGTTATTGAAACTCAGCGCAATACGACCCGCTTCGAGATCGGCATAAAGTTGTTCGGTTTCAGTGTAGCGTGCGTGCCGCAGTTCAATGCCGGTTACCGCTTGAAACAATTCTGCCGCGAGATGCGGCGCGCCGCCGAAGGCGGAGGTGCCGTAGGCCAGCGCAGCGGGATGCGCGCGGGCGTGTGCGATAAACGCCGGTAAATCCTGCGCCGGCAATGCGGGATGACACGCCAGCAACATCGGCGCTTGCGTGAGCAGCGAAACCGGGGCGAAATCGCGCAGCGCATCGTACGGCAGGTTGTCGGGCGCCTTGCGTGCCTTTCGTAGATGAGGCGCGAGTGCGTGCGTGCCGAGGGGGGCTATGAACAGCGTGTTGCCATCGGGCGCGCTTTGCGCCACGGCCTGCGCGCCCAGCGTGCCGCTCTCGCCGGCGATGCGCTTGATGACGACCTGCCGATGCAGTTGCTCACCCAGTGGCGTGGCGATCAGGTGCGCGAGGTCGTCCGATGCGCTGGCCGCTGAAAAACCCACAATCAGGCATAGCGGCGTGTGGGAGGCGTTCATAAAAGCGTAGTTCATTTTGCGATTCGCTGTTTATACCGCAAAATGTGAATTCCGCAGGCCACATAATCCAGTATCTGAAACCCGAAGGAATCGTCATGGAAAAACTATTGCCGCTCGCCGAAAAAGCCGCCGCCCTGCTCAAGGCACGCAAACAGACCATAGCTGTCGCCGAGTCATCGGCGGGCGGCTTGATTAACGCAGCGCTACTCGCGTTTGCGGGTGCATCGGCCTACTGCAAAGGCGGCATGGTGATGTATACGCGCGATGCGTTGTTGGGTCTGCGCGACGTGACGCCGGAGATGCTGCAGAACGTGCGTGGCGGGACCGAGGCATCTGCCTTATTCAGGGCGCGCACGATACGAGAGCGCCTCAATGCAGATTGGGGACTCAGCGAAAGCGGCGCGGCAGGCCCGACGGGCAGCCGCTATGGCCACGCGGCAGGGCATTGTGTGCTGGCCGTGGCGGGCGGCATGGAAAAATCGATGACGCTGGAAACCGCCAGCGGCGACCGTCAGGCGAATATGGTGGTGTTTGGGCAAACCGCGCTCAAACTACTGATCGAGTGTCTGGAGCAGGCGCCACCGGCGAAGTAGTGTTGCCGGTACACCGTTCCACACGAGCGGCGTTTACATTGAAATGTCGATTGCGATCATCGGCAAAACCGCGGCAACGCTGCTAATTTTTTTCACTGAGGGTTTTACGGAGAGTTGGCATGAATTCCAGGTCATGGATTTTTAGGTCAGCGGTGGCGGCGACTGTTGCGATTTTCGCATTGAGCGCGGCACAGGCGCAGCCCGCGAAAAAAGAAGCCGCCGCGGCGTCGAAGAATTTCACGCCCGAAGTCGGTCAGGCGGGCAAAGACGTGGTGTGGGTGCCCACGGCGCAGGCGCTGGTGAACAAATTGCTGGATATGGCCAAGCTCACGCCCAAGGATATATTGTATGACCTGGGCTCAGGCGACGGCCGCACGGTGATTACCGCGGCCAAGCGCGGCGCGCGCGCGTATGGCATTGAATACAATCCGGATATGGTCGAGCTCTCCAGGCGCAATGCGGCGAAGGAAGGCATGGCGGACAAGGCCACCTTTGAAAAAGCCGATATTTTCGAGAGCGATTTTTCCAGGGCCACGGTGATCACGCTGTTTTTGCTGCCGTCGCTGAATGTAAAGCTGCGTCCCACGTTGCTGAATATGAAGCCGGGCACGCGCGTGGCGGCCAACTCGTTTGACATGGGCGACTGGAAGCCCGATCAAACCGCGCGCGTCGAAGGGGATTGCGAGTCGTGGTGTACCGCGTATCTGTGGATTGTGCCGGCGAAAGTGGAAGGCGCCTGGAAAACCGCGAATGGCGAACTCACCCTGAAACAGGAGTTTCAGGTGATCTCCGGCACATTGAGCGTAGGCGACAGGAGCCTTGCCATCTCCAACGGCAGGCTCGATGGCGAACGCATCGCGTTCAGCGTGGGCAGTGCGCAGTACAGCGGGCGCGTCAATGGCAGCAGCATCGAAGGCGTTACCACAACGGGGGCGACTAAAACGCCGTGGCATGCCACGCGCGGGAATTGAGCGCACGGCGCGCCGGTTCGGTATAAAACTTATTTTGGGAGAGTGTTCATGAAGGCATTGCGTCTTTTTTCTGTTTTTGCATGTGCGTCGTTACTGGTCGCCGCTGTTCATGCCCAACCGGCGAGGGAATTCATACCCGAAGTCGGGCAATCCGGCAAAGACGTGGTGTGGGTGCCGACCGCCAGCGCATTGGTAAACAAAATGCTCGATATGGCAAAGGCCACGCCCCGCGACTATGTGATCGACTTGGGTTCGGGCGACGGCCGCACGGTAATCACCGCGGCCAAGCGCGGCATAAAGGCGCTGGGCATCGAATACAACCCGGACATGGTGGAACTGTCACAACGCGCGGCAGCGAAAGAAGGCGTCGCCGATCGTGCGACTTTCATGAAAGCGGATTTGTTCGAGACTGATTTTTCGCAAGCCACCGTGATCACCATGTTCCTGCTGCCCGACATCAATCTTAAGTTGCGGCCGAAAATCTTGAACCTGAAGCCGGGCACGCGCATCGTCTCCAACACCTTCACCATGGGCGAATGGGAAGCCGATGAAACCGGCACCGCAGGCAGTGACGAGGGCTCCAGCTATTACCGCACGGCGTTGCTGTGGATTGTGCCGGCGAAAGTGGACGGCACATGGACATCAGCGCAGGGCGATATCACGTTCCGGCAGCAATTCCAGAAAGTCGCCGGTTCGATTAACGCGGGCGCTACATCCACGCTGGTGACCGGCGGCAAATTGCGCGGCGATCAAATCAGTTTCAGTGCAGGTGGTGCGCAGTACAGCGGCACCGTAAGCGGCAACACGATTACCGGCACGGCAGTATCGGGCGGGGCCAGCAGGGAGTGGAGTGCTACGCGGACGAAGTAGCATAACCGTTTGTTTTTAAAGGATATTTTAAAAATTTATATTCCGTTCGCCGTAACTCCGGCGAAGGGCGAACTAATGCGCACGGCGAAGACGGGCGCAGCGCGAAGCGGTTGGATTACCACACAGCGTTCAAGATCGATGTGGGTGGCCGTGGTGTCGCCGCTGCTGGTTACCGCGGGACTTGCTAACGCAGCCGACTACAAACCCGACGTCACGCAGCCCGGCAAGGATGTGATGTGGGTGCCAACGCCCGATGCGTTGGTCGAACGCATGCTCGATCTGGCGAAGGTCGGCGCCAACGACACCGTGATCGATCTGGGTTCTGGCGACGGGCGCATTGTCATCATGGCGGCCAAGCGCGGTGCAAAGGCGCTGGGCATCGAGTACGATGCGAAGCTGGTCGAATATGCGAAGGCCGCCGCGGCCAAAGCCGGCGTCGCCGACCGCGCGCACTTCACGCAGGCTGATTTATTTGCCAGCGATATTTCGCAAGCGACCGTGGTCACTCTTTTTCTGGGGGCGCAACTGAATCGCAAGTTGATGCCCAGGCTTCTTGGCCTGAAGCCTGGCGTGCGTATCGTTTCCAACACCCATGCGGTTGGCGATTGGCCTGCGGACGTGACCATTACCGCGAACCACGACCGTTCGGTGTACTACCGCACGGCTTTGTTGTGGATCGTGCCGGCGAAAGTGGCGGGGGTATGGCGCTTCGCGCACGGCAGTGTAACGTTCACGCAGCGCTACCAGAGGGTATCCGGATCAGTCACCCTGCAGGGCAAGTACGCTTCGGTGACGGGCGCGACACTGCGCGGCGATCACATCAGCTTCAGCACGGGCGGTGTGCAATACGCCGGCACGGTGAGCGGCAATACCATCGCTGGCAGCGCAGTATCCGGCGGTGCGAGCCGCACATGGCGCGCGACGCGTGCGCAGTAATGCTGACAAGCCCGCATCGAATGAAATGAAATCCGGGAAGCGACGATGACAAAGGTGGCCCATAGGCACACGCGGGTATGCGTGGCGAAAATCCCCTGGATTATGCCGCGCTGCATTCGGGCTACGCTTGCTAACGTGAACGGCGGGTTAGGCGTAGGCGCCAACTTTCTGTAACTGACCCGGCTTGGCAGCACTGACGGCCAAAAGAATGGCAGAAGCGAGCGGGCGCAGATGAACCATACGATTAGAAACCGCGCGCACGATGATGACCCCAAACGGCAAGACGGGAATGTTCTGCTGAAATTCTATATTGCGGTCGAAAGTAACGAATACATCGCAACATTCGCGGGCGCGCCGCATTAGTTCACCATTGAGCACGCCATTCCAGCCCAGTTCAACAACCGTACTGACATCGTGGCCCCGCAATTCCACAGCGAACTCAATAGGGATGTTTTCGTCAAGAAGAATGCGCATCAGCCACAAGAGATTCGCAGGCCAATTCCAAGGCGGCTATTGCCTGCTCGCGCTTAACAGACGGGAACTGATGTAAAAACTCGTCTAGTGTCTCCCCCCCCTCGATGTAATCAAACAGGGAACGAACGGGAACGCGTGTGCCCACGAATACCGGCGTTCCGCCGAGGATACCAGGATGACGATGTGTAACGTGATTGGGATTGATCATTTCATTTCTCCACACGTCCGGGAGTATAGCCTCAGCGTGGCTTGGCGTCGAACGTGATATCGAGCGGCGTGCGGCTGCTACCCCGCATAGCCGTGTAGGACAACAGCAAGCGAAGCGCCGCTGGTGGACGGTCAGGCGCATGCGCAGGTTATAACGCGTAATCAATCTCTTCGTGACCGTTAAAGGCATTCACACTTCGAACCCCTTCAACCATGCCCACCGTACCGTTAACCCGTTGGCCGCTCGCGGCCGTGGGCATTAAACAGATGGATGGGCAGTACAGATTTTTTCATTGCGTAGACCCTACAGGAAGCTAGGCGGTCGTAAATTGCTATGCGACGCCAAGTCTCCTTCGTAACTCCTTTCTGTTTTCAGAGAAACTTTCCCAAGTTGACGAGCCATGTGAAAGCATGTCTTTGAGCACGCGCTCGGCATACCTCTGAAGCTCCATGAACAACTGCTTTCGTTTTTTTCGATCAGGAACAAGCTCATGAAGAAATTTTCCATGATGGACAATAAGTGTTCGTAGCCCAGTTTCAGGATCATTATCATCTTGCTTAGACGTGAGCTCCTTAAAGCGCTCGGTCAAGCGTAGGTAGTCAATCTTGTCTTTGGCGAAGTGACAAATCAGCTCGCCCTTTAGCTTTCTCCACGTCCTAAACTCATCTGGACTTCCGAGAAACTCGAGTAGAGTCATCGCTCTCACGTATTTCGTTGTTTCATTTGATGCATTCATAACATCAGAGAAAAGCGAGAGTGCATGTGCCGTAATAGCGGACACTTCTCCCAACTTTGGGTCGGGCGGACCAATTGGCGGCGGACCATCAATTTGCAGACCTATACCTTTCACGATAATTGAGCATTCAACTGCGCTGCCAGACAACAAGTGGGACTCGTTCTTGTGTGGGTTGTATATTAATGCGCCGAGAAACTGCCCCGATCCTTCCCATGAGCCAACCAAGCCAGGCAAAGTATCAGGGAGATCGAAGCGACAGCAAAAAAAGCGAATTACATCCAATACCTTTTCGGCTTCCGAGGACAGGCGTTTGACTATCTCTACATCATCATCGTGACTAAGGTCATCAAAATGACTCCAATCGATGTTGGATTCGAAAACCAGAAGTGGATTGGCATGCAGGACTTCGATTGACAAGCCCGCGATAGCAGACTTTGCTTTTCTCAGGCCACTTCCTTCCAACTGGACCGTCATACCATCCACTCTGTGATCTTCAAGATTGAGTGGGGGTATAGGGTTCAATAACCGTACATCAAACTCATCTGGCGGGAAGAAAAAGTAAGAGCCAACGCGAAATGGCCCCTCAAAAACTAATCGTGTTATCGGAAGCACAGCGACAGTTTTTGACGAGAACTCGCTTGGAATACGGTGCATAGAAAACCCCGTTAAGCCCAACGTCTTGGTCAGCGGCGCGCTCTGGCGCGTCCGCTGGACCTAAAGTTAGATGCCGGTGCCAGGACGTCTCTTCCTAGAGTATCGAACGACATGTTCGGTTTCCATAGCTGGCGCCAACCCGTACCGTTGCGCCACTTCATTCAGGAGGCGCTTAGCCGAACCCGGGGGCAGCTCGAGCATTTTGTCAATCTGCCTGAAGTGCAATAGCTTCCCGTTGTGGATCAGGCTCTCGCGATCGGTATGTAAGATGGCGTACTCAGTGAAGTTTTTTTCGTCGGGCTGAAAAAGGTGAGTGTCAATCACCTCAGCCAGTTCTTCATCGCCGTAGCCAGAGTACTTGCCAGAATAAAACGCCTTGTCGTTGAGATCCGCAGCGACGACCTTTACATCCTTGTACTTCGGAATTCGGCTAGTGATGTTTGTACTGCGAAATGAAGACAACTGGCCAAACCCAAACTGTTTGATCAATGCCTCAAACAATAGCTTGAGATCCGCGGACTTACCAAGAGACAGAGCCTGCAGGCGATCAAGTGGGGACGGTAGATCGGATAGGCTGACCTCAGGTGCGCATAAGGGATAGATCTTGCATGCCCCCGATCTACCGTTAGCCCACGTCGCCCCAACTTCAAACCAGAGCCAAGGACGTTCGATTGATACCGGAGTGACGATTGCGATAACCGCTTGCGCGACCGCGAGCTTGCTTTCAATATCTGCCAACCAGTCTGTGCCTACCGAAATTGCACCTGGCGAACTTGTACAGAAGACGCTGACCCCGTTAGCAAAAACCTTTTCAATTTCTTGCTTCACGGCGTTCGCGAACTCGGCGTCCGACGTTGCGTGACTGATGAATAGGACGGGCTTTCTTATCTCATGATCCGCCACTTCATCTCCTATAGGCATCTAACTTGAAGTCGCCATTATTGGCGACGCTTTACAAGACGTCATTAATCTATGCCAATACCTGTTGCAGTTGAAAATATTCTATTGAATCAATTGGTTATTTAAAATTAGTACGTCCTAAATCGGAAATGTAAACACCCCCAGTTCCTGCTCTGTCGTTCCGCCTATCCTTGATCTGTTCCGTCATTATATTCCGCAGCCTCCCGCTGGCTGTTTGACTTCAGACCGCAGCGATAGCGCTTACAGCTTGCAATTGCGCAAGAACTCGGTGCGCGCCTTAGCCCCCGCCATCAAGAAACCCAGATCGCCGCCGCTTAAAATAAAGCGCATGCCGTAGCCGATGTATTTGTCCATCAGCTTCTGGTCATACACGCCGCCCATGCCCGGGTGCTTGCCGTGCTTTTTGCAGGCGGCGATGACTTTGCGGTAGGCGTCTTCGACGCGTGCGTCGGCGAATTGGCCGGGGATGCCAAGTTCGGCGCATAGATCGTTGGTGCCGATCAGCACCACGTCGATGCCGGGCACTGCCGCTATAGCGTCTGCGTTATCAATTGCGGTGGGCGTTTCCACCATCACGATCACCAGAGTTTCGGTGTTGGCGACGCGCGTCGATTCGCCTACCGACATCGCCTCGTAGCCAAACTGCGGCAGCGCGCCAACCACCGAGCGGTGGCCCACCGGCGGATATTTGCAGTGCGCGACTACGCGTTCGGCTTCTTCAACGGTATCGACATGCGGCACCACGATGCCCTGCGCGCCGGAATCGAGCAGGCGCGAGGCGTGATGATGTTCCTTGCCCGGCACGCGCACGATGGGGGTGATGCCCAGCGGCAGTGCGGCGATGGCGACTTGCGATGCTAAATCCACGTCCATCGCGCTGTGCTCCATGTCGATGAACAGCCAGTCAAAGCCGCAGGTTTTGGCGATCATGCCGGCGTCGACCGTGCGCAGGGCGCGCATGCCCATGCCGAGGGCGAGTTGGCCAGCATCGAGTTGTTGTTTGGTGTGGTTGGGGTAGATGGCCATGATGGCTCCGGTTTGAAATGAAAATACAAAAACATTAGCCGCAGATTAACGCAGATTAAGAACCAAACTCGTCATTCTGGCGAAGGCCAGAATCCAGGTTGTTCCACACGTTGCAGTTGCTTTGCCACTCCTTCGCGCAACCGGCGCTTTGCGCCGAGGGTTACGTACTGGATTCCAGCCTTCGCTGGAATGACGGAGCGGGTTTAATCTGCGTAAATCTGCGTCAAAATGCCTTTAATCTGGTTTTACTTTGCCGCAAAAAACACCGATTCCAGCCAGTCCCACATGGCCGCAACGCCGATGCTGGCGTTGTCAATCTGGCAATGGTGGTAACCGCCTTCTTCACGCGTGAACAGCTTGAAGGTTTTGTTTTTCGAGCCCACGGCGTCAAAACATTTTTGCGCTACCGGCAGCGGAATTTGTTCATCGCCCTCGCCATGCATCATGAGAAACGGGCAGGTGATTTTCTGCACTACGCCGTCGAGCCGGAAGCCTTCGAGTTTTTTCATCGCGGCTTCGCGCGTGGTGACGTTGAAAATCCACAACAAGTGTTGCCACGCCACCGACAGTGACGGCAGCTTGCCGCTGTCGAGCTTTTCAAAGCGGCTGCGCCAGATTTCCCAGTAGTCCCACTGCGCGCCCCACGCAATACACGCGGCGAAGCGCTGTTCAAACGCGGCGGCACGCGGCGCGTAGTAGCCGCCGAGACTGATCGCCATTACGCCGATGCGCTTGGCGTCGATTTCCGGGCGCGCCGCGAGATAGTCATAGGCGGCGGTGGCGTAGCGCTCGGTCTCGTGATGCAGCCAGAGTTCACGAAAGCGCACCGCCTCGCCGTTGCCGGGGCCATCGACGATGAGACAGGCGATGCCGCGCGCGGCAAGGTCGGGCACACCTTTGAAATACTGGATTTCCTTGGTGACATCGAAACCGTCGAAGTACACCATCGCAGGCGCCGGGCCATTATTGTGATCCGGGCCTGTATCTTCGGCATGTATCAGTATCGCAGGCAAGGATGCGCCCTCGTACGGAATTTCCACGTGTTCAATTTTCGGGCGGCGTGTCCATTGTGCGGCGTCGCGAAAGCAATCCACGCCGCGCCGGTAAGCCGCGAGGCCTTCGGCCTTGGGTTGCAGAAAACGTTCGCCGACGTGGTAATAATTCGCTGCGCGAAACAGATACTGTGCGCCGGTGGTGTTGCGGCCCGCGGCTATATGCGCGCGGCCTGCATCTTCCACCTTGCGGGCTTCCCGCGCCCATTCCTGAAACCAGGCTTTATCGTCGCCGACATGGCCTTTGAGCCGCAAGCCGATGCGGTTGATTTCGCCGATTTCGGCGCCGCCCCACGGTGCGGAATTGAGCCCGATCAGCATGCCGTGCGACCAGCGGTAGTCTTCGGGGAAATACATGAACGAGAGTTCGTCCGGCTTCGCGACGGTAGCCGATGCGGATGACGCCATGAGAGTTCCTTCGGTTCAGGTTTTGAGTGGCAAGCCAGTGTGCATCTTAGCACCGTGCCTAAGGTGAATCCGGTATCATGCGCGTTCGCTTTTATTTTCATTCGGAGAATTGTCATGTTGCTTCAATTGCAGCGCCATTGTGTGATGCTCGCCGCCATGGTTTTTACGAGCCTTGCGCTGGCCCAACCGCAGCCCGCAAAAAAAGAATTCGAGCCGTCCGTCGGCCAGTCGCGCAAAGATGTTGTTTGGGTGCCTACCCCGCAGGCGCTGGTGGATCGCATGCTGGATATGGCGAAGCTCACGCCTTCAGACATCCATTACGACCTGGGTTCGGGTGATGGCCGCACGGTAATCACCGCTGCCAAGCGTGGCGGCAGAGCCTACGGCATTGAATACAATCCCGACATGGTGGAACTCGCCAAGCGCAACGCGCAAAAAGAAGGTGTCGCCGACAAGGCAATTTTCAAGCAGGGCGATATATTCACCGAGGCCAGCAAAAAAGACTACACGCAGGCAAGCGTGATTACGCTGTTTCTGTTGCCTGATCTCAACGTGAAGTTACGGCCCATCTTGCTCGAGATGAAGCCGGGCGTGCGCGTGGTGTCGAACTCATTCACCATGGGCGACTGGAAAGAGGACGAAAAAATTACCGCCGGCGGCGATTGCAGTTCGTGGTGTACGGCGTATCTGTGGATTGTGCCGGCAAAAGTCGCGGGCAACTGGAAAACCTCGCGCGGCACGCTTACCTTGAAACAGGAATACCAGATGCTGAGCGGCAGCCTCGCGCAAGGCAATGGGAACGCGATTATTTCGGATGCAAAAATGCTGGGTGAACAAATCACCTTTACCGCGGGCGGTGCGCAATACAGCGGCCGGGTGACCGGCGACACCATGGAAGGCACCTACAAGTCCGGCGGGGCCAGCACCAAATGGACTGCGACCAAGCAGTAAAATACAATAAAAACAAATAGTTACAGGATGATCGCGAAACGGCTGCTGCGCGCTCTCGCGATCGTGCTGCTGGTGGCCGCGGCCGCTGGCAATACGGTGGCGCTTGCCGCTGCCGCCAGCGCCGCGCCTGCTGCCACTGACGCACCGGTATCCGCGCAAGCCCGGGCGCTGTACGAGCGTGCGCGCGAAAGTGTCGCGCAAATTCGTGTTTTGCTGGGCAGCAGCGGCACGCACGCGGCGACCGGCACCGGATTTGTTGTGGGGCCCGGCGGTCTCATGCTGACCAATTACCATGTGGTGGCCGACAAGGCTTTGGAGCCGGATACCTACCGCCTTGAATTCGTGCTGCACAACGGCCGCCGCGGCGCGCTCGAAATTGTCGCGGTGGACGTGGTGCATGATCTGGCGCTGGTGCGCGGCGACCTCGGCGAGCTAGGCGCGACGGGTGCCGTCGAACCCTTGGCGTTGCGCGATACGCCGCTCGCCAAAGGGGACAAGGGTTTTGCGCTTGGCCATCCGCTTAATCAGGGCCTCACCGTGGTGGAGGGCATCTACAACGGCCGCTCGGAAGAGCAATATTACGAGCGCATCCATTTCACCGGCGCGATCAATTCCGGCATGAGCGGCGGCCCGGCGCTGGATGAACGCGGGCGCGTGTTCGGCATCAACGTGGCTACCCACCGGCGCGGGCAACTGGTGAGTTTTCTGGTGCCCGCCAAATTCGCGGCAGGACTGCTGGCGCGCAGCGCCGCATTAAAGCCGCCGTATCCCAAGGACTTCAGCGCCGAAGCGGGTGCGCAATTGCGCGCGCACAATGCCGATTTGATGGGCGCGATGCTGGCGAAAAAGCCGCTGCCCACGCAGCAGCTCGGCGAGTTTCGCGTGCCTGACAAAATCGGTGAATCGATGCAGTGCGGCGCGGGCACCGAGCGTGAAACGGTCAAGCTCTACACCGTGGACACCTATCACTGTTACACCTATTCGGCGTTATATATCGATCAGCGCCTGTACACCGGCATGGTGTCGTTCCGCCATCGCATCATGCGCAGCGATAAACTCGGCATGCTGCGTTTCGCGCACCTGCTGGAGTCGCAATTCGGCGCGGGCCGTCATGGCGACAATTTCGCGCGCAAGCACCATACGCGCTACGCCTGCCGCGACCGCATCATCGAGCTCGAGGGCACACGCGCCAAAATGGCGATGTGTGTGCGGCGCTATAAACGCTTCGAGGGTTTGTATGACGTGACGCTGAAGGTGGTGACACTGGGTGCGCCGGCGGTGGCGCTGCAATCCGAACTCGATATGGAAGGCGTGGCGTACGAGGACGCGATGGCGTTTGCACGCAATTTTCTGGCGGCGATCCGGTGGAGCCGCTAGCCTACGTCGAAATTCTCAGCGCCGGCGGCGACGTGCTGTCGCGCCATGCGCTGTATCGCTGGCCGGCGTGTATCGGGCGCGGCTATGGCGCTGACGTGATGGTGGACGATGCGCACCTGGCGCCGGCGCATGTGCGTATTGAGCCGGGCGACGATGGCCGCTATACGGTGCGCGATTTGGGCAGCGTCAACGGCATCGCGCTGGCGGCGGATGGCGTGCGGGTGACTGAAACGCGCATCGGCCCCGACGATGTGCTGGTCGCCGGTCAAACGCAACTGCGCGTGCGTCCGCTCAGCTACGCCGTGCGCGCGGAGCTGCCGCTGCATTTGCACACGGCACAGGAGGCGCGAACCTCGGCGCGCGAGCTGGGACTGTTCGCCGTGCTGGCAGCGCTGGTGATCGGCGCGGTGGTGTGGAACGCGCACCTGGTCACGCTGCATCAGGACGACGGCCCGGCGCTGGTGTTTGCGGCGTTGACGTCCCTCGTGGTGATTGCGTTGTGGGTGTCGGCGTGGGCGTTGCTGAGCCGCATTGTCAGGGGGCACGGCAAATTCGCCGCGCATGGCGTGATCGCCTGCGGCGCGATGCTGGTGATGCTGGTGGTGGATGTGGTGTTTGATTACCTGCGTTTCGGGCTCGACACGGGCTGGCTTGATTACGTGGGCCTGATGGCGGGCGCGTTGATTTTTGCCTATGCGTTTTACCGGCATCTGTGTCTGGCGAGCCGTGCCACGGCGCGTGCCCTCGGCGTGTCGGCGCTGCTGGTATCAATAGTGCTCTACGCCGGCACCCTGGTGCTGGAGCAGGTGCGCGATTCCACCAACCACGGCCGCCAGCGTTACAGCGAAACGGTAAAAGCGCCGGTATTTTTGCTGGCAAAGGGCTGGCCCGTCGCGGCGATGCTCGCGGATGCGGACAGACTCAAACGCAAGGTGGATGAGGCGGCGAAAAATGAGCCTTGATACACGTACAATAGGTTTGCGTAAAATGCGCTCACCGAAAGAGGTTGAACCCATGCGTATCCGATGCAGCAACGCTCTATTTTCAGTGCTGGCCTGTGCGCTGCTGGTGTCGCACGCGCACGCCCAGCAAGCCGCTGACTGGCCCAACAAACCGGTGCGTTTCATTGTGCCGTTTCCGCCGGGTGGCTCGGTGGATCCGCTGGCGCGGCTCACCGGCGCGCGACTTAACGCAGCGCTGGGGCAACAGTTTGTCGTCGATAACCGCACCGGCGGTTCGGGTGCCATCGGCACCGCGCTGGCGGCGAAATCCGCGCCCGACGGTTACACGTATGCCTTCATCTTCGATACCCACGCGGTCAATCCGACACTGATTCCGAATCTGCCGTACGACACGCTGAAAGATCTGGCCTCGGTGATGATCGTGGGCACCGCGCCGATGGTGCTGACCACCAATCCGGCCAAGCCGTACAAGAGTTTCGACGACGTGGTGAAACTGGCGAAAGCCAAACCGGCGACGCTGACGTTTGGTTCGGTGGGCAGCGGCAGCCTCGGGCACCTGGCGATGATGCTGGTGCAGCAGCAGGCCGCCATGAAAATGATACACATCCCGTACAAGGGCGGCGGGCCGGCGCTCATCGACGCGATCGGCGGGCAGATCGATATCGCTGTCACTTCGGTAGCCGTGCCCGTTCCGCATATCCGCGCCGGCCGGCTGCGCGCGGTGGTGACCACCGGCGACAAGCGCACACACACCATTCCCGACACGCCGACGTTGATCGAGAGCGGCCTGCCAGGATTTTCGGCGCATGCGTGGTGGGGTATCGTTACACCTGCGGGCATACCCAAAGCGGTGCTGAATAAAATGCATACAGAACTTGGCAAGGCCTACAACCAGCCGGAACTGCGCAAGCAATTGACCGAGCAGTTCAGCATGGACCTGGTTATCGGCACGCCCGAGGCGATGACCAGATTCGTGGTGGCCGAAATGTCGCGCTGGTCGAAGGTGGTGAAGGAAAACGGCATCCGTTCGGATTGAGCAAACATGAACATCGAACGCGGTCTGGTCAAAACGGCTTTGGGCTACATGCACTATCGCGCCGCCGGCACAGTGGGCGGCGAGGCGATATTTTTGCAGCACATCAACCAGCAATCCTCCGCGCTGTATCTGGAATTGATGGCGGTGCTGTCGCCGTCGCTGCGCGTGGTGGCGATGGATTATCCGAGTCATGGCAACTCGGATCACGTCGATACTCAGCCGACGATAGGCGATTACGCGCGCTGCGTGGTGGAGGTTGCCGACGCGTTGGGCATACCAAAATTCAGCGTGCTGGGCGAGGCCGTGGGTGCTGCGGTGTCCATCGAACTGGCGGCGAACCATGCGCCGCGTGTGCATAAGGCGGTGCTGGTGAATTGCCCGTACTACCAGGATCGCAGCGTTGCCGATGCGCGGCATGCTCCTTTGAAAAGCGGCTTGCGACCGGAAGATGCATCGGGTTTTCCACTGACGCGTACCATCGATTTTTTGTTGAGCGGTGATCCAGGCCACTCGCCGGTGCAGCCCACGCAGTCGTGGATGGATCGCGTGAATGTCGCACAAATCGAAGCGGGGCGGCACCGCTGGCAGGCGCTGGATGCGCTGCATCAGTACGAGCTCACCGCGAACCTGCAACGCATAGCATGTCCACTGTTGCTGCTGGTCGGCGAGCATTTTTATTACATTCAGTATCGCGATGAATTTCATAACAAAAACAAACACTTGAAGTCTATCGTGCTGCCGGGCGCGCGCTTTTGCATGGGCTGGGAGCACGCTGCCGAAGTGGGCCGTCATACGCTTGAATTTTTGGCAGCGCCGTGAGTATGCATCCTGTCGCAATCGTAACGCGTTTTTTTTATAAGCCATAAGATGACACCAACAAAAAAATCCAAGGTAAAAACCGTAGGCGGCATTGTGCCGGACAAACTCAAAGGCTTTGGCGGTGGTTTGCCGCGTGCACTGGGCGTGAAGATCACGTTCGCGAGCAAGAAAAAAATGCTGGCGGAGCTGCCGGTAAAACGCATCGTGTTGAATCGCAATGGGCGCGCCAACGGCGGCGCGCTGATGGCGTTTGCTGACTGCGTAGGCGCCGCGGGCACGGTGATGAATCTGCGGGAAGGTTATGTCACCACCACGCTCGAATCGAAAACCAATTTTCTCGGCGCGGGCGTGGGGCCGGTGCTCAAAGCGGTATCGATTCCGCTGCATGTGGGCAGCACCACGATGGTGTGGCAGACCACGATCAGCAATTCCGGCGACGGCAGCCGCGTGGCGATTGTCACGCAGACGCAGATCGTGATACCGCTGCACAAGAAAGCGTAGCCGCTTCAGTGCCGCTTCAGTGCCTGTTCGCCGGCGCGTCACGCCGCCACACATGCGCGCGCCAGTGTAGCGCGATCCACCCGGTAACCACGAGCCCGATCGCACAGTAGAGCACGGCGGTGGCGCGATAGCCGACGGCGCCGATCAGCGGGCCTGCAATCAGCAAACCCACGGGCAGACTGTAGATCATCAGCATGCGTATGCCCATGACGTGGCCGCGATACCGCGGTTCGGCGTTGCGCAAGAGCATCGCGGACATCGGCACCATGCCGAGACTTTGCGCACATCCGGTGAGTATCAGCGTGGCGATGCCGCTGGCGAGGCTGGGCATTTGTGCGAACAGCAGCGCCATGCAGTACCACACCGCGCAATAGCCGATCATCATGCGTGCCGGGGGCAGCGCGTGGCCAAAACGGCTCTGAAAGATCGATCCGAGCAGCGACCCAAAGGCGAAACTTGCCGCGAGGTAGCCAAGGCCGGTTTGATCGGTGTGAAAAACTTCCTTGGCGACATAAGGCATCAGGCCGTTGGTCAGCGGAAAGGCCGTCAGGTTGACCAGAAACGCGAGCAACATCGCCGCCAGCAGTTGCGGCGTATGCCACACATGGACGGCGCCGTCGCGCATATCACGCCACACGGATATCGATGGCGGGCCGATTTTGCCTTCGCTGCGCGGGCGTGGCGCGGGGCGACTGCCGGCAACGTTAAGGCTCAACAGGAAACTGGCCGCATAGAGGCAGGCGACGGCGACGTACGCGATGCCCATGCCCAGCGTGGCGACGATGCCCGCACCCGCCAGCGCGCCCATCACACGCGCGGAATCCTGGGTGGTGCGCGAGACGCTGGCCGCTGCCATCAGCTCACCTGAAGGCATGGTTTCCCCGATCAACGAATAACGCAGCACCAGATCGCTGGGCCGCACCAGGCCCAGTAACGACGAGATGATGAACACGTAGAGCGGCGTCAGCGCGCCGGTGAGTACCAGCAGCATCATGACCGCAGCGAGCACGGTGTAGCACGCACGCATGGCGCAATACACGCGCTTGTTGCCGAGCCGCTGGCCCATCACGCCAAACACTGGCGACAGGAGGGTGCCGATGTATTGGGTCGAGGCAAACAGCGTGAGCAGCAGTACCGATTGGGTCTCGACCAAAATGTACCAACTCAACATAATGGTTTCCATCTCGAACGCCCATGAGGTCGAGAGGTCGGCCAACCACTGAAAGCGAAAACTGCGCAGACGAAATGGCGCCAGCGCGCGTGGGGGTGCGGCGCCGGTCAAGTGATTTTACGGTAAGTCATCGGACCCCATTGGCTTCGCCGAACCTGGGCAGGGACAAAAAAAACGCCGCGAATTTCGCGGCGTTTCTTATTCCGGAAGAGGACGTTAATGACCGTCCCCTTCGGTAAGTATTTCTTCGCGCTTTTTCTTGAACTGTGGCGCTACGATCATCAGCAGCAGCGCCGCCGCAACTATCAACATGCCGCAGGAAATCGGGCGGGTGACGAACACCGACGGATCGCCGCGCGATATCAGCATGGCGCGGCGCAGATTCTCTTCCATCAGCGGCCCGAGCACGAAGCCCAGCAGCAGTGGCGCAGGCTCACAGCCCCATTTTGAGGCGAAGTAGCCGAACACACCGAAACCGGCCGCCAGATACACTTCCATCGCGCTGTTATTCAGCGAGTAGGCGCCGATCGAGCAGAACAGGCAGATGCCGGGGAACAGTATGCGATAGGGGATTTTCAGGAACATCACCCAAATTTGAATCAGCGGCAGGTTGAGCAATACCAGCATGCCGTTGCCGATCCACATGGAGGCGATCATGCCCCAGAACAGGTCCGGCTTTTGCGTCATCACCTGCGGGCCGGGTGCGATACCCTGAATCGTCATCGCGCCCACCATCAGCGCCATCACCGCACCCGTCGGAATACCCAGCGTCAGCAGCGGAATAAAGCAGGTCTGCGCAGCAGCGTTGTTTGCCGACTCCGGACCAGCCACACCTTCAATCGCGCCCTTGCCAAAGCGCGACGGGTCTTTCGCCAGTTTCTTTTCCAGCGTATAGGAAGAGAACGCCGCGATAACCGTATGCGAGCCCGGCAGGATGCCGAAAATTACGCCGAGGGCAGTGCCGCGGATGATCGGGCCGATGGACATCTTGATGTCTTCGGCGGTCGGCATCAGGCTCTTCACCTCGGAAATCTTCGCGCCAGTGCGGTCGGCCGCTTTTTGTTCGAGGTTGCTGATGATCTCGGCAAAACCGAACATGCCCATGGCGACCGACACGAAGCCGATGCCGTCAGACAACTCGGAGATGCCGAAGCTGTAGCGCGCGATACCGGAGTTCACATCGGTTCCCACCAGACCCAGCAGCAGGCCGACGAGTATCATTGCGATCGCTTTAATCAGCGAACCGGAGGCCAGCACTACCGCGGCCACCAAACCCAGCACCATCATCGAGAAGTATTCTGCAGCGCCAAACTCAAACGCTAATTCTGCCAGCGGCGGGCCGAACAGCGCAATCAGGATGGTGCCCACAGTGCCGGCGAAGAACGAGCCTATCGCCGCTATTGCCAACGCCGGGCCTGCTCGGCCCTGCTGACCCATTTTGTAGCCGTCGATACAGGTGACTACCGAAGAGGATTCGCCTGGCAGGTTCACCAGAATCGCAGTCGTGGAGCCACCGTAGCTCGCACCGTAGTAAATACCGGCCAGCATGATCAGCGCCGGAATCGGCGGCAGATTAAACGTAATCGGCAACAACATGGCAATGGTCGCTACCGGGCCGATGCCGGGCAGCACGCCGATCAGTGTGCCCAGAAAGCAGCCGATAAAGCAGTACCACAGGTTGGTCCAGGTCAGGGCGACCGAAAAGCCCAAAACCAGGTTCTTGAACAGGCCGGGGTCTTTGAAGTCGGCGGGTTTGCCGGTAGCTTGCGCGAATGCAAACGATGCCAACATCAGGCCCGCTACGACCGCACATCCGAGGATGGTTTTTTTCATGGTATCTCCAGAACTTTTTAATTTATCCATGGAATCACGGTTTTCTATCAAGACCACGGCCACATGCGGAAGGGCAGACCTAGTCCCCACACAAACGCGCCCCAACACACGATGATCAATACGACAGCCTCGATGATCGCTTCTTTCCATTTGAACTCGTAGCCGCCAAAGGCGCAGGCGATAGTCGAAATCACTACGGCACCGACAAAGCCGACTTTTAAGGGGTCAACCAGCATCCCAAAGAGGACTGCGGCGCCATTTATCCACAGCAACGGCTTCAATTGCGTGGGATTGGGCGCTACATCGGGAATGGTCAACCCGCGGATAAAAATGATCAGACCCAGCCCGGCCGTCATCCATCCCAGCACAGTCGGGAAATAAGCCGGCCCCATACGCACCGAGGAACCCATAGGGTAGTTCAGCGCCCACAACGCAAAAAACGCGCCGAGTGCCATGAACATCAACCCTGCGTACAAATCCTTTTTGCTCTTAATCATTCAACTCTCCAACGTGATATGTGCTTGAAGGCCGTGGATGTAACAGCGCTTATCGCACGACGCGATTAACAGACCTCTGCCGGGAACAAGACTGAAAACTACTGAGATGAGACTCCTCCGTTCTTGAATCCCGCGCGGCCTGGTATTTTATTTTTTAACGCTACGCCGACTGGATTCGCGTCGCATTATGCCATCACATTTCGAACCTGTCGCGAATTTTTGTCGAGGGTTGCGTAAGCGTGGCGAAAGGTAGCTCAGGAGCGGATTGTTGAATGATTAACTCGGGTAATTTATGCACCAAATTGTAGCGCTCAATGACGACAGGGTGGCCCAGAAAGAGACGCCGGAAAACGCTGTCCGTGGCAAAGCGCAGCTGCAGCGAACATGTTTGACAGTATGTGCAAAAAAATCCATAATTGACGGTTTCGTTCGGAGGGGTGCCCGAGTGGTTAAAGGGGGCAGACTGTAAATCTGTTGGCCTTGCGCCTACGTTGGTTCGAATCCAACCTCCTCCACCAGGGTTTTTAGCGTCGTTTGTGGCTACGAATACGCTTGCGGTTGCAGGATACTACTGCTTTATTTTTATTGAAAATCAATAAGTTGAGGTGTTCCTTAAGTGGGTGCTGTTGGACAGTAGTGGCGGTTGGTGCGGTGCAGGCTTTGGTGAGGTGGTGATTTGCGAGCAGGAACCGGGCGGGTGTAGCTCAATGGTAGAGCAGAAGCCTTCCAAGCTTACGACGAGGGTTCGATTCCCTTCACCCGCTCCAGTAAAGTTAGTGTGGCAAGGTATTACCCGTAGCTCGTCACGCAGGTGTGCAGATTACGCTTGGGCGAATTGTTGGGCGACGGTATAATCAATTTAAGTAATTGTTTTAAAACAGAAAATTGTCTGTCTATAGTTTATCCGCAGCCCATGTAGCTCAGTGGCAGAGCACTCCCTTGGTAAGGGAGAGGTCGTGCGTTCAATCCGCGCCATGGGCACCAATGATTGGTTAGTGTGTGGCAGGCGAGGGTAATAAGCAGGTGATTAAATTCATTCAAAAACAATCTGTTATTACAGATAGCAAGGACTGACTATGGCCAAGGGTAAATTTGAGCGGACCAAGCCGCACGTGAACGTAGGGACGATAGGTCACGTTGACCACGGCAAGACCACGCTGACGGCGGCGATGACCCACGTATTGTCGAAGAAATACGGTGGCGAAGCCAAGAACTA
>CAMATZ010000040.1 GCA_945861275.1 Bordetella parapertussis
CCATGGCACGGATATTTCCAATGAAGTTACTCGTAAAAAAGTCTCTCAGAACGCTCTACAATCGACGCTTGCATACTCGGGAGGGGTTGAAGGACCCTCGAAAAACATCGCCCTTCGCTCGCGAAGGGGTTTTTGCACAGCCTCGTTAGCCGTCAGTGGGAACGCCCGTGCGATATCAAGGCAAGATCACCGACTGGAAAGACGACAAGGGCTTCGGCTTTGTTACGCCGAATGGAAGTGGGTCTAAGGTATTCGTCCATATCAAGTCGTTTTCGAACCGACAGCGCCGACCGATCGGTAACGAGCTCGTAACCTACGAACTCACACCTGATGCACGAGGTAGACCACAAGGTGTGAACATCACCTTCGTTAGCGATCGTCCATCTTCTCTTCCCACGACTGCGTCTGGCCCCGGGGTTGGAGCTTTAATTTTCGCAGCCGTCTTTCTTGCCTTCGTGGCAGGGACGGTGGCTACGGGTAAGTTACCTTTCGTGGTGCTTATCGCGTACCTTATGGCGAGCTGTGTCGCATACTTGGCTTACTTTTTTGACAAAGCCGCGTCTCTGAAGGGGCAGTGGAGAACTCCGGAGACCACATTACACCTTTTCAGTTTGGTTGGTGGGTGGCCTGGTGCCATGCTTGCCCAGCGAACGCTTCGCCACAAGACGCAGAAGCAATCGTTTCAGGTGACGTATTGGGCAACGGTTTTGCTCAACTGCGTAGTCTTGGGCTGGCTGCTTTCGCCTAGCGGGATGCGTACGGTAAAGTCCTTCGTGGGTGTCGCTTGAGGGCTAGCCTCACGTTCGAAAACGGACGCACGAAAAAGCTGCCTGCCATTCAACGCAAACGTTATGCATCACTAAACAGTCGCTGTTCTTGACATACCATTCGTGGTATATACATAATGTAACATGTGGCAAATCGAAGAGCACCGTCGCGTCGACAAGCAGCTTTCTGGCTCTGTTCCTACCGAGGTTTTGAAGCGTTACGAGAAATGGAAAGACATTGCTGGAATTTCAGGGCCGTTGGGATTGCGGGCCGTCAAGGGATTTCACGATGACGCCCTCTCTGGTGAGTGGAAGGGTCATCGCTCTTCCCGGCTGGGGCTTCAATGGCGGGTGATCTACCGAGTTACCGCCAATGTGTTGCTGATCCAGGTTGTTCAAGTTACCGCCCACGATTACAGGAGGCCATGAAATGAAAGCGTTTCGTCCAGCGAAAAAACGAGTTGAAGTCTCGGTGGGTGAGTCTGTCCGCATCTTGCGCGAACTCCAGGATCTTAGCCAAAGCCAACTTTCCGAACTCACGGGCATCCCGCAAGCCACCATTTCCGCCATCGAGAATAATCGAGTGAATTTAGGTGTCGAGCGTGCAAAAGTTTTTGCCCGTGCCCTCAAGTGCCATCCCGCCGTGCTCGTGTTTCCGGGCTGGGAGGTTCCACTTGAGCGTGCCGCATAAAGATGTCTGGGAATGATTGAAGACAATCGAAGCGTAAATGCCTTCAACGGCCGAGAAGAGATTGAGTACGCGTTGAACACTCACATGAAGATAAGCGCTTCCTGATGCTGGGCATGAGCTCTGGCGCAAATCTCCTCATCGCTTGTCATTGCGAGTATGAACATGGTGAGGTCATTCGCATCATCCCGGCCCGCAATGCAACTACTTCACCTCAACCAGCTCCAGCGCCTCGCGGCTCGGCCCTTCGATCATCACCGCGCGCGTATCGCCCAGTGGGTACGGACCGTCGAGAAACGTCACGCCCTCGCTTTTCAATTTGCCGATCCACGCATCGAGGTCCGCGACACCAAACGCCAGATGATCGTAGCGTTGCCCGCGCGTGGGCACGAGCGGCGCACTGCCCTGCGGCGCGTACCATTGCACCGCCACGTCGCCGAACATCACACCCGCGCGCGGCGCGCGGAACATGCCTTCCTGATTTAGCGAAGGCCAGCTGCGATCCGCGCCGCGCGGCACCTTGCAGGTTGCTTCCGTCACGGGCTCCGGGCTCATGCGCCCCGGCATCGGCGGCACATTCAGATGTTTTTGATACCAGAGCTGCGCGCAAAACGGTTCATCCTGCCACATGTGTACGTGGTTAAAACGCTCGGCGGGATGATCGCCTATGTATTCCACCAGCGTGCCGTCGGGCGCCTGCATGTAGGCAAAACCGCCGCCGCCTTTGGGCTGGATGCCTTTCGCTTTGGCTTCGGCGATTTGCGTCTTGGTTAGTCCGAGCACATCGCCGACATTCGGCCAGGTGTCGCTACTGACGTGGACATAGCCGCCGCCTTCCGCCTCGGTGTAAAGCGGCATCAGTTTGACCTCGGAGCGCGTTTTGTACTCGGCCAGTTTTTCACGCACGTTGGCGACGTGCCAGCCGTAGTGCCAGATCGCGCTTTGCGGCATAACCGGTGGCGCTTTGTCTACCTTGTCGAACAGCAACATCACGTTGTTCGGCGTTTGCAGCGCAGCCATGCCGCCCCAAGTCGTTTTGGCTGTACTCGCGAATTGCCGCGTGTAAAACCCGATGGCAGCATCGGGGTCTGCTGAATTCAGATGCACGTGATGAAAAGTGGGCGCGGGTAACATGGCACTTACACCGCCAGCCGATACACCCGCGCCGCGGTATCGCGATACAGCGCCAGCTTCTCGCCCGGTGTGCAGTTCGCGGTGATGCGCTTCAGGGCATTCCACAGCACGCAGTAACCCGTCGACTCCTTATCCACCGGGAAATTGCTTTCCATCATGCAGCGCTTCGCTCCAAACAGTTCAATGCAGGTCTCGATGTACGGGCGCCATGCGGCGGCGAGTTCCTCTGACGTCGGCGGCATATCGCGCAAATGAAAATCCCAGCCGCAGTAGGTCATGCCTAGGCCGCCGAGTTTGACGCTCAGGTTGGGGAACTGCACCAGATTCTGCATATTCTTTTTCCACACCTTGAACACCTCGGCGCGGTTTTCGTGCGGCGCGATACCGAGTACGCCGCCGGTATGATTGAGAATGACGTTGGTTTCCGGGAAGGCCTTGAGCAGATCCGCGGTGTCGTCCAGCTGCGGATGAAACTGCCACGATTCAAACGACAATCCCAGCGGTTGCAGATGCGCAAAGCCCTTGCGAAAATTCGGATCGAGCACCTGATGCCGCGGCGGCTGGCGGCGGCCCAACTTCGCGGCGTTACCGGTATCCCAGGTCACGCCATGACGGATGCCGCGAAAGCGCCCATTCCCTGCCGCGATCTCGGCTTCCAGCACGGCTCGCGCGCCGTCGCCGAGCGTCAAATCGACATGCCCGATAATGCCCGCGCACAGGTTGGCTTTGCCGTAACGGCCGCTCGCGCTCATCGCTGCTGCGCCGTTGACAAACTCCACTTCGCCCACCGGCTTCATCGCTGCCGGGCCGTCGGCGCGATGCATCGAACCGCACTCGATAAACACCGTGGCGATGACGTTGTGACCGGAGTACACATCCTTCGCCAATTCGTTGATCAGATAGCGCCCGCTGTCTTTTTCCCACAAATGGTGATGCGGATCGATAATCGGCAGATCGGGTTCTAGCGCGGTTTCCTGCCGCTTTTCCGTCCACGCGGTGCGCGCCTCGTCGGTGCGGAATGTGCTGCCGCGGAATTCCTTCGATACGTCGAACTGGGCCATGTGATTTCTCCTGTCATTTGTAAACTGAAGCCATTGTGTCAGAATCTACGCCACTCAGTGAGGATCACAATGAAGACACCCTGTGTACAAAACCCATTGCGCATAGCGGACTCAATTGTTTTGTCCGCTGTCCCTGGCGAATTGGTAAGTCAGACATCATGGCCTTAAAAGACAGTATTCCCGTTGGCATGTCGCTTCCGCATCGTTCACTCACGCCGATCGACATGGCGACGGTGCGTCGGGTAGCCGAGCGTGCCGAAGCGCTGGGGTTCAGCGACCTGTGGGTAACCGAGAACACGCTGGACCACGCCTTCAGCTTCGATCCGGGGCTGATCCTGACGTACGCGGCCGCAGTCACCACGCGGATTCGCCTCGGCGTCGCGGTGGTGGTGCTGCCTGTGCACAACCCCAGCCATGTGGCCCACCAGTTCGCGACGCTCGACTACGTGAGCAATGGCAGGGCGATCCTCGGCCTCGGGCTAGGCCGCGAGCACCACTACGCGGAATTCCAGATCCCGGAGGCGCATCGGGTGCGCCGCTTTCGCGAGGGCGTGGAAATCATCAAGGCGCTGTGGACGCAGCCCAAGGTCGACTATCCGGGCAGCATTTATCAGCTCCAGGGCGCTGGCATGGTGATCAAGCCGGTGCAAAAACCGCATCCGCCGATCTGGCTCGGCGGCAACCATCCCGACGCGGTGCGCCGCGCCGCTGCGCTCGGCGATGGATGGATGGCCGCGGGCGGGTCGACCACGGCTGCCTTCGGAAAGTCCGTGCAGATTCTTCGCGCCGAACTCGAGAAACTCGGCCGCAATCCCGAGACCTTCCCGATTTCCAAGCGGGTATTCCTATCGGTGGCCGAGCGCCCCGATATCGCCAAGGCCGAACTCGACCGTTGGTTCTCGATCGTCTATCACAGGCCCGGCGGGGCCGATGCAGGGGACATCCACGGCACACCGGCGCAGGTGCGGGAACAACTGGAAGCGCTGGTCGCGGCCGGCGCGAACCATCTCCTCGTCAATCCCGTGGGTCGCTATGTTGAGCAGGTCGAGGCCCTGGCCGAGGTCGTAGGTCTATCGTAGCTCTGTGATTCACCTTCGCTACCTGCTGAAGGTGAAGCGCAAATCTGAAGCGAAAGCTTAAAGCGTTCGGTCTCTATTACTGGGTATCTACACATCTCCACTTCACGGTCCCCTCGCCCCGCTCGCGGGGAGAGGGTTAGGGTGAGGGGATGCAGCGTGCCCCTACCCTCACCCCAACCCTCTGCTTCGCTGCAAGTGTGCCCTTGTCCCGCCCCAAGGCGGGCGAGGGAGTTATTTCGCTGGTAGTGATCGTATTTTTTACATTGTAAAGATGCGTAGATACGTATGCTCTGAAGAGGAAGGGACCTTCCGCGGGGCTATGCAGCCTCTGCTCAGACTTCAGTTAGAATCGCACCCAGTACACGCTCAGCGCTTGTCGGCATCCAGGGCATCCCGCAACAGTTCAAGCGCGGCGGCGGCGAACAGTTCCATGTTTTCGACACGGTCCGCGCTGCCCGTATTGAGTGTTTTCATGTGTAGCCCCGGCCCCGCCACGCCGAGGCAGGTGTGGCCGGCAGGGTCGCCGTAGCTGTTGCCGCTGGGGCCGGCTGCACCGGTCTCCCCAATGCCCCACGTGGTTCCCAGTTGCGCGCGGATGCGCTGCGCCAGGGTGATGGCATGCTTTTCAGTCGCGGCCCGCGCCTGCTTGTAGTCGTCGGGCGTGATGCCGGCGAAGCGCTCCTTCGATGTACGCGTGTAGGCGACCGCGCCGCCGACAAAAAAGGCCGATGCGCCGGGTACCGCAAGCAGGGCGGCAGATATGAGCCCGCCGGTGGACGACTCCGCGACGGCGACAGTTTCCTTGCGCGCACACAGGCGTTGCGCCACTTCGTTAGCGAGGGGAATCAAGGTCTGCATGGAACCTCCTTTAGTTTAACGCTGATCTTGGCCCCTTCGAGGGCCTGTGTCCATCTCTGGATTGAATGCCGCGCTTGAGGCCGGATTGGCGCCAATACCTATCCTCAAGGTTGGAAGGATTATCGCGCGGTGGCTTCCTATGATCGTTCGCACTGGTTCCGTGTACCGACCACCTACCACGGTAGCGTGATGACGGTTGAACATACGCCGGAGCACGAGGCTGTCGCCTACTTCGAACCCTACTCGCTCGAACGCCACCAGCAGCTGATCGGGCGCATGAGCGCCTCTCCACTCGCGCGCGTCACGCGCCTCGGCGCTTCCGTAGAGGGAGGCTGTTCTCGTTCCGACGCTTTGATGCCGCCTCTTGCTCGAGCCACGCTTCGCCGTGTTCCTCAAATTCTCGTTGGACACTCGCAACATCTTCCCAAGGCACGATCCCTCCCGGCTCCCTAGCTATCGGAGCAAAATTATGTCGCACCGTGCCGACCTGTGACCCTCCCCGTCCACAGACCAGGTTTTTTCGGCTAAGGCTTCGCCCCGATGTATAGACGGATCCCCGAAGTGTTGGGTTTCACGCCGTCAGCGTGGACAACTGCCGGAAAACGCTCACGCTTAAATGCAGGCTCCTCTAGTGCGGCTGAGACACCCTCCGCGTTTAATGCGTCCAATAGTGCTCTTGCAGCAGCATTATCAGCAGCTGTAGCGTCGGCCCAAATGCCCACTGCGATGCCTGCAAAAGACGCGTCGCCCATAGTTATCTAGGTCGCCGATTGCCAAGCTGCGTTTCGCAACGCCTGTTCAAGTAAGGAGCGGAAGCCCGCGATCTCCGGCGTACCGCCAATCTGCAGAATGTCCACAGGTCGGCTGGCCGTAGCCTTCAATCGCTTTACTAGTCCTTGCATCTGGGCTGGGGTAAGTGATCTAGGCGCTAACCGCTGCTCGATCTTGACGCGAGCGAGCCGCTCCTCCTCAGCCTTTTGGTTCGCTTCAGCAGCGCGCAATTCGGCGTTCGCAATGCGCTCCAGCGCGTTCGCTGTTTCGGCTCTCTGCTGCTCAATGGCCAGATTCGCCTTAGCAGCGTCGCGCTCCACCGCGGCCGTGCGTTCCCGTGCGAGGGCAGCCTCCTGTTCGAGTTTGGCAGTTCGCTCGTGCGCCACTGCCAGATCTTGCTTGAGGTACTCCTCTTTTGCGTTGCCGAAATGGTGAATGCCCCACGAAGCCAAAACAATCCCAATCGAAGACATAACAAGCAGGCCGTGGGAACGATCGAACCATGTTATGGCTGTTGCAAGCTCCATATTCCTCCCTTAGTTGCCCAGGCGCCGGGTATAGGAATTTCAAACACCATTTTTTCCAGAACGGCAATCTATCCCGCGACGGGCTAACAGTCAATCGCGTGAATTTCCGCCAAGCCCCCCTGTTTTCCTGAAAATCTTGCCCTGCAAAACGTTTCGCCTCGGAGGATTTCCAGCCCATCGACGCCTTTACACGAGCGCAGCACAAGCAGCGCCCTCAGCTCACTGGTGGAACTGGTCTCGGCTTGAGCATCAAGCCGCCTGAAACAGATCAACCCGCCGCGCCGCTGTGCGTGGCGGCGGTTGTGCTGCCAACCCCAGGTGCGTGAGGATGCGCTCAATCACCGAAGGTTCTTCAATCCTGTCCTGAGCCTGTCGAAGGGACCGCGATGATCTTCAATTTGCCGCCGCACACGCAACGCTCGATATCAATGTCGAAAACGCGCTTGAGCAAGCGCGCCCAACTCATACGCACCGGCGCACTGTGGGCATTCGCATGCGTGCAATCGCCTTCGCCCATAGTTATACTCTGCACCGGCGCCGGCACCACCACCGAACGTCATTTCGCATTCGGCGCGAGCACCCCATGAAAGCGTATCAGGTGCAAGCGCGGCCTTGGCAGCGCTGCCAGCCGCTGCATGAACTACAGCGGCGACATCACGATGTGCGTAGTGCCGTTGCGGTAAGGTGTTTTGAGTTTGAGAACGGCCTGCCCTGCGTGGTTGACACTCAACCGTTCGTTGGCCTGTCGTTAACAATCGCCGGGCGCGTGACCTAGCGGCACAGTTGTTCAAGATCACTGCGGCGATCGGCATCACAGCGCACCCCGGCGTGCAAACTGAATCCGTGGGCGTTGGCGCACAGTTGTTGTGTGAGCGGCGCCACGCGGCGGGACGCGTATTGCAGGCTTAGCACTTTGCGCCCCGCGCGCGGCCCCATTGCGATGCGGTAAGTGCTTGATGCTGCTTGCAGCGGCATGAGTACGTCATCCGGGTCAATGCTGTCAGTGCGCGCCATGTAGGTGATGCCCTCCTCTTCGATCAGATAGCCGAGGCGGGTCAGTAACTTCATGATTCTTTTGATTATTTTGTCGAGACCCTTGTCACATATACCAATATGCAGCATAGAAATTCTATTCGGCGGGTTTTTCAATACTATGATGCGACGATAAAACCATATAAACCGAGTTTGGAGGGGGCATGCCTACTTTCGACTATATCGCTTCAAAGGAATTTCGAGAATCTTTGGAAACTGACTATGCGGAAATGAGAAAATGCATTGATGCCGAGGCTTGGAAGAGTGCGCAAGTGCTTTCCGGCAGCATTGTGGAGGCCTTACTAGTTGATTATTTGGCCGCGACCACGAATGCGAACAGAAAGATAAAAGATCCGCTTAAGACGGATTTGGGACAGGCAATTGAAATTTGCCAAGACGAGAAAGTCATATCGGAGCGAACCGCAAATTTATGCAGTGTCGTCAGGTCTTACCGCAATCTTATTCATCCAGGGCGCATAGTGCGCTTAGCCGAAAAGGCTCCGGACAAGGCTAGTTCATCTGTGGCGCTAGCGCTGGTCGATATGATTACCGAAGAATTGGCGGTGTTTCGGCGCGCCACTGCAGGATTAGTGGCTGAGCAGCTATTGTCAAAGATTGAGCGTGATGAGAATTCTCTAACGATATTACATCATCTGATACAGGAAGTATCTGAAGCACAGCGTCAACGGCTACTAATTGAGCTGATACCAGCCGCGCACACGCAATCGTCGCAAGACGATGACCCATTTGCTAATACGTCGGGCCGCCTCGAAAAGGCTTATCGAATAATCTTGGATCTTGAGTCAGAGGAGGTGCGCACGCGTGTCGCACAAGAATTTGTACGTATCCTTCGCGAAGAGGATGGTGCAAACGTGCTGCGATATGGCGCAGCATTTTTCCAGCCAGGTGATATACGTTACTTGTCTGGACAACATAAGGTAATGGTCATAGAGCATCTATTGGCTCGCGTGGGGACATCCCATAATTCGCCAAGCTTGAGGTTAGTTAAAGGGATTAGTAGTTTCCTAGATGCCAAAGATGTTGTCGCATGGATTGATCCATACGTACGTACCATAATCTCTACTACGATCAACGATGGTTTGAAGCAAAGAGCCAGAGAGCAATTGCTAAACGAGAGCATATTGACCGGGAAGGACATAGATAATCGTATTGCAAAGCGACTTGACGAGTGGATTCTGCATAACGATAAATATAAATCATCCGAAAAAGTAAATATTTTGCGCAAACTGAAGCAGGATATTGATGAATGGAACATCCCATTTTAGGAACAAGTGAGCATCAGTTGTTGCGTGCCAACTCAGGGGAAGGGTTTCATCGATTGGCCTTTCATATCGCGTTGAGGCTGTGCAAAAAGGTCGAAATGCAGGTCCACGCGAAGAGCGCATGACGCGTTAACTCATCAGCGACTGATGGGGGTAACGATGGCACGATACAAAGCAGTAGACATGAGTCCCCGGTTCCTGCCGGTAGTGTTGGAACAGCAACTGATGCCCGGAACGTTCGAGCACGCGCTACACGTACTGATTGATTCGGAGTTTGACCTTTCAGCATTGGCTGCGAAGTTCAAGAACGACCAGACCGGTGCGCCCGCCTATGACCCGGCGGTGATGCTAAAGATCGTGCTGTTGGCGTATTCACGCGGCATGGTGAGTAGTCGCACGATTGAGCGGGCTTGTACGGAGAACGTGCTTTTCATGGCCATCTCGGGGGACACCCAACCGGCGTACACCACAATTGCTGCGTTTGTTCGCGGCTTAAGGGATGAAATCGCCGCGATCTTCACCGCAGTCATCCTGATCTGTGATCGTCAGGGTTTGATTGGCCGGCAGATGTTTGCCATCGATGGGGTGAAGCTGCCCAGCAATGCAAGCAAGGCCAGGAGTGGAACGCATGCCGAACTGGCGCATCAGGCGCAGGCCATTGAGCAGCGGGTGAAGGCCATGCTCAAGGAGCACCGCAGGCAGGACGCCCTGGGAGATCAACACAAGGTAGGCAAAGACCAGCATCGCGCCGTCGAGTGGGCAAACCATCAGGATCGGGTCAAGGCGCTCAAGGCCGAGGCAGAGGCGATCCGGCGGTTTTTGCATACCCACCCCAAGCGCCAAGGGGCTGGTTCCGGCAAAGGCCCGGAGCGCAAAAGCAATCTGACCGATACCGACAGTGCCAAGATGGCCACGGGCAAGGGTGTAATACAAGGCTACACGGGTGCTGCGGCGGTGGATGCGCGCCACCAAATTATTGTGGCCGCCCAGGCGCATGGATCAGGGTCCGAGCAAAGCCTGCTGATGCCGATGGTCGAGCAGTCCCAAGCCTTCGCCACGGGCAAGACCGTGATCACCGCCGATGCAGGCTACCATAGCGAAACGAATCTGCAGCGACTGCATGAGAAGGGCGTAACCGCCCTGATCGCGGACGGGCTGATGAGAAAGCGCGATGCGCGTTTCAAAAACCAAGACAGGTAAAAAGCAGGACCTGATCCGCTCTACAACAAAGCAGATTGCCTCAAGCCCGTGTCGAGGGGCAAGTTCACGCCGCGTGACTTTCGCTACGATGCTGCGACCCATACTTGTATCTGCCCGGCCGGCAAGGCGCTCTACAGCAACGGCAGTCACTGTACGACCAGCGGTAGAACCCATCACAAATTCACGGGTGCCAAACGCGACTGTGTGCCGTGTGCACTCAGGCACCAATGCCTGCGAACGCCGGACAAGACGCTAGTGCGCCAGGTGGCGATCTTCCACAAAAACCAGCCTTCCCCGCACCAACACACGGAAGCTATGCGCCAACGCATCGATTCTGCCGCAGGTCGGGCTCTGTATGGCAGACGCATTGCCACCGTGGAACCCGTGTTCGGTAACCTGCGCTACAACAAGCGACTGGATCGCTTTACGCTACGAGGTCAAGGCAAAGTCGATACGCAGTGGAAGCTCTACTGCATGGTACACAACATCGAGAAATTGGCGCATCACGGGTATGCGCACTAGGTGGGGCGAGAACAGGCGCAAATCCGCCCCGCTATTGCCAATTCCGATCGAATCGCCCAAACTGAAATCCTAAAAAATAACCCAATCACTCGAAGCTCTACGATGACAAATCAAGACAAGCCCGTCGTCGGAAATCGGGTTTTTGCACAGCCTCGTTAGCCTACGGGGCAAGTCACGCGCACCTGATGGTTGAGCATCGAAATCCGACGTGCGAGCGCATGCTACCACCTCCCCGGCGAGTTACTCGGCAAGCTACTCCGCCTTGATCCCCGCGATCTGCAACAGCTTCGCTGTCAGCTCGATCTCGCGGAGTATAGGAATTTCAGGGTAGGGTAGGCAGCCCGCATGGGCGCTTGACCATGAATGCTAGACTCGCGACGTAAACTAACTGATCACTGAAGCAACGCCCATGGCTCCCACCATCTCGTCCCAATTCGATTCCGGCGCAATCGAAGTCATCTCTGCCGCCACCGCCGGCGCCACCGCTGATTTCAAGCTGGCCATCCGCAAGGACTCACACGCCGACTTCCGCCAGTGGTTCCATTTCCGGCTGTCAGACGCGCGCGGCCTCCAGTGCAAAATACACTTCGAGAACGCCGGCGCCTGCACCTATCCTCAAGGGTGGAAGGATTACCGCGCGGCGGCATCCTATGATCGTTCGCACTGGTTCCGCGTGCCGACCACCTACGACGGCAGCGTGATGACGGTCGAACATACGCCGCAGCACGACGCTGTCTGGTACGCCTACTTCGAACCCTACTCGTTCGAACGCCACCAGGAGCTGATCGGGCGCATGAGCGACTCTCCACTCGCGCGCGTCACGCGCCTCGGCGCCTCGGCAGAGGGGCGGGACATCGATTTGGTCACCATCGGAAATGCCAGCGGCGGGAAGAAAACGATATGGATAATCGCCCGCCAGCATCCCGGTGAAGCCATGGCCGAGTGGTTCGCCGAAGGCATGATCGAACGCCTCCTGGATCGTTCAGATCCGGTTTCGCGCCGCCTGCTCGAAGTCGCAGTGTTGCACATCGTTCCGAACATGAATCCGGATGGCAGCGTCCGCGGCAATCTGCGCAGCAACGCCGCTGGTGCAAATCTGAATCGGGAATGGGCGAGTCCCAGCATGGAAACCAGCCCAGAAGTTTTCTGGGTACGCGAGCATATTCAGCGCACCGGCGTCGATGCTTTCATCGACGTGCACGGCGACGAGGGCCTGCCGTATGTGTTCGTCGCCGGCAGCGAGATGCTGCCGGGCTTCACATCTGAACAGGCTGCAGTGCAAAGTGCGTTCATCGACGATTTCAAGCGTGCCAGCCCGGATTTCCAGGACGTGCACGGCTACTCCAGCGGCAAGTACAGAGAGGACGCGCTCAAGCTTGCATCGAAGTGGGTCGGTCATACATTCGGCTGCCTGTCCCTCACGCTGGAGATACCCTTTAAAGACAATGCCAATCTGCCGGATCCCGATGTGGGTTGGAACGGCGAGCGCAGCCGTAAGCTGGGCGCCGCCATGCTGGGGCCTCTGCTGGCGTCCGTAAAAGGTGGATAGCGCAGGCACCCACACCATCACCAGGGTGCGTACTACATACCATCCGTCTTCGTGTTGGGTGTACAGATGAATTGTGTTGAAATCCATCGCAGAAAATGATACCTTTAAAGGTACTTTTAAAGGAGTATCACGCGATGGATATTACCGAAGACATACAGCCGCTGACGACTTTTCGCAATAATTCTGTTGCGTTTTTGCAGCGCCTGAAAAAGACAAAACGTCCGCTGGTGCTCACCGTCAACGGCAAGGCCGCTGCCGTAGTGCAGGATGCCGCCGCCTATCAGCGTTTGCTGGATATTGCCGCACAGGCCGATGCCGTCGAAGGCATCCGCCAAGGGCTTGAGGATGTGGTTAAAGGGCGCACCCATTCTGCGCGGGAGGCGCTCACACGATTCCGGCGCGAACATGGATTATCGCGTTGAATTGACCGACCGTGCCTTGTCTGACCTTTCCTTAATCTACAGACAGATTGAGGCGACATCGTCCGCGCAAGCAGCACAATGGTTTGCCCGACTTGAGAACGCGATCTTTAGTCTTGAGAAATTTCCATTCCGCACACCACACACTCCCGAAGATTCGAGACTGAGGCATCTACTCGTTGGTCGCAAACCCTATGTGTACCGCGTTATCTACGAGGTGAATGAACGCAAAGGCAAGGTTTTTGTGCTGCACGTCCGCGGGCCACGTCGTGATCGCATGAAGTAGCATCCCAATCTGCGCGGATTGCTAACTTTGTATCGTCTGACATGTATTATTTGCAATAAACAGCAGTAATCGGGTTCCTGAGCCTATGGCACAAGTAGAAAATCATCCTGTCATCGCAGCCATTGCGGGTGCGGCGATCGTCGATGCCATCAAACGCAGTGGCGTCGAGTTTGTGGTCTCGGTGCCCGACCGCGTCACCAGCGAAAGCGTGTTGCGCCGGGTCGCAGCGGACTCCGCGCTGAAGCTGGTGCGCGTCTGCAAGGAAGACGAAGGCGTGTCGATATGCGCCGCGTTGTCGTTCTGCGACAAGCGCGCGCTGCTGCTGATGCAGAACACCGGCTTGCTCGATTCGGTAAACGCGCTGCGGGGAATCGCGGTCGAGTACCAGTTGCCGGTGGTCATGATGGTCGGTCTGCTCTCCCACGAATCCGCTGCGCCGCCGACGCAGTCGCGCAGCTACGGCGTGCGCATTGTCACGCCGATCCTCGATGCGATGGGGATCGCGTATGAATTCCTGCACAGTGCCGGCGACGAGCAGCGCATCGCGCCCGCGATCGAACGCGCCTATGCGAATTCCGCCCCGCTGGTGCTGTTGATCGGGAGAAGCCCGCTATGATGAAGCGCGACCAGTGTCTGAAGCTGATCGCGAAATTCCATCGCGACGAACTCGTGGTGCCAGTGTATCAGGCGACGTTCGAGTGGCTGGCGATCAAGCCGGAAGCGCCGACTTTCACCGCGGTCGGGGCGATGGGCCAGGCATCGTCGCTGGCGCTGGGATTCGCGTTAGGCGCCCCGCAGCGCCGGGTGATCGTGCTCGACGGCGACGGCAGCCTGCTGATGAACCTCGGCAGCCTGGTGACCATCGCCAACGCCGCACCGAACAATCTGCTGCACTTTGTGTGCGAGAACGGCACCTACGAAGCCAACGGCGGACATCCGATTCCCGCCAAGGACAGGGTCAGCTTTGCCGGACTTGCGCGTGCGGCAGGCTACCGGGAAGCGCATGAGTTCTCTGAGCTGGATGCGTTGGAGGCTGCGCTGCCCGGCATACTGCGCGCGAGCGGCCCGGTGTTGATCGATCTCAAAATCGAACCGGGCGAGACTTATCCGCAGGATTGGGCCTACATGCACGGTGCTGCCGCACGCGAAAAATTCAGGGCGGCGCTGCGCCAATCGCGCCACCCCTGAGCGGCAAACGCATTCTGATTCCGGGAATGAAGACAGCGTCGGTTGTGCCGGTTACTTGAGTTGTGAGAAGTCCGTTGCATTGAGGAATACCGATTCCGTCTTGGCGACGATGTTCCCGCCGGCATTGGAGGCCGTGCGCGCCTCTACCCAACCCGGGTCCTTGGAGAACGCAGCCCAGCTCGCCTTTGCCGCATCGCGGCTGGAGTGAGCGAGCAGGTAGACGAGGGTGGTCTGCGAAGCGGGGGTATCCATTGGGATCCAGTATCCAATGTTGGTCATGCCATGTTTCTCGAAGTAGCGCATGGTGTGATTGCGAAAGCGGGCCTTGAGCTCTTCCATCTTGCCGCCCGATGCGGTGTAGGTGCGTAGCTCGAATACGCGCCCTGGATTTTGCGCGTTGGCTTTCGGCAATAACTCAATTGTGCTGCTGTTGCCCGCGAAAAAACCGGCGGCGAATACGGCGGCGAACAATACGGGGACGACGAGTTTGCGCAACATGTGACTCTCCTTTGCGTGAATGTTCATGGAATTGCATGCAGGCTGAATCGCAGGCGGTAGATGACGCAATGCTGGATTTTCCGCACGTCGGATATAGGAATTTCAAATACGATTTTTCCCAGGACGGCAATCTATCCCGCGACGGGCTAACAGTCAATCGTGTCAATTTTCGCCAAGGCCCGCTGTTTTTCTGAAAATCTTGCCCTACGAAACGGTCCGCAGCGGATGGTTTGCGCCCAATGGCCGCTGTTACACGAGCGCAAGCCAAGCAACGACGTCAGCTCACTGGAAGAACTGGTTTCGACTCGAGCATCAAGCCGCCTGAAAAAGATCAACCCGCCGCGCCGGTGGGCGTGGCGGCGGCTGCGCGCACAACCCCAGATGCGTGAGGATGCGCCCAATCACCGAAGGTTCTTCGATCCCTGTCCTGAGTCCTTCGACAAGCTCAGGACAGGCTCTGTCGAAGGGACCGCGATGATCTTCAGTTTACCGCCACATGCTGCGGCACAAATATGTCACGCGGCCTAAATGAACAAAGGCCTGAGTGATGCAAGCCTTTGATTTAATTGGCGCGCCCGGCAGGATTTGAACCCACGACCGCCTGGTTCGTAGTTGTGAATTGCAATTCGCACCCCACAGGTTCTCCCCGTACCGGTTAATATGGCTCCGTGAAAAACATTGAGACTTGACTATCTTTCGGTGACCCCGTCACGCTAATCTGAGGAGCCCGATGTTTAAATTCCCCGCCGCTGCGCAGCGAATATTGGCTGCGGGCGTGTTAATTGCACATGCCAACCCCGCCGCGGCGCAGCAGACTTACCCAACCAAGCCGATTCGCTTTATCCTGCCCAATGCACCTGGGGGCAGCAACGACGTCGTCGCTCGCCTTGTCGGAGAGAAGCTGACCGCAAGCTGGAACCAGCAGGTCATTGTGGACAGTCGTCCGGGCGGCAACAACGTCATCGCCGCGGAAGCATTGCTAAAATCTACGCCTGATGGCCACACAATCCTCTTGGTAACCGCTGCTCACGCCATCAATCCGCTGCTGTTCCCCCGTCAGCCGTACGACGCCATCAAGGATTTCGCCGCGGTCGCCACGCTGGTCAGAATCAACATAAAGATTGAACATTAAGCTTGCCGATCCGCTTGCAAAGCTATGTAGATCGGAAGATTCAAGCGGCAGCGCAGTGATCGTAGTTGAGCATGCCACCAAACGAAAGCGCCGATAGACGAATGCCTCGTCTTCGCCTTCGGTTAGTTGTCCCCTAAGTAAGTGTCCCCCGGCTTTGCCGGGAGATACTTACTGAATACCGCAGCAGTACTCGCAACACATGATGGGAGCAGGCTTGAAAAACGCATCGGGAAAGCAAGACCAACACGCAGCCAGCGATCCCTCCGCTCCAAAGTCCGATTCATTGGACGCACCATTTCTCTCGGCGAACGTCATCCTGCGTATCCTGAGCATGGCAGCACGCTACCGGATCAGCATGGCGCTTGGCATTATGTGCGCGGTGGCAGCGGCAAATTTCCAGTTGCTGATTCCCCAATACCTGGGCGCCGCCGTGGACCAGGCGCAAGGATTGCTCGCTCATGGTGGCGCCGGAAGGGAGTCCGCCAAAGCAGCGCTGTGGACGACCGCATTGATACTGCTCGGTGCAGGCTTGCTGCGCGGTGTATTCACCATGTTCCAGAACTACCTGGGTGAGGCGCTTGGACACAGAGTAGGCTACGAACTGCGGTTGGCCTGTTTCGAAAAGCTGCAGCGCATGAGCTTTAGCTACCACGATCGCGTTCATTCGGGCGATCTCATGACGCGCGGCATGCTCGACGTCGAGGGCGTGCGCCGTTTCCTGGAAAACGCCATGTACCGTACCGTCGTGCTCGTCATACTGGTCGGCTACGGCGGCTATCACCTGCTTCGCAGTGATCCGCTGCTGGGTGCGCTGGCCTTGAGCTTTGTTCCAATTGTGGCCTGGCGCGCTGCCGTATCACGGCTGTGGTTGCGGCGGACCTGGCGTCAGCTGCAGGAGTGCCTGTCGGAACTCACGCGCGTCATGGAAGAGAACCTGGGCGGTATCCGCGTGGTGCGCGCTTTCGTGGCTCAAGCCGTCGAGCTTGCGAAATTTGACGCCATTTCGGCCAAGGCAATTGCGATGTCCCTGAAGCGCGTGGAAATCCGCTACAGAAACGGCGCGCTGATGATTTTTTCCTACTACCTGGCGATGGGCCTGGTGCTGTGGATCGGCGGGCTCAAAGTCATTCATGGCACGCTTACCGTGGGTATGCTGACCGAGTTCCTCGCCTTCATGGCCATATTGCAACAGCCGGTGCGCCAGATCGGCATGATCGTCAATGCCACTGCGCGCGGCTCCATTTCGGGCAAGCGGGTGTTTGAAATCATCGATCTGGAACCGGCGATACAGGACAAACCCGGCGCAAAGGAACTCGCCATCTCCCGGGGTGTTCTCAGATTCGAGCATGTCGACTTCAGCTACGATCAGAGCAGCGGTGTGCCGCTCGCGTTGCACGACATTACTTTCGAGGTCGGGATGGGCAAGACGCTGGGTATCGTCGGCCCGCCCGGTAGCGGCAAATCCACCATTGCCCATCTGATTCCACGCTTCTACGATGTTACTGCGGGCTGCATCACGATCGATGGTCAGGACATACGCGAGGTGGCGCTGGAGTCGCTGCGCACCTGTGTGGGCGTCATGCAACAGGACACCTTCCTGTTTTCGGCCCCCATTGAAAGCAATATCGCCTATGGTGAACCGGACGCGCTGCAGGAACGCATAGCCGACGCGGCAGGGCTTGCCCAACTGCATGATTACGTGCAACGCCTGCCGTCGGGCTATGAGACCCTGATTGGCGAGCGCGGCCTCAATCTGTCCGGCGGACAACGCCAGCGGCTGTCGATCGCCCGCAGCATCCTGCCAAGTCCCGCTGTGATCGTCTTCGACGATTCCACGGCATCGGTGGACGCCGGCACGGAACAAAAGCTGCGCGCCGCGCTGCGTGATCTCAGCCAGGAGCGCACGACGATCATCATCTCGCATCGACTGAATTCTCTGATGCATGCCGATGAGATCCTGTTCCTGCAAGCCGGGGAAATTGTCGAGCGCGGCAGCCATGCGCAACTCCTCGCACTCGGCGGGCATTACAAGGACCTCTACGACCTGCAGGTCCGCGGTGGAAATGATGCACAGATCGTAGACATGCCGCCGGAACACGGCGGCATCTACGCCAGTTGAGCCGGAAAAGCATGCCGATATCGATTGCCCGCACAAAGTCATCCAGCACGGCCGGTGTGGATTCTGCTACTAAACTCAAGGACGAGATCGACGAGAAGATATTCGGCGCGGCCTTCAACGGCCACATTATTCGCCGTTTCATCGGATTCATGCGTCCCTATCGCGGGCCGCTGATACTCGCCATTGGCTGTGTCGTGCTGTTTACGGCGAGCCAGCTGTTGATACCGCTTGTTATCCGAACCGCTATCGACACCGCGCTTGTTCCGGGCGTTATGGATGTAAGAGTGCTGATGCTTATCGCACTGGCGTTTGCCGTTGTTATATCGGTCAATGCGGTGGCCAGTCTGGGACAGGAAATCATCGTCGGCAAGACCGGGGAACGTATTTTGTTCGACCTGCGGCGCGCCATGTATGCGCACCTGCAACGGTTGTCCATGTCGTTTATGGACCAGACCGAGGTCGGGCGCCTGATGTCGCGCCTGCAGGGCGACGTCGGAGCACTGCAGGAATTTCTGGACACTCTCGTGACTTCCCTCGGCGACATGCTGCTGCTGCTCGGGATCGTCACGGTATTGCTGTGGCTGAACGTCAAACTCGCCACACTGACGCTGTCGGTGCTCGTTATCCTGCTGCTGGTGCGGATGATCTGGCTGCCCGCGGCGCGAAGAGCGTTTGTCCGAGCCCGCCAGGCCAGTTCCATTGTCAACGGGGCGCTGGCCGAGAACATCAATGGCGTGCGCACTGTGCAGGAGATGACGCGCGAAAAGGTTAACTTCGTACGCTTCGAGAAGAAAGCGCGCGACTACCTGCACGCCACGCTCAGGGCAGCGAAATTCTCTCAGGTCATGGTGCCGATCGTCGATATGCTGACCGGCGCCGCCATGGGCATAGTCGTTTTTGCAGGCGGCGCCATGGTTCTGGATGGCACGCTCGAACTGGGTGTCATGGTGGCTTTTATCTTTTATGTGCAGCGTTTTTTCGATCCGATACGCTCGCTGACCGCTCAGTACAGCGTGATGCAAAGGGCAATGGCTTCAGGACAGCGTATTTTCGAGGTGCTCGACGTAGCGGTCGATATCAAGGATAAACGCGGCGCCATCGAACTCGCACAGTGCGACGCTTCAATCGAGTTTCGCAACGTGACGTTCGGTTACTATCCCGATCAGCCGGTGCTCAGGAATATCAGCTTCAAGGTACGCCCTGGCGAGGTCGTTGCGTTGGTCGGGCCCACCGGATCCGGCAAGACCAGCATCACCTCGCTGATCCATCGCTTCTACGACGTCGGGGAAGGCCAGGTACTGATCGGCGGACACGACGTGCGCGATATCACTCAACACTCGCTCGGCCGACACGTCGGCATGGTGCTGCAGGAGCCGTTCCTGTTTACCGACACGATCTACGAGAATATCAAGTACAGCAGTGAAGGTGCAACGCGCGAGGATGTGATCAACGCCGCCAAGGTCGTCGGCGCCCACGACTTTATCATGCAGTTGCCGCACGGCTACGACACCCGGCTCGAGCAGCGCGGCGGCAATCTGTCGCTCGGCCAGCGGCAACTGCTGAGTTTTGCCCGTGCTGTGGTTGCCAACACGGATATTCTGATCCTCGATGAGGCCACCGCCAGCATTGACAGCTACACGGAGCGTCAGATTCAGATTGCATTGAAGCGGCTTTTGAGCGGACGCACCGGCGTGGTTATCGCGCACAGGCTGGCGACGGTGCGCAAAGCTGACCGCATCATCGTGCTGCAGGGCGGTTGCATCGTGGAAACAGGCACCCACCACGAACTTCTGCAAAAGCGTGGGCTCTATTACCGGCTTGAATCGATGAATTACGCATCATTCGACGACATTCCCGAAGCGCTGTTACGTGAAGCCGTCGCCCAAGGCGCGATGACCTAGTGTCCACAACGAAGGAGTACCGTAATGTCAGGTAAAAGCGTCGACGTAGAACTGTGGAATCTGCGCGTTCCGCTGGTTCCACCCATCCATTCGCCTAGAGGCATGGTGAGCGAAACCTGCCTGTTGCTGGTCTTCCTATCCGACGGGAATGGCAATCGCGGCATCGGTTATTCGTCCTTCAGGCGATCGTCAGACATGGATCTGGCGACCACGGTTGCCAGGAAACTCATCGCTGAATCAACGCCCGGCCTGGCAGGGCTGCTCAATGTCGAGCGTCAGGAGGAGGCAACCTGCGAAGGCAACTCGGCCAGCAAGTCTGCGGCCAGTGCTGTCAGCCTGGCGGCCTGGGATCTCGCCGGTAAACAGGCAGGCGTGGCCTGTGCCGATCTGTGGGGACGCCCCGCAGGACGCGACAGCCTCGACTGTTATGCGAGCGCCCTGTGGCTGGACAAATCGCCCGATGAGTTGATCGTCGAGGCAAAGCTGCATCAGCGCAACAACTATCGCTATGTGAAGATGAGGGTCAGTCGCTCCCTTAAGGACAACCTGGAACGCATCGCGGCAGTGTGCCACGTGTATTCTGAACCCAGAACCGTCGCGCTCGAAACGGGCTCGGAATGGACGGCAGCGATCACCAACGAGTTTCTCGATGCGTGCAGCGCCAAGCTCATGTGGATCGAGGATCCCGAAGCACATGACAAAATACATCTCGTCCAGGACCACCCGGTCAATACCATCGCGGCGGGAGAGAAATCCACCAGTGCGAGCGAACTCTACGACCTCTATACGCGCGGCCGGCTTCGCAAGCTGATCATCGACGTGCAGTACGTGGGCGGGCCGGTCCGCTTCCTCGAAGCCGCGAGAGCCCTGAACGCACTGGGCGCAACGGTTGGCGCACACCGTTTCTCACATTATTCCATGCATCTGATGGCGTGTCTGCCGCGCAGCCTGCCCATAGAGATGCTCGACTGGACTAATCCGGCGTTTCATCCACTCGCGGGTCCGGATGCGTCCGGACGGTTGCCGGTCGAGGGACCGGGCTTTCGCATCTTGCTCGATCATGCCGTCATCGACCGGCACGGGGTGAAGCTGCCGCTGCAGCCCTGATCGACGGTGTTGCTCACCGGTGTATACGAATTTCAAGCGCCTGCAGCTGTTGCATAGTGAGATTGTCTTGGAGTCAGGTACATCAACCTTGCGGTTTTTGTACCTGATCTCCAAGACATTTCTTGGTGGACTTTTTCTTAGCCGCTTTGACGTTAGCGGACTTTTCTTGCCACCTCTTCAACTAGCATTGCTTCGCAAAAACTACTTCTTTTTTGCGGGTTTCTTTGCTGCTTTTTTCTTTGCTGCCATGACAATCTCCTTTAGAGATTAAGTTATACAACTAACCCAACCCGCCCAAACTGGCGCGGGCCATCCCATCGCAGCGATGATCTGCTGACGATCGAATACCGCAGGCTTCCCGCCTTTACAGGCGAACGCCGATGCTGCAATGCTTGTGTTTTCGTGCTTTGGAGTGAGATCGAACCCGCCGCCGCGGAGCGCCGCTTCGGGCATTTTTTGGCCAGTTGCTATGGCTATTTTGCTATTCCGAGAATTAAGCAATAGTTTTCTCGAGGCATTCGATCAGAATGCGATTAAACATCCGAAGCCACGAAAACGCAAGAACATTATGAAGGACGAGAGGTAGAATTCCGGCAGGGCGGCATTCATCCTGCCGGGTTGACGTAGCATCGATACAGGGAGCCTTGCGTGAATTGCGGAAATCTCTTCGACGGCATTAAAGTGCTTGCCGTGGCGCGCCAGATCGCCGCGCCTTTTGCGACCTACCAGCTTGCCATGCATGGGGCTGAAGTACTGACCATCGACAATCCCAAAGAAGTCGACAGCATGCGCTTGGTCGCAGGCGCTGGAAACGGGCTTGCCAAACATGCAATGAGCCACAGTTTTCTTGCCCAGGCGGCGAACAAGAAATCAATGCAGCTCGACATCAGCGTAGCCAAAGGCCAGGACATATTTCGCCGGCTCGCCGCCGAGTCCGACATCGTTTTGGAGAATCTGGTCGCAGGCGGCATGGCCAAGTACGGTCTGAGCTACGGCGATCTCAGGACACTCAATCCGAAACTGATTTACTGCTCTGTCACCGGTTACGGCCAGACCGGCCCCACTGCCCGGCGCGCGGCGATCGATGGCGCGGTACAGGCGGCGAGCGGGCTGATGAGCCTGTCGGGCACGCCCGAGACAGGCCCGATGAAAGTGGGTTTTCTGATGGCCGACTACGCAACCGGCTACGCCGCCGCACTGGGCATCGTCTCGGCACTGTATTACCGGTCGCAGACCGGCGAAGGCCAGTACATCGACTGCGCCATGCTCGATACCGCGATGACCATGGCGGGGGCCGATCTCTGCGAAGCGGCAACCACCGGCAACTACAAGCCGCTGCGAGGCAACGGCGACGGTCGTTATATCTCGAATATTTTCCAGTGCAAGGAAGGCATCTTGTCCGTGGCGGCCACGACAGAGTCGCGCCGGGCGCGCTTCTGGAAGGCGATCGGCCGCACCGATATTCCACAGGATCCACGCTTTTGCAATGCCGGTGTGGTTGCCAGGAATTATGCGGCCTTGTGTGCGGAAATTGAAAAGACGCTCAAGCAGAAAACGGCGCTGGAGTGGGAGGAAATCGTCTCCGATGCGGGCGTGGCCGCGATGGCCGTACGCGATCTGCATCAGGCAATCGAGAATCCGCAAGTCGTGCATCGCGGACTCATGCACCGTTTTCCCTATGATGCCGAACTGGGCTATTCAATATGCGTGCCCAAGGCACCGTATCAGCTATCGAAAACCGGGGCCCGCATTCATTCCCCGCCGCCACGCGTCGGACAGCATACCGACGAGATATTGCGCAGGCTGGGATTTGGCGAAGTGGAAATCCGGGAGCTGCACACGACGGGCATTGTAGAAGCATTGCCCTCGCCCGCGCAGGAAAAGACCCACATGCGTTGAAGGGGGTCTTTCGTGGAGGCAATGCTTTATTTTATTGGCGGAGTGGACGGGACGCGGGCGCACGGGTGGAATTAGCAAGCAATCGGGCACTCAGTCTGCGGCTGCGCGGTGTAGGGCCTATAAGATCTTTCCGCTCAGATCACGCAAGGTCGAAGCGGTCAAGGTTCATCACCTTGTTCCAGGCCGTCACGAAGTCACGCACGAACGCCTGCTGCGAGTCGCTGCATGCATAGACTTCTGCGAGGGCCCGGAGCTGGGAGTTCGAACCGAAGACGAGGTCGACGCGGGTGCCGGTCCACTTGGTCTCGCCCGTCGCCCGATCGCGCCCTTCGAACACGTCCGCGGAGGCCGAGGTCGGCTTCCACTCCGTGCCCATGTCGAGCAGGTTGACGAAGAAGTCGTTGGTCAGCGCTTCCGGCTTGTTGGTGAAGACGCCGTGTTTCGCGCCGCCGGCGTTGGCGCCGAGCACGCGCAGCCCGCCGACGAGAACCGTCATCTCGGGCGCGGTGAGCGTCAGGAGCTGCGCCTTGTCGATGAGCAGCGCCTCCGCCGATACCGTGTACTTGCCCTTGAGGTAGTTGCGGAAACCATCGGCAGTCGGCTCCAGGTAGCCGAAGGACTCGGCGTCGGTCTGCTCCTGCGAGGCATCCACGCGTCCCGGCGCAAAGGGCACGTCGATGCCGACACCGGCCTTCTTGGCCGCCAGCTCGATGCCCACGCCGCCAGCCAGCACGATCAGGTCGGCCAGCGAGACCTTGCCGGACGCCTTCTGGATTTCCGCCAGCTTGGCCAGCACCCTCGCCAGTTCGGCCGGATTGTTGGCTTCCCAGTCCTTCTGCGGGGCGAGGCGGATGCGCGCGCCGTTGGCGCCGCCGCGCTTGTCGCTGCCGCGGAAGGTGCAGGCCGAAGCCCAAGCAGTGGAAACCAGTTGCGCGATGGACAGGCCGGACGCGGCGATCCTGGCCTTCAGGTCGGCGATGTCCGCCGCGCTCGCGGCCGGCAGCGCCGCCTTCGGCAGCGGGTCCTGCCAGTTCAGGTCTTCCTTCGGCACTTCCGGACCCAGGTAGCGGGCCTTGGGGCCCATGTCGCGGTGGGTCAGCTTGAACCAGGCGCGCGCGAAGGCCTCGGCGAAGGCCTGCGGGTCGTCGAGGAACCTCTGCGAGATCTTGCCGAATTCCGGATCGAAGCGCAGCGTCAGGTCGGTGGTCAGCATGGTCGGCTTGTGCTTCTTCGACGGGTCGTGCGCGTCGGGAATGATCTCCGGCGCGTTCTTGGCCACCCATTGCTTGGCGCCGGCCGGCGACTTGGTCAGCTCCCATTCGTACTTGAACAGGTTCTCGAAGAAGTTATTGCTCCACAGTGCCGGAGTCTTGGTCCACGTCACTTCTATGCCGCTCGAAATCGTGTCGCCGCCGTGCCCCTTGCCGTAGTTGCTCATCCAGCCCAGGCCCTGCGCTTGCAGCGGCGCGGCTTCCGGTGCGGGACCCTTGTGCGATTCCGGCGCGGCGCCATGCGCCTTGCCGAAGCTGTGGCCGCCGGCGATGAGGGCGACAGTCTCTTCGTCGTTCATCGCCATGCGGCTGAAGGTGGCACGGATGTCCTTGGCGGCGGCCATATAGTCGCCGCTGGCGTTCGGGCCCTCGGGGTTGACGTAGATCAGGCCCATGTGGGTGGCGCCAAACGGCGCAACCAGCTCGCGGTCGCCGCTGAAGCGCTGGTCGACGCCCAGCCAGGCGATCTCGCCGCCCCAGTTCGCGTCCTCGTCCGGCTCCCACACGTCCGCACGGCCGCCGCCGAAGCCGAAGGTCCTGAAGCCCATCGACTCCAGCGCGACGTTGCCGGCGAGGATCAACAGGTCGGCCCAAGAGATCTTCTGGCCGTATTTTTGCTTGATCGGCCACAGCAGGCGGCGTGACTTGTCGATGTTGACGTTATCGGGCCAGCTGTTGAGCGGGGCAAAGCGCTGCTGGCCGCGGCCGCCGCCGCCTCGGCCGTCGTGGACGCGGTAGGTTCCGGCGGCGTGCCAGGCCATGCGGATGAATTGCGGCCCGTAATGGCCGAAGTCCGCCGGCCACCAGTCCTGCGAGTCGGTCATCAGCTTGACCAGGTCCTTCTTCAGCGCCTTGTAGTCGAGGCTCTTGAATTCTTTCGCGTAGTCGAAGCCTTTGCCCATCGGGTCGGATTTCGAGGAATGCTGGTGCAGCAGCTCAAGCCGCAGCTGGTTCGGCCACCAGTCGCGGTTCGTCCTGCCGACGCCGGCAATGTGGTTGAACGGGCATTTTGTTTCGGTTGACATGGTTGTCTCCTATGCTTGCTTGCAATTCATTATTCGATGTAACCCAGCGTTGTGCCGTGACTAATTCTGAAGATGTCCACGCAGTCGGTCCAATGACTAATATTACGAGTTTATAATCGTAAAAACTGATAATGAGCCTTTACGAAGATTTTACTCTCTCAAGCCATGACAGTTTTGACATCGATCAAGCAATGCATTATCTGGTCGCCCTGTCCGAGCAACTCAATTTCGCGCACGCGGCTACCTTCGTTGCACCGGAAGGTGCGCGCGCGGCCAGCGCCGGTAGCCCTTGGCAAGGGAACCTGCGAATCAAATGACGCCTTGGCTGCGCAATTCATTCAAGGTGATGGCGCACATCGACATTGTGCATATCCCCTACAAGGGTGCAGCGCCTGCGTTGACCGACCTGATGGGCGGGCAGGTCGAACTAGCATTCACTAACGTGCTGTCATCACTGCCGCATGTGCGCTCGGGTCGATTGCGTGTACTCGCGGTCACGAGCAAGGCGCGTAGCCGCGTGCTGCCGCAAGTGCCCGCAATCGCTGAATCGGGTCTGCCGGACTACGAGGCCAGCGTCTGGTACGCAATCCTCGCACCCGCGCGTACTCCCGCCTCGGCGCTCACGCGGCTGCACAGCGAGTTTGTCAAAGCGCTGCTGCAGCCGAAAGTTCAGGAGCGCTTGGCCAGCGATGGCGCCAGCGTTGTAGGCAGTACCCCCGATGTGCTTGCGCGCACCATCGAGGCGGACACCGCGCGATGGGGCAAAGTGATCAGGCAGAACGGACTCTCCCTCGAAACGCCGCGCTGAATTGCATTGCCGACGCCCTGCTGATTTCTGCCCTCCTACGGATCCTCACCGTAGCCGGGCGTCATGCGCGTCAGTGATGCGCAAAACCAATTCATTTTGCAGCGGAATGATCCATGAACACGACGCTGCGCGAGTTGTCTCTCGCTCATTTGAGCGTGCTGGACGCTACGCCGCCGGAGCTGGCCACCGTGACACTACCGATGCCACGCTGCACGCAGATGGATGGATGGTCGCGACGGTATACGACCGGCGCAGGGTTAGAGTCGCGACACCGGCGAAATGACCTTCCAGAATTCCGGAAGATGATTGTAGATTTACTCCGTCGCACAAACTCTAACTACTTGATTTTATTGGCGGAGTGGACGGGACTCGAACCCGCGACCCCCGGCGTGACAGGCCGGTATTCTAACCAACTGAACTACCACTCCTCGAACTGCTCTTGCGAATTGCATGGTGGGTGCTGACGGGTTCGAACCGCCGACATTCGCCTTGTAAGGGCGACGCTCTACCAACTGAGCTAAGCACCCGGGGCACCGCAAAGACCGCGATTTTAGCGTATTTCGCCGCGATTAGCCAAATACGAGCAGCAGAGATTCACTGCGAATCGGCATTTACATCAATGCTTGACGGGCTTCCGGCGCCGGTGGGGGTAGCGCTGCCACCGGTGCGGCCGCCGCAGGCTGCTCCGGCAACGGTTGCGGCTTGCGCTCGAGCGCGAGTTCCAGCGCCGTATCTATCCATCGGATTGGATGGATGTCGAGGCGATTCTTGATGTTGTCGGGAATCTCAACCAGATCTTTGACGTTTTCTTCGGGGATCAACACCATCTTGATGCCACCGCGATGCGCCGCCAGCAATTTCTCTTTCAGTCCGCCGATGGGCAACACTTCGCCGCGCAAAGTGATTTCGCCGGTCATGGCCACGTCCGCGCGCACCGGTATGCCGGTCAGCATGGACACCATCGCCGTGCAAATGCCAACACCTGCGCTTGGTCCATCCTTGGGCGTGGCGCCCTCCGGCAAGTGGATGTGGATGTCGTGCTTTTGATAGAAGTCCGGGTTGATACCCAGGCGCTCTGAACGGTTGCGCACCACCGATAATGCAGCCTGTACCGATTCCTGCATCACTTCGCCGAGTTTACCAGTGGTAGTCATCTTGCCTTTACCGGGCATCATGATCGCCTCGATCGAGAGCAGCTCGCCGCCCACTTCCGTCCACGCCAGACCGTTGACCTGACCCACCTGGCTTTTCTTTTCAGCCATGCCAAAGCTGTAACGGCGTACGCCGCAATATTTGTCGAGGTTGCGCGCGGAGACGGTAATCTTGCGCCCTTTGGCCGGGGCTTTAATCAACTCCTTCACCACCTTGCGGCAGATTTTTGAGAGTTCGCGTTCCAGCGCGCGCACGCCGGCTTCACGCGTATAGTAACGCACGATGTCGCGAATCGCACTTTCAGAGACCGCGATCTCCTCGGCTTTCAAGCCATGATTTTTAATCAGCTTGGCCAGCAAATGGTTCTGCGCGATTTTGACTTTTTCGTCTTCGGTGTAACCCGACAGCCGAATCACTTCCATGCGGTCGAGCAGTGCCGGCGGAATATTCAGGGTATTCGCCGTCGCCACGAACATCACGTCCGACAGATCGTATTCGACCTCGACGTAGTGATCGACAAACGTATGGTTCTGTTCCGGGTCCAGCACTTCCAGCAACGCGCTTGACGGATCGCCGCGAAAGTCCATCCCCAGCTTGTCCACTTCATCCAATAAAAACAATGGGTTACGCACACCCACCTTGGACATATTCTGGAGAATTTTGCCGGGCATAGAACCGATGTAAGTACGGCGGTGGCCGCGGATTTCCGCTTCGTCGCGCACGCCGCCGAGCGCCATGCGCACAAATTTGCGGTTGGTCGCGCGTGCGATGGACTGGCCCAGCGAGGTTTTGCCCACGCCAGGCGCACCCACCAGACACAGGATCGGTGCTTTTACCTTGTCCACGCGCTGCTGCACGGCGAGGTATTCGATGATGCGTTCCTTCACCTTTTCCAGACCGTCGTGATCTTCATCGAGAATTTTCTCGGCAGCACTCAAATCGGTGCTGATTTTGCTTTTCTTGCGCCACGGCAAAGCGGTCAGCGCATCGATGTAGTTGCGTACCACTGTCGCTTCGGCCGACATCGGCGACATCAGCTTGAGTTTTTTCAACTCGGCGTCGGCTTTCTTGCGCGCTTCCTTGGGCATGCGCGCAGATTTGATGCGCTTGCCCATCTCGTCGTGATCAACGCCATCTTCGCCTTCGCCCAACTCTTTCTGGATCGCTTTGACCTGTTCGTTGAGGTAATACTCGCGCTGGCTTTTCTCCATCTGCCGTTTGACGCGGCCACGGATGCGTTTTTCAACTTGCAGAATATCCAGCTCGCCATCCACCACTTTCAGCAGATGATCAAGGCGCTTTTTAACATCGAACATTTCCAGCACTTCCTGCTTCTGCTCAAGCTTCAACGGCAGATGTGCCGCTATCTGGTCGGCGAGCCGGCTGGCATCGTCTATACCGGCGATGGAAGTCAAAATCTCCGGCGGAATTTTTTTGTTGAGCTTCACATACTGATCAAACTGCTGCACCATAGTGCGGCGCATGGCTTCGATTTCGCGATTCGCTTCGGCTGCGGTGGCGCTGATCGCAATCGGCGTAACACTCGCCATGAAATGCGTGCCGACGTCGGTCACTTCGGCAATGCGCGCGCGCTGACCGCCCTCAACCAGCACTTTTACCGTGCCGTCGGGCAGCTTGAGCATCTGCAGAATCGTTGCAATCGCACCGATCGCGTAGAGGTCTTCAGGTCCCGGCTCGTCTTTTGCAGCCGAGCGCTGCGCGACCAGCATGATGCTTTTGCCGGATTCCATCGCGGCTTCAAGCGCCTTGATCGATTTCGGTCGCCCGACAAACAGCGGTATCACCATATGCGGAAATACCACGACATCGCGCAATGGCAGCAACGGCATCGCTAACGGATTTTGCGCTGGAATACTCGGTTGGGGTTGGGGCGTCGCCGCTTCAGTCATGTTGTTTCACCTTATAGATCACTACATTCATCGCGGCTCGTTTGTCACACATCATGGCTAAGATATGGGGCGCATTTGCCGGCATTCAACCCTAACTGAAATAACAATAAAATCAATCACTTATCTAAATTTTCGCACCTGCTGCCAATTTTGGCGGATCCGAATAAATCAACAATGGCGCGGCGTCGCTGAGGATGGTGGCCTCATCCACCACCACTTTGGTCACATTTTCCAGGGACGGCAGATCAAACATGGTGTTGAGCAGCGTGTTTTCGAGTATGGAACGCAGGCCGCGTGCGCCCGTTTTGCGTTCCAGCGCGCGCTTGGCAATGGCTTTCAGGGCAGATTCACGAATTTCGAGTTCTGCACCTTCGAGGCTGAACATTTTTTGATATTGCTTGATCAGTGCGTTCTTGGGTTGCGTCAAAATCTGAATCAGCGCGCCCTCGTCGAGTTCGCCGAGTGTCGCGACCACCGGCAGGCGTCCGACAAATTCAGGGATCAAACCGAACTTAATCAAATCCTCGGGCTGCACATCGCGCAGCACGCGGGTAATGCTCTTGCGATCATCCTTGCTGCGCACTTCGGCGCCAAAGCCGATGCCGCCCTTTTCGGAGCGCGCGCGAATTACTTTTTCCAGGCCGTCAAACGCACCGCCGACGATGAACAGAATATTGGTGGTATCCACCTGCACGAATTCCTGATTCGGATGCTTGCGCCCGCCCTGCGGCGGCACCGACGCGGTCGTGCCTTCTATCAGTTTCAGAAGCGCTTGCTGCACGCCTTCGCCCGACACATCGCGGGTGATCGACGGGTTATCGGACTTGCGTGAAATTTTGTCGATTTCATCGATATAGACGATGCCGCGCTGCGCCTTCTCGACATCGTAGTCACATTTTTGCAACAGCTTTTGAATAATGTTTTCGACGTCTTCGCCCACATATCCGGCTTCGGTCAAGGTGGTGGCATCGGCCATCACGAACGGCACATTCAGCAGCCGCGCCAGCGTCTGCGCCAGCAGTGTTTTGCCTGAACCTGTTGGCCCAACCAGCAGGATGTTCGATTTGGCGAGTTCGATATCGTCTTTTTTTGCGGCTTCTTTCAGGCGCTTGTAGTGGTTGTACACCGCCACCGACAGAATTTTTTTCGCCACGTCCTGACCGATCACGTATTGATCGAGAATGGCGCGGATTTCGTGCGGCACCGGCAAGTCGGACTTGGCGCCCTTGCCGCCTTTGTCGCCCTGAATTTCCTCGCGAATGATGTCGTTACACAGTTCGATGCATTCATCGCAGATGAACACCGAAGGGCCCGCAATCAATTTGCGAACTTCGTGCTGGCTCTTGCCGCAGAACGAGCAATACAGGAGTTTTTCGCCGCTGGCTTTTTCCGACATTGTTTTAGTTTCCTGTGACCAAGTTTTATGGTTCCGTTACCTGTGTCAACTACTCAACCGCGTTACACCGCCGCCAGCGCATCTGCGCGCGACGCTATCACACGGTCCACCAGACCGTATGCCACCGACTGTTCCGCGCTCAGAAAATTATCGCGATCGGTATCCTTGCTGACCGTATCGACGTTTTGCCCGGTATGTTTAGCCATGATCTCGTTCAGGCGCTGCTTCAGGAAAAGAATTTCCCTGGCGTGTATTTCAATATCCGACGCCTGCCCGCGAAATCCTCCCATTGGCTGATGAATCATCACGCGTGAATTCGGCAGACAAGAGCGCTTGCCCTTGGCACCCGCGGTCAGCAACAGCGCGCCCATGCTTGCCGCCTGCCCCACGCACAAGGTGCTGACATCCGGCTTGATGAATTGCATGGTGTCGTAAATCGCCAGCCCCGCCGACACCGAACCGCCCGGCGAGTTGATATAGAACGAAATATCCTTGTCGGGATTGTCCGATTCCAGAAACAGGAACTGCGCCACGATCAGATTCGCCGTTATCTCATTCACCTCGCCCACCAGAAAAACCACGCGCTCTTTGAGCAAGCGCGAATAGATATCGTAGGCGCGCTCGCCGCGGCCGCTCTGCTCGACGACCATGGGCACCAAGCCCAAGCCCTGGGGCGCCTCTATGCGTTCCATGCGATCCTGCGCCTGCGTCCCGTACAGCATCATTTGTTGTATCCCATCAGTTCGTCAAATGTAATCGTTTTGTCTTCGGCTTTGGCCACGCCCAGCGCCCATTCAACCACATTTTCCTCGAGCACGACCGACTCGATATCGCGCAGCCGCTCCGGTTGCTGGTAAAACCATTTCACCACTTCCTGCGGGTGCTCGTAACTTAGCGCCTGCACATCCACCGCCGCACGCACTTGCTCCGGACGCGCATGCAGACTGTGCGTACGCACCAGTTCACCCAGAATCAATCCCAGCGAAACACGACGCTGCGCCTGCGCCTCGAAGATCTCAGCCGGCATCGGCATATCAACATTGACCGGCATGCCACGCGCCGTCATGTTCTCGCGCGCCATCTTTTGCAGTGTATCAATCTCCATTTTAATCAAGGACTTAGGTGCTTCAATCGGCGTGGAATCCAGCAGCGCCTGCATCACCTGTTCCTTGGTTTTGGCTTTCAACCGCTGCTTCACTTCACGCTCCAGATTGGCCTTGACCTCAGTGCGCATTTTGGCGACATCGCCGTCCGCGACGCCTAACGCTTTGGCGAATTCGGCATCAATTTCCGGCAATTTGGGCGCGGCGACTTCGCTCAGCGTGACTTCGAACCTCGCGGTTTTTCCAGCGACCTCCTTGCCATGGTAATCATCAGGAAACTTCAGCTCGAAAGTCTTGTTTTCACCGGCTTGCATACCCGCCAGGTTTTTCTCGAAATCCGGCAGCAGCCGCCCTTCGCCCAGAACGGCATGCTGATTGTCGGCGACACCGCCCTCAAATGGCATGCCATCAATGGTGCCTTGGTAGCTGATTTGCACCCGGTCTTCGGTTTGCGCCGGGCGCTCGGCAATGTCGTACGAGATGCGCTGCTTACGCATGATCTCCAGGGTTTTATCGACCTCGGCATCACCGACTTCCAATGCAACACGGTCGATAGTGTTGCCCGCGATGTCGCCTACCTTGATATCGGGATACACCTCGAAAGTGGCGCTGTATTGAAAGTCGGCGGCGCCCTCGCCTATTTGCGACGGCTCGAATTTTGGATAGCCCGCCACGTTCAGATTCTGCTCACGTACGGCGTCGCCAAAACTTTTTTCGAGCGTGGCGCCGAGAACTTCCTGGCGCACCGAAGCGCCGTACTGCTGCTGCACCACCTTGAACGGCACTTTGCCGGGACGAAACCCTGGCATTTTGGCGGTACGGCCGATGTTTTTAAGACGCGACAACACCTCGATTTCAATTTCCGCCAGCGGCACAGCCACGTTCAAACGCCGCTCCAGACCGCTTAATGTTTCAAGATTCACTTGCATGAACTGCTGTTCCTTATGTTCTCGTACGGTTACTGGTGCGAAAGAAGGGACTCGAACCCCCACGCCTTTCGGCGCCAGAACCTAAATCTGGTGCGTCTACCAATTCCGCCACTTTCGCCTTGGTTACCACTTTCGCATTGCAGCATACGACGCCCATACAGGCACTACGCACGCCCAGCCATCCAAACAGTCCGATTGTAATATACTCGACACTTTAACGACACCCCGCAATGCTTGCAATTTTCTCTAGATTTATTCTGCAAGCTATTGTTTAAATAAGATGTTTTCGCAACAAGATGGCAACCGATCACTACGAGAATTTTCCGGTCGCCTCCATTCTGATGCCACGGCACTTGCGTTACCCCGTGGCGCTGATTTACCGTTTCGCGCGCGAAGCCGACGATTTCGCCGATGAGGGCGACTTACCTGCCACCGAACGTTTGGCCTTGCTCGCCGGCTTCGATCGCGAACTTGACCGCATTCAGGCCAACCTGCCGCCCACTGTTCCGTGGTTCGCCAATCTTGCAGCCATCATCCACCAGCACAGCTTACCCATCGCGTTGTTTCGTGACCTGCTATCGGCGTTTTCGCAGGACGTGGTCAAACAGCGTTATCGGGACTACGCTGAAGTACTCGACTATTGCCGCCGCTCCGCCAACCCGGTCGGCCGCCTGCTGCTGGTGCTCTACGGCGCCGCCAACCCTCAAAACAATACCTGGTCGGACGCCATCTGCTCGAGCCTGCAACTCATCAATTTCTGGCAGGATGTCGCTATCGACCACCGCAAAAACCGTATTTACTTTCCGCAGGACGATATGCTGCGCTACGGCATCAGCGAACTCGACATTGCAAATGCCAACACTAATGGCAAGTGGCAAGAATTCATGCGTTTTCAGGTAGACCGCACGCGGCAGTATTTGTTCTCCGGCGCGCCGCTGGGGCGGGCGCTGAAAGGCCGCCTGGGTGTGGAAATGCGCATGATCATCGCCGGCGGCGACCGTATTTTGAGCAAAATCATTAATGTGGATTACGACGTATTTAGACGCCGGCCCGTGTTAAAGCCCCATGATTGGGCGCTGATGCTGGCGCGATCCGCGTTTTGACATGACGCCTGACGAATACTGTCAGCAAAAAGCGGTAGCCTCGGGCTCCAGCTTCTACTACAGCTTTTTGTTCCTGCCGCCGGAGCGCCGCCGCGCCATCACCGCGCTCTATGCTTACTGCCGCGAAGTCGATGATGTCGTAGACGAATGCACCGATGCCGGCGTTGCGCGCGTGAAACTTGCCTGGTGGCGCGATGAAATCGGCAAACTCTACGACGGCAAGCCGCAGCACCCGGTGACCCAGGCGCTCGCCTGCGCGGTGGTCACCTACGACCTTCAACAGCAGCACATGCTTGAACTCATCGACGGCATGGCGATGGATCTGGACTACAACCGCTATCCGGATTTCGACACCTTGCAGCTTTACTGCCACCGCGTCGCGGGCGTAGTGGGCCTGATGTCGGCGAGCATTTTCGGCTATTCGGATAAGCAAACACTCGAATACGCGCCCGCGCTCGGCCTCGCATTTCAACTCACCAACATCATCCGCGACGTGGGCGAAGACGCCCGCCGCAATCGCATCTACCTGCCGCTCGACGAACTCGAAAAATTCAAGGTCTCCGAGGCCGACATCCAGGCCGCGCGTGAAACCGAAAATTTCCAAAAGCTGATGGCGTTTCAAATCGAACGCGCACTCGCCCAGTACGATACCGCCTTCGCCAAACTGCCCGCGCGCGACCGCAAAGCGCAAATTCCCGGCATCATCATGGCCGGCATCTACCGCACCCTGCTGGAGGAAATTCGCGATGACGGCTGCAAGGTACTCCGACAGCGCACCTCGCTGACACCCATGCGCAAACTGTGGATTGCCAGTAAAACCTGGCTCAAAGGCTGACTTGGCAAACACGTCCACGCGTATTCACGATATTATGCGAGTGAGTTTTTTTTCGTTGCTATCTTTTCAGAGAGGACCACCATGAAACCGGAGCAAATTCTAAAGCTTCCTTCGATGCCGGCCGCAAGTCCCAGCTACCCGATGGGGCCTTATCGGTTTATCAATCGCGAATTCATGATCGTGACTTACGAAACCGATCGCGACCTGTTGCGCGACGCCGTGCCGGAACCGCTGGAACCGAACCCGGAAGGTCATGTCCTCTATGAATGGATACGTATGCCCGACAGCTCCGGTTTCGGTGATTACACCGAAAGCGGAATTGTCATCCCCTGCTTGTTCAAGGGCGAGCCGATCAACTTCACCGCGCAGATGTACCTGGATGATGAACCACCGATTTCGGCCGGACGCGAAATCTGGGGCTTCCCCAAGAAATATGCGCTGCCGAAACTGGAAGTGTGCTCGGATACACTGACCGGCACATTGCATTACGCAGGTCAAATGGTCGCCATGGGAACAATGGCCTACAAACATCAGGTTGCCCCAGGCGGCGTCGAAGCGCAGGCCAAGGGGATGACCAGAACTTCCTGCAATCTCAAGATCATTCCCGATGTCGATGGCAGCGCCAAGATATGCCAACTGGTCGCGTATAACCTGACCGACATCACCGTCAAAGGCGTCTGGCTTTCGCCAGCGCGCCTGCATCTCATTCCGCATGTCAACGCGCCCGCAGCGGATCTGCCGATCAAACGCATCATCGGCGGCAAGCATTTCATTAGCGACCTCACCCTGCCGCACGGGCGGGTGCTGTTCGACTACCTTAAAGACGCTTGATTCCATAGAGGCTTCAGACCATGAACAAGAATGATGTCAAAGCGCTGCCATCGATGCCGTTGCAAAGCCCGACGTATCCTCGCGGGCCGTATAGATTCTTTAATCGCGAATATCTGGTCATCCAGTACCGGACCGACCCGGCGTTGATTCGTGAGGCGTTGCCGGAACCGCTGGAACCTGCCGGTGACACGGTGGCCGTGCAATGGCTGGATCTGCCCGACGGCGAAGGCTTCGGCGCCTATTCCGCCGCGGCGCAGATTATTCCCTGTACGTTCAAGGGCGAACCCTGCAATTTCGTCAGTCAGATGTATGTCGATAATACGCCGCCGCTTGCCGGTGGCCGCGAAATCTGGGGCTATCCGATGAAATACGGCAAGGCGGCGCTTGCAGTCAATGCCGATACCTTAACCGGAACGCTGCATTATGCAACGCAGTCGATCGCGATTGGCACCATGGTCTACAAGCATGACGCTTTCCGCACCGACCACACGCGGGAGCGCGAACTTCTGGCGCGCACGCAGGTTACGCTCAAGTTGATCCCCGATATCGATGGCACGCCAGCCATCGCGCAGCTGGTCGCGATCAAGTTTGAAAATGTTGTCGTTCACGGGGCGTGGACAGGGCGCGCGCGACTGGACTTAATCCCATCGGTAAATTGTCCGCTCGCGGATCTTCCGGTGCGTGAAGTGGTGGGCGGCCTGCATATGCTTACCGACATGACCTTACCCTACGGCAAGGTTATTCACGACTATCTGGCCAAATAATCCGGCGCCGCATCTCAGCACCAAAATAAACGCGGCGAATCCGATAGCACGGATTCGCCGCGTTTGTTTAATTGCGTCGGATCAGTTGCGGCCTACAGGAATTCTTTTTTCAGATCCACCGTTGAGCGCACGCCCAAGTGCTCGAAGTTTTGCTCCAGCCAATCCGTGGCCAATGCGCGGCCGCGATCGCGCAGCATGACCAGGAACTTCCAGTCACTGCTCATCTTGCTGGCCGAGGAAAGGTCGGACATCGCGTTATCCGCACGCACCGAATGGATCAACACATACTTCATTTTTTCCCGGTACTCATCCTTGATCCAGCCTTCGTCGAGCATCTTCTGCACAAAGTAGACCGCGCGCAACTCCTTGATCAGCGAAGAATTGAACGTGATTTCGTTGAGGCGGTTGGCAATATCCGCCGAGGTGGTCGGCGGGCCCGGCCGCTCTATCGGATTGATGTGAAGAATGACCACATCGCGCGAATCGGTGTAATAGAACAGGGGATACAGCACCGGATTGCCCATATATCCGCCGTCCCAGTAGTGTTCACCATTAATTTCCACAGCCTGGAACACCTGCGGCAGACAAGCTGAAGCCAGTACCACACTCGCCGTGACCTCCGAGGTGTGAAATATTTTCACCTTGCCGGTACGCACATTGGTGGCGCAGATAAACAATTTGGTAAGCCGGCTGCGCTCGAGTTCCGCGAAATCGACCTGTTTTTCGAGCACTTCGCGCAACGGGTTGTAATTCATCGGATTCATCTGGTAGGGCGAGACGATGCTCATCATCGCCTTCATCATGTCCTGCATGGGGTTGCCCTTGTGCTGCGTCCCGGTGTCCCACGGCATTTTCGGGGCAGCGAACTTTTGTCCGACATCCGAGATGGCCTTCCAGAAGTCATGCAGCGCCTGGCGCGCGCCGTCATTGCCTTTCAATTTTCCGTAGGCGTATACCACGGCGTTCATGGAGCCCGCGCTGGTCCCCGAGATGCCTTCTATCTCGACACGTCCGTCTTCAAGAAATTTATCCATCACGCCCCAGCCAAAGGCGCCATGCGCACCGCCACCCTGCAGCGCCAAATTGATTGCCTTCTTCGACTTATCTGCGGACACGCTGGCCGCAGCTTTCGCCGTCTTGGATTTTGACGCCATGGTTAAACCTTTCGTGATGTCGGAGCGAAGCTCACCGGCAAACGCCAGTAGCCGGTCATTCTGCAGATATCAATGCGCTGTCCAGCCGCCTTCGATGGAAATATTGGTGCCGGTAATAGAGGCAGCGGAATCCGAACACAGAAACACCGCAGTGCCCGCGACCTGCTCGACCGTGACAAACTGCTTGGTGGGTTGCGCCGCGAGCAGCACATCGCGCTTGACTTGCTCCTCGGTAATGCCGCGCGCTTTCGCGGTATCGGGAATCTGTTTTTCCACCAGCGGCGTCAGCACGTAACCCGGGCAAATCGCGTTGACGGTAACGCCCTGCTCGGCAACCTCGAGTGCGATGGTTTTGGTGAAACCCAGGATGCCATGCTTGGATGCGACATAGGCGGATTTAAACGGCGAAGCGACCAGCGCATGCGCCGACGCCACATTGATGATGCGGCCCCAGCCTTTGGACTTCATGTACGGCACCGCCGCGCGCGTGGCGTGAAACGCCGATGACAAATTGATCGCAATGATGGCGTCCCACTTTTCTATCGGAAATTCTTCAACCGGCGCCACATGCTGAATGCCGGCATTGTTGACCAGGATATCCACGCCACCCAGCGTCGATGCCGCCTTGCGCATCATGGCTTCGATCTGCTCCGGCTTGCTCATGTCGGCGCCATCGTACGAAACCTTGACACCATACTTCGACGCCAGACCCGCGCGTATTTTTTCGATTTCAGCCGCATCGCCGAACCCATTGAGCACCAGATTAATACCTTCTTTCGCGAACCCTTCGGCGATCCCCAAGCCGATACCGCTGGTGGAGCCGGTTACTACCGCATTTTTTCCCTTGAGCACGATGTCTTCTCCTGTTTAGAACCCAAATAAAATCATCTGCATTTGATCGCGTTTTTTGCCGCTATTTCTTTTTGGCGCTCTCGCCCGTGGCGGCCGCTGGTTTTGCCGTGGACGCAGTCGCAGTCGCCGCTTTGAAATTCGCACCGGCAATGCCCGCCATCTGACTCGCGACTGCGGTCATATTATCAAAGGCCTTGGTCGTCTGTGCCAGCATATCCTTCATCGCACCGGCCATCACGTCGCTACCGTCCAGCCCCGACGATTTTTTCTGTTCGATCGCAGACGCGGCGCTTTTGGCGAGCTGGCTGTAGTTGGCCTGCATCAGCGCCGTCACGTCTTTTTGCATGGCGTTCACCTGATCATAAACACTGCGCCAGTACTCCATCACCCGCTCAGGTTTCGCCATCTGCGCACTGAAACGCGACATATCGCCCATATCCTTCAATGAGGGCAGCGTATTTGCGCTGGTCGCGGAATTCGACATTACTTCCTTTGCAGCGGCCATGTTCAATTCGGCCAGACGCTGCATGCCTTCAAACGAGGTGCGCATAATGGCGGCCAGCACTTCCGAACTGGCCTTTTGCGCAACCAACATGTGTTCCAACTCAGGAATAGGCATCACTCGCTCCTTTGCATTAACCACGGGGGCACAAGACGATAGAGGGGGTACAGACAAACACGAACGCACTGCGGTGAATAGCTATTATACATCAAATACTTAATCGGTTTGCGCAGCAAGCTGCTTTTTCCCTCACAGGCCTGCCGCCTTGCGCGATTGTTATAATCCGCCATCAAAAAGCGCGATCGGGAATCAACACCATGCAAGCCACAATCCCCTGCGTGATCATGCGCAGTGGCAACTCTCGCGGCCCGTTTTTCCATTGTATCAGACGTGTCTGACGCACCCCTGCAGGTCGCAATCATCGGTGGCGGCTATGCCGGCATGGCGGCCGCCGTCACGCTGGCGGACCAACACATACCCGTCACCGTCTATGAAGCTGGCGCAGTACTTGGCGGCCGCGCGCGGCGCGTGGAAATTAACGGCGTCACGCTCGACAATGGTCTGCACCTGCTCATCGGCGCCTATCGCGAAACGCTGCGATTGATTGCGCAGGTTCATCCGGCGCCCGCGCGTGCGCTGCTGCGCATGCCACTGGATTGGTACCGGCACGAACACTTGCATTTGCGTGCGCCCAGGTTGCCTGCGCCTTTACACCTGGCAGCGGCACTGCTCACGGCCAAGGGGAGCTCGTTGCGCGAGAGCTGGGCTGCCGTACGTATGATGCGCAAGCTGCGCCGCGCAAGTTTTCGCCTGCCACTTGACACCACTGTCAGCGAATTGCTCGCCCGCCACGCGCAAGGGCCTGTGCTCACACACCACCTGTGGATGCCCCTATGTGTATCCGCGCTTAACACGCCGCCGGATATAGCCTCCGCACAACTGTTCCTTAACGTGCTGCGTGACGGACTTAATGCCGACCGCGCGGGCAGCGATCTGCTGATTTCCAGGGTAGATCTGAGCGCGCTGTTCCCAGAACCGGCGGCGGACTACGTACGTACTCGCGGTGGCGAAGTGCTGACCGGCCGCCGCGTCACGGCCATCGATCCCATGACCAGCGGTTTTCAAATCACCGCGAGTGCCGAAACGCGCATTTTCAGCCACGTGGTCTGCGCCCTGCCGCCGCATCAGGTGGCGGCGTTCCTCGAAGGCATAACGGCGCTTGCGGAAACGATGGCACTGGTGCGGGCGCTGGAATATCAGCCGATCGCCAGCGTGTATTTGCAGTTCGAGAGTCGCGTGAGCTTACCCGCGCCGATGACCGGTTTGTCCGCCGGTGTTGCCCACTGGCTGTTCGACCGCGAAACCATTTGCGCACAGCCCGGTCTGGTCGGCGCGGTGATCAGTGCCGAAGGGCCGTATCAGGATTTGACGCAGGACGCGCTGGGCGCGCGGGTCCACGAGGAATTGGCTGCACAGTTCGGCCCGCTGCCGCCGCTCAAATGGCTGCGCGTCATCACCGAAAAACGCGCAACTTTTTCCGCCACGCCCGGCTTATGCCGTCCTGCACAGAAAACGCCGTTGAAAAATTTCTGGCTGGCCGGTGATTACACCGCCAGTGAGTATCCGGCTACGCTGGAGGCCGCGGTTCGCAGTGGTATCGTATGCGCGCGCGGCATTATTGAACATTGCGCAGCGCTATAATATTCAGCAATCCAGTCAGGAGTCTCAAAGTGTCCGCACGCGAATCCATGGAATACGATGTCGTTATCGTCGGCGCCGGCCCGGCCGGGCTCGCCGCGGCGATCAAATTGAAGCAGCTTGCCGTAGAGCATAGCCACGAGATCAATGTCTGCGTGATCGAAAAAGGCTCCGAAGTCGGCGCGCACATTCTGTCGGGCGCGGTGATGGATCCGCGCGCCCTGAACGAGTTGCTGCCCAACTGGAAGGAACTCGACGCGCCACTCAATACGCTGGTCAGTGAAGACCGCTTCCTGTTCCTGACCGCAACGGCTTCGCTGCAGTTGCCGACGTTCATGCTGCCGGGCTGTCTGCAAAATCACGGCAACTACGTGGTAAGTCTTGGCAATGTGTGCCGCTGGCTGGGACAGCAGGCCGAGGGCCTGGGGGTGGAAGTTTTCCCCGGCTTCGCCGCCGCCGAAGTGCTGTTTGACGACAACGGCGCCGTCGCCGGCGTCGCCACCGGCGACATGGGCATAGGCCGCGACGGCAAGCCCACCGGCGCGCATCAACCGGGCATGGAACTGCGGGCAAAGTACACGCTGTTTGCCGAAGGCTGCCGCGGCCATCTGGGCAAACAGTTGCAGGACAAATACCTGCTGCGCGAAGGTGTCGAACCGCAACTCTACGGTATCGGCCTCAAGGAACTGTGGGAAATCAAAGCAGAAAAACATCAGCAGGGACTGGTCATCCACACCGCCGGCTGGCCGCTGCAGAACGATACCTACGGCGGCTCGTTCTGTTATCACCTGGAAAACAATCTGGTCGCCATCGGCTTTGTGGTCGGACTGGGCTACACCAATCCTTATCTCAGCCCCTATGAGGAATTCCAACGCTACAAGACGCACCCGGCGATCCGCACCTACCTCGAAGGCGGCAAGCGCATTTCGTATGGCGCGCGCGCCATCAACGCCGGTGGTTTGCAATCGCTGCCGAAGCTGGTGTTCCCGGGTGGTTGCCTGATCGGCGATGACGCAGGATTTCTTAACGCATCGCGCATCAAAGGCAGCCACGCCGCCATCAAGTCGGGCATGCTGGCAGCGGACGCGGTATTTGACGCCGTGCGCCAGGGCCGTGCCGGCGACGAACTCAACGCTTATCCGCTGGCATTTGCAGGCAGTTGGCTGCACGACGAACTGCACCGCGCGCGCAACTTCAAGCCGTGGATGAGCAAGGGGCTGGTCATGGGCACGCTTATGTTTGGCATCGATCAGGTGCTGCTGCGCGGGCGCGCGCCGTGGACGCTGCATCACCATGGCCCCGATCACGAGTCGCTCAGGAACAAGAACGAGTGCGCGCCTATCGCCTATCCCAAAGCCGACGGCGTAATCACCTTCGACCGGCTGTCATCGGTGTTTATTTCCAACACCAATCACAACGAAGACCAGCCGGTGCATCTCACGCTGAAAGACGCTGCGGTGCCGGTGGCGGTGAATCTCGAGCTCTACGATGCGCCAGAGCAGCGTTATTGCCCCGCAGGCGTTTACGAAATTGTGCGCGATGCCGATGGCGCCAATCCCCGGCTGCAGATCAATGCGCAAAACTGCGTGCACTGCAAAACCTGCGACATCAAAGACCCGACGCAGAATATCGTGTGGGTGGTGCCTGAAGGCGGCGGCGGACCGAACTACCCGAACATGTAGTGCTCACCTGACCTCGGCGCGCGCCTGCAAATCGCTACACGTCTACCAGCCTGCGGTTAGAACAGCCTGAACCCGCCGCTACCACCCAGCATCGCATCGCGCAGGCGGCCGTCCACCGGCCGCGCGCCGATCCAGATGCGCAGCAGAGCGCGAAAAAAATCCTCACCCTTGATGATGAGTTTCTCCTCGCTGTTGATGCGGATATGAGTGCCGCTTGCGGGTTGATAACTCAGGGTTACCACCGTACCTTTTTTCAGCACGCGCTCGCCGATCATCATGCGGTTCAGTTCGCGCAAACGGTCTTCGATCAGCGCCAGTTCCGCGGGGATGTGATTGGCCGCCAGCGCATTGTTCATCGACGCCACCAGCTCGCCGGCCGTGATCTCATCGGCCAGCACGAACATGGCGATGCGTTTGGGGCCGCCATCCTTAAGTACGTCATCGGTGCTGGTTTTTTTCGCAGGCAAATAAAGCGCGCCGACGTAGAGTTTAATGACCATCAGTTTGTAGCGCACGCCGGCGCCATTGAGCACCAGCGGCGCGCCATCGGCAAGTGTGATGCGCTCTTCAACGCTCAAGCCTTCAATATCCGCGGCGCTCGCCAACCCGCCGCAGAACAAAAACGCGCTTAGGGCGCAGATCAGGATTTTAAATTTACGCATGGCCATGGAGGCAGAAGATTCTTGGGCTACAGCGCTTCGAACAACCCGGCCGCACCCATGCCGGTCCCGATGCACATGGTCACCATGCCGTATTTCTTTTTGCTGCGGCGCAGGCCGTGCATCAAAGTCGCCACACGAACCGCGCCGGTGGCGCCCAGCGGATGACCCAGGGCGATCGCCCCGCCCAGCGGATTTATTTTTGCGCTGTCGAGTCCGAGTTCCCTGATCACCGCCAGCGATTGTGCGGCGAACGCCTCGTTCAGCTCTATCCAGTCGAGCGCATCCTGCCTGAGGCCCGCCTGCGCCAATACTTTCGGAATCGCCTTCACCGGTCCGATGCCCATGATATCCGGCGGCACGCCGGCCACGGCGTAACCCAGAAAGCGACCCATCGGCGTGGCATTAAAACGCTTCATCGCGGACTCGCTCATCAGCACCACGGCCCCTGCGCCATCGGACATCTGCGAGCTGTTGCCGGCGGTGACACTGCCTTTTAGCGCAAACGCGGGGCGCAGCCGCGCCAAACCTTCGGGCGACGTTTCGCGGCGCGGGCCTTCGTCTGTAGTCGCCTCGCGCGATTTAATCCTGATCTCACGGCCGACCAGATCCGGTAACCTGTCGTTGATCGTATAGGGCGTGATCTCCGCGTTGAAATCACCATTCTCTATTGCGCGCAACGCACGGCGGTGACTCTCGGCGGCGAACATATCCTGATCTTCGCGGCTGACCTTCCATTTTTCGGCCACACGCTCAGCGGTAATGCCCATGCCGTAGGCAATGCCCATATTCTCGTCGTTGTCAAAAATCGCCGGACTGAACGAAGGCTTGTTGCCGCCCATCGGCACCATGCTCATGCTCTCGGTGCCCGCCGCGATCATCACATCGGCTTCACCCAGACGTATGCGATCGGCAGCCAACGCTACCGCTTGCACACCCGACGAACAAAAGCGATTGATGGTCATACCCGACACATTATCAGGAAATCCAGCCAGCAACAGAGCGATGCGCGCCACATTCATGCCCTGCTCCGCTTCCGGCATGGCGCAGCCCACAATCACATCATCAATGGTGGTCAAATCCAGACCGGGGCACTGGCCCGCCGCCGCTTTCAAAACATGCGCCAGCAAATCGTCGGGGCGTACGTTTTTGAACATGCCGCGCGGCGCTTTGCCGACTGGCGAGCGGGTGGCGGCGACGATATAGGCGTCCTGGATTTGGCGTGGCATTTGGCACCTCGTTTATTGGTGAGGCGTGAAGCGTGAGGCGCAACCCATGGTGGTGTTACGCCTAACGCCTATCGCCTCACGAGTTCAGTTCCTTAACGGCTTGCCCGTCTTAAGCATATGCTCAATCCGCGCCTGGGTTTTTTCCGTGGCGAGCAGTTCCATGAAATGCTGCCGCTCGAGATCAAGGTACCATTGCTCATCGACCAGACTGCCGGCTTCAATATCGCCGCCGCAGATCACGGTGGCAATCTTGCTACCGATCAAATGATCATGCTCGGAAATATGCCCGCCCGCCAGCATGTTTTCGAGAACCGTACGGATGGTGGCTATCGCGCTGCGCCCCGCCGCGGGTATCGCGTTCTGCCGCAGCGGCGGACGATAACCCGCAGCCGCCAGCGCCCGCACCTCGGCCTTGGCTATCTCCAATAACTCGAAACGGTTCATCACTACTTTGTCAGTGGCGCGCAGGTAGCCGATGTCGCGCGCGTGTTCGGCGCTGCGCCCGACTTCGGCCATCGCCATCGCCCTGAAATACTTCTGGATAAACGCCGAAGTGTCGCCGCCCTTCGCGTCGGCTACCGCGCGCATCGCAAACTCCTTGCAGCCGCCGCCCGCGGGCAGCAGGCCGACGCCAACCTCAACCAGGCCGATATAACTTTCCAGCGTCGCCACCGCGCGATCGCAATGCATCACAAATTCGCAGCCGCCACCCAGCGCCAGCCCGTCAACCGCGGCCACGGTTGGCGTCATCGAATACTTGAGCGCCTGCGTGGTGATCTGGAATTGCTCGACCAGATGCTCGACCTGCGCGAGTTTGCCCGCCATCAGTTGATCAGCGACCCCCAATTGCCGCGCGGCTTTTAACGCCAGCGATTCCGCTTCTTTCCTGAACGACCTGAACAACTTGCCCATCGCCGACGGCTTGGACGGATGGGCCCCGCCCGCAGGCGTCTTTTTCAGATTTGCACCGACAGAGAACGGCGCCTCGGTCTGCCACACCACCAGCCCCAGGTATTTTTCTTCGGCTACTTCAATAGCCTGCTGCACACCTTCAAGCACATCATCGCCGATGGCGTGCATGCGGCTTTTGAAACTGACAATGGCAATATCATCGCCGGTGTGCCAGCAGCGCACGCCATCGGTCTCGAATATTGTTTCACCGTATTTGCGTTCTTCGCCCAACAGCTTGTCGGGGAAAGGCTGGCGCCTGTAGACCGGCAGCGTCGAGCGCGCCTGGTAGTTGTTAGCCGGCGGCGCAAACGAACCATGTGGCGTATGCACACCCGCACGAGTTGCATCCGCAGCCCATACCGGCAGTGGCGCGTTCGCCATGGATTTACCCGCGGCAGCATCCTCGGCAATCCATTTCGCCACCGGCTGCCAGCCTGCCGCTTGCCAGATTTCAAACGGACCCGTGTCCCAGCCGAAACCCCAGCGTATCGCGAAATCCAGGTCACGCGCATTGCTGGCGATGGCGTCCAGGTGCACGGCGCAATAGTGAAACGTATCGCGATAGATCGACCATAAAAATTGCGCCTGCGGATGACTGCTTTCATGCAACCGCATAAAACGCTCGGCGACATTTTTGTTTTTCAGAATTTCGATCACACCCTCATCCGCTGCGCCATCTGAGACACGATACTTATTTTGTTTTAAATCAAGCACTTGTATGTCTCTACCCACCTTCTGATAAACGCCACGTTGGGTCTTCTGCCCCAACGCACCCTGCTCGATCAAGGTTTGCAGCCACGCGGGCACGGCGTAATACTTGTGCCACGGATCTTCGGGCAGCGTGTCCTTCATGGTGTTCACGACATGCGCGAAGGTGTCCAGACCCACCACATCGGCGGTGCGGAAAGTGGCACTCTTGGGGCGGCCGATCAGCGCGCCGGTTAATGCATCCACGGTATCAAAACCGATAGCCAGGCGCTCGGAATGATAAATCGTCGCCAGCATTGAAAACACCCCCACCCGATTGGCAATGAAGTTCGGCGTATCTTTGGCGCGTATCACGCCTTTGCCGAGCGTGGTGACCAAAAACTTTTCGAGATCGTCGAGGATAGTGGCGTCGGTTTCCTTGCACGCAATCAACTCCACCAAGTGCATATAGCGTGGTGGATTGAAAAAATGCACGCCACAAAACCGATGCCGCAATTCAGCGGGAAACGCATCCGCCAGTTGGTTGATCGACAGCCCCGAAGTGTTGCTCGCGAATATCGCATGCGGCCCCAGATGCGGCGCAACTTTTTTGTAAAGCTCGGATTTCCAGTCCATGCGCTCGGAAATGGCCTCGATTACGAGATCGCATTCCTTGAGCCGGTCAAGATGCTGAGCGTAATTGGCCGGACCGATGAAGCCCGCGCGCGCCGCTGTGGCCAACGGACTCGGTTCGAGCTTGCGCAGATTGTCCACCGCCTTCAGCACATTACCGTTAGGATCGCCCTCTTTCGCCGGCAGTTCAAACAGGATGACTTCGACGTTGGCGTTGACGAGATGCGCGGCAATCTGCGCACCCATTACGCCGGCACCCAGAACAGCGGCTTTGCGCACCAGAAACGGCGAAGCAGCGGGAGAAGCAGAGGGCATAAAAACTTTCAGTAGGAACTGGCAGTGATTCTAGCACCGGGGCGCTGTGCTGCGTAGACCGCTAGTTGCGAGGCGCACTTACAGCGCGCGGCTGACGATTTTCATCCACTGCCACATAGGTCAGCGTCGCCTCGGTCACTTTCACGCACAGTTCTTTTTCGCGCCGCCGCTGCGCGTAGACCTCGACATCCACGGTGATCGAAGTGCGCCCGACCTTCACCACCTCGGCGTAAAAACTCACCACATCCCCCACAAACACCGGCTGGCGAAACACAAATGAATTCACCGCCACTGTCGCCACGCGCCCCTGCGCCATGCGCACAGCCGGTATGCTACCGGCCAAGTCCACCTGCGACATGATCCAGCCGCCGAAAATATCGCCGGTATGATTGGCGTCGGCCGGCATCGGAATCACGCGCAGCGTGGGGTCTTTGCCGGGCAGCGGAACAGCGTTTGGTTGTTGGCTCATAGTTTAACTGCGTAAAGCAGTGAAGGCGTGAAGGCGTAAAGACGTGAAGGGGGTACCCCTTTCACGCCTTCACTGCTTCACCGCTTCACGTCTCAGTGTCCCGCATACATCCCATCAATTTCGGCATTGAATTTTTCCATGACTTTCGGACGTTTGAGTTTCAGCGTGGGCGTCAGCAGGCCGTTTTCGACGCTCCAAGGCTCGAGCGACAGCGTCACGCGCCGCACCTGCGCGTAGCCGGGGAACGCCTTTAACTGCACACCCACGCGCTGTGTGATTTCCTTTTCGACAGCCTCGGCGTGCAGCGTCTCGGGATCATCGGCGTTCCAGCCTTTGTCCAGCGCAAGCTTTTTCCAGTGCCCGGCGTTGAGCACAGCAATCACACTCAGGTAAGGCTTGGCTTCACCCAGCAACATGATCTGCTCGAACAGCGGATCGCGCAAAATCGCGTTCTCCATATCCACCGGCGGCAACTTCTCGCCGTTGGACATGACGATAATTTCCTTGATGCGCCCGGTAATAAACACGTGGCCCTTCTCATCAATGCGCGCGGTGTCGCCTGAATTCAACCAACCATCGGATTGGATCATCGCTTTGGTTGCCGCCTCGTTGTTCCAGTAACCCATCATGATATTCGCGCCTTTGATCAGCAGCGCATTGTTGTCGCCGATTTTTACCTGCACGCCAGCAACCGGCGTGCCCACACTGGCCGGCAGATTGTCCGACGGGCCATTGGCGCAGGCGATCGGGCTGGTTTCCGTCAAGCCATATCCTTGCAGCACCGGCAGCCCCAGTCCAATGAATACGCGCGAGATTTCCGGCGGCAGTGCAGCCCCGCCTGACATTGCCGCACGCATGCGCCCGCCCAGACGCGCCAGCACTTTGCTGGCCACCAGTGCATTCAGCAACGGCCACAGCAAAAACGACGCCTTCCAGGGACCCCGCCCCTGCGCATGCTCAAAACGCGCGTAGCCCACATCCACCGCCAGCAAAAACAGTTTCTTGCGCAGCGGCGGGCCTTCATCAAGCTTGGCGCGTATCGCGCCCCAGATGCGTTCGTAAATACGCGGCACCGATATCAACATCGTCGGACGAATGGTTTGCAAGTCCTCGCCCAACTGGGAAATGCCACGCGAATACGACACCGTGGCGCCACACATCATCGTCAGGTAGTAGCCGCAGGTGCGCTCAAAGGTATGCGACAGCGGCAGAAACGACAAAAACGAATCATCCGCGCGCACCGTGAGCCGCTGCAAACCCGCGTAGGCGTTGCTGAGTATATTGGTGTGACTAAGCATCACACCCTTGGGCCGCCCAGTGGTGCCCGAGGTGTAGACGATGGTTGCGAGCTCATCGCTGTTGCGCGACAGGTGTTTGGTTTCAGTGCCGTGCGCAGGCAACCAGTGATCGATATCCCGCAAACGCGGATCGTCCGGCGCGCCGGCATCCGGCAAGGGCGCCACCGTGAGGATGCGCGTGAGCGTGCTCAACTGGCCGCGCACTTCAGCAAATGTTTGCCACTGCGCATGCGTGCCAAACAGCAGCACCTTGCAGCCGGAATCCTTGACAATATAGGCGACGTTGTCGGGCCGATCCTGCGTGTACAGCGGCACCACCACCAGACCCAGGCCCATCGCCGCTTGATCGAAGATCACCCATTCAGGCGAATTGCGCAGCATCACCGCCACACTGTCACCCGCCGTCAAGCCCTCTTTCTCCAGTGCCGCCTGCCAGCGCGCAACCTGATGATCAATCTGCGCCCAGGTGTAATCGCGCCAATTGGCATGCTGCGCGTTGTAATCGCGATAGGCAATCGCCTCCGGTGTGCGTTTTACCCGTTCGCGCAGCAGGCCGTCCAGAGTACCGGCAGTGGCGACGGAAATCACGTGCTCCATTGCATCCGGCATGGCGTGCCTCCTTCTGCTACCTGAGTGGCGTTAAACTTATTGAGCTTTGACACTTTCATTTTCCCGAAAACACCGCCTTGCGCTTCTCCACAAACGCCGTCACACCCTCAGCAAAATCCGCCTGCGCCGAACACCGTGCAAAGGCTTCTGCCTCGGCTCCCAGATGTTTCGCAAGACCTTGATTCATTGATGCATTTACCAGAGCCTTGGTCTCGGCGTAAGCGCCTGCCGGACCCGCCGCCAGGCGTTGCGCGAGTTTCAGGGTTGCGGTTTCGAGCGCCGCTGCGGCGACTACGCGATTGACTACGCCCATCGCCTGTAAAGTGGCCGCATCAACCACATCGGACAGCAGCAGCAACTCCATCGCTTTTTGATAACCCGCGAGGCGCGGTAAAAACCAGCTCGCACCCCCGTCAGGGCTGGTGGCGATTCGGCTGTAGGCCATGCTGAACTGCGTGTCATCAGCGGCGACTATCAGATCGCACGCCATCATGATGCTCATGCCCGCTCCCGCCACCGCACCATGCACGCTGGCAATCACCGGCTTGGGCGCGCGGCGCAATGCCAGAATGCCGCGATGCAATTCACCCGTGAGGTCGAGCACTTTGTCGGAGAAATTTGCCAACTGGGCTTTGAATGACCCCACATCACCACCCGCCACAAACGCTGGCCCCGCGCCGCGCACCACCACCACCCGCGCCTGTTTGTCGTGTTCCGCGCGCTCACACAAGTCACGAAACACCCTGATCGACTGCGGATCGAGCGCATTCAACACCTGCGGCCGATTGAAGGTAATGGTGGCTATGCCATCGGCGACGGCATATAAAATAAGTTCGCTCATACCCGTCTCACTGGCGTCTCATTGCGTCTCACTGGCGATTTACTTGCGTGCAAGCGCCTCAAAAGTCACCGCCTGCGTGGTCTGAAACAGTTCGCTGCGACTGAAATCTTTGGGGAAATCATCGACCATGATCACCCTGCGGCGCAAGGATTTTGCATGCGCGAGGCTGTCGGCCTCGTGCTGCGTGATCACGCCTTTGGCCAGAGCATCCTGTGCCACCTGATCGCCGAACTCACCGCTGATCGCACCGGCGTGCCGCGCCGCCCGGATTTTGGCTTCAACGGGTTCAGCCGTTATCACCGCCAGCAAGGCGGCATCGATCACCGTCACCGGATCGTCGGGATCGCGCGGGATGCACATGCCTTGCGTGAGGCGGTCGCGCGACGGCCCCGGCGTCATCAGCAAGCCCACCACCTGGCTACCCAAAGCATCGGAGGGCGCATCCAATACGCGACCCCACGGGAAGATCGTCAGGCGCAGCGCCCATCCCACCAGGCGGCTCGGCAAATTTTCAAATAAACCGTAAAACGCTTCCTGCGTGCGATGCAATGCATCCTGCATTGCCCAGTGCAGGAACGGCAGGTCTTCGGCGGGCTTGCCGTCATCCTCAAAACGTTTCAGCACGGTTGATGCCAGATACAGCTGGCTCAATATGTCGCCCAGCCGCGCCGACAGCCGCTCGCGGCGCTTGAGCGACCCGCCGAGCACGAACATCGCCACATCCGAGGCCCACGCAAACGCGCTCGAAAGCCGCGTCAGTTGCTGATAGTACTGCCGCGTGTGCCGGTCTCCAGGCGTCATCACCAAACGCGCGCAGGTCAGTCCCATCCACGCCGCGCGCGCTTTGTTGGAAATCGCAAACGCCGCATGGCCGAAGAACGCCGCATCGAGTTCGCGCAGCGCCCTGGCATCGTCTTTCTCGTGCGCCGCCTCCATCTCCTTCAGCACAAACGGGTGGCCGCGAATTGCGCCCTGCCCGTAAATAATCATCGAGCGCGTGAGAATATTCGCGCCTTCGACGGTGATCGCGATCGGTACTTGCTGATAGCTGCGCCCGAGATAATTATTCGGCCCCATACAGATGCCTTTGCCGCCGTGCACATCCATCGCATCATTCACCACCTGGCGCCCGCGCTCGGTGAGATGGTATTTCACGATCGCGGAAACCACCGACGGTTTTTCGCCCAAATCAATCGCACCGGCGGTCATCACCCGCGCGGCATCCATCAAATACAGATTGCCGCCGATGCGCGCCATCGCTTCTTCAACCCCTTCGAAACGCCCGATGGAAATATTGAATTGCGTGCGCACGCGGCCATAACCACCGGTGGTGCGCGCGGCCAGCTTGGACATGCCCACGGAATTGGCCGGCAACGAAATCGAGCGCCCCGCCGCAAGGCAATTCATCAGCATCTTCCAGCCCTGACCCACGTACTCGACGCCACCGATCACGCAATCCATCGGCACAAAAACATCCTTGCCCCAGTTGGGTCCATTCATGAACGCGCCGTTCAGCGGAAAATGCCGGCGCCCGATATTCACACCCACTGTGTCCGTCGGAATAATGCCCAGCGTGATGCCGCGATCCACAGTCGGGCCGAGTATGTGATCGGGGTCGTACAGTCTGAAAGCAAGGCCCAGCAGTGTCGCTATCGGCCCCAGCGTGATGTAGCGTTTCTCCCACGTGAGACGTATGCCCAGCACATCCGTCCTGCCATGCCACTCGCCTTTGCATACCACGCCGAAGTCCGGAATGCCGCCTGCATCAGAACCCGCTTCCGGACTGGTCAGGGCGAAACACGGCATTTCCAGACCCTTGGCGAGACGCGGCAGATAGTAATTTTTTTGCGCCTCGGTGCCGTAGTGCAACAGGAGTTCCGCCGGGCCCAGCGAGTTGGGCACCATCACCGACACCGCCGCGGTGCCGCTGCGCGTGGTGAGCTTGACGATCACCGCCGAATGCATCAGCGCCGAGAAACCCTTGCCACCGAATGCCTTGGGAATAATCATGCCGAGAAATCCCTGATCCTTGATGTACTGCCATGCGTGCGGCGGCAGATCATGCAGATCATTGGTGATTTCCCATTCATTGAGCATCTCGCACAGCGCTTCAACCGGACCGTCGAGAAAGGCCTGCTCTTCCGCGCTCAGGCTGGGCTTGGGATAGGCGTGAAGTTTTTTCCAATCCGGGTTGCCGCTGAACAGCTCGCCATCCCACCACACGGTGCCGGCATCCAGCGCTTCTTTTTCGGTAGTCGACATCTGCGGCAAAATTTTGCGGAACAGTTCGAGCAACGGCGCGCCCAGCAGCGTGCGGCGTATTGGGCCGGGATTAAGCACCAGCGCAAGGATCGTAAAAATAATCCACGCCAGCGCTAACACCACCGGCGGTGCGCAGCCGGAGTAACCCAGAGCCAGCAGTCCCGCCGCCGCGGTGACGGTCCACAGCCACGCCGGCGCACGATGGTAGGCGAATCCCCAAACAATGGCGCCCACACTACCGATTGCGATCAATGTAACCATGACGTGTCTTCCCCGATGAACATTGGGCGCATTATTCCACAATGAATCGGCATACCGCGCCTGATCTTTGCGCAGTCAGCAGATATCGTCGCGCGCATCGCCTATGGCCTCACTTAGAGTGCCTAACATAATGAAACCCGTGCGTCATTGTGTCCAAAATCGGCGGTGGCGCGAAGGACTCGAAAGCGCATCTCGCGAATATGTGCGACGAGTCCGACAAAGCCAGCGCCGATTTTGGACACAACCCGTAGGGCTGGCGCGAGTTTTGCCTCAGAGCTTTGTCGCACGGCTTGCTAATATTCGCGATATTGGCTGCGCCGCGCTTCGCGCCCTGAAGCAAAATCGTGCCAGCGCCGCACGGGTTTCATTATGTTAGGCACTCTAAGTCACTGGACGGAAAGAATAAGCAGGCTCTGCGATTAAAACTGCGATTCCGCCAGCGCCATCACACTGTCTGCGCCGCTGATTACGGTGTGCCTGAAAGCAGCCGCCTGCGGCAATAGGTGTTCGCAGTAAAACCGCGCCGTGGCGAGTTTTGCGTCATAGAACGCAGTGTCCGCAGCGGGTTGGCCACGCTTGCGCTGCGCTACCTGCGCTGCGCGCACCATCATCCAGCCGCCACCGACGGTGCCGAACAACTTGAGATACGGCACGGCGACTGCGTATACCGCGTTGGGATTTTGCGGGAACGTTGCGACGATCCAGCGCGTGGCTTCATCCAGTGCGTCGATGGCGCCGACGAATGATTTCCCGATGGCGGACAATTCACCTGCCGTAAGCGCCGTGACCGTTTGGCGCATTTGCGCAATCAGCGCCAGCGCCGTGGCACCTTTTTCATAACCCACCTTGCGCCCCACCAGGTCATTGGCCTGGATGCCGGTGGTACCTTCGTAAATCGTGGTGATGCGCGCATCACGCAGATACTGCGCCGCCCCGGTTTCTTCGACATAACCCATGCCGCCGTGTATCTGCACGCCGGTAGAGGCGATTTCCACACACTGTTCGGTACACCACGCCTTTACCACCGGGATCAGCAAATCAGTCAGCGCCTGGTTGCGCCGCTGCTCGGTGGCATCGAGGTGGCGCTTGGCCTTGTCCAGCGCCGCTGCGGCGAAATACGCCAGCGCGCGCATGGCTTCAATCTGCGATTTCATGCTCATCAGCATACGCCGCACATCCGGATGATGAATGAGGGTCACGCGATCACCGCTGCGCTGGCCGACCGCGCGCCCCTGCACACGCGTCTTCGCGTGCTCGAGCGCGTGCTGATAGGCGCGCTCGGCCACCGCCACGCCTTCAAGCCCCACCGCGAGGCGCGCGTGGTTCATCATGGTGAACATGTACTCCAACCCGCGATTGGGTTCGCCGACCAGATAACCCGTAGCCCCGCCGCCATCGCCATACTGCATCACGCAGGTGGGACTGGCGTGGATGCCGAGCTTGTGTTCGATGGACACGCATTTCACATCGTTGCGCGTGCCGGGACTGCCATCGGTGTTGAGCTGGAACTTGGGCACGATGAACAGCGAAATGCCCTTCACGCCTTCGGGCGCGTCAGGCAGGCGTGCCAGCACCAGATGCACGATGTTCTGGGTCATATCGTGCTCACCCCAGGTAATGAATATCTTGGTGCCGCTGATTTTGTAGTGGTCGCCGTTGGGCACAGCCTTGGCGCGCACTGCGGCCAGATCCGAGCCCGCCTGCGGCTCGGTGAGGTTCATGGTGCCGCTCCACTCGCCCGAGGTCAGCTTCGGCGCATAACGCTGCAACTGCCCGGGGGAAGCGTGATGTTGCAACGCCTCCAGCACACCGGAGGTCAACATCGGGCACAGACAAAACGCCATGTTGCTGCTGTTCCACATCTCCTGTACCGGATTGGAGACGATATGCGGCAACCCCTGGCCGCCGTATTCGGTCATGCCGCCAAGGCCGTTCCAGCCCGCTGCGGTGAATTGCTGATACGCCGCCTTAAAACCGGACGGCGACGTCACCACGCCATCGGCCAGCCGCGCGCCTTCGGTGTCGCCCACGCGATTGAGCGGCGCCAACACCTCCTGCGCGAATTTCGCTGCCTCGCCCAGCACGGCTTGCACCAAATCCGCGTTGACTTCCTCGCAGCCGGGCAATCGGGCCACCTCATCCAGCCCGGCCAGCTCGTTAATAACGAACAGCATGTCCTTGAGCGGCGCAATATATGACGACATGGTGGATCCCTATGAAAAAGTGGTGTGACCGCGCGGGGCACGCCATGATGTTACCGCAAAGTATGCGTGACACTTTTCCTGTGGACGCTTGCCCCTGCGAGTCGGGAGGATTAGCATCATATTTTCTCAAGCCGCGCATCAGGTGTTGAGCGGGTGTTAGCCTGCCCGCGCCCAACCACGTACCGCACGCACCACTCGCACACGGAGCTACAGCATGGCACGCATACCCTATCCTGATGTAAACGCAAACGCTGAAGTCGTCGCATTGGCGGCGCAGATTCGCAAGGAGCGCGGCCGCCTGCACAATTTGTATCATCTATTGCTCAACAGCCCTCCGGTGGCGCGCGGCTGGCTTAACCTGCTCACCGCCGTTCGTCAGCAGTGCAACCTTGCCGGCAAGTATCGCGAGTATGCGATTTTGCGTATCGCTATCCTCAACGGCGCTGATTTCGAATACACCAGTCACATTCCGTTTGCGCTCGAGGAAGGCATACGTCAGGAACAAATCGATGCGCTTAACGCGTGGCAAAAATCGTCGGTATTTGATGCCACCGAGCGCGCAGTGCTGGCTTACACCGACGCCATGACCGAGGACATCCAGGTGCCGGATGAGGTATTTGATGCACTAAGACCGCACTTCGATGCGCGCGAGTTGACCGAGCTTACCGTGACCATCGCGACCTACAACCTGGTATCGCGTTTTCTCGAAGCGCTGCAGGTCGATCACTAATTGTACTGTGTTACAAATTAATTCCCTCCCCTTCAAGGGCAAGGGAACACTTGAAGCGAAGCAGAGTGTTAGGGTGGGGATGGGGTTGGCACGCTGACACCCGCCCCCATGCATGATGCAAACCCCACCAGGAGCAGACCTTGGCCGAAGCCCGAAAAGTAATCATCACCTGTGCCGTCACGGGTTCAATACATACCCCGACCATGACGCCCTATTTGCCGATAACGCCAGCGGAAGTTGCAGCCGGCGCGATAGGGGCCGCTGAAGCGGGTGCGGCGATTCTGCATTTGCATGCGCGCGATCCGCTGGATGGGCGGCCCACGCCCGACCCCAAGGTGTTCATGCAGTTTCTGCCGCAGATCAAGGCCGGCACCGATGCGGTGATCAATATCACCACCGGCGGCGGACACGGCATGACAGTGCAGGAACGCCTCGCCGCGCCGCTCATCGCCAAGCCGGAAGTGTGCTCACTCAACATGGGCTCGATGAATTTCGGCCTCTATCCCAACCTCGATAAGCGCCGCGAGTGGAAGCACGAGTGGGAGCCGCAGTATCTGGAAGCCAGCCGTGATTTCATTTTTCGCAATACATTCAAGGACATAGAATATACGCTCAAACACCTCGGCGAAGACTGCGGTACACGCTTTGAATTCGAGTGCTACGACGTCGGGCACCTCTACAATCTCGCGCATTTTCTCGAGCGCAAACTGGTCAAGCCACCGCTATTCGTACAAACCATTTTCGGCATCCTCGGCGGCATCGGCACCCACACCGAGAACCTGATGCACATGAAAACCATCGCCGACAAACTCTTCGGTGATCAATACCTATGGTCGATCCTCGGCGCCGGGCGTCACCAGATGGGTTTGGTGACGATGGGCGCGCTGATGGGCGGCAATGTGCGCGTGGGCCTTGAGGACAGCATCTACCTCGGCAAAGGCGAACTCGCCAAAAGCAACGCAGCGCAGGTGGCAAAGATACGCCGCATCCTCGAAGATCTGTCGCTGGAAATCGCCACCCCCGCTGAGGCACGCAAGATGCTGGCGCTGAAGGGCGGGGACAACGTCGCATTCTGAATTTCCCGGAGAAAAATCCATGCAAGGCACCATGATGAATTTTCCGCTGACGCTTGCGCACGTGCTCGAGCGCGCAGACCGCCTGTTTGGCAATTCGGAAATTGTATCGCGCCTGCCGGATCGCTCGTTGCACCGCCATAACTATGGTGATTTTTACCGGCGTGCGCGCGCGCTGGGCGCTGCGCTGCAAAAGCTCGGCCTGAAAAAAGGTGAGCGTGTGGCGACGCTGATGTGGAACCACTACGCGCATCTGGAGGCCTACTTTGGCATCCCGTGTGCGGGCGGTGTGCTGCATACCCTGAATCTGCGGCTGCACCCGGACGACATCGCCTATATTGCCAATCACGCCGAGGATCGATTTCTGATCGTCGATGATGTGCTGTTGCCGCTACTGGACAAATTCCACGCGCAGGTAAAGTTCGAGCGCGTTGTGGTGGTGCCGTTAAGCGGCAAACCCGTGCCTGCCGCTTACGACGATTATGAAAAGCTGATTGCAGATGGGCCCAGGTTCGAGATGCCGCACCTCGACGAGAACGACGCAGCAGGCATGTGTTATACCTCCGGCACCACCGGCAAACCGAAAGGCGTGGTGTATACGCACCGTTCCATCGTGCTGCATGCGCTGGCAACGGCTACCGTGGATGTGCTGGGACTCAGCAATCGCGATTCGCTGTGTCCGATAGTGCCGATGTTTCATGTGAATGCATGGGGATTGCCGTTCTCGGCGGTGATGGTCGGCGCAAAAAT
>CAMATZ010000041.1 GCA_945861275.1 Bordetella parapertussis
CCACGCGAGACATTACCGACTATATCGTCGGGTTCTACAACAGCGCCCGCCTGCACTCGACATTGGGTTACCTGCCGCCCAATGCCTATGAACTCCAATCGGCAGCAAAACAACCTATCGACGTGTCCGAAATAACTTGACCACGACAGTGGTCGGCAACGAACCCCACCCCCATCCCAACCTTCCCCCTGAAAGGGGAAGGAGTTTCCGGGGGTCGTGCTGGGCATTTGCTAACGCAGTACCGTTAGCGTCGGTAAAACAACGAGGAGAAACGATGAAGCAAACCGGAACATCCTGGCGCCGTGCGGTTGCGATAGTTACCATGCCCACCGCGGTGGCCCTATCAACTATGGCCTCTGGACAGAATTACCCGAACAAGCCCGTCCGCTTGCTGGTGGGTTTCGTGCCTGGCGGCTCGACCGACCTGGCAGGACGCTTTATCGCACAGAAGCTCGGCGAGCTGTTCGGGCAGCAGGTAATCGTCGAAAATCGTCCCGGTGCCGGCACGGCGCTCGCGAACGAGCGCGCAGCGAAGGCGCCGCCGGACGGTTACACGCTGCTGCTGATGACGGCATCGGGCGCCGGGTTGTCCGCCGCACGCAGCGATCTGCCCTATGACATCGACCGCGACTTCGTGCCCATTGCGCGCGGCACTGCGACGACCTACGTCGTGATGGTGCATCCGTCGGTGCCGGTGCGCAGCGTGAAGGACCTGATCGCGCTCGCCCGTTCGCGCCCAGGCAAGATGAGCTACGCGTCGGAAGGCGTCGCCGCCTCCGCGCACATCAGCGGCGAGTTGTTCAAATCTATGGCGAAGCTCGACATGCTGCATGTGCCGTACAAGGGCGGCACCGAGAGTTCAACCGCCGTAGCCTCGGGTCATGTCGACGTGGGCTTTCCGTCACTCACCGCGTCGCTGTCGATGGCCAATGCCGGCAAGGTGCGGCTGCTTGCCGTCACCAGCGCCAAGCGCTCGGCGCTCAAGCCCGATGTTCCGACGGTCAGCGAAAGCGGACTTCCCGGCTACGACCGTGCGAGCTGGAACGGTCTCATGGGCCCGTCCGCGATGCCGAAGGAAATCGTCGCCCAACTCCAGGCCGCGATGGAGAAGTTACTCAATCATCCGCAGGCACGCGAGCAGCTCATGAAAATCGGCCTCGAACCCAACTACCTTCCGGGCGAACAATTCGGTGCATATCTGCGCAACGAGGTCGCGCAGATTTCGCAGTTGATGAAGTCGATCGCGTTCGAGCGAAATTAGGCCGAACGTTGGGGTTCGCTGTACTCACCGCCAACCTACGAATTCCAGTGTGTAAATTCGCTAATCGTCATCCTGCGGGAAACGCATGACGAGGGCCTCGAGCCCATTGCGGCCCGCACTGATTTCGAATGCGTTCTCGCTGGGCTCAACGAAAACCATCGACCACGCGGGCAACGTCTCGCCACTTGCCTCCAGACTGCCGTTAGCCACGAAAACGTAATAGCCGCCGCCGACCTTGGGATCCGGCCCCATGGCCGACATGCCGCCGCCGAGCCGCAGCAATTGAGCGGACATATCGTCAGCAATCTTCTGCGTTTTCTCCGGCTCGAAAACGGGCTCCCACGAGACTTCTTTGCGAAACTGCAGAACCGGCCGGGTGGACAAGCCTATATGCGGTGATACCCAGTTGCGCCGCTTGCTGGGTTTAAGCTTTTCCTTGTAGCCCGGTTTGCTCAGATACACCGGGACGGAATCGCCAATCCGGTTGCGCAGCGCGATAAACGTCAGTCCGTGCTGCCCGGCGATGAGCGGCCCGTAGGCGCTGTGATGATCCTTGTATTGGAGCATCAGCGGCCGCACTTCCGTTTTGGCCATCATTCCCGCGCCCGACGGAAAAATCTGGAATTGGGCGACGCCGTGGAAGTGCGGAAGAATAGTCTCGTTCGCGCTCATTTGCGTCATCAGTGCCTGCGGCCCGGAGGAAATTTCAGCCGTACTGTAGCGCGGCCCGAAATAGGAGGAGCCCCAGTGTTCGATACCCGTCCCAGGAGAGATCACCGCCTTCATATTTTCGATTACCTCGGTTCCGTCTTTTGTGTGAATCATGGTGACGATCTCATGGAATGAATACAGTGGAATTCGTATTACCGCCCCTTGAACACCGGCTTGCGCTTTTCCTTGAACGCGGCGACCGCTTCCTGGTGATCCTCGGTCTGCGAGCAGCGGGCCTGGTTGAAGGCTTCGTGGTCGAGAACAGACGCGAAACTCTCGGTTTCGGCGGCGAACAGATTGCGCTTGACAGCGGCCACGGCGACTTGCGGCATGTCGGCGATGCGGCGCGCAATCGCCATGGTGGCGGTGCGCAATTCGGCGTCTTCCACCACACGGTTGACGATGCCCAGCTTCAGCGCTTCATCCGCGCCGACCATGTCGGGCAGCAGAAAAAGTTCGCGCGCCTTGGCGGTGCCCACCAGACGGGTCAGAGTCCAGGTGCCGCCCCAGTCGCCGGACAGACCGATCTTCAGGAAGGCTGTAGTGAAGCGCGCCGACTTGCCGGCGATACGCAGGTCGCATGCGAGAGACATGCTCATGCCCGCCCCGGCGGCGACACCGTTGATCATGCCGATGACGACCTTGGGGTGTTTGCGCATCGCCATCGGGATGGTGTTGGAAAACTGTATCCCGCGTGCCCGCGCTTCATAACCGCGCGCATTCCGCTCCCCCATGCTCTTCACGTCGCCACCCGAGCTGAACGCGCGTCCGGCGCCGGTGATGACTATGCAGCGCACATTGCTGTCGTCGGCGTAGCGGTTCATGGCGTCCAGCAGCCCGTTGCGTATATCCATGGACAGCGCATTCAGCGCCTCCGGCCGGTTCAGGGTGAGGACGGCCACGCCGTCTTCGATTGATTCCAACAGGTCTGCCATCGATTACTCCATAGGTTTGGTTGAGGAAATTTCAATTTAAGAGCGAGTGTCGAATTTGCACGAGTAAACCTCGAATTGCAATCAGTCAAACCACTTCACCAGTTCAAACCGCCTGCCCCTGCTCATGCGATACGTGCTGAAGTCGCGCACGTCCACCGTCAATAGAGCGCGGCAGCCGCTTTCCTGCGCGAGCCACACGATGGCCGCATCGGTGAAATCCGGATCCAGCGCAGCATAGCGCGCGAGTATCTGACTCACATCGGTGTAGGCCACTTCGGGAAGATCGAGCACTTTATGCCGCGGCTGGCCGAGCCAGTCAAGCAACCGCACTTTGCCCGCTGTGGAAAGAAAATAACAGGTTTCAGTCACCACTGGCGCAGGCACCAGCATTTCGCCCGTGTAGTGCACCAGAAACTCGCGCGCTGCGCGATGCCGCGGGTCGCGCGCGATGCCGAGCGCAACCAGGAACCCGGTATCGACCAGGACCTGTTTCAACGGCGCCGCCGGAAGCGCGCGCGTAATGCCGCCTTTACAGTACCAGAGACATCCGAGCCATCGCCTTTGTCGCCACCGATAAACGGGTGCTTCAGTTCATCGCTGCTGGTTGCGGCGGATTTGAGCAATTCCTCCAGTGCCTGCTTCACCGCCTCGCTCTTGGTGACGCGACGCTTCGCGCAATACGCGGCGAGTTCCTGTTCGACGCGATGAGGTAAACGGACAGTGAGTGTCATGCGGCAGCCTTCGTGTAATACAACTATTTCTATATTGTATTACAACTAGGGTTTCACGAGAATGAAAAGCTGAATCGAGTGCAGACTACAAAGCCGCTGTCAGACGACACCTTCCTGCTTCATGCGCTTCACGTCGGCGGGCGCTACGCCACAAAGCTCGCCCAGTACGCTCTCGGTATGCTCGCCGAGCATCGGCGGGCGGGTGATGCTGGCGGGCGAATCGGAGAGCTTCAGCGGGCAGCCCACCGTCTTGAATTTGCCACGCGGTGGATAATCGAGCTCGAGGATCATGTCGCGCGCCTTCAGGTGCGGATCGGCGAGAACCTCGCCGGTGTCCTGGCAGGCGCCGGCCGGCACACCGGCATCGCCCATCAGCTTCATCACCTCGTACTTGGTGCGGGTGGATGTCCACTCGGTGACGATGGCGTCGAGCGCAGCACGATTGGCCCAACGGTCGTTCGCCGTTTTGAACAAAGGGTTGTGCTCGAGTTCGGGCCGACCCAGCACCTTGCATAGCGCAGGCCACATCTGCGGCTGGGCAAAAATAAACGCCCAATCGTTGGCGCCGCCGGGCGCGCATTTGTAGGTCGTGCCCGGCACTGTCTTGCCCAACTGATTGCCGCTGCGCACAGGCACTCCGTCGCGCTGGTGCTCGCGCAGGCTGATGCGGATGAGGTTGAGCACGGCCTCCTGCATCGAGACTTCGACGTGTTGCCCGCGTCCAGTGGTATGGCGCTGGTTGATCGCAGCGAGTATGGCGATGGCCATATGCATGCCGGTGCCGCTGTCGCCGATCGACGGCCAGTTATAGGTCGGCGGCCCGTCCGCGAAGCCGGTGACGCACATGCCACCGCCCATCGCCTGCGCGATCGGCTCGAAGCTCTTCATGTGCGCGTGTGGACCGTAGGTGCCAAAGCCCTTGATGGTGGCGTAGATCAGGCGCGGGTTGATCTTCTGCAGATCCTTCCAGCCCAGGCCCATCCGATCCAGCGCGCCGGGCCCGAAGTTTTCAATCAGCACATCGGATTGCTCGATGATCTTCCTGAAATGCGTCTTGGCCTCGTCGGTCTTGAGATTCAGCGTCAGGCTGCGCTTGGTGGCATTAAACGCGAGGAAGAACAGCTCGTCGTTGTTCTGCGAGCGCGCGATGTCGCCGCCTTTCGGCTCTTCGAGCTTGATCACGTCGGCGCCCAGAAATCCCAGCATCTGCGCGCAGGCGGGCCCCGCCTGATTGTGCGTCATGTCGATGACACGTAGACCTGCGAGGGCTAGGCTCATGGGCGTTCTCCATAGGTGAAATTTACGACGTCAGTAATTGTAGGTTGGGCTGACGAAGGAAGTCCAACACCAGATGATATCGACCACAGAACGCACGGAATGTGCGGCCACCACGACACGCAGATTTTTGTGTGTGTATTCCGTAGCCAACTGACTTGTTGGGCTTCGCAAGCTCAGCCCAACCTACAACTGCTCACGGAATGAGTGTTAACAGGCACTGGTTAATTGGCGCGCACGCCTGCCTCTTTGACTACCTTGGCCCATGTCTTGACGTCAGTAGCGATCTGCACGGCCAGTTCTTTGGGTGTGCTGCCGGCCGCTTCAGCGCCCATCTCGGCGAGTCGCGTGTGCACGTCGGGCCGCCTGAAAATCTTCACCATTTCGGCATTGAGCTTGCCGATGATGGGTTGTGGCGTCTTCAGCGGCGCGACCATGCCATACCATTCGCGCATTTCCAGTCCCGCTGGCAGCGGCACGCCGGCTTCTGCAATCGTCTGCACGTCGGGCAATGCAGACGAACGCTTCACACTGGTGACGACGATAGGCCTCAGGCGCTTGGCCTGTATGAGCGGCATCGCCGAAGGAACAGACGCCATGCCAAACGTCACCTCGCCGGCGGCAATGGCCACCAGCGCCGGACCACCGCCCTTGAACGGCACATGAACCATTTGCGTGCCAGTGAGGCGCTTGAACACCTCGCCCGCCAGGTGATGCAGTGAGCCGTTCCCCGATGACGAGTTGGAGAGCTGGCCCGGCTTCTCCTTCGCCATGCGAATCAGATCCTGCAGCGTATTGATCGGCGACGCCTGAGCCACGACGAACGCGTTGGTAACCCAGGCGAGCAGGGATATGGCTGCAAACCCGGTGGCAGTGTCGTAGGGCAGATTTTCATAAGTGCTGGCACTGATCGTAAATGGCCCGCTCGGCACCATCATCAGCGTGTAGCCGTCCGGCGTTGCCTTGGACACCATGTCGGCGCCGACTGTGCCGCCGGCGCCGCCGCGGTTATCGACCACGAAAGATTGCCCCCACGACGACGCAAGATGTCCGCTCAGGATGCGCGCGAGTATGTCGGTAGCGCCGCCGGGCGGGAACCCGACGACGATGCGCACAGGCCGCTGCGGATAAGCTGCCGCGCCCTGTGCAAGCGCGTGGTTTGCAATGCAGCCTATGCTGGCAAGCACCAGCACTGCAATGGGTGTTTTTTTCATGGTCTTTCCCGAAAGCGCCGGATGATACCGGCAGCTTATTATAAGCAAACCCGCACAGCTTAAGGCGGAGCGATGAAGACGCAGCTTGAAGCGCTGACGTACGTCGAGCGTCGTGAGCGGCTTAAGCGCGATCCCCGATGAGTTCCCGCGGCCGCATCAGCCGGAAAGCCACCAGCGCCAGCAGCATCAGCAGCGCCACCAGCCCGAACGACACGCTCCACGCCATGCGCGACATGCCGCCGGCGAGATCCAGCGTATAGCCGATCATTAACGGGCCGACAAAACCGCCGCTGTAGCCCAGCATCGAATGCACCGCCAGTGTCGCGCCGCGGCGCGAAGGCTCTGCGGTGCCTGCTGCGCCCGCGGTCAGCGACGACGAATCCAGCCACACCACAAAACCATAAATCAGCAGCAGCACCACCGCCACGGTATACGACAGCGTGCCGATGTATCCGATGCTGCCACCGACCGCGATGGACGCCAGCAACGCCACGGTGATCAGCCTGCGCCGTCCCCAGCGTATCGCCGCCTCGTTGCCGAGCACGCTCGCGACCGTGCCGATCAGCCCCAGCGCGGTCAACACATAGGTGGGCGAGAAGCGCGACTCGGCGCCAGTACTGATCGCGACATAAGCCAGAAACGCCACGCCCCAGCCGCGCAGCACATTCATCTCCAGTGTGTGGATGCAATAGGCGATGGCGTAGGCCATCGCCGAGCGATTGCGGAATACCGGGCGAAAATCAAACAGCGCGTGACCGTCCGCCGCGCGTGGCAGCGGGCTCGTGCGGGGCGGCACCAGCAATGCCACCAGCAGCCACGCCATGATCGCGGTCGCCGCCGCGACCACGAATGCCGACTGCCAGCCCAGGGCATTGGCGAGCAGATCGGCGCATGCAAACGACGCCGCGCCGGAAATGCCGATACTCGCGGCATGTCCGGCGGTGGCGCGCGACATCAGTTTGGCATCGACCTGATCGGCAAGCAGCTTCAAGCCCGTCATGTAGGTGCCGGCCCAGCCGATGCCCGCCAGTCCGCGCAGCAGCAGCGCCGACCAGAAGCCCTCGGCCACCAAGCCGAATAGCAGGTGAGCGGTGATGGTGCAGGCGACGCCGAACAAATACACCCGCCGCGCATCGATACGATCGGTCAGTGTCACCAGAATGGGCACCGCCAGCAGATAGGCGCCATAAAACATCGCCGTGATCCAGCCTGCTTCGCTGTTGGAGAGACCCCACAGCGGCATCATGCCGGGCAGCAGCGCCGGCCAGAAAAACGCGCCGAGCTGCACCAGCACCTGTGCCGCGCACACCACTGCGACCACATGCGCGCCCGACAGGCCGTAAAGGGACATGTGCTTCATTATGCGGGGGATTCCAATTTCTGCTCAGGTGCAAACGCACGCCGCATCGCTAGTGTATAGCCCCTCAAATAACTTTATAGCGCGTAGGGCGCAATCCCATTGCGCCGCATGGCTACATTGCAAATCGCATTCGGCGCAATGGGATTGCGCCCTACGCAGCTTGGCCCCGCCACGCGTCAACACCTCAGCGCTCACCACTACTCCTGCTTCAGCACCCCGGCCTGGAGCAGACTGCGTATGCGTCCCGCTTCTTCGCGCACGAATTTTGCCGCAGCTTCGGACGAGCCGCCGATGATCTCCATGCCCAGATCGGTCAGGCGGCGCTGAACTTCCGGTACCGCGAGGGCACTGCTCACGCCCGCGTTCAGCTTGCGCACTATGACTTGCGGTGTCTTCAGCGGCACAGCCATGCCGAACCACACCAGCGCGTCGCCATCTTTGATGCCGGATTCGGCGAGCGTCGGCACGTCTGGAAGCAGCGGCACGCGCTTGGGCCCTGTCACCGCGATCACGCGCACGCGATTGCTGCGAATCGCCGCTTCGGCGGATGCCGCCGAAGTGTGCATCGCGTCGATCTGACCACTGACCACGTCTATAAGCGCCGCTGCCGCGCCCTTGTAGGGCACGTGCGTTGCGCGCGTGCCGGTGGCGTATTCAAAAGTTGCAAGCCCTACATGCGGGCTGCTGTTGACGCCCGCCGAGCCCCAGTTTGTTTTGCCGGGATTCGCCTTCATATGCGCCACCAGTTCGCGCGGCGTTTTTGGGGCAAACGACGGCGTCACCAGGATGATGAGCGAGGTATAGGCCACCACCGACACGTATTCGAAATCCTCCACGCGATAGGCGGGTTTGCGCGTGAGCTGCGGGGCAATGGTGTTCGGCCCGCCGGTGGCGAGGAACAGCGTATAACCGTCGGGCACAGCGCGCGCAACGATTTCGCCGCCGATCATGCCGGAAGCGCCGGGGCGGTTGTCGATGATGAACTGCTGGCCCCAAGCCTCGGTGAGGCGCGCGCCGATGGTGCGCGCAATGACATCGTTGGAGGCGCCGGGCGTAAATCCTACTACCCAGCGTACCGGCTTTGAGGGATAGCTGGCAGCCCCATCGTTTGCAGATTGCGCTGACAGCGCAGGCGCAACGGTTCCCGAAAATACAGCCAACAGCAAAGCCAACAGCATCGGTTTCATGGAGTACTCCGGCGGGTTGCGTAATCGATCTCCGCTAAATCCTCAGCGCTCAACTGCCAGTTTACGGCACTTGCGTTGAGTTCCACTTGCCCGGGCGTGGTTGCGCCCGCAATGATGCTCGCGACCAGGGGCCGTGATGCCAGCCAACTCATCGCCAACTCCAAAAGGCTATGGCCGCGCGCTGCGCACAGCGTGTTCAGGCGCTCCACAATTTCCCAGTTGGTATTGTTGATCCAGCGATCCGCCTGCCGTTTCTCCCGCGTCATGCGTGCACCCGCGGGCATGGGCGCGTTTCGCTGGTACTTCCCGGTCAGCATGCCCGCGGCCAGTGGCGAGTGCGGTATCAATCCCAGCCCGTAAGCCTGCATTGCCGGTTGCAGATCCTTCTCCAGCCCGCGCCTGAGTACGTTGTATTCGTCCTGACAGGTCACAAAGTGATTCAGGTTATGGTGCTTCGCTGTCCACTGCGCCTCCACTACCTGCCATGCCGCAAACGTTGAGCAGCCGGTATAGCGAACCTTTCCCGCCCTGACCAGGTCATCGAGCGTGCGCAGGGTCTCCTCGATGGGCGTCAGCGGATCGGGGCGGTGAATCATATAGAGATCGATCCAGTCTGTTTTGAGCCGTTTCAGGCTGGCATCGATAGCCGACAGGATGTAACGGCGCGAAGCGCCCTTCAGGGTTCCGGCGGCATCCATCGGCAGCCCGCATTTGCTCGCCAGCACGATGTCTTTGCGCCGGTCACCAAGACACTCTCCGAGAATTTTCTCCGACTCGCCGCGATCGCCATAGGTGTCCGCCGTATCAATCAGCGTGATCCCCAGATCGAGCGCCTTATGTATGACCTTGCGCGACGCCTCTAAATCGATACGGCTTCCGCCAAAATTGTTGCAGCCGAGTCCAACCACAGAGACCTTGAGACCGGAGCTGCCCAAACTACGCTGTTCCATTGCACTGACCTTTTACGTTGAACACAAAATCGTTGCGGGGTATAGCAAGCATGATAACTTCCGGCGATTTTACATGGGCGGCCGTTGCATCGCCCCCTGAGACTGTTGTACATTGCCCGGCAGTTGCCGATAATGCCGCTCGCAATAGCGGCGATTGACTAGTCCACATCGTTCGTATTTCAATCACCATGCAGCCGTGAACCGGACAGCCGTTAGTGCTGGCGGCGGCTGCCCCCGCGTCATCCAGTGAAGAGGAGCAGCAAATGGCTTTCGATACCATCGCAAACGACTATGGTCTGATCGGCAAAGTTGCCATCGTCTCCGGTGCAGGCGGACCCATCGGGCAGGGATTGGACGAAGGCGTCACCAACGGCCGCGCTGCCGCCATCCTCCTCGCCCGCGCGGGCGCCAAGGTATGCGTCGTCGGCCGCACCCTCGAACTCGCCCAACACACCGTGGACCTGATCAAGCGTGAGGGTGGCGAGGCCTTCGCCCATGTTGCCGATGTCACCCAGGAAGCCAACTGCCGCGGCGTGGTTGAAGCCACCGTGCAGCGCTATGGCCGCCTCGACTGTCTCGATAACAACGTCGGTCGCGGCGCGCCGGGCGATGTCACCGAGATGAGCCTTGAGCAGTGGCGCAGCATGTTCGCCCTCAACGTCGACAGCATGATGTTGATGTGCAAGTACGCCATCCCCGCGATGATCGCCGGCGGCGGCGGCTCCATCGTCAACATCGGATCCCTGCGCAGCATTCGTCCACTGCACTCGACCGTGTACTCAGTCACCAAGGGCGCTGTTATTGCGCTCACCTCAACCCTCGCCGTCGACCACGGTCCCCAGGGCATCCGCGCAAACTGCATTATTCTCGGCCCGGTGTTCACGCCCAACATCAACCGCAATCTCACGCCGGAGCGCCGCGCCATGCGCGCCGCAGCCTCGCTCATGAAGCGTGAAGGTACCGGCTGGGATACCGGGCAGCTTGCCCGCTTCCTGCTTTCCGACCAATCGAAGTTCCTGACCGGGCAGAGCATCTGCCTCGACGGTGGCGCTTCCATGGTGGGTCCCGCGCGCTGAAATGAAAGCAAAATCCACGATTGAATATCATGCCGACGTCGTCATTATCGGCTTTGGCGCCGCCGGCGGCTGCGCGGCAATAGCGGCACACGATGCGGGTGTCGAGAGCGTCATACTCGAAAAGCAGCCGGAGGCTAAGCATTACTCCAACTCGCGCATGAGCGGCGGCGGATTTCACAGCCCCAGTCCCGAGGGCGATTTCGAGTCGATCAAGGCCTACGCCAAAGCCATGTTCAGCGGCGAAAATCTGCCGCACAAACTGGAAGGTGAGCAGCCGGAATTTTCCGACGATCTGGCCCACGCATGGGCGACTTATGCGCCGCAAAATGAGGCCTTCATGCGCGGGCTTGATCCGCAGTTCAAAACCTTCAGCAGCGCGGGTGCGGCATTTGAAGATTTTCCGGGCGCCGACCGCGCCGGCTACGCGTGCCTGAGAAGCACCTACGGCACTGCATACGAAATTGGCACCAACGACAACACCAGGGACGCGGCCAAATCGCTAAAAGAAGCCGGCGAGGCGTTTCACGCCTGTCTGTTGACGGGCGTGCTGTCACGAAAAATCCCGATTCATTACGACACCGTGGCGCAAAGTCTCAGGGTGAACGAGGACGGCGAGTTGACCGGCGTTGAAGCCTTGCACAACGGTCAACGCATCCTCTATCACGCGCGCCGCGCGGTGATCATCACCAGCGGCGGCTTCGAGTACAACATCCGCATGCGCAAGGCGTTCCTCGATGGCCCCGGCAAGGAAGGCTGGGCATTCTACGGCTCGCCCGCCAATACCGGTGACGGCATTCGCATGGCGCTGAAGATCGGGGCGGCCCTCTCCAAAGTCGGCAGCGTGGCGGGGCGCGTGATTTGCGCGATACCGGAGCGGCGTCATGGCCTCAAGATCGGGCTCAACACATCCAGCGTGGGCAAGCCCAACGAAATCGTGGTCGATAATCTGGGACGCCGTTATGCATCCGAGCGGCGTATTACCAAAGACCCCAGCCGTTATATTTTTTACAAGGAAGCGCTGCAATTTGACACCGTGACATTGACCTATCCGCGCATACCGTCGTGGATGATTTTCGATACCACGCTGTTCAATAGCGGCGCCCTCGTGAGCTCGGCTGCTGCGGCCTACAACGACATCGACTGGGACAAGGGCAACCTTAACGCGCTGCGCAACGGCTGGATTTTGCAGGGTGCGACGATCGCCGAACTGGCGATGAAAATACGCGAGCACCCTGACAACCGCGAATTGATGGATACCGAGGCGCTGACGCAACAAGTGGAGAAATGGAATCGTTATTGCGCAGCGCGAGAAGACCCCGAATTCAACGCCGAGCCCAACACCATGGGTGCGCTGAAAAAGCCGCCCTACTTTGCGATACCGTTGTATCCGGGCGGCCCTAATACCAAGGGCGGCTTGCGTTCAAACGCGCGGCGCGAAGTGCTGGATTGGGACGATCAGCCGATTCCAAGGTTGTACGCGGCCGGCGAAATAAACTCGGCGTTTCAATTCGTCTATCAGGGCGGCGGTAATCTTGCAGAATGCATCGTGTTTGGCCGCATCGCCGGCATGAACGCAGCGGCGCAAGCGCCGCTGAAGCACCTGCATGACCCGCTGTCTGAGCCTGTGCGGGTGGCGGGTAGGGCTTAACCCGCAGCGGGGCAGGCCTTTCGGTTGTATCCTTGCCACCCAGCGCCACAACACTATAGGAGTAAACATCATGAATGCGTACTCACGTCTTGCCCTCATGCTGCTGATCGCCGGTGCGCTTGCGAGTTGCGCCATGCCCGGCGCCATCGTGCCCAACGCCACCACCGCCGACGAGCTGGTGCAAAAGCTGGGCAAACCCACGGATACGCGCCGCGACGCGCAGGGCGGCGAGTTTTGGGAATACGCCTACGGACCGGAAGGTACCGAGACTTGGCTGTTCGGCATAGACCGCGGCCGCATGGTGCGCAGCGCCACGCAATTGCTGACAGAGGAACGCCTGCATCTCGTGGTTCCCGGCGTCACCACGCAAGCACAGGTGATCGCGTTGCTCGGCAAGCCCCGCCTCACCACGCAGTATTTCGCGCACAGCGCCTGGGAATGGCGCGTCCGCTTGAGTCCCAACATGGGGGTGTACGTGGTGAACTTTGACACGAACGGACTGGCCATCGGCATCGGCGTGTATTTCGATATGTCCACCGACTCCAACGACAAGGGCGAACCCTAATGAATGCAACGACGCAGTGCCACGCAATTGCTGACGGAGGAACGCCTGCATCGCGTGGTTCCCGGCGTCACCACGCAAGCACAGGTGATCGCGTTGCTCGGCAAGCCCTGCCTCACCACGCAGTATCTCGCGCACAGCGCCTGGGAATGGCGCGTCCGCTTGAGTCCCAACATGGGGGTGTACGTGGTGAACTTTGACACGAACGGACTGGCCACCGGCATCGGCGTGTATTTCGATATGTCCACCGATTCCAACGACAAGGGCGACAAGTAAATGTCGAACCCGGCCTGTCGGCTGCATTCCGGCAACCCACCACAACAACTAGGGGAATAGTCGATGCGTTACCTGCTGATCGCCGCCGCATCATGCGCAATCGTCATGGCGGTTGCGCCGCTCACCGCACAAAGCCAGCCGGCATACCCGGTGAAAAACATACGTGTGATCGTGCCGTCACCGACGGGCGGACCGAGCGACATCGTGGCGCGTTTGCTGGGCGACAAGCTCACGCAATCGCTCGGTAAACAAGTGGTGATCGACAACCGCACCGGCGCCTCGCAAATCATCGGTTCGCATTTGGTGGCGAAAGCCGAGCCCGACGGTTACACGCTGTTGCAGGCGGCGGCCAACATGTCGATCAATCCGATCACAGTGCCGGACCTGCCGTACGATGCCGTCAAGGATTTCGCGCCGGTGTCGATGACGCACATCACGCCGTACGTGTTTCTGGTGAGCGCGCAGTCGCCGCTGAGATCGCTGCCGGAGCTGTTGAAGTTCATCAAGGCCAGTCCCCAAAAAATTACTTACGGCGCCACCGGGCCGGGCAGCCCGCATCAGCTGGCCACGCTGCTGATGGCGCAGATCTCCGGCGGGCTGCCGGGCATGACAGAAGTGGTGTACAAGGGCAGCACGCCCGCGCATCCCGACCTGATCGCGAACCGCATCACGTTCATGATTGATCCGCTCGCCGCCGCGTCGCCGCATATCAGAGGAGGGTTGCTGCGCGCGCTCGCGGTCAGCACACCGCAACGTAATCCGTCATTCCCGGAGGTGCCGGCGGCGGCCGAAGCCGGCTTGCCGGGCTACGATTTCGCAAGCTGGGGCGGTGTGTTCGCGCCCGCCGGCACGCCGCGCGCGGTGGTGCAGAAGCTCAATGCCGAAATCGGCGCTGCACTCGCACTGCCGGACATGCGCAAGCGCTTCGGTGACATGGGTCTGGTGACGAAGCACAGCACGCCCGAAGAATTTGGAAAATTCCTGCAATCGGAAATTGCACGCTGGCGCGCGTTGCTGGCGAAGAAGCCGTAAGCAGGCTTGGCATGGTCCAGGCCGGTTCCGGGCCAGTCGAAGGCGCAGCGCTCCCAGGAATCAGACAGGAACGGTGCCGCCAACCGTAATGCGATGCATCATCCGCCGCTGCTGCGGCCACTGGTAGTTGAGCGACGCCAGGTGCTGCAGCGAGCAGTTGTCCCACATCAGCAGGTCGTGCACGCGCCAGCGGTGGGTATGCTGAAAACGCGGAGCTATGGTGTGGTCGGCCAGTTCGTCTATCAGTGCGAGTGCCTCGTCCTTCGGCATGCCTTCTATGCCTTCGCATTCGCCCTTGCTCACGTACAGGCACTTGCGTGCGGTGTGCGGATGCGTGCGTACCAGCGGATGCACCACCACCGGCTGCTGTCTGCGCAGGGCCTGATCTTCCTGCCCGGTGCCGGTGCGCGCGCGGCGGCCCGCGACCTGATGGATGACCCGCAGAGGGGCGACGCGTCGTTGCATGTGCGCTGGCAGCGCGTCATAGGCATCGGCGGCGCTTGAAAACAGCGTATCGCCCAGCGCGACGCCGTTTTCAACCGGTATTTCGAGCGCATAGAGCAGGGTCGCGCGCGGCGGCCGCGCGGTGTATGACATGTCCGTGTGCCACACGCGGCCGGCGTCGGCGTGTCCGATGTCGCGGCCATTCTCCCTGATGTTCGACACGTACATGATTTCGGGAAACTTCGGATGTGCATAACGCGTGAGGAAAATTTTTTCCACGTCGCCAAAGCGCCGCGCAAACGCGATCAATTGCGGTTCGTTAAGCTGCTGTTGCGGGAAGCAGACCACCGCATGCGCGTTGAAGGCCGCCTCGATGCGGCTGAACACAGTGTCCGACAACGGCTGCGCCAGATCCACACCCTGAATCTCGGCGCCAATGACATCCGGCGAAGGTACGATTTGCATGGCAGAGGTCCTGTTCCACGGGGTTTGCGGGGTGGCGGTAATTATAGGGGATGGCCGCTTTGCCTTACGGCGCGTGCATCGCGCAACCCCGCCCGCGACTAGCGGTCGCCGGTTTTGTGCGAAACTTGCGGTTAACGGCCGGCGAGTCTGGACCGGTGAAACCTCATTTAATCAGCAGTATTCCTGTGCGAGGACAACAAGCAATGAATGCAACCACTCAGCGCCGCGGCCCGTTGGCGCGATTCCGTGTGATCGATTTGACGCGTGTGCGCTCCGGCCCCACGTGCGTGCGCCAGCTTGCCGATTGGGGTGCGGATGTGATCAAGATCGAAACACCGCCGGGGCTTAATCTTCCCGATGCCTGGGGCGGTTCGCGCAACGGCGCGGATTTCCAGAACCTGCATCGCAACAAGCGCGGCTTCACGCTTAATCTGAAAGACGCTGATGGCCTGAAAATTTTCAAGCAGTTGGTCGAGCGCTCGGACGTGGTGGCGGAGAACTATCGCCCTGATGTGAAATTCCGTCTTGGCATCGATTATGAATCGCTGAAGAAAGTTAATCAGAAAATTGTTCTCGCCAGCATTTCAGGCTTCGGCCAGGACGGTCCCTACGCCAAGCGCCCGGGCTTTGATCAGGTGACCCAGGGCATGGGCGGGCTGATGGCGATTACCGGGCAACCGGGCCAAGGCCCGATGCGCGCGGGCTGCGCGGTGTCGGATTCCGCGGCGGGCCTGTATTGTGCGCTGGGCGTGCTGACGGCGCTGCTGGAGCGCGAGGAGTCCGGCGAGGGCCAGTGGGTGGAGGTGTCGCTGCTCAATGCGATGATTGCGCTGCTGGATTTTCAGGCGGCACGCTGGACCATTGATCACGAGGTGCCGGAACAGGCGGGCAATGATCATCCGACATCGATCCCCACCGGCGTGTTCCAGACTGCCGACGGTTACATGAACATCGCCGCCGGCGGCAACGAGATGTATGCGCGCCTGTGCAAGGCGCTCGGCATTGAGCATCTGATCGACAAGCCCGATTACAAGGACAGCAAGGCGCGCTCAAAAAACCGCGTGGCGCTCAACAAAGATTTGCAGCAAGCGATGATCAAGCACACCAGTGCCCATTGGTCGGCGCGTTTCGAAGAAGGCGGCGTGGCCGGCGGACCGATTTACAAAATGGACGAAGTGTTCGCCGATCCGCAGGTACAGCACAACGGTATGTCGGCGCCGATTCATCATCCCCAGCTGGGCGACATCGGACTGGTGAATCAGCCGGTGCGCTTGTCACGCACGCCGAATGAGATACGCAGTGTCACACCGGATTGCGGGGAGCACACCGATGAAATTTTGCGTGAGCTCGGGTATCAGGATGGGCAGATTACGGATTTGAGAAAACGCTGCGTTGTGTAGAAGTAAAAAATGTAAGTATTTGTTTTTAAACAATTAATTATAAAGAGATCATCATGGCAAAAGGCTACTGGATCAACGTGTTTCGTGCCATCAAAGACCCGGCAAAAGTCGAAGCGTACCGCGCGCTTGCGGGGCCGGCGATGCAGGCAGCGGGCGCAAAATTTCTGGTGCGCGGCATGCCTGCCAAGACCTACGAGCTGGGGCAGATGGAGCGCGTGGTGGTGATCGAATTCGACAGCGTTGAAAAAGCGATTGCCACGCACGACAGCCCCGGCTATCAGGCCGCACTGAAGGCGCTGGGCGATGGCGCGGACCGTGATTTGCGGATTGTCGAGGGCGCCTGATCCGGCATGCGGGTGCGCATGCGGCGCGCGAAAAAATGTCCGCAGCTAACGCGAGGGATCGTAGAGCACGCCTGCTGAGCGCGCCGCTGCTGCCCACGCTGTTTGCCCTGGCTGCGCCCAATGTGCTGCTGGCGCTGATGCAGGCGCTGGTGAGCTTTGCGGATGCGTGGTTTACCGGCAGGGTGGGTACCGAAGGTCTCGCCGGTGTTGCGCTGGTGTTTCCGATTTTGATGCTGATGCAGATGATGTCGGCGGGTGCGATGGGCGGCGGCGTATCTTCCGCCGTCGCGCGCGCTATGGGCGCGGGTGATGTTGCACGCGCCGAGCGGCTGGCCTGGCATGCCGTGGTAATCGCCATCGCTTTCGGCCTATTGTTCACGATGGTAATGATTTTTGCGGGCCCCGCTTTGTTTCGATTGCTGGGCGGCAGTGGTGCGGCGTTGGCTTACGCGATTGAGTACTCGAGCATCGTATTTGGCGGCGCACTGAGCGTGTGGCTGTGCAATATTCTCGCCAATATTATTCGCGGCACCGGCAACATGGCGGTACCTGCGGTTACGCTGAGCGTCACCGCGTTGTTGCAGATACCGCTGTGCGGCGCGCTGGTGTTGGGTTGGGGACCGTTTCCGCAACTGGGCGTTGCGGGCGCTGCCATCGCGACCGTGTGTTCGTTTGGCGCGGGCGCGCTGTGTTTCGCGGGCTACCTGCTTGCGGGGCATGCCGGCCTGAATGTCCGGCGCAGCGGCATAACATTCAGTGCGCGTTTGTTTGCAGACATTCTGAAAGTAGGTTTGCTTTCATCGTTCAACACACTGCAGGTCATTGCAGCCGCGATCATCGTTACCGGCATGGTAGGCACCTTTGGCACCGCGGCGCTTGCGGGCTACGGTTTGGGGGTTCGCCTGGAGTTGCTGCAAATACCGGTGGTGTTTGCGATGGGCTCGGCGTTGGTGGTAATGGTAGGCACCTGCATCGGCGCCGGCGACGTGCAACGCGCGCGGCGCATCGCCTGGTCGGGCGCCGCGCTGGCGGCAGGCGTCACCGGAAGTGTGGGGCTGGTGGTGGCGCTGTGGCCCGGCGTGTGGGCGGGATTGTTCAGCAGCGACGCCGCGGTGCTGGACGCGGCCTATGCCTATCTGCGCATTGCCGGAGGGTGTTACGCATTCTTCGGTGCGGGCATTGCGCTTTATTTTGCGTCCCAGGGCGCGGGCAAAATGCTGTGGCCGGTGCTGGCGGGCAGCGCGCGCTTTTTGATTGCAGTGATTGGCGGTTGGGTGGTGTTGCGCTATTTCGACGGCACGCTGACCGGCTTGTTCGCGGTGATCGGCTTCGCCATGATTGCGTACGGCGCCGGCACGGTGGCGGCGGTCAAATGGGGAAATTGGCGGTAGCGCGAAATAGCCGAGGCGACGCGGCGAACCCGGCCGGTGGTGCGCATTTGCTGTGCATTTTTGCGGACACGGACGGAAAGTCGTATGCTGATTTGTCCCCTCACTCATTACGGAGCCAGCGATGCCTGCTACAAACTATTTGCCCGAAGTCCTCGAAACCACCGAAGCCGAACGCGTCGCTACCGGCTTCGTTTTTACCGAGGGCCCGCTGTGGCATCCCGATGACTATTGGTATTTCGTCGACCTGCGCCCGAACCGGCTGCACCGTATCAAGCTCGGGCAAAAACCGGAACTGGTGCGCATAACCGAGGGCGGCAACGGCACGACGTTTGATTTGCAGGGCCGCCTGATCGTATGCGAGGGCGATGCCCGGCGTGTCACGCGCACCGACGCCAGCGGCAAAGTTGAGGCGCTGGCGGACAGCTACAAGGGCGGCCGCTTTAACCGCCCCAACGATGTGGTGTGCCACTCGAATGGCAGCATTTATTTCACCGATCCGGACAAGCGCCGCCCCTACCACGAGCGCGAAATTCCAGGCCGTGATGGCGACAATAATTTATGGGATAGCGCTGGGGTATATTGCGTGGCCACGGACGGCAGCGTCCGCCGGCTCGCGAACTGTGAATATCCGAATGGCCTCGCCTTGTCGCCCGATGAACGCACGATGTATGTGGCGAACACGCGCTCATCGAAATACATCCACGCCATCAAACTCGACGCCGCCGGTAACATGACGGGGCGCAGCATATTCGCCGACCTGAACGAAGGCGCGGAGCCGGGTATACCCGACGGCCTGAAAGTCGATAGCATCGGCCGTGTGTATTGCACCGGGCCTGGCGGCATCTGGGTGATGACGCCCGACGGCAAGCGCGTGGGCATCATCAAGTTTCCGGAGCAGTCGGTGAATTTCGCTTTTGGCGGGCCGGACATGCGCACGTTGTTCTGTTGCGCGCACACGTCGGTATACACGCTGCGCGTGAAGGTGCCGGGAAATCCGCATCCTTGGTATAAGTTACACAAGTGAGTCCGGGGGCGCTGAGCGTTTACCGTCAGCGCCCGAAAAAGTGAGGCAGGAACTAATCCTACATCACCACTTCGATCAAGTAAGGTCCTCTTTGCGCCATGGCATTGGTGAGCTGTTGGGTCAGTGCTTCAAGATCATGCACCTGTGCACTCGGTACACCCAGGCTCTTCGACAGCGCCGCGAAATCGATCGTCGGCCGATCCAGCGTCAGCATGTCGATGGCGCGCGGACCGGGATTGGCCACACCGACACTGGCGAGTTGACTGTAAAGAATATTGTATGAGCGGTTGGAGAAGATCATCACGCAAATATCCAGGCCTTCCCGCGCCATGGTCCACAGGGATTGGATCGTATACATGGCGCTGCCATCACCGATCATGGCGATCACTTTGCGATTGGGGCAGGCCACTGCCGCGCCCACCGCAACCGGTGTGCCGAAGCCGATCGAACCGCCCATGTTGTTCAGCCAATCGTGGGGTGGTGCGCCGGCGCTGTAGGGAAAGAATCCACGGCCGGTAGTAACCGATTCGTCGACTACAATCGCGCCCTCGGGCATGGTGGCGCCCAGCGCCTGGCCCAGACCTTCGAGCGTAAACTTACCGGTTGGACGCGCGGGGCGGCCGCTTTGCACAACACCAACCGCCTTCTCGTTCAGCGCGCCGAGTTCGGCAGCCAGCGCTTCGAGCGCGGCAAGGGGATCCCCTTCCACCGGGCACAGCGTCGTGGTCTCGCAGTCCGACGGGGTCAGCACGCTGGGCTTGCCGGGATAGGCGAAAAATGCAGCGGGCGGCTTGGCGCCGACCAGCACCATCTGCGTGACGCCCTTGAGCTGCTCCTGCGCCGTCTCGATGACGAAGTGCAGACGCAACGTCGCAACGCGCCCGGCGCCGCGCTCGATGCGCGCGGTGCCGCCTGCAGCCTGAACACGGCAACCGGTCTTGGCGGCGATCTTGCCGGCCAGTTCGAGGCCGCGCGCGCGCAACGCCCGGCCGCCGAGAAAGAGCATAGCCGAGTTGCCGTGCTTCAAGGCCTTGGCCGCGGCAACCACGGCATCGTTCTGTGGTTTCAGTGGGGCTGGCGTGTCCGGCGTGTCCGCGACGCCGTCGGCTTCACCCCATGCGGTGTCGGCCGGCAAGATGAGCGTTGCGATCTGGCCCGGTGCGATACGCGCGGCCTGGATCGCGAGCGCGCCGTCGGCGGCAACTGTCTTTGATGTCGGCGAGGTCTTCACCCAGTGCGAGAACGGCCGCGCAATGCCTTCAATATCGGCCGTCAGCGGCGTGTCGTACTGGATGTGATAGAGCGCGTGCTCGCCCACGATATTCACGATGCCCGACCCTGCTTTTTTTGCGTTGTGCAGATTCGCCGCAGAATTGGCAAGGCCAGGGCCCAGATGAAGCAGCGTTGAGGCGGGCCTATCTGTCATCCGGTAGTAGCCGTCGGCAGCACCGCTGCACACGCCCTCGAACAAGCCCAGCACGCAACGCATGCCTTCGACGCGGTCCAGCGCGCCGACGAAATGCATCTCCGAGGTACCCGGGTTGGCGAAGCACACCTCCACCCCGCCCTTCAACAACGTGCGAACCAGACTTTCTGCGCCGTTCATGGATGTCTCCCCGTGGTAGTTGCCCGTCATTATACGGCGGCGTCGTCGCGCCGAAGCCGGCTGGTGCAGCAATAGGCAGGTCGGAACCGCTGCGCGTTCCGATCTACGGGTGCTCGTTGCTCACTGCCCGCAATTTCTCCGGCAACCCCGCGGGGCGCTCGACGTTCACCGTTTCGATCTTGCCCGGCACTGATACTTCCAGCGCTTCCTTGTCCTCCGACACGTAGATTTCGTTGTGGCGCACGCCGCCAGGGACAAAAAAAGCGTCGCCGGCGGTGAAGGTCCCAACCGTGCCGTCCTCGAATTCAATGATCAGCTTTCCTTTCAGCACGTAGACGAACTGCATCTCGCAGATGTGGTAGTGCCAGCCGGTGGGTTCCGTCATGCCGGCGATGGAACTGTTCTGGTACGCGCGCATGCGCCCGCCGGTGGCGCCTTCGAGTCCGAGGTCGCGGTACTTGAAGAAGGGACGCCGCCCGGGTGAGAACGGCGTGGTACTGACAAAGGCCTTCAGCAGTTGCATGCCCTGCTGTTTGGTGCTCGCTTCTGATTTCTCGCTGGTGTCCATCGCACGAGGCTCCTGTTGAGTCGGCTGGAAAGTGACGCTAGGAAATTTTCATTGCTGGGTCACGCGCTCGCAAGTTATCCCTCACCCGGCCAACAGTCAACCCTGTGACACGCGATGAGTTTTCGCCGGTGACTACCGCGAATGGACAGCGCGTCGATCCTGGCGCATTATTATTGCCTATCCATTTTTTCACCACCTCTGACAACAGCAGAGGAATCCACCGCTTGTGACGCCGAGCACTGCGGCAAAACCAGGAGTCCGATCATGATCCAGGATGCTTTGAGTACGCTGTTACCCATTGCCGGCTGGTCGGCGGAACGCGCCAGTGCGGTCGAAATCAGCGGTGGCCTCGATCCGATTTTGCCGACGCCGTTTCGCATCGCCGAAACGGCTGCCGCGTCGCTTGCAGCGGTGGGCCTGGCTGTCAACGACCTTTGGGAATTGCGCACCGGGCGCCGCCAGTCAATTGCCATCGATACGCGCCAGGCGACCGCCTCGCTGCGCAGTGGCGCCTATTTGAATATGGAAGGCACACCCGTGCCCAACGGGCGCCATTCGGTCATGGGCACCTATCCGGCAAAGCATGGCCGCTGGAGTTATCTGCACTGCAATTTTCCAAATCATCGCGCCGCGGTGCTCAAAGTGCTGGGCGTGCCTGAAGAGCGCGAGGCGGTGCGCAAGGCGGTGGCGCAGTGGGACGCGCTCGAACTCGAGGAGGCGATCATCGCCGCCCACGGCGCCGGTGGCATGGTGCGCACGATGGATGAGTGGGCGCTGCATCCGCAGGGTATAGCGATTGCCGCGCTGCCACTGATGGAGATTGTCAGGATCGGCGACAGTGCGCCGGAACCGCTCCCCAAGGGTGAGCGGCCGTTATCCGGCATCCGCGTGCTCGACCTGACGCGGGTCATTGCCGGGCCGACCTGTGCCCGCACACTCGCCGAGCATGGCGCCGAGGTGCTGAAAATCACCGGCGCGCACCTGCCCAGTCTCGGGCGTCAGGAATACGACACCGGCCACGGCAAGCTTTCTGCGCAACTCGATTTGCGCGAAGCGAAGGATGTCGAGGTCCTGCGCGGGCTTGTGCGCAAGGCGGATGTGTTTTCGCAAGGTTACCGGCCGGGGACGCTCGGCAGTCGCGGCTTCACGCCCGAGGCGCTGGCGCAAATGCGGCCGGGCATCGTGGTGGTGTCGCTATGCGCGTTCAGTCATGCCGGGCCGTGGGCATCGCGCCGCGGCTTCGACACCGTGGTGCAGACGGTCAGCGGTATCACCCATCGCCAGGGCGTAGTGTTCCCGGGCGCTGCACCGGGCCCGCAATTTTATCCGGTGTCGGCGATTGACTTTCTGACCGGTTACTTAATGGCGTTCGGTGCGATGGTGGCGCTTGCGCGCCGCACGCGCGAGGGTGGCAGTTGGCTGGTGCGCATCTCGCTGGCGCAGGTGGGGCGCTGGCTGGTGGAGCGCGGGCAGGTGCCGGAGGCCGAACTCAAGGACGTGCCGAAAGAGTTCACGCCCGCGGAACTCGAACGCTGGTCGATGACCAGCAACACGCCGGTCGGCCGCTTGCGGCACCTCGCGCCGGTGCTGCGCCTGTCCGAAACACCGCCGCGATGGGAGCGGCCTACTGTGCCGTTGGGCTACCACCAGCCGGTGTGGCCGGCGTAGTCACACAGTCACCTGGGCCGCAGCCCGGCATCGCGCACCACCTGCGATACGGTCTCCATTTGCTCGCGCAGTATCCTGTCGTACGCCTCGGGTGTGCTGGGCGCGGAAATATAGCTGATGCTTTGCAGCCGCTCCTTGATGTCGGGGAGTTCGAGGATGCGTGCGAGCTCTTTGCTGATCTGATTCAGGATGGGGCGTGGCGTTCCGGCGGGCGCTACCAACCCGTGCGAGGTTTCGGGCCGCCTGAATTCGGATTGCGTCTCGCCCAGCGCGGGCACATCCGGCAATACCGGCGCACGCTGCGGTGACATCACCGCCAGCGCCTGCAACTTTCCGTCCTTGATGAACGGCAACGCAACACCCATGGTGGCGACGGTGTAGTGGCTGCGCCCGGCCAGCACCTCAATCGCTGCGTCCGGCCCGCCCTTGAACGCTACGTGTATGACCTTGATACCGGCGATGAGCCCAAATCTAACACCGCTGAGGTGGCCCGCGCTTCCGGTCGCGCCGGAGCCATGGATGAGTTTGCCGGGTTGCGCCTTGGCAATGGCAATGAATTCCGTGACGGACCTGGCGCCCAGCGCAGGGCTTGCCACAAGGATGTTGGTGCTGATCCCGACCTGGGCAACCCCGGTGAAGTCCTTGATCGGATGGTAAGGCAGGCTCGGCTGCAGCGCCGTGCTGATGACAAAATTGGGCAACACATAGAGCAGTGTGTGGCCATCGGGCGCAGCCCTGGCCACCAGGTTCGCGGCCAGTACACCGCCCGCGCCCGGCCGGTTATCCATCACCACCGGACGCCCCCAGCTTTCGCTCATTTTCTGGGCGATCATGCGCGCCACCATGTCGGGCTGACCGCCGGCGGTGCTCGAGTTGACAATGCGCACCGGTTTACTCGGGAAATTCTGTTGCGCCTGCGCTGACGCGAGCGCGACGCCGGTCACGACGACGATTAAACCCAGTCGCTGCCAAGCGTGCATGGCGCTTCCCGCAGCTGTCCGGCCTACTGCTGCGGCACCTTTGCGTCGCGCACCACCCGCGCCCATTTGTCGGTTTCCAGCTTGATGAACGCGGCGAGCTGCTCCGCCGTCGAAGACGCGGTATCGACGCCGTGTTCGGCGAGGCGGCGCTGCGTGTCGGACGCGCTCAGCACCTTGCCCAGGTCTGCGTTGAGTTTGGCAATGATGGGTTTGGGCGTGGCGGCCGGCGCGCACAGTGCGTACCATACCGTAACTTCGATGGGCACGCCCGCTTCGGTCATCGTCAGCACGTCCGGCAGGTGCATGCTGCGCTTGGGCGAGGTCACCGCGAGCGCGCGCGTGCGTCCCGATTTCATCAGCGGCAATTGCGATGACATGTTGTCGAACATCGACTGTATGTGGCCACCCAGCAAATCGATCAGCGCGGGCCCACTGCCCTTGTACGGCACATGCACGAAATCGATGCCGGTGGTCAGGCGAAACAGCTCCATCGTCAGGTTCGGCGAACTGCCGCTGCCGGGAGAAGCGATAACAGTCTTGCCGTTGTTGGCCTTGGTGTAGGCGATGAACTCACGCACTGATTTCACCGGCACCGCCGGGTTGACCACCAGCACGTTAGGCGTGGTGCCGATGGTCGTGACCGGCGCGAAATCCTTGTAGTGGTCGTACGGCAGTTTCTTGTAGAGCGAGGGTGCAATACCATGCGACCAGATGCCGCAAAACAACACGGTATAGCCATCTGCGGGCGCCTTGGCCACGATGTCGGTGCCGATGGTGCCGCCCGCACCCGCGCGATTGTCTACGATCCATGTCTGTCCCAACATCTCATTAAACTTTTGCGAAAGAATGCGCGCACTGACATCCACGCCGCCACCCGGCGCGAAGCCCACCACAAAACGCACCGGTTTGGTGGGGAATGCCTGTCCTGAGCTCGTCGAAGCGGTTTGCGCCTGCGCCATACTCGGTGCAATGGTCAGCAGCGCGGCCGTCAGCGCAAGCATTTTTAAATTTTGTTTGGACACGGGTGCCCCTCCTGTAAGCCGCGGCGCGTGTCTGCGACACGCTGTCGAGCCGCATCATGCCACAATCAACGCCGTCATAAAATAATGAATAAAAACAATTGTGTATGAGGTGCCTTCCTGTCGCTCGCCGTATGCGCCGCGATCAAAGCCGCGTCTAATTTACTAAAATCAGCGCACCCCACACCACCACCGCCAATAACACGGGCAGCCCGCAAAGCAGCTTTCGGGCGCGCGATTCCCGCGCGCGCCACGCCATGATCAGCGCCAGCAACGACGCCACCAGCGTGGTGGCGGCCAGCCCCAGCGTCCACACCATTATGGCGATGCCGTCGCCGATCGATGCCAAGCCCCCCAGCAGGGCGCCGATGAAATCCCATAGGCTGTTGTTTGCAGACACCGCCGGCGTGCGCGGCGGATAAAGCCAGCGGTAAACAAACGGCACCCAGGGCATCGCCAACGCGGCGACGATGCCGATCCACAACGCTACCCGGCCCACAATTCGCGCAACCATGAATTCCCTTTTCGCATCAGCATACGCTGCGCCTGTGCCGGCGCGCACAAGAGACCGGATACAATCGTAGCCTATGTCCGATTCTCCAACGCCGCGCGCTGAAGCCAGCGAAGCACGCGACTCACCAAAAAGTTTCGCCGCGCTGCGCCACCCGCAGTATCGCAGCTACTTCATCGTCAATGCGCTGGCGATGATGGCGGACAACATCGAACATGTCATCAGCTATTGGGTGCTCTACCAGAAATTTCATTCACCCACGCTCGCGGGCATCGCAATACTCACGCACTGGCTGCCGTTTTTGCTGTTCTCAGTGTATTCCGGCGCGCTCGCGGACCGTTACGACAACCGGCGCCTGATTCAGTTAGCGATGGTGCTCTACATGATTGCCTCGCTCGGCTGGGCGCTGTTGTTTTTGACCGACGCCACGCAGCAGTGGCACGCGGTGGTGCTGCTCACCATCCACGGCATCGCAGGCGTGTTGTGGATGCCGGCGAGCCAATTGCTGATACACGATATTGTCGGCGGCAAAAACCTGCAAAGTGCGGTGCGGCTCAATGCCACCAGCCGCCAGCTCGGGGTGCTTATGGGCCCGGCGGTGGGCGGCGCGCTGATGCTGATTTTCGGCGCGGCGGCGGGGCTGCTGATTAACGTGCTGATCTATCTTCCGCTGATCGTGTGGCTGGGTAAAACAACGCACGGCCAACGCCAGCCGCACGTGGCGGAACCGCCGCTGGGCGCACCGCGCAGGGGAGGGCTCGCCGATACGCTGGCCACATTGCGCATGGCGCAAGGCAACCGCATTTTGATCAGCATGATCGCGCTCGCGGGCGTGTCGTCGTTTTTTGTCGGCAACGCGTTTCAGGCGCAGATGCCAGAATTCGCGCACGATCTGGGCACTGAGAAAGCCGAGTTCTCCTACAGCGTGCTGCTCGCGGCCAACGCCGGCGGCGCCTTCATCGGCGGCATGATCCTCGAAGCACGCTCACTGCTGCAGGCGGACGCGCGCAACGCCATCATACTCACCATCCTGTGGTGCATCGCCATCGCCGGCTTCGCGATGACCGATAATTATCCGTTCGCCGTGGCGCTGATGTTCGTCGCCGGATTTCTGAATCTGACCTTCAATTCGATGGCGCAAACACTGGTGCAAATACACGCACCAGCGCAACTGCGCGGCCGCATGATCGGCCTCTACAACATGTCGAACAACGGCCTGCGTGCGTTCAGCGGGCTGACCGTCGGCCTGCTGGGTGCGGCGATCGGCATCCACTGGTCGCTGGCGCTTAGCGCATTGGCGCTGCTGATGATCGCGAGCATTTTGCTGGCATTTGCTATGCGTACGGAAAATCGATAAACGTGGAAAAAGCCGTTAGCCACAGAGAATACAGTTCGTAGCCCGGAAGAAGCGCAGCGTATTCCGGGAGAGCATCCGGGAGTGGCACAATATCGTCTCAACAGAATTTCGTACTATCACTACGGTTGGCATCCATAGGGTGCGTGCGCTTGCGGATGTAGAATCCGATTGCTGTGAAAATGAAACCCCGGAATACGCTACGCTTCTTCCGGGCTACGCCCGCTAACGGCGTCAAACAGCAGGGACCATCGTGATCGATAAAGCATTTGCCGGGCAATTCGCCGCTGAATGGATAGCGTCTTGGAATGCGCGTGACCTGGCGCGCATACTTGCGCATTACACCGATGATTTTGAAATGTCGTCGCCGGTCATCATCAAAGTCGCCGGTGAGCCTAGCGGCGTGCTAAAGGGCAAAGCGGCGATTGGCGCTTATTGGTCCAGGGCCCTGCAACTGGCGCCGAATCTTCATTTTGAATTGATTTCCACGCTCGTCGGCGTGAACAGCATCACGCTCTACTACACCGGTGTGCGTGGCCTGTCAGCGGAGGTGTTTCACTTCAACCCGGAGCGCAAGGTTACGAGTGCCTACGCACATTACCTCGACATAACATATTGATTTGGCTTTATAATTTTTCCTGGCGCGGCTTGAACAAAATGAAAGCATCTCAGGATTCGATTGTAAGCAATTGAATTTCCATGAAAAGGTATAAGACTCCGACGATCGAGGCGGTGTTGTATTTGCCTTTTCGGGTCTATATTTCACGTTAGACATGCTTCCAATTCCGCGCATTGCCGATCAACTCGTGAAGGAATGGGCACAGGAGTTATCTGAGTTCACTGGTCACCTGATGGAGCATCTTGTCGAAAATCCTCAGTGCTTCGACTTCCCAAATGGTTTGCTGCGCATCGTGCTTATGGATGATTCGGTAGTAGAATTTCACAGGGCCTTCCACATTGTCAGCGAGCGCAACAAGGCCATTGCCGTGTTCACCGAGCACTGTGGGCATCACGTGTTTCCATTCCACGAAGCGAAAGTATTTCGAGATGGCATCCTTGTCTACGATAAAAAACATGTCTAACTCAAGGTGCTACGGACGGGCCGCCAGTATCACGCGAGGGCGATGTTCAGCGGTGGCCCGCCGCAGACCAACACGTTAGAGAGACGAGGAGTACGGACCATGAGCACCCTAGCCTTCGCTGACGACATGGCGCGTCTGCAGCGCGCCTTGGCCCAGTGTCACGACATGGTAGTCCGTCGGAGCGCAGTTTTGGAAGCGCTTCGACCTCACAGCGGTGAGCGCGTCCTAGAGGTTGGGTGCGGCGGTGGCTTCTATACATACGAGGCAGCGCAGTGCGTGGGACAGATCGGTCGGGTGTGCGCCGTGGACCTCAGCGCAGATCAAATCGCAGCCGCCCAAGCCCGCTGTGCCGAGCTCGAATGGGTGGAATGCCGAGTCGGCGATGCCGTTAAGCTGCCCTACGGCGACGCGGAATTCACTGCCCTTTACGGCGTGCAAGTGTTCGAGTACGTGGTGAAGCTTGACGACGCCCTGCGAGAAATCTGCCGCGTGCTACGTCCTGGCGGAAGGGTGGTCATCCTCGCGACGAACTGGAGCTCCGTGGTCTGGCACTCCGAGCAGCCGGCGCGGATGGAGCGGGTCCTCTCGGCTTGGACGGCCCATGCCCCATATCCCGATCTTCCCGCAATTCTTCGCGCGCGGCTCCGGCAGTCGGGCATGACACCGATCCGGCAGACCCCGGCGCCCGTTCTGAACACTTCCTATCATGCGAACAGCTTCAGCTATTACCTCGCCCGGATGATCCGTCCGTTTGTCGTCGGCCGGCAGGCGGTCACGCAGGAGGACGCGGATGCGTGGATCGACGAATTCGATGCGCTCGAGCAAAAAGGCGCGTACTTCTTCTCCGCCACGCCAATCATTACCGAGGCGATCAAGGTGGCACAGAGCGACTGAGTCTCTCTAACAACGGCATGCAGGCTGGCGGCGCTGCGCGCCGCAGCTGATGCAGAGTGTTAGATGCCTTCAAAACCCCCACACCAATTATGCGATCGATAGCGCTAGCGTTAGCCAAATTCCTTGGCGTCAGCTTGATGATAGGTGCCGTGTGGCTTTGGCTAAAGGTCCGCTTTTCAAGGCGGGATGGACCGCAACACGTCGGTACCTGTCTGTAGTGAAACAAGGCTCTCGATCAAATCCCGCTTTATGTCAGATCAAGGCGCGATTCATATATCTGGTGCGTCAGCAACGGCCGGCCTGGGCCGCGATGTGCTCCGCCGCTGCCAATCCGGTAATCCCGCTTTTCGCCAGTCCGCCTACGTAGCCTATCTGCGGCCCGCCTTCGAGTCCGCCGGTGGCCGCGCCCGCGGCATAGAGCCCGCCGATCACGCTGCCATCTTCACGCAGCACCTGCGCGTGGGTGTTGATGACGATGCCTCCCATGGTGTAAGTGATGCCGCTCACCATCGGTACGGCGTAGAACGGCGGCTTGATAATGGGCATGGCCTTGTATTTTTTGTTTCGCCTTGAGATGCCGTCGGCGGGTTTGAATTCCGCCGCGTCGCTGCTGGCCGCGATCGCGGCGTTGTAGGCGGCGACGGTCTCACTCAAGGTTGCGGCATTCAGACCGGCTTTGGCTGCCAGCGCATGCAGATCGCCGGCCGCATATACGGTGGCGCCTTCGTTGATGAGATGCGGATTGGCGGGGATCAGTCCGTTGCGCCCCGGCTGTTCCCAGATGGCGTGATCGAACACACAGGTGGATGACAGCGGATCGTCCAGCCCCGCCACCGCGTTGGCCACGCTGACACCGCCACACCCCTCGTCGGTGTAACGCCGGCCTTGCTGATTGACGACGATGCCGGCAGTCACCAGCGCATCGAGGTACGGGTACGGCCACAGCCTGTCGTTGGTCAATGCATCCTTCGACAGCACATGCCCATAAAAACGGTTGGCGCCGGTAATCGCCGCGCCCAGCGCCTGCGCCATGCGCAGGCCGTCGCCGAAGGCGGTGCCGCCGTTGCGCTGCTTCATCCGCGTGGGTTGTTTTGAGATGTACTTCTCCATCAGCGCCGGGTTGCACTGAAAGCCGCCGTCGGCGATGACTACTGCACGCGCGCGCCACTCGCGATCCTGCGCCATCACGCCCACGCACTTGCCGTTTTCATCCATCAACGACTGCGCTTTCGCGCCCCGCACCAGTGTGCCTCCGCGCTTTAGCAGTTGAGCTTCGAGTGTGCGCAACAGCACGTCGCCGCCGCGACCTTCCCAATCGAGGCCGGGCCGGCTGCGTCCCGGCGGCGCGAGCACCCACTTGTGATATTCGGAAGCGCTGGCACGCATGAAACGGATGCCTTCGTCCTGCAACCACTGGATCAAGCGCGCGCCGCCATGCGCCAGCAAATGCGCGAGATCGTCCTTGACGAAGCCATCGGTGATTTCAAGTATCAGCTTATGCAGCAGGTCGGGATCGAGCGTGATTTCGCGCAGGCACAAATGAAAAGTGCCGCCGGTGTAGCGCGTGTTGCACAGATATTTTTCGTCGCGGCCTTGTTCGAGCACGGTGGCTTTAAGGCCCAGCTGCGCTGCGCGATTGGCGGCGACCATGCCGGCGATGCCGCCGCCGATGATGATGAGGTCGGTAGTGGATGGGTTGGGCATGGTGTAAGGTTTCAATCAGACAGTGCATCGTAACTATTTGTTTCTAAATGATTTTTCAATCCAGACGCATGCCGGATGCTTTGACGATGCGCCGCGCATTTTCGATCTCGGCGCGTACGTGCGCATCGAACGCGGCCGGTTCGTTGGCCACCACGTCGGAGCCGTCGCGTGCGAGGCGTTCGACGACATCCGGCAGTTTCAGCGCACGCGCCACATCGGCATGCAGTTTGGTGATTACGTTGCGCGGCGTAGCGGCAGCGGTAAACAAGCCATACCAGGTGATCATGGCGTAGCCGGGCAACGCACTTTCTGCGACGGTGGGCAAATCCGGCACCGCGGGTGAGCGCTGCGCCGAAGTGACCGCAAGCGCGCGCAGCCTGCCGGCGCTATGCTGCGGGATCACAGTGAAGGTGCTGCCAAACATCAGTTGCGTTTGCCCGGCGATGAGATCGGCGATCGCGGGCGCGCCGCCCCGGTACGGCACATGCACCATGCTGACACCCGCCATGAACTTGAACTGTTCGCCCGCCAGATGCTGCGGCCCGCCGTTACCGGAGGTGCCGTAACTCAGTTGTCCCGGCCGTTGTTTCGCCAGTGCGATCAACTCGCGTACCGAGCGCGCGGGCAGCGAGGGATGCACGGTCAACACCAGTGGCGAAGCGGCGATTTGCGTGATGCCGGCGAAATCGCGCAAGGTGTCGTACGGCAGTTTCGGATGCAGCGCCGGGTTGGTGGTGTGCGGGTTGGCGGTGAGCAGCAGGGTGTGGCCATCCGCCACACTTTTTGCGACCATGTCCGAGCCGATGACGGTGCCGCCACCCGCACGATTATCGATCAGCACTTGCTGGCTCCACGCTTCGGTCAATTTTTGTGCGAGTGCGCGCGCGATGAGATCAGTGCCGCCACCGGGGGCGAAGGGCACGATGATGCGCACCGGGCGTGAAGGGTAGGGCAGCGCAGGGCTTTGTGCGAACGCAGATAGGCTGAGCGCATACAGCGAGGCTGCCATCAAAAATAGCTGCACGCCACGCTTACACATGCAGCGTCGCCGATAAACCCGCCAGCGACGGCGCGTGGTGCAGCGCACGCACCGCGTCGATGACCTGATCGATGCGCTGCGGCGTTTTAAGCGGCTGCGCCAGCAAGCGGAATTTGGCTTCGATTTCCGCGGCATCGCAGGCATCGCTCGCCGTGCCGTGGGGATCGATCACCGTGTGTTCGTAGTGACGGTTGCCGTTTAACGCCACCTGCACGCGCGCGGCGAAGTGCGCGGGGTATAGCGCATCCATTTTTTCGTCGATGCGTAACTGGGTGAGTGCGGCCACGCGGCGGATTTCAGTGTCGCGCAGGCTGTGCTCATCGAACGCCGCCGGGTCGCGCGGATTTTTTACCACCGCCGCGCCCACGCAATAAGGAATGCTGTATTGTGCCGCCATGGTCTCCTGCGGGTTGGGGTCGCCGTTGTGTTCCACCGCGCGGCGGCTGGTATGCACCACAATATTTTTTACGTCGGCGGCAGTGAGTGCGCTTTCTTTGCGTATCGCTTCGATGGCGTGGGACACCGAATGGATTAAGCCGCAGCACGGGTAGGCTTTCACCCACACTTTAGAAATGGCGTAATCGCGGCCCAGATTATTCGTCAGCGCCTGCACGCTGGTGTCCGCGCCGCCGATCACTTCGAGCAAGCCGAAGTGCCCGTCCACGCCCGCCATCGGGCCGCTAAAGCCGCGCTGCGCCAGTTCACACGCCAGCACGCCGGATTCAGCCGCGCGCCCCGCGTGCATGCGCTTGACCATTCCGCCAGTGCCTTGCGTGAAGGCCTTGATGCCGCCCGCGCTGGAGCAGGCGATGCCTATTGCCGAGAGGATCGTTTCAACCGATAGCCCCAACACGATTCCTGCGGCTACGCTGGCCGCAACAGGGCCCGCAACGCCGGTGGTATGGAAGCCGCGCGTATTGTGTTCGGCGCCCAGCGCCAGACCCAGCCGCGCGATCACTTCGTAACCGGCCACTATGCCCAGCAGCAGGCGCTCACCCGAGGCGCCGGCGTGTTCAGCCATCGCCAACGCCGCGGGAATCACCACCGCGCCCGGATGCACCAGCGCGCCCTGAATAATGTCGTCGAGTTCAAAGCCGTGCGCGGCGGTGCCGTTGGCGAGCGCTGCGCGCGAGGGCGCAACGGTGACGCTTGCGCCGAACAGCGTGGCTTTGCCGCGCGAGCCTTCCGCAATGACCTGCTCGCGCAGTATGCGTCCCCAGGGTTGATTCGCGCCGTAGAGTCCGCAACCCACGGTGTCGAGCAACGCCATCGTGGCGCTTGCACCGATGGCGCTATCCAGCAGCGAGGGCTTGAGCCCGGCCAGGTGTTCAATCAAGCGCGCACTGTGGTTACTCATGACATCACCCTGTAAATCGCCATCATTCGCCTCGGTCGCCTTGCGTCCGGTATTCAATCCCGGTTAAATTGTGCCATACCCACTCCGGCGCGGGTCGCGATAGCTCATAACGCGGACGTGTTTACCTCCTCGGCAGCCTGATCACACGCGATGGCGCACTTCAGCACCCACCTCACGCAGGAACAGATTGAACGCTACACCGCCAGCGGCGCGTGGCCGAATCGTTTGCTGACGGATTTTCTCGACGACGCAGTGGCTGTGGCGCCGGACAAGACCGCGATTATCGACAGCCGTGGCGCCATCACCTATCGCGAGCTTGCAGCACAAGTTGCGCGCTGTGCGGGCGGCCTGCTGGCGCTGGGCCTGCGCGCGGGCGAGGTGATGGCACTGCAGTTGCCGAACTGGAAAGAATTTTTTGTTCTGCATCTGGCGGCAACGCGCATCGGCGTCGTCAGCAGTCTGATAACGCCGGGTAGCCGCGATCGCGAACTCGCGCATATGCTGAAGCTGTCGGATGCGCGCCTGCTGGTGATACCCGATACCTTTCGCGGCCATGACTATCGCGCGATGGCGGCGCGGCTGCGCGCGGATTTGCCGCAATTGCAGCAGGTGATGGTGGTAGGCCAGCCCGCCGCGGCGTATGAGATAGCATGGGTTGAGTTCATGGCAACACAGCGTGCGCCGCCGGATGTGCCGCGCTCCGACGCCAACGCGGTCACCGAAATCGTGTTCACCTCCGGCGCCACCGGCGAACCCAAAGGCGTGATGCACACCAGCAACACCATCGTTGCGCCGCAATTGGCGCTCGCGACGTCGCTGCAACTGACGCGTGACGATGTGATTCATATCGCTTCCACCATCGGGCATCAGACAGGCTTTCTCAATGGCGTGCGCCTGCCCATACAACTGGGTTCGACGGTGGTGTTGCAGGACGTATGGCGCGCGGAACAACTGGTCGACTGGATAGCCAGGTATCGCATCACCGTTTCCAGCGGCAGCGCCACGTTTTTGCTGGATATGCTGCGCGCGAAAAATCTGACGCAGTGCGATTTGTCGTCGTTCAGGATTTTTCGCTGCGGCGGCGGACCCATACCGCGCACGCTCTTGCGCGAAGCGCGCGAAAAGCTGCCGCATGTGGCCATACACTGTGGTTGGGGACAGACGGAAAACGCCGTGGTGACATTGACGCGCATCGGCGCGCCGGATAAAAAACTGCTCAACACCGACGGCTGCGCGCAGCCGGGCATGGAAGTGCGGGTCGTCAATGACAAGAACGAGTTGCTGGCGCCGGCCACGGAAGGCCGTTTGCAGTGCCGTGGCCCCTTCATGTTTGTGGGTTATGTCAAGCAGGAAACGCTGACGCGTGAAAATTTCGATGGAGAGTGGTTTGATACCGGCGATCTTGCCACGCTGGATGCCGAGGGGTATGTGCGTATCACCGGGCGCCTGAAGGACATCATTATTCGCGGTGGCGAGAACATCCCGGTAAAGTATGTGGAAGACATTCTTTACGAAGATGCGCGGGTGCGCGATGCAGCGATTGTGGCGATGCCCGATCCGCGTCTCGGTGAGCGTGCGTGTGCGTTTGTGATTTGCCGCGATGGACAATCGCTGGCGTTGCAAAGTATGCAGGCGTTTTTGGCGGAGCGCGGGGTGGCCAAGATGTATTGGCCCGAGCGCCTGGAAATCGTTGACGAATTGCCGCGTACCGCCAATGGCAAAATACGCAAGGCGGATTTGCGCGCGCGGCTGGCGCGCGAGGCACATGCCGCCGCAGCACTAAACACCTGAGGAACTGTCATGGCTTTTGAATGTATCAATCTCAATGTAGCCGACGATGGCGTGGCCGTACTGGAGTTAAACCGGCCCGAGCGTCTGAATGCCTTTAACCGGCAGATGATCGCGGAATGGCGCGAGGCGTTGGCACAAATCGCCGACGACAGCCGCATTCGCGCAGTGGTGCTCACAGGCGCGGGGCGCGCGTTTTGCGCCGGCGGCGATGCCGATGAAATGACCGCGATGCAAAGCGCTTCAAACGGTGAGCGCAAGGATTACCTGTGGCGCAGCATCCAGAAAATTCCGCTGGCGATGGAGCGGCTGGAGCAACCGGTGATCGCTGCCGTCAACGGCACGGCACGTGGCGCGGGACTGGACATGGCGCTGATGTGCGACATCCGCATCTGCGGTGCGTCGTCCACTTTCGCCGAGAGTTACATCAACATGGGTGTGATTTCCGGCGATGGCGGCACCTGGTTTTTGCCGCGCGTAATCGGCGTAGCGCGCGCACTTGAGCTTTTGTGGACGGGGCGCGTGGTGGATGCCATCGAAGCCGAGCGCATCGGGTTGGTGAGCCAGGTGGTGGCAGACACCGATGTGCGCAGCGCCGCGCTTACACTCGCGCGCCAGATCGCGGCACAGCCGTCGCAGGCCGTGGCGCTGATGAAGCGCGCGGTGTATCAGGGGTTGACCGGGGGAACGCTGGCCGCGCATCTCGATATGGTTTCATCGCACATGGCGGTGGTGTTTGATACGCCGGAATTCAATGCACGTCTGAATGCGTTTCATGCGCGTCGCAAGTCCTGAACGCTGAGACAGCAATGCGTAACTGTTTGTTTTTATTATGAAATTTATATCGTTTGCGACCCTGTTGGTTGTAAGCTTGGGTTGTGCTTACGGCGTGCGCGCGCAAACCTTCCCTGGCAAACCCGTACGCGTGATTGTCGGTTTCGCCACCGGCGGCGGCACCGACACCATCGCGCGCGTATTGAGCCGCAAGCTCGTCGACACCTGGCCGCATGCGCTGGTGGTTGAAAATCGTCCCGGCGCCGACGGTTCAATTGCCACCGAAATTGTCGCCCGCTCGCCCGCCGACGGCCACACGCTGGTGATGATCACCAATGCGCACACCATCACGCCGTTTCAAAGAAAGCTCAGTTACGATCCGGTGAAGGATTTCGCGCCGGTGACGCTGACCGCAACCACGCCGAACCTGTTGGTGGTGCATCCCTCGCTGCCGGTGAAAACGGTGAAGGAATTTGTTGCGTTGGCCAGGACACACGGCGGCCAATTGTCATTCGCCTCCAGCGGCACCGGCACCTCGCCGTATCTGGCGATGGAACTGTTCAAGGTGATGACCAGCATCAACCTCGTGCATGTGCCGTACAAGGGCACCGGCGCTGCCGTAATTGATCTGATGGGTGGGCATGTGCAGGTGATGTTCGGTTCGGTGTCCGGCACCTTGCCTTTTGTGCGCTCCGGCAAGCTGCGCGCGTTAGGCATCAGCAGTCCGCAGCGCTGGCCGACACTACCGCAGATTCCGACAGTAGCCGAGTCCGGCGTGGCCGGCTTTGAAGCCGGTACCTGGTACGGCATGCTTGCTCCCGCGGGAACGCCCGCAGCGGTGGTGTCAAAACTTCAAACCGACGTGGCCGCCGCGCTGCATGCACCCGACGTGCTCAAGTATGTGGTGGACCTCGGCTTTAATGCGGTGGGCAATACCCCTGCGGAATTCGCCGAGGTGATCCGCAACGACATGGCGCGCTGGGGAAAACTGATACGCAGTTTGGAAGAAAAAAACAAACCGTAGGGCGCTCAATCCCCCTCAAACACCGGTTTCTGCTTGTTGGCAAACGCGTGATACGCGCGATGAAAATCCTGTGTCTGCATGCAGATGGCCTGCCCTTCGGCTTCGGCTTCGATGGCTTCGTCGAGGCCCATGTTCCATTCCTGATGCAGCAGCTTTTTGGTCATGCCGTGCGCGAAGGTGGGGCCATCGGCCAGTGTGCGCGCCATGTCGTGCGCGGCAGCCAGCACTTTTTCGGGTTCGTGCAGCGCGTTATAGAAACCAAAGCGCTCGGCTTCCTCACCACCCATGGAACGGCCGGTGTAGAGCAGGTCTGAAGCACGGCCTTGTCCGATGATGCGCGGCAGCAGCGCGCACGCGCCCATGTCAGCGCCGGCGAGCCCCACACGCACGAACAGGAACGCCACTTTGCTGCGTGCGGTGCCGTAGCGGATGTCCGAACCGCAGGCGATCATCGCACCCGCGCCGGCGCAGATGCCGTCGATGGCGGCAACGATTGGCTGCGGACACGCGCGCATGGCTTTCACCAGATCGCCGGTCATGCGCGTGAACTCCAGCAGGCCCGGCATTTTCATCTTGGTGAGAGGCCCGATAATTTCATGCACATCGCCACCCGAACAAAAATTGCCGCCCGCGCCGGTAACCACCACGGTCTTCACATCGTCAGCGTAAGTGAGCGCGCGAAAGGTGTCGCGCAACTCGGCGTACGATTCAAAGGTGAGCGGATTCTTGCGCTCCGGGCGATTAAGCGTAACGGTGGCGACTTTGCCTTGCACTTCCCACTTGAAGTGCCGGGGTTTGAAATCAGCGGCCTTGGCCATTGCTGTATTCCTATAAATTAATTTAAAAACAAATACTTAGCCACAGATTTCACAGATGAACACAGATAAAAAAACATTGGGTGTAGGGTGGGCAAAACGGTTTTTGTTTTGCCCACGCCGCCGCGTAAACGCAGAGCTCCGAACGGTGGGCACAAAGTGCGTGCCCACCCTACATGCTGGTTGTGCCAAGGCTTATTTGTCCTTGATCCTATCTCTGTCCATCTGTGAAATCTGTGGCGAAAAAGGTTTTGCCTTCAATCCTGCATCGTCAACCCACCGCTCACGCTCAACACCTGCCCCGTGAGATACGACGAGCGGTCGTTGGCGAAAAACAAAATCGCGTCCGCCACTTCCGAGGGCTTTGCAAAACGGCGAAACGGAATCGCGCGCATCAGCGCCTCGCGTTGCTTTTCCGGGGTCGATGCCAGCAGCGGCGTATCGGTGGGGCCGGGGCACACGCAGTTGATGTTGAGCTTGTAGCGTGCGGTTTCGCGCGCCAGCGATTTGGTAAACGCGATCACCGCACCCTTGCTGCCGGCATACACCGCTTCACCGCCGCTGCCGGCGCGCCCGGCGTCGCTCGATACATTGACGATTTTGCCCGCAGCGCGCGCGATCATTTTTGGCAGGAAGGCGTGGGTTACGCGCAAGGTACCGGTGTAATTGAGATCAATCAGTTTTTGCCACAACTCGGGCGTGGTGTTCACGAACGGCTCGACCTTGCTCCAGCCCGCGACGTTGACCAGAATATCCAGTGCGTCGGCGCGTGCATACACCGCGTCGCGAAAGCGTGCTATCGCCGCGTCATCGGTGACATCGAGCGGCATGAAGGTGGCGTCGTAGCCTGCGGACCTGAGTTCGCTTGCGGCCTGTTCGCCGCCTGCGATGTTGATGTCGCCGAGCACGACCGCTGCGCCTGCGGCAGCGAACGCTTGTGCCGTGGCAAGCCCGATGCCGGACGCGGCACCGGTAATAACCGCGGTTTTTCCGTTGAGTTTCATGGGGATTTTGTCTGGTTGCAGGTTTCAGTTTATGGAGGGTGTGAGCCGCTATTTTACGCCACGGCTTTTCCTGCGCCTATCGGGGATGTGATAACTTCATGCCGTGATCAACGACAACCTCTTTCTTGAATGGCCTTTCTTCGACGAGTCGCACCGCCGTCTCGCCAGCGAACTCGAGGCGTGGGTGGCATCGCATCGCCACACACTGGAAGCCGAGAGTGTCGAAGAAACACAGGCGGTGCGCGACATCGCGCGCCTGCTGGGCGCAGGCGGTTGGTTGCGTTACCTGCTGCCCGCTGCGCTCGGCGGCCCTAACGTAAGTGAGGTAAGTGCGGCGTGCGTGGACGTGCGCAGCCTGTGCATTGCGCGCGATGTGCTGGCGCGGTGTTCGGGGCTGGCCGATTGCACGTTTGCGATGCAGGGGCTGGGCGCGGTGCCTTTGGTGTTGTTTGGATCAGCAGCGCAGCAGCGTGCGTATCTGCCGCGTATCGCCGAGGGCTCATGCATCACCGGCTTCTGCCTGTCAGAGTCTGAAGCCGGGTCGGATGTGTCCGCGTTGCAGACCAGCGCGCGGCTCGACGGCGACGCTTACATACTGAATGGGCGCAAGACGTGGATATCCAACGCCGGTGTTGCGCACGCCTACATTGTGTTCGCGCGCACGGGTGAGGCGCCCGGCGCAAAAGGATTGTCGGCATTTGTGGTTGATGCAAACGCGCCGGGCTTAAGCGTGCCGGAATCGATACACGTGGTGGCGCCCCACGTCATCGGCACGGTGGCATTTGACGACTGCCGCGTGCCGGCGAGTCAACTGCTCGGCAAACCCGGAGAGGGTTTTAAAGTGGCGATGGCTACACTCGATGTGATGCGCGCCACCGTCGGTGCTGCGGCATTGGGCTTTGCACGGCGCGCGCTGACGGAGGCAAGCGCGCATGTGCGCGCACGCCATGTGTTCGGTCAGCCGCTGGCACAGTTTCAGGCGACACAGATGCGCATCGCCGACATGGCGCTCGATGTCGAAACCTCCGCGTTGCTGGTGTATCGCGCGGCGTGGACCAAAGACACGCTGCGTGATCGCGTTACGCTCGAAGCGGCTATGGCCAAGCTGCACGCCACAGAAGCCGCGCAGCGCGTGATCGATTCCGCGGTGCAACTGTTCGGCGGACTGGGTGTGACCGTGGGCAGCACGGTCGAGCGTCTGTATCGCGAGATTCGTCCGCTGCGGATTTACGAGGGCACCAGCGAGATTCAGAAATTGATTATTGCGGGGCAGGTGTTGGGGAAACTGAAGACTTGAGGCGCGAGGTGTTGGCGGACAACGCGTTTACAAACCCCGCAACGTCGTCAAGCACCGGCCCGAATCCGGGTAAGCCGCGCAAGGGAGTTGCCAGCGCGCCCAACAGCATGCGATGTCCCATGCCGGGGTAAACGATCACGCGCGCCTGCACGCCGTGCTGCTGTAGACGCGCGGCTAAACGTGTACTGTTTCCCGGCTTGACCGCATCGTCGCGCGCGCCGGTCAGCAGCAACGCCGGCGGCGCCGCCGGCGACGCGAATTGGATGGGCTGGGTGGAGATCGGCGTATCGGGAAAACCAAACACCGCCTTGGCGACCGGGCCTGTCAGCGGCAGAAAATCATACGGTCCGGCAAGGCCTATCAGTCCGCGCACGCGCCGCGGGTCTACGCCTGCGGCGTGCAGATAAGCCGGATTCAGCGCGAGCATCGCTGCGTTGTAAGCACCGGCCGAATGACCCATCAGAAACACACGCTGCGGGTCGCCACCGAATTCCGTGATGTGCTGGTACACCCACCGCACCGCAGCCGCGCAGTCCACCAGAAAGTCGGGATAGCGCACTTCGGAATAGAGCCGGTAGTCGGGCACCACGGCGACATAGCCTTTGGCGGCCAGCGCTTCGCCGGCGAATAAATAATCCGCGCGCGCGCCGCTATCCCAATTGCCGCCGTAGAAAAATACCACAACGGGTGCGGCGCCCTGCGCACTGCTGGGACGATAGATGTCGAGTTGGTGACGCGCCAGCGGGCCATAGCCGACATCAGTCTTTACACTATAGGTACTGGACGGCACCCAGCCGTTAAGCAAGGCCAGTGGCGAGCAGCCTTGTAGCAGCACCGTGCTGCTTGCCACTGCGAGTCCAAGAATATTTCGGCGGTTCAAAGTAAGTTCATGTGAAGGCGTGAAGGAGTGAAGCCGTGAATTGGGTACCCCTTCACCTCTTCACATTTTCACTGCTCACAGCCCTCAGTAGCTCGTCGGCCAATTGCGCAGCAAATGCTCGCCCACGCCGTTCTTCAGCCGCATGCGATGCACTTCCAGTGTGCGGATCAGGTAGTCGCGGGTGTCGCGCGGGTCGATCACATTTTGCGCTTCGTATAGTTCCGCCAAGCCCCACGCGGAAGTATCACGTTCGACTTCGGCCTTGAGTTTTTTGAAGCGCTCGGGGTCGTCCTCGAATTTCACGCCATACAGCACGTTGACCGACACTGCCGGATCCATGAAACCCAGGTCTGCCATGGGCCAGCAGGCGATTTCATCGGCGTTTTTGCCGCCCGCCATATTGATAAAAGCCTGACCGTAATTCTTGCGCATCATCACGGTGATTTTCGGCACAGTCACCAGCGTCATCGCGTTCATCCAGTTAATCACCTTGCCGGGCATGCCGCGCAGTTCGCCTTCGAGTCCGATCAAAAAGCCCGGCACATCGACCAGAAACACCAATGGTATGTTGTACGAATCGCACAGCACCATGAAGCTGGTGACTTTGTTGCACGCATCGGCGTCGAGTGCGCCGCCCTTGAACAGCGGGTTGTTGGCTATAAAGCCGACGCTTTTGCCGTCGAGACGCGCCAGCACGGTGGCGATGGATTTGCCGTAGCGTTCCTTCAACTCGAATGTCGAATCCTTATCCGCCACTGCTTTGATGATTTTGCGTACGTCGTACACCTGATTGCGCGACTCCGGCATAATTTCCAGCAGGGTTTTGGCGGCTTCGTCGGAACCTGCGGGCACCGGCGCTTCAGGGGGCGGCGCCATGTTGTGACTGGGCAGATAAGAGAGAAATTTCTTGATTGCATCGAGACACTGCTCGTCAGTGTCCACCGCCATATCGGCCAGGCCGGAAATACCCGTCAGCAGTTTCCAACCACCCAACTCCTCTGCACTGATCGGCCTGTTGATCGCGATCGAGGTCACGTTCGGGCTGGCGATGGCCATGATCGCGCCCTTGCGCATCACCACGAAATCCGACATCGCCGAATACCAGGTCGATGAGCCGTAGCACTGGCCCAAGAGTGCGGAACACCACGGCGCTTCGCGCAGGCGTTGATACTCGGTGGGATCCTGCGCGATGATGGCGCGGCCCGCGGCGCCCATGCGGTCGGGCATGCGCGCACCCGACGATTCGCCCAGCAGCACCAGCGGCATGCCGCGCTTGGCCGCGGTCTGCTTCACGTGCTTGATCTTTTTCATGTTGATCACCGCGCTGGATGCGCCCATCACGGTGAAATCATTCGACACCAATCCTACTTCGCGTCCATGGATGCGGCCGAAGCCCGCGATTTTTCCATCCGACGGCGTCTTGTGTTTGACCTCGGGCCGGTTGCTGCGCGCGAAGCGTCCCGACTCGATGAACGAGTCTTTATCGAGCAGATAGTCGATGCGCTCGCGCGCGTTGAGGTTGCCCTCGGCCTTGCGCTTGGCGAGTTTTTCCGGGCCGCCCATGCCGATGGCCTCGGCGGTTCTTTCCTGAAATTCCTGAATCAGCTTTTCAAATGCCACAATGCGCCCTTCGATAAAATATCAATAAAAACAATTAGTTACATAATAATTTTCTTAATCTACCCGTATGCCCGCCTGTTGTATCACTTTCGCCCACTTCGCAATTTCGGATTTGACGAAGCCGCCAAATTGTTCCGGCGACAGCGGCGTGAATTTTGCGCCTTCGGTGAGCAATCGTTTCTGGATATCCGGTGCCTGCATCACCCGCACAATTTCTGCGTGCAGTTTGCTCACCACATCGCGCGGCGTGCCCGCGGGTGCAAACGCACCGACCCAGTTGGTTACATCATAGCCCGGCAATGTTTCGGCTATCGCCGGCAATTCCGGCGCAGCAGGGGAGCGCTTCGCGCCGGTGACTGCAATGGCATTCAAGCGACCGCTTTTCACATGCGGCAACACGGTAGGCATGGTGGCGAACAGCAGCGACGTTTGCCCGCCGATAAGATCGGTAATAGCCGGCACATTGCCCTTATACGGCACATGCACCATGTCCACTTTCGCCATCGACTTCAACAACTCGCCTGACAAATGCCCGGCGGTGCCGTTACCCGCAGAAGCGTAAATGATCTGCCCGGGTCGTGCTTTCGCCAGCGCGATCAGTTCCTTCACATTCTTCGCCGGCACCGACGGATGCAGCACCAGCAGCCCTTCGGCTTCCAGCATCATCGAAATCGGCGCGAAATCGCGCACCGGATCAAACGCGATTTTTTTGAACAGACTCACATTCACCGCGTGCGTGCCGATGCTGCCCACCACCAGTGTGTAGCCATCGGGCGCTGACTTCGCGACATACTCTGCCGCGATATTGCCGCCCGCGCCGGCGCGATTCTCAATCACTACGGGTTGCCCCCATGCTTCGTTGAGCTTGGCGCCGATGATGCGCGCGAACACGTCGGCGATGCCGCCGATAGGGAAGGGGATGATGATGCGGATGGGTTTGGCGGGGTAGACTTGCGCAAAAGCCGATCCCCCAGCCACCAGGCCCGACGCCACCATGGTCGCGATGGCTAAATAAAGTCCTTTTGCCGTAGCGTGATGCATCGATAATCTCCGTTGGCGCATAGCCGTTTGTGCAGTCATTCGACGCGCGCGCCGGTTGCCTTGACCACCTTGGCCCATTTTTCGAGTTCCGAATTCATGAGTTCGGCTGCCAGCGCAGGTGGGCCGTATTTGAGTGTAGCGCCGTGCGACAGCAATCGCGTGCGCACGGTGTTGTCTTCCAGCGACTTGTTCAACTCGGTGTTGAGCCGCGTAGTGATCGCGGCAGGCGTGCGCGCGGGCACCAGTATGCCCCACCACGAACTCGCCTCGAATCCGGGATAACCGGATTCGGCAAACGTTGCCAGTTGCGGCGCGGCCTCCGAGCGCTGCGCACTGCCGATAGCGATGCCACGCAGCCTGCCGGAATCAAGGTGCGGCTTCATCGAGGTGATGGCGTCCACCACCAGCGGGATGAATCCGGCCATCGCATCGATCATTGCCGGTCCCGCGCCCTTGTACGGTATATGCGTGAGGTCGGCCTTGGACGCGAGTTTGAACAACTCGGCGGCAAAATGGGAGGAAGTGCCGATGCCTGCAGTGCCGAAATTAAGCTTGCCGGCGCTCGCACGTGACAGCGCAGCCAGCTCTTTGGCATTGCGCGCCGGCAGCGACGGATGCGCGCCCAGCACCAGGGGTATCACCCCAATCAAACCCACGTGTGCGAAATCCTTGGTGGTGTCGTAGGAGAGCCTGGTATACAGGCTGTGATTGATCGCCTGCGTGGTGTAGGTTTGAATCAACACTGTGTAGCCATCAGCAGGCGCGGTAGCGACCAACCCGGCCGCGAGCGTGGTACCCGCGCCGCCGCGAAAATCAACGATGAACTGCTGGCCGAGCAACTCGCCCATGCGCGGCGTGATGCTGCGCGACAAAAAATCTCCGGTGCCGCCGGGCGCGAACGGCACCACCATGCGGATGGGTTTGACGGGGTAGGTCTGCGCCAGCGCTACGGCGGCAAACACACCCACAACGACACCAAGACAAACTCTAAGCGTAGCAAACATGCGTTCCCCCATTATCGTCATCCCGGGCTTGACCCGGAATCCAGGTTGTAGGCCGCGCCGCAGGCGCACTATTCAGACGCTTCGCATAATTGAACGTACTGGGTTCCGGGTCAAGCCCGGAACGACAGTCTTCGGTTTATTTATCCATCCCGCAGCATATGCCGCGCGATCACCAATTGCTGAATCTGCGTCGTGCCTTCGAATATACGGAATAACCGCACATCGCGATACAAACGTTCAACGGCGTAGTCCTGCATATAGCCCGCGCCGCCATGTATCTGCACCGCGCGATCCGCAACACGTCCCACCATTTCAGACGCAAACAATTTGCAGCACGACGCTTCCATCGTAATGTTGACGCCGGTGTCGCGCTTGCGCGCGGCTTCCAGCACCATGCTGCGTGCGGCGTAGATTTCGGTTTTGGAATCAGCGAGCATCGCCTGTATTAACTGAAACTCCGCGATGGGCTTGCCGAATTGCTTGCGCTCGCGCGCGTAGTTCAATCCTTCATCCAGCAGGCGCTGCGCGATGCCGGTACACACTGAAGCGATGTTCAGCCGCGCGCGATCCAGCACCTTCATCGCGGTTTTGAAGCCCATGCCCTCTTTGCCGCCGATGACATTTTCCGCCGGCACGCGCACGTTATCAAAAATCACGTCCGCGGTGTGCGAGCCGCGCTGACCCATTTTGCGGTCAGGCTTGCCCACAGTGAGACCCGGTGAATCGCGCTCGACGATGAACGCCGACACGCCGCTCGCGTCTTTGGTGTTGGGGTCGGTGCGCGCCATCAGGGTGAAAATGTGCGACTCGGGTGCGTTGGTGATGTAACGCTTCGCGCCGTTCACCACATAGAAGTCCCCGTCGCGCCGCGCACTGGTGGTGAGTGACGCCGCATCCGAACCTGAACCCGGCTCGGTCAGCGCGAACGCACCGATAATTTCACCAGTGGCGAGCCGCGGCAGATACTTCCGCTTCTGCGCCTCGGTGCCGTCAATGACAATGCCCATGCCGCCGATACCGTTGTTGGTGCCCATGATCGAACGAAACACCGGCGACGCCTCGCACAGCGCCATGCTGGTGAGCGCTTCTTCCTCCGTTGTGAGGCCCAAGCCGCCGTACTCTTCGGGAATGGTCAGCCCGAACAAACCCATGCGCCGCATCTCGGCCATGATGTCAGCGGGTATTTCATCGGTCTCGCTGACTTCGCGCTCGCGCGGAATCAATTTCTCGCGCACCAGGCGCGCGATGGTGTCGAGGAGGATTTGGAACGAGGCGGGGTCGCGGATCATCGGCTATTTCTCACTGCAACTCCACATGCGCATCCTTGATCACCTTAGCCCACTTCGCGATCTCGGATTTGATATGCGCCGCGAATTGCTCGGGCCGGTCGCCCACCGGTTCCGCGCCGAGGCTCAATAACCGCTCCCTCATGTCGGGCAGTTGCAATATGCGCTGCGTCTCGCCTGCAAGTTTGTCGATCACCGGCTTGGGTGTGCCCGTGGGTGCAACCAGGCCAAACCACGCACTGGAGTTGTAGCCCGGCAAGCCGGATTCGGCGATGGTGGGCAGGTCGGGCATGGTGGGCGAGCGCCTGGCCGAGCTGACTGCGAGTGCGCGCAACTTGCCGGCCTTCACCTGCGGCAGATAGACCGGCAGGTTGTCGATGGTAGCGATGATCTGCCCGCCGATCACATCCGCCATCACGCCTGCGCTGCCTTTGTAGGGAATGTGCTGAATGGTGGTGCCGGTCGCGGTCTTGAGCATTTCCATCGACAGGTGCGCGGTGCTGCCGTTGCCGGGCGAGCCATAGTTGAGTTTGTTCGGATTTGCTTTCAGGTGCGCGATGAATTCCTTGACACTTTTCACCGGCACGCTGTTGTTCACCACGAAGATGTTCGGCACCAGCGCCACCAGACTCACCGGCGCGAAATCTTTTACCGCGTCCCACGGCAGCTTGCGATACAAGCCGGGATTGATGCCATGTGTGCCCGCGGTCACCATCAGCAGCGTGTGGCCGTCGGGCGTGGCCTTGGCGGCGACATCGGTGCCGATGTTGCCGTTGGCGCCCGGGCGATTGTCGATGATGACGGGTTGTGACCATGCTTCGCTCATCTTCTGCCCGAGCGCGCGCGCCAGAATGTCAGTGGTACCGGCGGGTGTGTAAGCGACGATAATGCGGATGGGTTTGCTTGGGTATGATTGAGCAAAGGCCGCGATGGGCAGTGCGAAAATCAATGATAAGCTTATGTTTTTAAATGATATTTTCATTACTACTCCAAAAAACTCATACGAAATTCCTGATGAACTCGTAATGCGCCCGAGGTCCTTCCGTCGAATGGCGGTTCACGGATCGTTTTATTTTGTCGATGCGATTTTCAATGTCTTCGTCCTTGATCTTATCCACCCTTGATCCCCGCCGCCTTTATCACCTTCGCCCACTTGGCGATTTCGTTCTGGATGAACGCGGTGTATTGCTCCGGTGTATTGCCCACCGGATCAGCACCCTGATCCTGCAAGCGCGCGCGCAGGTCGGGCATGTTCACCGCGCGCACGATGCTGCCGTTGAGTTGCTCGATGATCGCGCGCGGCGTCTTCGCAGGCGCGGCAATGCCGAACCACGAGGTAACATCAAACCCCGGAAGGCCGCTTTCCGCGAGCGTTGGAATTCCGGGCACCGCGGCAGTACGCCGCAAACCGGATAACGCGATGGGCCGCAGCTTGCCATTGCGCACGTGTTGTATTGCCGCCGGGATGTTGGCGAAATACATCGATATCTCGCCGGAGAGCAACGCCACCATGCCCAAGCCGCTGCCTTTGTACGGCACATGCGTCCATTTGACGCCGGTCATGTACTGAAACAATTCCGCCGACAAATGCGGCGTGCTGCCGACACCGCTGGAGCCAAAATTGATTTCGCCGGGGCGTTGTTTGGAAAACGCAATCAGCTCCTTCACGCTGCGCGGCGGAAACGACAAATGCTGCACCAGCATATTTTGCGACTCCGCCACCAGCGATATGAACGCGAAGTCGCGCACCGAATCGTACTGCGGCTTCGCCAGCGTGGGGTTGGTCGAATGCGCGGGCGCATTGAGCAAAATGGTGTAGCCGTCAGGTGCTGCACGCGCCACCGCTTCGGTTGCGATCATGGTGCTGGCGCCACCGCGGTTATCTACCACGACTTGCTGGCCGAGAAATTCCGCCATCCTGGGTGCGACTGCACGGGCGAGAATATCGTTAGTGCCGCTCGGCGGAAAGCCGACGATAAAGCGGATCGGTTTAGTCGGATAGGTGCCGGGCGTCTGCGCCTGCGCGCTGGAAAACAACACGACGCAGCCCAGCGCTGCTGTGAACAGCATGAATCTTCGCATGGCGCTATTTTCGCACGCTTTACCTTTACTTACCCCTTAAGCACCCCGCGCAGCCACGCTTCGAGCGTAATCAGCAGCCAGATTTTCACGCCGCGCCGCGTATGGATGCCGGTGAGGCGCCCATCGAGCAGGCGTTCAAGATAGTCGCGCCGAAACAATCCCCATGGCGCCAGGCCGTCGAGCAGACGTTCGCGCGCCTCATGCAGCAGCGGCCCGCGAAACCAGCCCTGTACCGGCACCAGCATGCCGCTTTTGGGGCGTTCGATGATCTCGCGTGGCAGCAGGTCGCGCACCGCTTCCTTAAGCAGATATTTTTCCACGGCGCCGCGCAGCTTGAGTTGCGGTGGTATCGCGAACGCAAGTTCCACCACCTCGCGGTCGAACAGCGGCGCGCGCGGCAACACGCCAAAGGGCGCGCTCACCGCATCGACCTTGCCGAGGATGTGATGCGCCCCCTTGCACAAGAGATTGATTGACATCAGGCGCCCGACAAAACTTTTCCAGCGCGCGTCTTCCAGGTACGGCGTCACCCAGTCTTCGAGCGCGTCAGCCGGTATCGCCGCGCGCGCCGCCGGATCGAGCATGGCCTCGAGATCGTCATAACACTTCTGGTGCGCACGCAGATAGCTTGCGGCGCGATGACGGCGCGCGTCGCCTGAATACAAATCACCGAACAGTTCCGCCAGCACCATCGGTGTATTCTTCGGCCCGCCGAAACAAGGGTCGCCGCCCTCGCCGTTGAGCACCACGCCCACTTCGCGCGACGCTTCGCTAAACAACATCGCGTTGGGGACAGTGAGCGGATCGCCGATAGGATCGCCGAGCAGGGCGATGGTGCGGTCGAGTTCGCTGACCACGGTGGCGGGTGTTAATTCGATCACGCGCTGCTCGACACCGCAATGGCGCGCCACCATTGAACTGAAAGGCAGCTCATTACGATACTCCGCACCGAATGAAACCGAGTAGCTGATCACCGGCGCATCGTGCAAACGCGCCGCCAGCGCCACCACCAGGCTGGAGTCGATGCCGCCGGAAAGCGTGGCGCCCACCGGCTGGCCCGCCGGCAGACGGTGACGCACGGCGGACTCCAGCCGCTCGCGCAGCGCGGTGCGCAGCGCCGCTTCATCACGCCACGCTTGCGGCTCGCCGAGAAGCGACCACCATTGACTGCGCGTTATGTCGCCACCGCGAAATTTCACCAGCTCGCCCGGCAGCACCTTGTAGACGCCGCGCACCAGCGTTTCGCGCCCTGGCAAATAAGACCAGGTGAGATAGGTGGCGACACTGGTGAGATCCAGATTGCGCGCCACCTGTCCGGATGCAACGATATCCTGCAGGCGCGAGGCGTAGAGGATGCGCCCGTCGGGCAGCATGGCGTAATACAGGCTGCGCTCGCCGATGGCGTCGCGCGCCAGCGTTACCGTGCCATCAGCATCTTCGCACGCCAGCGCGAACGGGCCGCGCGTGTGCGCGAAGCCTCCTGTGCCGAGAAAGCGCCGCCAGTCATCCGTGCCGGGCGCGGGATCGCAATCGTGCTCCACGTACAGCGCCGGCACCTGCCCCGGTTTGCCGGCGATGCGCGCCGGTATGCGGTAACGCGCGGCGCGCATCATCGGCGCCGGTTCAGCCGAATCCGTCGCTGTCGCTGTCGATATCGCCGGCGTCATAGGTAAAGGAATCACGGTCGTAGGTAACGCTGCTGCCGGCGCCGCCGCTGCTGCCGCCACCGCCGGTAAATGCATCATTGCCGGCAGTGGTGCTGTCTCCGCTGCCGCTGCTACTGCCGCCGTCTCCGCCGCCATCGCCACCATCGGTTCGGGTCAGGGCCTTGTACAAGCGCTTTAACACTTGCTCGGGGCGTATTACCGCCAGTTCCAGTTCGTGTTCCGACAGCCACGCGGCATCCTTTGCAGAAACGCCGTTGCCCGCCTGCACCGGCTGTCCGCTGTGCGGCCGGTACAAGCCGGCAAAGGCGTGTGTTTGTGCGGGACGCAAGCCTACGTCGGTCACCGGTGCCTGACCGGCGAACCATGCGGCGTCGGAGGCCAGCGTGTGGGCAAGACGGCAGCCTTTCGGCGTGGCGTCGTGCAACGCAAATACGTGCAGGCGCGGATTGCGCTTGAGCATCTTGCGCACGGTTTCAAATTGCGCTTCAGGATAGCCGTCGATCGCCAGCACCGCGCAGTTGTTTTCGAAGTGAAAATTGTTGGCGAGCAGCAAATCCGCGGTGCGCGCACGGTCGCAGATCACCGCACGGTCGAAGGAATAGTCTGCGATGTCGGCGTCCAGTGCGCGGGGCGGGGCAGCGGCGCCTCGCGTCATCGCACGCACGATCAAGCCCTTGGGCAGGCCGTGTGCGATTTGCCAGGCTTTGAGCATGCCGTCGAATTTGCCCTGCTCCAGTTTCACAAACGTTTTGGTTTTAATGCGCCGCACGTATAGGGCGAGGGCGGCGGCGATGAGCGCCGGCACCACGGCCGTCCAGCTCGCCTTCATCACGGCAATCAGCGCGGCGGCTGCAAAAACAAGCAATGCCACTATCGCGCAGCCGGACTTCGCGCGGCTGCGCCGCGCGAGCTCGTAATACAGATGCTCCGCGCCCCAGCGCACCTGCCCCTTGGCGGATACAGCGTCTATCGCGCTCTGAAACGCGGGATCAGTGTACGGGTCGCCTTTCCTGGGCTCAAACGCAAAAGCGCCGTGACATTTCGGGCATTTCCTGTTGGAGCGTTCCTTGTACTTGCTGTCGATGCCGCAGCGTATGCATTTCATCGCCAGTCACCTGCCGGTCGCTTGCCGCCGCCGTCGATGAACACCCGCATCCACGCTTCAAGCATGGCCAGCGCCCACAGCCGCTCGCCCACGCGGCGGCGCCGCGTTTCACCGGCCAGGTTGCGGCCCTGCAGCAGTGGTTCGACGTATTCATTGCGAAACAGTCCGCGGTGCTCCAGCGACGCTTTGCCCAGCAACTCGCGCATCGCGGGCGCAAGCGGCCCCAGTGTCCAGTCGGTGATGGGCACACCCATGCCCAGCTTTTTGCGCCATACCACTTCTTTGGGCAGCCTGCCGCGCACCGCGAGCTTCAACACAAATTTTTCCACCGCGCCGTGCAGCTTGAGCTGCGGTGCGAGCGCAAAGGAGGCTTCGGCAAGCTGACGGTCGAACAGCGGCGTGCGCACATCAAGGCCCCACGCATTGGCCATGCGTTCGGCGCGCGGCAAAATATTCTGGCAGCCTTTCAGCGCAAAGTCGGCCAGCCGGATGCGATTGGCGAAGGTGGTTGCTTTCTCGCCATGCAGATAGGGCAGCAGCAGCGCCCGACGCTGCCCGGCGGGTCCGACGCGCGCGCGAAACGCCGGCGTATAGAGCGCGTCTTCGGCGCCATAGAAGCGGTGGTAACTGCGCAGGTAGATTTCTTCACGCGAGTCTTCGCCGCCGGGATTGGCATAAAGATTGGCATAGAGTTCGGCGCCGATCATCGGCTTTTGGGTCCAGCCGCCGAACAGCTGGTCACCGCCCTCGCCATTGAAAATGCAATCGCATCCCGCTTCGCGCGCTGCTTTCCCCAGCAGGTACTGCGGGCCGGTGACAGCGTCGCCGAAGGGCATGTCCAGCCGCCACGCGAGATCGGGCAGGACAGGCAACAGGTCTTCGCCGCCGACCTTCACGAACTGCAGGGGTATTTGCAGCGCGTCGGCCACTGCACGTGCGCGGTCTTTTTCCACGCTTTTGTCGCCGAAATCGAGGCTGAAGGCGCTGACAGCAGCACCTGCCTCTTTCAGCCACAGCGCCACCGCTGAGGAATCCAGTCCGCCGCTGAGGAAAAGACCGATGTTCTCCTTGCCGTGCAGTCGTTTTGCCACCGCTGCCTTGCACAAATCACCGATCAGGCGCGCGGCTTCACCACGCTCGGACAGTTTTTCATCGAGCGCTTCGCGCAACTCAAAGTACTGCGTGACATCGAGACGCCCGTTCTCCCAGCTGGCGATGCGCCGGGGCAGCAGGCGGCGCACCCCTTTCAGCGGCGTATCCTCACCGGGCACAAAAGAGAAGGTGAGGTACTTGTGCACCGCGGCGTCATCGATTTCGCGCGGCAAACCGGGTACTGCCAGTAACTGTTTTAACTCACTGGCAAAATAGAACGTGCCGCGATGCTCGGTGTAGTACAGCGAGCGCACCCCGAACGGATCGCGCAGCAGGGTTAAGCGGCGCTTGCCGCCATCCCACCACGCCGCGGCGAACGCGCCGTCGATGCTGTCGAGACCGTCCGCGCCCGCATGCAGTTTGCCGATCAGCGCGGCCGCGGGCGCTGCGGCGGGCGGCGCAAAGGTGCCCGCACACGCCACCAGATGATCGCCTTCATGATGGATGCCCGGCGATTTGCCCGGACGTCCGCCCCACCAGCGATAGCCCAGCGCCACGCCGGGCGCGTACGCCTTGTCGGTGCGATCACCGCGATAGTCGATGGCGTCGAGCATCGCATCGAGCACCGCCGGATCGGCTTCACCCACCCAACCGCAGATTCCGCTCATGGCCGTGTCAACGCACCGCGCAGGCGCTGCTACTCGCCCTTGATGCCCGCCGCCTTGAGCACCTTCGCCCACTTGGTAATTTCGTTCTGCACGTAAGCCGTGTTTTGTTCCGGCGTGTTGCCGATGGGATCGGCGCCGAGATCCTTGAAGCGAGCCTGAAGATCGGGTGATTTCAACGCGCGTAAGATCTCGCTGTTGAGGCGGTCAATAATCGGGCGCGGCGTCCTGGCCGGCGCCGAGACGCCGTACCACGTCGTCACTTCGTAACCGGGAATGCCGCTTTCCGCCACCGTCGGCATTTCAGGAATCGCACCCGAACGTTTGGCGCCCGTCACCGCGAGTCCGCGCAGCTTGCCCGCGCGTGCGTAGCCGATTACCGACGGCACGTTGCCAAAGTAAAGTGAAAACTGTCCGCCCAGCATTTCGATCAGCGCCGGGCCGGCGCCCTTGTAGGGAATATGCACCCATTTCACCCCGGTCATGAACTCGAACAACGCGGCCGACAAATGCACCGTGGTGCCGACACCCGAGGAGCCGTAGTTGATCTCACCCGGCCGCGTTTTCGAGAATGCGATCAGTTCTTTCACGCTGCGCGGCGGAAACGACGGGTGCGTCACCAGCAGATTCTGCGATTCCGCTGCCACCGTGATAAACGCGAAGTCACGTATCGAATCGAAGTTGAGCTTCATCATCGACGGATTGGTGGCGTGCCCCGGCGCGTTCAGCATGATGCTGTAGCCGTCGGGCGCCATGCGCACAAACATCTCGCTCGCGATCGCCGTGTTGGCGCCGCCGCGATTCTCGATCACGAGCTGCTGGCCCATTTGCTCGGTCAGCTTTTGACCCAGCGCGCGGGCCACGATGTCATTGGTGCCGCCGGGTGGAAAACCGACGATGAAGCGGATGGATTTCGTTGGGTAGGTCTGTGCGTGGATAGCGCCACAGGACATCAATGCACATGCACCCACGACTGCCGCTGCGAATTGCTGCTTCTTCACGGAATTTCCCTCTTGGTTTAGACGCGTTTGACCAGACTCACTGACTTTCGCTTGGGGTCTACCCGCACAATATCGCCAGTCTTGATTACATCATACGGTAATTTTGACCAGCCCTCGGTAATGGTGATGCCGGCGAATACCGCGCCCTGCACCATCACCGGGTTGGTCACGCCAAACACAAACGCGCGCGGCGCGATGCCCTTGGCCTTGATGTCGTAGAACGCCCACCCGGCGGCGATGCCGCCTTTCGCGCTTGGCGTGATGTAGATGGCGTCCTTGATGTTGTGACCTTCGAGCGCGTGACCGGGGCGTGAGATGACCCCGCTCCAGCGGTCGAGGTCATAGCGCGGGCTGAAGCCTTCAGTGGAAATCAGCGCGACGCCTTCGACCACTTCGCCGAAAGCGCGCTTCACCTTAAACACAACGCGGCTCATTCTGTGTCTTTGCCGGTGCAGGCGATATCCACGCAAGCTGCGGTGCGGCGCAGCAGGGCGTTGAACTTGTGCGCACCGATGATATTGACCAGCTTGGCGGAGTTGGTCACCAGATTGCTCCAGCCGTTTTGCACGCGGATTTGCGCGATGTTTTGCAGAATATAAAAGCACACGCCTTCGAGCACGAGGGCGCCGGACTTTTGTATGGTGTCGAGGTAGCCGAGTTTATTGGCGGCACTTTTCACGCCGTTGCTGGTGGTGATGTAAAGCTGGCTGCCTTGCGCGAGCTTGCGTCCGTCGAGCAATTCGGCGAGCCGCTTCATTTCAAACAGCGATTGCTGTGGCCCCGAGAACACCACCAGATTCAGCGGATTGCCGTGTGTTTCATAGCTGGCGTAAACGCGCTCGATGTCCCGGTTGGTGATGGTCATTACTTCTTTCGGCTGGCGCCCGCCGAAAGCCACTTTGAGCGTGGGCGCTTCGGGCGTCACGCCGACCATGTGAAACATGCCGATCGAGCCGTAGCTCGCGAGCGCACAGGCGAGTTGCTTCAATTCATCGGATGTGGGCGTGCGTTTCACGCCGTTGAACACCGGCACCGCGTAGTAATCCTGATGGCCGGCGCCCACCAGTTTGCCCAGCGCGCCCCAATCGGCAAGATCATGGAGATCGGCTTTGATGTTGACCTGAAACACGCCTTTGCGCCGGGCGTCGAGGTGATAGCCGTACTCCGGCACGCGGCCGGTGAGTCCCGCCGCGAGTGCTGCCGGCCCGGCTTCGAAATTGCTGCGCGCGCCAAACACCGAGTTGGCGTAATTCACCGTGCCGGTGTCGCCCCATGCGACATGCTCACCGAGATGCGGCTGGTAAATCGTCTGGTAATTGATGCAGGTGTCGGCAGTGACGACATTCATGCGCTGCAAATACGCGATGAGCTGTTTTTCTTTGCGCGCTTCGTCGGGGTCTTGCTTTAACTGCGCGACATAATCGAAATCGATGCAGCGCGCATTGGTGGTGGTCGGCGTCACGCAACGCGCGCCGGCGTTCGCGATGCGTTCGACAAACGCTTTGCCCGAATCGCCCATGACTTCGATGTCACCCATCATGTGCACATTGGTGACAGGCACGAATCGTTTGGCGCCGAAAAACCTGCCGACTTCAAGTTGCAGCGCGAGCGCATCCTTCACAGCGGCGCCCATGCTGCCTTTCAGCATGCGTTTTTCCTCAGCAGTTAATAGCATCGTAACTATTTGTTTTAAAAGAGTATTTTATATCTTCACTGATTGACGTTTGCGTGCTTTAGGCTCAAAACCTTTTAGATAGAGTGGCCCGCTCATGGTGCCATCGACGGCCTTGCCGATAATGCCCTGCGACAAATCCTTGATCGCCAGAAAAATCACGTCCTCGTCCCTGGGGTCCGCCACCAGCGTGTGCGGCGCATTCGCCGGAATGTAAATCAGCGAACCCGTCGGCGCGCGCACTTTTTTGCCATTGACCGAACCGACCAGTGTGCCGCGCACCACATAATTCAATTGCTCGTTGCGATGGCTGTGCATGCGTGCGCCGGTGCCGCGAGGCTTGTGGATGTAGCCCACCAGTATGCGTTCGCCTTCGACCACGCCACCGTGCGAGGTCGAATAACCGGTGCCGGCAGGGATTTTTTTCAGCGCCGCCATGTTGAACTGGTACCTGCCGTTGCCGCCTTTGACTGCGCCTGCGGTTTTGGTTTTGGAACTTTTTTTCACAGCCGGCATATCAGTACCCCCTGGTTTTACGCTTCACCCCTCACCCTTCACGCCTCACGCACTACAGGTAATCAATAATCTTCCAGTCGCCCGGATTTACGTTCACCACATTCTTACTGCGGCCCGCACGCCGGTCAGCATAAATCCGGCCTTCCTTCATGACGATCTGGATGTTCTTTTTTTCCTGCAGCAGCGAGATGTTTTTCAACGGATCGCCCTTGACCGCGATGATGTCGGCGAGTTTGCCAGCCTCGACGGTGCCGAGTTCCTTTTCCATTTTCAGCGCGTGCGCGGCGTTGCGCGTGGCAGTGAGAATCGCATCCATCGGCTTCATGCCGAGGTTGACGTAAATCTCAAGCTCGCGCGCGTTGGTGCCCATTTCGGGATCGAAACCCATATCCGTGCCCATCGCGATCTTGACGCCGGCTTTGTGCATTTTCTGGAACGTGTCAAAGCAGTACGGCTGCAACGCCTTCATTTTATTGATGACGAA
>CAMATZ010000042.1 GCA_945861275.1 Bordetella parapertussis
ATTGATGCCGCAGGCCGCGAAGTCGGCCTGCGTGGAGCCGGCGCCGAGGCCAGCGACGAAGCGTCCGCCGCTCAGCGCGTGCAGCGTCAGCAGCCGGTGGGCAAGCTCTGCCGGCCGGCGCAGCGGCACCTGAAGCACCGCCGACCCGAGCTGTACCCGGCTGGTCGCGGCCGCCGCGATCGAGAGGACCGCCAGCGTGTCGACGGAGGGGGTGCCGCGGTTCATGCTCTCGCCCAGCCAGATGCCGTCGAAGCCCGCGGCCTCGATGGCACGCGCCCTCGTCATAACGTCGGCGGCGTTGTAGGGGCGGCCGTCCGGGTGCTCGCGCGGTATGTTGATCCCCAGTCGCATCAGACCCTCCTCAGGCGAATCACCACTTCATCATGTAGCGCCACGACTCCTGCGTCAGGTTCATGCTGGCGTTCTGGATCGATGGAGGGTCTACGTTAAGGAAATGAAACGTTATCCAGTTATTCATCTTTGCTGTTTTGCCCTGCCGCTGGTGGTGCTGGTACCGGCACGGTGGCGACAGGATGCCGAGGGAAAACGCGCTTGTCAATGCTTAGGCACAATCGCAGCCCGCAGTTTTGCGTTAGGCGCAAGCGCTTCATGAAAGCGTATCAGATGCAGGCGCGGGCACGGCACCAGGGCTGCGAGCCGTTGCATGAATTCGAGCGGCGACATCACGATGTGGCTCGTGCCATCGCGATAGGCAGTCTTTAATTTGAGCACCACTTGTCCTGCGTGGTTGACACTGAGCCGATCAACGGCGATGGCCGGGCGCGTGATCTAACCCTGGAAACGGCAGTTGACCGCTCGCTAAGTCGCCATGTTTTCTATGCAAAGACGCTTCTTCTGCATGCGACCTCTTGCGCGTGTAGTGATTACGCTACGGGGCGGATCGCACGGTTCTGGCGGCGCAGCGCGAGCAATAGTCGAAAGTGGTGTATGGCCTGAAGCCGGAAGAATATATTGGGAGGCTGCAACGCGAGCTCGTGGCAGGGCATCATCGGCCCCGCGAAACTGCCCGCGGAGATCGTCAACAAAACCTACAACGAAGTAAAGCGCATCATCACGCTGCCCGACATCAATGAAAAAATGACCTCGCAAGGCTCGCGCCCGCAGGCGAAGACGCCGCAAGACAAGGGCAAGTGGCTTGCCACCGAAAAAAATCGCTGGGCTAAAGTGGTGAGGGACAGCGGGTTGAAGATCGAGTAAGACGCATCTTTCGTTGCGGGCGTCTGCTATCGGATGTTGAAAAGTTCCGCAGACGACACATTGCTGACCGCGACGACAGTCAGCTATCGGGCGCTCAATTCGCGGGCGCAGGCACAATTTTCGAGCGCAACTTCGCATTCGGCGCGAGCACGCCGTGAAAGCGTATCAGGTGCAGCCGCGGGCGCGGCACCAAGGCCACCAGCCGCTGCATGAATTGCAGCGGTGTCAGCACGATGTGAGTGGCGCTATTGCGCCATGGTGTCTTCAGTTTGAGCACCACGTTGCCCTCGCGGTTGATGCTTAGCCGTTCGTTGGCGACCGCCGGGCGCGTAATGTAGCGGACGAGTTGTTCGATGCCCTGTCGGTCGTTTGCGCCGCAATGCACGCCGGCGTGCAGGCTGAATCCATGGGCGTTAACGCACAGTTCGTGCGTTCGCCGCACCAGACTGCGTTCCCCTCGACCCACGAGCGTCAACACTTTGCGCCCTGCCCGCGGCCCGCCCGCGATGCGCCAGGTGCTGGTGGCTGCCTGCAACGGCGCCATCACTTCGTGCGCATCCAGGCACACGTCGCGCGCCAGATACGTGATGCCGTCTTCCTCGATCAGGTGGCCCAAGTGCGTCAGTAATCTTAGAATGCGCCGAATGATTTTGTGGAGTAGGGTCTGTAGTTGTTCGTTGCTTGGGGCTGTAGCTTCAATGAATACCGGCGCGCCCTCGTCTGCGCTGGTTTGGTAAACGCCATCCAGCGCCAGCCACGCGTATGTGTCGACAGGCGTGATGCTGTGTTCTCCAAGAAGCGGACCGTGTGCGAGTGACGCTCACGGTACGGACGCAAGCGGCCTTTGCGTATGGTGGCGGATTGACTGCGGCACGCCGATTCGGGACACTCGCGCAACACCCTCGACAACGAATACTGCAGCCATGAATGCCCCCACTCCATACAATCCAGCCATCCACCCGCTCGAGTCCGCGCGCCAGCTTGCGCCACAAATACGCGCAGCCGCCGGCGATACCGAAGCCACGCGCGAGTTGCCCAAGTCGGTATTCGAGGCGATCGCCGATGCGGGCCTGTTTCATATGTGTGTACCGCGCGCACTGGGTGGCCTCGAAGTCGATTTTCCACAACAGGTGCTGATCGCCGAGGAACTGGGCAAGGCCGATGCCAGCACGGCGTGGGCGGTGAATCAGGGCGCGACCTTCGCCTCCTGGTCCATGTACATGCAGCCGGCGGTCGCGCGCGAAATCTGGATCGATACGCCGCGCAGCGTGGTGTCCAACACGCCGGAGCCTAGCGGCAAGGCGATCGTGGTGCCCGGCGGCTACCGCGTTAGTGGGCGTCATGGCTTCAGCACCGGCTGCATGCACGCGTCGTGGGTGGCTTCGCAGGCGCAAATCATCGACAACGGCGTAGTGCGCCAGCGCAACGGCACGCCGGAACTGCGGTTTATGTTCATGCCCAAAGCTGATGTGCAGGTCCTGGATACCTGGAAGACGCGCGGCATGCGCGGCACCGGCACCCATCACTTCGAGGTCAAGGATGTATTCGTGCCCGAACAACGCTCGGTTTACACGCGCGGCGCGGCACGCGTGACCGACGGTACGCGCTACCGGATTCCGACGACGCTGATTTTCCTGGGTGGCGACGCCGCGGTGGGGCTTGCCGTCGCGCGTAGTTGCATCGACGCGTTTTGCGAACTGGCGGGCGGCAAGTCGCCGCGCCACATGACCGGTTTGCTGCGCGACCAGCCGGTGGCACAGTACAACGTGGGCCAGTGCGAAGCACTACTGCGCTCCGCACGCGCCTTTTTAATGGAGGCGGTGGCCGACATCTGGGACGGAGTTTCGCGCACCGGCGAGTTGACCATGCAGCAGCGCGCCACTATGCGCCTTGCCGGCACGCATGCGATCCGCACCGCGGTGAAAATTGTCGAAAGCATTTATGCCGATTGCGGAGCCACCGCCATTTTTGAAGGCAACCAGATGCATCGCCTGTTCCAGGACATCCACGTCATCACCCAGCATCTGCAGTCGCGCCGCGGTTTTTACGAAATGATCGGCAAATTCCAGATGGGACTGCCGATCGACGAGGCGCGTCTTTAGAGGGATAGGGGATAGGAAATTCAAACGCCCGATTTGCATAACCCCCAATGTATCGCCGCGCGGTCGCGGGATCAATCGAACGACGTGGGTGTCACAGCCTCTACATCCGGCCGCCACAACCGTCTTTAACTTATTGATTAAAATTAATATTCTTCACGTTGCGTTGGCACGGCGCAAACCCACCCGCCAGCCTTGCCATTACAGCACCGGTTTGCCTTATTCCACTCCGAACAAATCCGCCCGCCGCGTTTTAGCCCGTGGCGGCGGCTGCGGGTCCAGCGCGATGTGCATCAATATTTTCTCGATCACCGCCGGTTCTTCAATCACTGCGATGCGCTTGGTGTTGCTGCCGGTGCTGCGCCATTTGACGTGTGAGCCTCGGCTGATCGAACGACCGGTAGCCCTGTGAGCGCGCTCGACGCGCATGGCGTTAGTCCGATTTGCATTAGGGTGCGTTCCAAGGGTTAATCAATTCGATGCCTGCGCCCTTATAGTCCCGCACATTGCGGGTCGCCAGCACGAAACCGCGACGGATGGTGATTGCTGCGATCGCGCAATCGCCAAAGTGAATCGGATTGCCCGCTGCTTGCGTGCCCGCGAATACGCGCCCAAACGCGTATGCGCTGTCCTGATCGAACGACAGGACGCGGCCCTCAAACTGGGCGACTAATTCTGTCGTCGCCTCCTGCAACGCCGTGCGATGTTTCCCCGCGGGTAATGTCTCGATGCCCGCCTGTAGCTCAGCCAATGTAATTGTAGTTAGGTAGAGCGTTTCGGGCGCTTGCCGATCCAACCAGGCCAACACCGCCGCATCAGGCTTCGGTTTGAGCGGTTCGGAGACAAGATTCGTATCCAGAACAATCATGATTCAAAGTGCACCGGCCGCACCGGGCTACGCCTACGTGTCTTCGGAAATTCAACGCCCCCGTGTTTTCGGCCGATTTCCGCTAACACCGTTCCCATGCCGCGCTGCGGGCGCACCGCATTCTGCAAGATCACGCGCATTTCGGCCTCCGTACTGCGCCCACGCTGTTCAGCGCGTTTCTTGAGGGCGCGCAGGGTTTCATCCGGTAAATTTCTGATGGTCACGGCTGCCATGGCTATCACTCCGTCAAATTGATACTTATACGATATCATTTATAACGAATGATAGCAACCGCGCATTTCAAGCACGCCCGCATCCTAGGGAGAGGAGCAGTGATCGTGCGATTACCAAGTGCTTGACCCCTTCGCTTTCGAGACCTCGGGCTTACGGGCCGTAGCTCAGTATCTCCGGATAGAGTCCGTCGCCGCTAGTACGAAATATCCGGTTCCCATCAGATACCCAACGCGTAACACGGGCGCCGCGGATCGGCCGCACCCTCCAGTAAACCATTCGCTTCGTTCACGCGTATTGCACACACCGCACCGGCGCGCCATTCGACTTCCTGCCACGGCGCGACCTGGTGTCCGAGCTTCGCGAGTTTGTCCGTCACTGCTTTATCAAAACGCGATTCGAGGTTGAGCCGCCCCGGATGATAATCGTGCGGCGCCGACGAACTCGGATAACTGTAGCTCGCGAAGCGCGGCGCTTCCACCGCGGCCTGCGGCTCCATGCCGAACACCACCATATTGAGAAATACCTGCGTCATCGCCTGCGGCTGAACGTCGTTGCCGGGCGAACCAAACGGCATGAACAGTTTGCCGTCCTTTAACGCCAGCGCCGGATTCGGCGTCAGGCGCGGCCGCTTGCCCGGCGCCAGCGCCGCGGGGTGCGCGGGGTCGGTCGACGACTGCGAGCCGCGTGACGAAGGACATAGCCCCGTGCCCGGGATCACCGGCATGGCGCTGGAGCCGTCGCTGGGCGTGGCGGAAAATGCATTGCCGTGGCGATCCACCACGCACACATAAGAGGTATCCGGTGGCGGATTCGCGTCCCCCGGGGTGGCTACCGGCAATGGCGTTGCCGGCGCGTAGCCGGCAATATCACCCGCCGCGGGCATGCCCGGCGCCGCCACATCAGCGTGTATGAGCTTGCTGCGTTCGGCGGCGTAGGCCGGCGACAACAGCACCTCGAGCGGCACCTTCACGAATTTCGGATCACCGTAGTAACGGTGGCGATCGGCGAACGACAGCTTCAGCGCTTCGGTAAGCGTATGCACATACGCCGCGGAGTTGTGGCCCATCGCCTTCAAATCAAAGCCCGATAGCAGGTTAAGCGTCTGCGGCAATACCGGCCCCTGCGTCCACGGGCCGCAGGCATAAAGTTCGATGCCATGAAAATTCGTATGCACCGGTGTTTCAAAACTGACTTCGTAGCCGGCGAGGTCATCTGCCGTCACCCAGCCGCCGTTATCCCGGTGATAACGCGCGATTTTTTGCGCAATGTCGCCTTTGTAGAAGGCATCACGCGCGGCCTTGAGGCCCGCCGCGCGGCCCTTACTGCTGTGCGCGGCTTCCTCGTCGATCATGTATTGCAACGAAGCGGACAGCTCCGTTTGCACGAAGCGCTCGCCCACCTGCGGCGGTCGGCCATTGGGCAGAAACACGGCTGCGCTGGACGGCCAGCGCCGGTAACTCTCAACGTGATCTGAAATATATTCGGCCATGAAGCCATGCATGGCGAAACCTTCACGCGCGAGCCGCGTCGCTTCGCGCGCGACCTCACCAAAGCTCATGCTGCCGTAGCGCTCCAGCGCCACAATCCACGAGGCCGGCGCCGCAGGCATCACCGTGCGCAGGATGCCGGGCGGCATTTTACCGCCGTGTTTTTCACGAAAATATTCTATCGATGCCGCTTTAGGCCAGGTGCCAAGGCCATCGATGTTGATCACTTCGCGCGTGGCTGCAAGGTAAATCATGATCGGCGCGACCCCGGCAAAATTCACCCGGTCTGTTTGCAAAATACTCAGCGCCATGCCCGCCGCGACCCCCGCATCTATCGCGTTGCCGCCGGCCTCCAGTATCTGAAATCCGGCGTGCGTGCCGGAATAGTGCCCGGCCGAAATCATGTGGCGCGCGCCGGTGATGGTAGGACGGTAAGTGGACATGTGTTTTCCTTTTTACAAACCAACAGCATCGTTGCGCATCGCGACATCCATCTCTGCCAGATCGCCCATGGTCACAGGTTTCACTGGCGGACGAATTCGATAATAGCCGACATCTTGCACAGGTATGCCGCGGCACTCGGCAATCATTTCGACAACGGTCAACCCGCACAGCCGGCCCTGACACGGCCCCATGCCGCAGCGCACGAAGGACTTCATCTGGTTCGGCCCCGGACAATGTTGCTTCGTAACCAGCTCGCGTATCTCGCCGGCGCGTATTTCTTCGCAGCGGCAAACAATGGTGTCGGTATCCGGCGGCACCACCCAATGTTGAGCGGGGCGATACAGGGCATCCAGAAACGGCCGCGCCGCGCGATGCCGGGCGAGCGTGGCACGCGCATCCCGTGCCTGTTCATTAAACGCACCCGCTGTCAGTTTGCCCAGATCCATCGCCGCGGCCAGCGCCGCAACGCGTCCCATCGCCGCCGCACCCTTCGCCCCCACAATGCCACCGGCGTCACCGGCCACCAGTATGCCGGTCGCCGCACTGCGGCCCCACGCATCAAGCACGGGCTGAAAACAGCGCTGCCTGTCGTCCCACGCATGTTCGAGATTCAGCGACCATGCCAGATTACCGTTGGGCACCACGCCTTGATGCAGCAGCACTACATCAACCGGCTCGCGTAGCGTTTCGCCATCGCAATCAAACTCGATTTCGCGCACCTGGGTGTCACCGTGCAACGCGAGACGGGTAACGCCTTTGTGCATGGTCACGCCTGCCGCTTTTAATTCCCGCAGCAAGGCCTGCCCTTTGCCTGCATAGCCCGGCGACAATAAAAACCCCGGCAGATGCGGCAACGCGGCCCAGCGATTTACGGCAGTTTCAAGTATGGCGGCAGGCTTTACCCCGGCGCGCGTGAGTTGTGCCGCCAGCAGCAGCAGCAAAGGGCCGCAGCCCGCAAGCACAAAGCGGCCAGCGCGTGTATCGGGCACGAGTCCATTGGACTTCAACAGCGTTTGCGCGGCGCCGCAGGTGAGCACGCCGGGCAGGGTCCAGCCGGGCAGCGGCATCGGGCGCTCCATTGCGCCGGGGGCAATCAGCACTTTTTTAGCACTGAGAATTCCAACTGCACCATTGCGCCGGTAGAACACGCGGCCCTCCGGCTCCACCTGCCACACCTGGGCGCTGTCGAGATAATCAACCTTGGCCAGGCGAAACGCGCGCGTGAGTTCGAGTCCGGCGGCATAGTCGGGCCCCAGCCATTGGAGATGAAGCGGTCGCGTCGCGGCAAGCCGCTCAATGCCGCGATAAATCTGCCCGCCGGGTTCCGGTTGTTCGTCGAGCACCACGGTACTCAGCCCGCATTCAGACGCCGCCGCGGCCGCCGCCATGCCCGCGGGGCCGGCGCCGATGATGGCGAGATCACAAGTCGCGCTGCTCATGCAACATCCACTGCGCGTTTGCCACGCTGAAAATCGATGCGCATACCTTCGCTGACTGTGACCAGGCAGCCCTGTTGATTGGGCTCGCCGTTGATCTCCATCAAACACTCGAAGCACACGCCCATCATGCAATACGGCGCACGCCCTACGCCGCTGACCGGAGTGGTGCGTGTGGCACCCACCCCTAGCAGCAACGTCGCAGCGGCAGCGCTAAAGCCCGCGGGCACCGCAACCGCCGCGCCGTTGATGTAGACCGTCAGCCGCGCTTGCGGCGTCTCAGGCAGCAGCGCGAACATCGAAACGAGCCGTGGAAAACCGCGTGAGTTCCGGCGGCAATGCGCCGTCGATCACGTATTGCGCATAATGTAGCGCGTGCGCCGCGGCGAGCGTCACCCCGCTGTGGCAGGTGCATACGAAGGCGCCGGGATACGCGCGCGACTGTTCATAAATCGGCAGGCCATCGGGCGCCATCACGCGCAGTGCGCCCCAGGTGCGCACGATGCGCACCTGGCGCAGGAACGGAAAGGTTTTCACCGCGCGCGCGGACAGCGTGCGGATAATTTCCGGCGAGGTGGTGTCATCAAAGCCCGCCTCTTCGCGCGATTCGCCGATCATGATGGTACCCTCGACCGTTTGCCGGATCATCAGCGTGGGCATGGGCAGCACCGGCGCTACGCGTTCGGTGACGATGATCTGCCCGCGCAGCGGCTGCACCGGCACATTCAGCCCGACCAGCGCGCCCAACGCCTTGTTACCCAGACCCGCGCCCAGCACCAGACGTGGCGCGGCAAATGTTTCCCCCTGTGCGGTAACGGAAAACCTATTGGGCGCTGCGTTGATTTGCTTGATGTGTGCATTGGGCACATAGCGGCCGCCCCGCTTGAGCAATGCGGCATGCAGCGCACGCAGCGTGTACAGCGGATTGGCGTGGCCATCGTAGCGCGTGTACGAGGCGCCCACCACTTGCGGCCCAATCACCGGCAACAGTTTTTTGAGTGCCGCGTGATCCAGCATCTCATAGTCGAATTGCGTCTCGCCGGCCTCCGCGTGAAGCTGCTTCATCAAGCGGCGACGCTTGTCGAATTCTTCTTCGCTGAGGCATGGGGTTACACCGCCGGGCCGCTCGTGACCCGTGGCAATGCCGGTTTCATCCAGCAGGTCTTTGGAGAATCCGGCCCACACCTCGGATGAGCCGCGCGTCCAGCGCTGATATTCCGGCACACCAAAACCTTTGCTCTGCACCCACACCAGCCCGAAATTGCCGCGCGACGCGCGATGCGCGATGTCGCCTTCGTCCAGCACGACTACCTTCTGGCCGCGGCGTGCCAGGCCATAGGCCACCGCTGCGCCAACCAACCCGCCACCAATTACGATTGTGTCAAAGTCCGCCATCACATTTTGGTCGTGTGTGTCGTGCGCATGGCGCACGACACAGATCTTCCCCGCCTCGTCCCTTCGGTCTTATGGCGCCAGCGATGCCGCATACGCCGCGAGATTTATCATGTCGTCGAGTGTGAGTTTTTCGACTGCGGTCTTCATCAGCGCACTGCCAGAACCAGCCCTGACCCCATGTTTGAAGTCATAGAGTTGGCGCACGGTATAGCTCGGGGAGCGCCCCGCAATACCGGGTATCGGCCCCAGGCCTTTCAGGTCGGGCCCGTGGCAAATGCCGCACTGCACCGTCTTGCCGCCACCGCCATCAGCGGCAAGCGCCTGACCTTTTTTGATGCTGCCTGGCGGAACATACGCTGTGAAGCTTGCGCGGCTGTCTCTGCTTACAAAGTCCTCCAGCTCGTTTGGCACCTCGATGATGCGCTGACCCAAAGGCTCCGTCTCTCCGGGTTTCATGACCGCCAGATGCCAGCCGGTAATATAGGTCTTGGGCGCAGCGGCGGCTTCCACCACCTTCACGATCGACCTGGATTTTACCGTCGAAAAATACGCGGCGGCTGCTTCAAGATCAGCATCACTGACTGCCGCGGATACCCTGGTTTTATTCACCATCGGCCCCCGGTTCATCACCGAACTTTTGCGCGCGCCGCTCTTGAAGTCGGCCATTTGCTGAATGATGTAAGCCGCAGGCAATCCGGTGAGATTGGCATTTTCCGGCCCGCCCGGACCATCCGCCCGATGACAGGCTCCACACGCAAGCGCATCGGGTTTCCTGCCGCTCGCGATAATTTCAGGCCGTACGGGGTAATCCGCCGGATGCCAATCAGGGGAAACAAAAAGATCGCGCAATTGCGTCAGTGTGTAGCCCGCAGTACTGCCTGGAACGCGGCGTACAGAGCCGTCATCTGGAACTGGTTTGAAACCGGGAGGATTGACCGGATAGGCCCACGCCGGCGGGCTTTCCACGCCTTGCGCCAAAGATACAGAAGTGACCATTGCGAATAACGGAGCAGCCAGAAACATGGCACGCATCTTCATTGCATTCTCCCCTGACATTTGATGTGACTTGGCGAATGATTGTAGTCCAGCTTGCTTGGATAGTGTAGCGTGCGCTGTGCGCACGACTCCATTTGCTGTACGAAATGCAATGTCGCTTTGTCGTGCGCGCGGCGCACGCTACACTTCGCACAATCTATTCTGGAGCCCCAAACCCATGACCCGCGAATCCGCCATCTCCCGCGCCACCCGTCACTTTGACGAAGGCCACTTCATCGCCGACCTCGCGCGGCGAGTCGCCATCCGCACCGAGAGTCAAATCCCTGAAAGCCGTCCGTACATGGACGTGTATCTCAAGAGCGAAATCACCCCTGCGTTTGATCGCATGGGATTCAAAACAGAAATTCTGCCGAATCCGGTCGAAGGCGTGGGGCCGATCCTGCTGGCCGAGCGATTCGAAGGCAATGATTTGCCCACCGTGTTGATGTACGGCCACGGCGACGTGATTCGCGGCCTTGAAGACCAATGGCGCGCGGGCATCGAACCGTGGACGCTGAAACAGGATGGCGACAAATATTACGGCCGCGGCACCGCCGACAACAAAGGCCAGCACTCGGTGAACATGGCCGCCATGCAAACCGTGATTGCCGAGCGCGGCAAACTCGGCTTTAACGTGAAGTTCATGCTGGAGACCGGCGAGGAACTGAGTTCGCCGGGGCTGCGCGAGTTTTGCGAGCAGCACAAAACGCGGCTCAAAGCCGACGTGTTGATCGCCTCCGACGGCCCGCGCCTTTCGGCGAAACGCCCAACGCTGTATCTCGGCTCGCGCGGCTGCATGAATCTGAATTTCACGGTTGAGCTGCGCGAAGGCGCGCATCACTCCGGCAACTGGGGCGGACTGCTGGCCAATCCCGGCGTGGTGCTGGCGCACGCGCTGGCGAGCATCGTCACGCGCGAAGGCAAAGTGCTGGTGCGCGACCTTATGCCTGAAAGTATTCCCGACAGCATACGCAAAGCACTGCTCAACTGTCAGCCCACGCCCGAACCGGATGAGCCGCAAATCGATCCGTGGTGGGGCGAGCCGGGTCTGAGCGCGGCGGAAAAACTTTACGCCTGGAACACCTTTGAGATACTCGCCTTTCGCACCGGCAACCCCGACAACCCGGTAAACGCGATTCCCGGCAAAGCTGTGGCGACCTGCCAGATACGGTTTGTTGCGGGCTGCGATGCAAATACCTTCATTCCCATTTTGCGCAAACATCTCGACGCCAACAAATATGAGTGCGTGGAAATCAGCATGGCGCGCAAAAGTTTCATGCAGGCCACGCGCCTCGACCCCGACAACGCGTGGGTGCGCTGGGCAGCGGAGTCGATACGCCGCACCACCGGTGCTGCGCCCGCGATACTGCCCAACATCGGCGGCTCGCTGCCCAACGACTGCTTCTCGGAAACGCTGGGCCTGCCGACACTATGGGTGCCGCACTCCTACGCCGGCTGCTCGCAACACGCGCCCAACGAACACGCGCTGGGTTCGATCATGCGTGAAGGTTTGCAGATGATGACGGGGCTATTTTGGGATCTGGCTGAGAAGGATCATCCCGCATCATGAAATATCAATAAAAACAATGCGTTACGATACTTTAATGCATCTATACCAACACCGCACTGGCAATTGACACGCGCACAAGCGGCAGTGCAGACTTCGCGCCAGCGCTTACACAAATCAATCGGGAGAACACCATGAATTTACGCCATCTCTTGGCTGCGGCAACGGCAACATGCGCCACACTAGTGCTCGGCTCCGGCAGTGCGCTGGCGCACGAAAAAGAAGATCAGCTCGGCAAGGTGACTTTCCCGACGTCGTGCAACGCGAAAGCCCACGCGCAATTTGTCTCCGGCGTGGCCATGCTGCACTCCTACTGGTTCGGCGAAGCACGCAAAACTTTCGATGCGGCGCTGAAGGAGGATCCAAACTGCGCGATTGCATATTGGGGCATCGCACTCGATTATCTCGGCAATTCGCTGTCAGCCCCACCGCAACGTAAAAACGCCGAGGCTGCGTGGCAAGCGCTGGAAAAAGCGCGCAGCATCGGCGCGAAGACAGAGCGCGAGCGCGACTACATCGAAGCACTCTCCACTTACTACCGTGATCACGACAAAGTACCGGTTAACACGCGCCTGCTTGCTTACAGCAGCGCCACCGAGCGACTGACACAACGTTACCCCGATGATTTCGAGGCATGGGTCTTTTACGCGCTGAATCTTCAGGCCACCGCGCCCAAGAATGACATACAGTATTCGAATCAACTCAAGTCGGCGGGCATCCTCGAAAAATTGCTGATAAAGAATCCCGAGCATCCCGGCGTTGTGCATTTTCTGATTCACGCCTATGACTACCCGCCGCTTGCGGAAAAAGGCATAGCCGCCGCGCGCCGCTACGCCAAGCTCGCGCCCGCAGCGCCGCACGCGCGCCACATGCCTTCGCACATTTACTCGATGGTGGGCTTGTGGGAAGACTCCATCGCCTCGAATCTGAATGCGCTTGAAATTCGCAAGGACTATTACCATGCGATGGATTTCACTTTATACGCGCATCTGCAACTGGCGCAGGATGCCAAGGCGCAAGCGGTGCTCGATCGCGCGCGCGAGATCGCGGCAAACGCGCCTGCCCCGGATCTTGGCATGAACACAGCGCTTTCCGCGATGCCAGCGCGTATGGTGATCGAGCGTGGCGACTGGAAGGGTGCTGCCGCGCTGCCGGTCACGCCCACCACCTCGCCGATGGCCGAATCGCTGTCGCGGTTTACGCGCGGACTGGGTAGGGCACGCACCGGCGATGTTGCCGGCGCCAAGGCCGAAATCGCAACCATGCAGGGACTGCGCGAGAAACTTGAAAAATCCAACAACTCGTATTGGGCCGACCGCACCGAGGAGCAAATGCTCGCGGTAACAGCCTGGGTTGCACTCGCAGAAGGCAACAGGGAGCAAGCCGAAAAATTCATGCGCACGGCCGCTGACAACGAGGACGGCAGCGTGAAACATGTCGCAATGGAGAACCGGTTGTATCCTCTGCGTGAGCTTTACGCTGAAATGCTGCTCGAAATCGGCCAGGCCGCACCCGCGCTGCGCGAGTTCGAAACTGCATTGAAAGCCTATCCCAACCGTTATCGCAGCATCTACGGCATTGCGCGTGCGGCCGAAGCGTCTGGTGACAAGCGCAAGGCCGCCGACAATTACAACCGGCTGATGGCGCTGGCAAAAAATGCCGATTCGTCGCGGCCTGAACTGGCGCGTGCGCGCGATTACGTCGCTCAGCGCTGACGCGTTTCTGCTTTTCCGGCGCAACATTACTTTCGTGTTACACAACAAATATCCATCACAGGAGACTGTCATGATAATTCGCAAGTTCCTACTCAGTGTCGCCGCTACGCTCTTGTTGGTGTCGGGTGCCGCCCAGTCGCACGAGGTTGAAGGCAGAGGTCAGGTAGGCCGCGTCAAATTCGCGAACTCGTGCGACACCAAAGTGCAGCCGCTACTGCAAACCGGCGTGGCGATGCTGCATTCGTTTTGGTTCGGTGTGGGCGAGAAAACTTTTCGCGACGTGCTAGCGCAAGACCCCTCATGCGCGATAGCGAACTGGGGCATCGCCGCGATCCTGATGTCGAATCCGCTCGCCGGCGCTGGTGCGTCTCCCAAGGGCGCGGCCCTTGCACAGGAGGCCATCGAACAAGGCCGCCGTGTCACCCCCAAGACGCAGCGCGAGCGCGACTATATCGAGGCAGTTGCCGCGTACTATGAAGATTGGTCTAATCGCCCGGAACGGGCACGCCAGCAAGCGCGTTCCAAGGCATTTGAAGCCTTGGCCGCGCGCTACCCGGATGACGACGAAGCGCATATCTTTAGCGCGCTGTACATCACCAGTACCCATTCGCAGGCGGATCAAACCTTTGCGGCTTACTTAAAAGCCGCCGCAATTCTCGAAAAACAGTTCGTCAAATACCCCGACCATCCGGGTGTCGCGCATTACCTGATCCATAGCTATGACGCGCCGCCCATCGCCAAACAGGGTCTGCCCGCCGCGCGGCGCTATGCGAGCATCGCGCCGGCGGCGCCGCATGCGCTGCATATGCCTTCGCACATCTTTACCCGCGTTGGCGCGTGGGAGGATTCGGCTGCGACTAACATCCGTTCGGCTGCAGTGGCGAAAAAAGGAACGAATGAAATCGCGGAAGCGTATCACGCAACCGACTATACGGTTTACGCCTATCTGCAGCTTGCGCGCGACACCGATGCCCGGCGCGAAATGGACGAGGCGCTAAAGGTCACCACCGGCATCCTCCCGGCGCAGCAATTTATCGCCCAATATTCGACTGCCGCAATGCCTGCGCGCTACGCGATGGAGCGCGGCGCTTGGCGCGAGGCGATGCAGTTACAGCCTCAGCCAAGCAAGATTATGTTTGCAGACGCCATCACGCATTTCGCACGAGCGCTGGGTGCTGTGCGCAGCGGCGACACCGCCGCCGCGGAAAAGGACGCCGCCGAGCTCGCGCGGCTGCACAAAGAATTGCAGGATGCGAAGAACAATTATTGGGCCACCGAAGTCGAAATTCAGCGGCTCGCCGTGGCAGGGTGGATCGCGTTTGGCCAGGGCAAGACGGATGACGCACAGAAGTTGATGCGCGCAGCCGCCGATCTCGAAGACAAGAACGATAAGCATCCGGTCACACCCGGCCGCATCGTCCCCGCGCGCGAGCTGCTTGGCGAAATGCTGCTTGAACTCAAGCAACCGGCGCAAGCGCTCCAGGAGTTCGAGGCATCGCAGGTGCGCGAACCCAACCGCTTTCGCGGCTATTACGGCGCGGCGCGCGCGGCGGAGGCAGCCGGTGACCGCCGCAAAGCCGCCGATCACTACGCCAAGTTGATGGAACTGGCGAAGAATGGCGACGCGTCGCGTCCGGAGCTTGTGCGTGCGCGTGCCTATGTGGCGCAGCGGTAATATTTGCCTACGCTGCCAATTTACGCGCTTTCCTGCCCCGCGCCTTGCTTCGCTCTCCCCTACCCTCCCGCCCGGGCGGGAGAGGGAGTATATTTTGTGCACTCTCCCAGCTTGCACAAAATGAGTCACTACGGAACAACACATGAAACGCGCCACGACCGCCTTTGCAATTTCACTCACGCTTGCCCTGTGTACGGCAATGCCCATCGCCCTCGCCGAACCCTACGAAGACAACCCCGACGCTGCCGCGCGCGACCCGGACTACGCGGCGGGCAAGGCGGCGATGGACAAGAAAAATTGGCCCGAAGCTTTGAAGCGTTTTCATCAGGCCGCGTTGCGCGCGCCGGATAGCGCCGATCTGCATAATTATCTCGGCTTTTCCTACCGCAACCTCAAGCAGATGGACCTCGCGCTCAAGTATTACAAGCGCTCGATTGAACTCAACCCGCGCCATCGCGGCGCGCACGAATACATCGGCGAGGCGTATCTGATGATGAATAACCTGCCCAGTGCGGAAAAACACCTCGCCGCGCTGCGCGCGATTTGCCTGTTGCCGTGCGAGGAATTGACCGATCTGGAAAAAGCGGTCCAGGAGTATCGCGCCAGGCGAAAATGACCAGCAGAAGAAACCTGATCATCGCCGGCGCGGCAGGCGCCGCCGGTATCGCCGGTGGCGTTGCGTGGTGGCGCCGCCAACAAGCAGACCCGCCGCCCGCGCCACCGTCCTTCACACCCGACGCCGCCTTCTCCAACCCCCTGCGTGTGCCCGGTGCCGAGGGCTTGTATGGCGTGCATGATGTCACCGGTGCGTTCACGCTCGCGGCAAAATCCGTGCAGCAGGAGATCATTCCCGGCAAACCGGCGGCGCTGCTCGCCTACGAAGTCGAGAGCCAAGGCAAGCGCCTGTTGAATCCGCTGATACGTTTGCGCAGCGGTGGCAAAATCAGCGCCAAGCTGTGGAACGGTATTACGGAAACCAGCATTATTCATTGGCACGGACTCATGGTGGATAGCAACAACGACGGCCACCCGCATTACGCCGTCGCCGGCGGCGCCACTTACGACTACAGTTTTACGGTGCCCAATCGGGCGGCAACCTACTGGTATCACCCGCACCCGCATCACCTCACCGGCAAGCAGGTTTATCTCGGGCTGGGCGGCCTCTTTATCGTTGAAGACGACGAGGAACTCGCTCTGCAAAAAGTGCTGGATCTCAGGCTCGGTGAAACCGACATACCGCTGGTGCTGCACGACCGGCGCATCGACACGCAAGGCCAGCTTGTGTTCAATCCATCCGACGAGGATAAAGCTGACGGCTTTCTCGGCTCGCAGGTGCTGGTGAACTGGACGCCGCGTCCCTACTTCGAGGCCGCCACGCGCCTCTATCGCTTTCGCGTGCTGAATGCATCGAATGCGCGCCTTTACAAGCTCGCCTTCCACAGAAATGAGCGCAGCGGCGAACAACTGCTGGATTTTCAATTGATCGGCAACGACGGCGGTCTGATCGACAGCCCGCATAAAATCAAAGAGGTATTCCTGTCGCCCGCGGAGCGCATCGATGTGTTGCTCGATCTGCGCAACGCGCGCGTGGGCGACACGATCGCACTGGTGAGCGTGGCCTTCGACCCGATGGAAAACGAGGACGGGCCACCGGCTGCGAAAACACCCGCAGCACCGCCTCAGGACACGAAGGTGGCGGAGAAGAATACGAAGCCAGAGGCTAAGGGCCCTCACGCCCTGCATGGCGGCGACACCAAAAAAGAAAAAGCTGCAGCCCCTCCCGCAGACAAGAATATAGAAAAAAGTGACATCCCCGAAATCGGCGTGGCGATGGAACTCATGCGCATCCACGTGCGACGCAAGGAAGCTTACACGCGTGCGCTGCCCGCAACGCTGTCGCGCATCGTACCCATCGCCGCCAACTGCGCCTCGCCGCGCATGATCCATCTCGATCATATCAAAATGGTATGGCGCATCAATGGTGAAACCTATCACTCCGAAAAGACGCCGATCACGGTGAAGCGCGGCGCCACCGAAGTGTGGAATATCAAAAATGCCGCAGCCAGCATGCCGCACCCGTTTCATATCCACGGCTTTCAGTTTCAGATACTTGAGCGCATCGGCAGTCCGGCACAGCAAAAAGCGCTCGCCGTCAACGCCAAGGGTCTCGCTGCCAGCGATCTCGGTTGGAAAGACACCGTGCTGGTATGGCCGGGCGAAACCGCGTGTATCGCGATCAACTTCACGCACCCCTTCATCGGCGATCAGGTGTACATGATTCACTGCCATAATCTTGAGCACGAAGACCAGGGCATGATGCTGAATCTGAAGGTTCAGGCGTAGCCGGTAAATAAAAAAACAATATGTTAAAGTGTGTTCCCCCGCTGCAAATGCGGACCACACACGCTATTCATTCGATTTTGTTAACTTTCGGGTCTATTCAGCCTGAGTGACGAATCAACTTCTTTCCCTCACCCCTAGCCCCTCTCCCGGAGGGAGAGGGGAACAAACCCTCGCCCTCCGGGAGAGGGTGGCGCGCAGCGCCGGGTGAGGGAGGTTTTTGACTTGTCGTTCACGCTGCATAGAGACTAACTTTGAGGTTCAGGCACTATGCGCAAGAAATTTCCAATCCTCGTGATTGCGTTCGCCGGAATGGGAGCGATGGCCTGGTGGGTTGCGGCCCAGACTGGCGCACCGCCCACGCCAGCGGCCAAGGGCGCTGTGGCGCCCGCGCCTGCCGTGCGCGTAGTAACCGTACCTGGCATGCCGGAAGTTCCCGACTCCGGCAACCTGTACAGCGAGACTGCCGCCGACCGCATGAGCGGCGCAGTAGCAGGCGCGCTGGAACGCGTCTACGTGCCCAACCGGGCCGCCAACACGGTATCGGTGATCGATCCGGCCACACTCAAGGTGATTGAAACTTTCAAAGTCGGCATCAACCCGCAGCATGTGGTGCCTTCGTGGGATTTACGCAAACTATGGGTCGCCAACAACGCCGAGGGACGCACCGACGGCAGCCTGACGCCGATTGATCCGAAAACCGGCAAGCCGGGAAAGTCCATCCCCGTGGATGATCCCTACAATATGTACTGGTCGCCGGACGGCAAGTCCGCGATCGTCGTGGCCGAGGCCTACAAGCGCCTGGATTTTCGCGATCCGCTGACGATGAAAATGCAGCATACGATCGCCACCCCAAGATGTGCCGGCATCAATCATGCCGATTTTTCCATCGACGGAAAATTCGCTTTGTTCACCTGCGAGTTCAACGGCTCCATCACCAAAATCGATCTGGTGAACCGCCGCGTCGTGGACACCATTAAATTGAGCCAGTATTTCGACCGGCCCGATGCACTGGCGGCCATCGCCAAGTCTGCCAAGCCCGGCAAGAAACCCGCGAAGATTCCCGACCCGAGCCAGCCGGGCGCGGTAATCTGTACTACGCCCGGCATGCCGCAGGATGTTCGCGCGTCACCTGACGGCAGGATATTTTACGTCGCCGACATGATGGCCGATGGCGTGCATGTGGTTGACGGTGAGTCCTTCAAACAGATCGGCTTTATTGCCACCGGCGTCGGCACTCACGGGCTGTATCCGAGCCGCGATGGCAAGTTGCTCTATGTCGCCAATCGCGGCAGTAACACGGTTCACGGCACACTCAAGGGCAAAGGCAGCGTATCCGTGATCGACTTTGCGACCCGCGCGGTGATCAAAAACTGGCCGATTCCCGGCGGTGGCAGTCCCGACATGGGCAACCTCAGCGCCGATGGCAAATACCTGTGGCTGTCCGGCCGCTACGACGACGTGGTGTACCGCATCGACACCACATCGGGTGCTGTCGACAAGATCAAAGTGGGCCGCGAACCGCACGGGCTGACGGTATGGCCGCAGCCCGGGCGCTATTCGCTCGGACATACCGGCAATTTGCGCTGATGCGCGCCAGGTAAATGGTCAAACGCGCTGCGGCTGCAACACGATGATCGCCATGCCGGCAATCGTCACTGCGGCACCGATCACATCCCAGCGCGTCGGTTCCATGCGCTCGACCCACCACAACCAGCCGATTGCGACTGCGACGTAAACACCGCCGTATGCCGCATACGTGCGCCCGGCTGCAAACGGATGCAGCGTCAGCAACCACACAAACAGCGCAAGTGATAACGCGGTGGGTATCAGCAGCCACGCGGACTTGTCCTGCTTCAGCCATAGATAAGGCAGATAGCAACCCGCAATTTCCGCCAGCGCGGTCAGGCAAAATAACCCGGCGGTTTTTGTGAATTCGATCATTTGCGTTTCCTCCCCGCTGCGGACAGAACGTCGCCGTGACACGCGCACGCCTCACCGTGCGCCGCCGCAACCAGTTCGTGCAGGATGCCGCATTCGCCCACCGCATGCTCCGCGTTGCAGCGCTTGCGCAGCTCTGCAAGCTGTCGCTCAAGTGCCCTCATCGACTTCAACCTCGCCCGCACCTTGAGCAACTGATCGTCAATCAGGCGGTCGATGCCACCGCATTCCGCCGCAGGACGGGCAGCGAATGCCAGCAAACGGTGGATTTCCGCGAGCGGGATTTCGAGCGCGCGGCAGTGCCGTATGAACGACAGCCTTTCCAGTTGGCTGGTGCCGTAAGCGCGGTAGCCGTTTGCCTGCCTCATGGGCGCTGCCAGCAGTCCTTCGCGCTCGTAATACCTGATGGTCTCAACGTCCACACCAGTTGCTGCCGCGAGTTCTCCGATACGCATGGATGATCTCCTTTCGCGATATTTTACCCCTTGACCTTGAAGTGGCTACAGGGTTTCCAATAGCATGTACTCGTCCTGGTTGGAACCAGCATTATGAGCGCACACTGCTGTCTGGCCCCTGCACCTGCGGTTGATCCGCGCTATCGTCGCATCCTTTGGATGGCGCTGTTGGTGAACGCGGCGATGTTTGTGGCCGAAATAACGGCAGGCCTTCACGCACAATCGGTTTCGCTATTGGCTGATGCGGTCGATTTTTTCGGCGATGCCGCCAACTATGCCGTTTCACTTGCCGTGCTCGCGATGTTGCCGGTCTGGCGCTCACGTGCGGCATTGTTGAAAGGACTGACAATGAGCGCGTTTGGCGTGTTCGTGCTCGCCAAGGCGGCATGGAACGCAACGGCCGGTGTCCTGCCCGAACCGGTGATAATGGGAACGGTCGGCTTCGTCGCACTGCTCGCAAATGTGAGTGTCGCGGCGATGCTCTACCGTTATCGTACGGGTGACGCCAATATGCGCTCGGTGTGGCTGTGCTCGCGCAATGATGCGATTGGCAATATCGCCGTCATGCTCGCCGCACTCGGCGTATTCGGCATGCGCAGCGGTTGGCCCGACATTATTGTTGCCGCGATCATGGGATTACTTGCACTGATTGCGGCGATAAGTGTCATTCGGCAGGCCATTCGTGAACTCACGCCGGCGGTCAGTCCTCGTCGCGCAGGCTTCAGTGATTGAAAGCATTTGCAGAACTTTTTCAGCAAAACCTTGTCCTTGGAAGTCTATTGCTCGCGGGTTTAGAGTCTGATACGCTGGACAAATATGCACAAATCGGTACGCAAATTAGTGGCAATGTTGCTGCTGCTCGCCCTGCCCTCACAAGGGCTGTCGGCTGTGCTGATGCCATTCCATTGCCTGACCGACGATCAGCATGCACCTGCCGCCGCCGGCCCCCAGCACCATGATGAAAGTGTGGCGCATGAGCACAACACCATTGCACCCGCGACGGCCCAGCATCAGGGCAGTCCTTCCGGCAACGAGGCGGGAGATTTTTGTTGTAGTCCTGTGTACACCGGCGCGCCCTCGGTGGCAGTGTTGATGGCGCCGGATATGCCGTTCGTCTCCGTACACCAAATTTCCACCGCTCCACCGCTGTTCTTTCCTGAACAGTTTCTGCGCCCTCCCCGAACCTGATCCCGTTTTGACCCAGTGAGCTGGGTGTGCGCCTCTTTGCGCACGCCATTGGCTTTGCGCACGCTTTGTGCGTCCGGAAAACGAGGATCACCATGCAATTCAGATTTGCAGCATTGCTCTACTGCGCTGCCGCACTGACGCCACTTGTGGCCACTGCGCAGCAGAGTACGAAGGCTTCTAGCCCCACCGATTCCGCCGCCGCAGTATCTGCCGTGAAGTACGAGTCGGCCTTCACCGGCTATGTGCCGTTCCGTGACGAAAAACTCGCGCCATGGCGCGAAGTCAACGACGAGGCCGCCCGCGTCGGCGGTCACCTCGGCATCTTCGGCGGCGCCGCCGGTCACGCCGGGCATGGCGCCACCAAACCAGCGGTTCAAGCACCAGCCTCTACCCCCAAACCAGCCGCAGCAGGTGCGCCACCGATGATGCACGGCGCTGGTCATGAAGGAATGAAAAAATGATTCAATCAAAACAATTAGTTACAACACTTGTACGCGCACTCACGATGGCCGTGAGCGTCATCGTCCTCGGTGGCTGTGCGACGTTTTCCGATGACGGCGGCTTTGGCGCTGTCGGCTCTGCGGTGAAACAGCGCGGCATCACGCAGGACGTGAAATGGGTCAAGACCGGCAAGGATGCCGAGGAAGTGCAGGCAACGCTCAAGAAACTGCTTGCCAGCCCGCTCACTGCCGACTCGGCCGCGCAGATCGCACTGATCAATAACCGCGGACTACAAGCTACTTATGCGGAACTGGGCATCGCTGAATCCGATCTGGTGCAGGCCGGACGGCTGAGCAATCCGGGCTTCACCTTCGAGCGCCTGCGTCGCGGCGATATCCTGTCCATCGACCGCACGTTTCTATTCAATGTGCTCGGGCTCATTACGATGCCGATGCGCACCGATCTGGAAAAGCGGCGCTTCGCGCTTACGCAGGGACGCGTTGCGGCGGAAACGCTACAAGTGGCCGCGGACACCCGTCGCGCGTATTACAGCACGGTGGCGGCGCGCGAAACTGTCAAGTACCTGGAGCAGGTGAAGATGGCGGCCGAAGCCAGCGCCGAACTGGCGCGCCGCATGGCCGCCGTCGGCAACTTCAGCAAGCTCGACCAGGCGCGCGAGCAATTGTTTTATGCCGAAGTTACTGCCACGCTTTCCCGCGTCCAGCTTAAGGCGCTCGCCGAGCGCGAGCGGCTGACGCGGCTGATGGGGCTGTGGGGTGAGGACATCGGCTTCACGCTGCCCGAACGGCTGCCTGATCTGCCCAAGGCAACACGCGAAATCGCCGATATGGAGGCACACGCACTGAAACAACGCCTCGATGTGCAAGCGGCGATGCAGGAGGCGGAAAACATCGCATCGAACATGGGCCTGGTCAAAACGAGCGGTTTCATCAACCTGCTTGAGGTGGGCTACCGGCGTAACAGCGAAAGCGGCATGCCGCGCCAGACCGGCTATGAGATCGAACTGCGCCTGCCAATCTTTGACTGGGGTAGCGCCCGCGTCGCGCGCGCCGAGCATACCTATATGCAGGCGGTAAACCGCGCCGCCGATATTGCGATCAAAGCACGTTCCGAAGTGCGCGAGGCGTACGCCGCCTACCGCACGACCTACGATCTAGCGCGCCACTACCGCGACGAGATCGTGCCTTTGCGCAAACGTATCTCGGAGGAAAACCTGCTGCGCTACAACGGCATGCTGATCAGCGTGTTTGAGTTGCTCGCCGACGCGCGCCAGCAGATCACCAGCGTCAACGCCTATATCGAAGCGCACCGGGATTTCTGGCTCGCCGAATCCAGCCTCAATCTCGCGCTCACTGGCAAATCGCCTGGCGGTATGAGCATCGGCGGCGGCGCAGCAGCGGCGGCCGCCGGCGACGCTCAGCCCGCCCATTAATCAATTCCCTGGAGCAAGCCATGAACTCACGCCGTAATTTTCTGAGTGCTGCGGGAGCGCTGCTGACCGCCGCCACGGTGAGCCGCGCTGCACAAGGCGCGGTACCGGAAGCACCCACGCAGACCACACCCGACACCCAACCGCCGCTGACTCCGCCCAACGGCCGCCCCTACAACCCGGTCGTCACCTTGAACGGCTGGACCCTGCCGTGGCGCATGAACAACGGCTGGAAAGAATTTCATTTGATCGCCGAGCCGGTGCGCCGCCAGATGGCGCCCGGCATGACCGCGCATCTGTGGGGCTACAACGGCCAGTCGCCCGGCCCCACCATCGAATGCGTCGAGGGAGACCGCGTACGCATCTTCGTCACCAACAAACTGCCGGAGCACACCACCGTCCACTGGCACGGCATCCTGCTGCCTAACGGCATGGACGGTGTGGGCGGCCTCACGCAGCCGCAAATTCCGGTCGGCAAAACCTTCGTCTATGAATTCGAAATGAAGAAGTCCGGCACCTTTATGTATCACCCGCACGCCGACGAGATGGTGCAAATGGCGATGGGCATGATGGGATTTATCGTGGTGCATCCCAAAAATCCCGCTTTCATGGCAGTGGATCGTGATTTCGTGTTTCTAATCAATTCATTTGATATCGAGCCGGGTGCGGCCACACCGAAGATCAACACCATGCTCGACTTCAACTTGTGGTGCTGGAATTCGCGCGTGTTTCCCGGCATCGATCCGTTCGTGGTGCGCAAGGGTGACCGTGTGCGCATACGCTTTGGTAACCTCACCATGACCAATCACCCCATCCATATGCACGGTTACGATTTTGAAGTCACCTGCACGGATGGCGGCTGGGTGCCGAAAAGCGCGCGCTGGCCCGAGGTCAGTATCGATGTTGCGGTCGGCCAGATGCGCGCCTTTGAGTTCGTCGCCGATGCGCTGGGTGACTGGGGAATTCATTGCCACAAAGCGCATCACACCATGAACGCCATGGGCCACAAGGTGCCGACCATGATCGGCGTCGATCATCGCGGCGTAGCGCAAAAAATCATCAACCTGATCCCCGACTACATGGTCATGGGCGAGCGCGGCATGGCCGACATGGGCGAGATGGAAATGCCGCTGCCCGACAACACGCTGCCGATGATGACTGGGCAAGGCCCGTTCGGCCCGCTCGAAATGGGCGGCATGTTTAGCGTGGTGAAAGTGCGTGAGGGTCTGGCGAAGAACGACTACAAAGACCCCGGCTGGTACAAGCACCCGCAAGGCACGGTGGCTTACGAGTGGACCGGCACGGCGCCTGTTGCTGCGCGCGCCGCACCCGAAGCCGCCGCACCTGCGCGCGCCGCAACACCGGCGCGTGAACTGCGTGCACGCAAACCCTCGGGCCACGGCAATCACTGAACATTTACAAAACCGTTTCGCTCACTAAATCAAGGATACCAAAATGAAACTTTTACTGATTGCTGCAACCATCACTCTGAGCATTGCAGCGACCGGCGCCTACGCGCACGGTGACAAACCAGCGGCCAAAAAAACCGCCGCCGCGCACAAGGCAGAGGAAAAAGTATTCGGGCGCGAAGGCGATCCGAAAAAGGTGACGCGCACCATACAAGTGGATATGACCGACACCATGCGCTACTCACCGATGGAAATCATCATCAAACGCGGCGACACCGTGCGCTTTGTCGCAAAAAACTCCGGAAAAATCATGCACGAAATGGTGCTCGGCACGATGAAGGAGTTGAAAGAACATCTTGAACTCATGAGAAAACATCCCAACATGGAACACGACGAGCCGCACATGGCGCACGTGAAACCGGGCAGCACCGCGCCTATGGTGTGGGAGTTCACCAAGGCCGGTGAGTTCTACTACGGCTGCCTGATGCCGGGTCACTTCGAAGCAGGCATGGTAGGCAAGGTCATCGTTAAATAAAGGAGATCAATATGCATGCAAGACGCAACACATTGAAACTGCTGCTGGGCGGGCTAGCGGTCTGCGCCAGCGCGCCTGTGTATGCGGCTGCGGAAATGGCTGTCTATCACAGCCCCGACTGAGGCTGCTGCGGCGCGTGGATCAAGCATCTGCGCGCCAACGGCTTCCGGGTGAAGCCGATTTCCGTGAACGATCCGGGCGTCCATCGCCGGCGTCTCGGCATGCCTGACGCGCTCGCTTCATGCCACACCGGCGTGATCGAAGGTTACGTGATCGAAGGCCATGTGCCCGCGCGCGAATTAAAGCGTCTGCTCGCCGAGCGTCCGCGCGCGCTGGGGCTGGCCGTGCCTGCCATGCCGCGCGGTTCGCCGGGCATGGAAGGGGATGTGAGCGACCCTTACGATGTACTCCTTGTTAGGGGGGATGGACGTTATAGCACCTATGCCAGCTACGGACGTAAATGAACACCACCGAAATACCGATAACCACAACAACCACAAGGAAACACATATGAAACATCTGAAACTTGCAGTACTCATAGCCGCCGCGTTAGCCACCCCGGCCTATGCGCAACAGCCCGCCGTCAGCACCACGGATCACTCCGCTCATCACGTCGCACAAGCGAAAACCGATGCGGCGCTTACCGATGCCGAAGTACGCAAGGTAGATAAAGACGCAAAAAAAATCACCCTGCGCCACGGCCCGATCCAGAACCTTGACATGCCGGCGATGACTATGGTGTTTCAGGTCAAGGACCCTGCAATGCTCGACAAGGTAAGCGCTGGCGACAAGGTGAAGTTTTCTGCCGAGAATATAGGCGGCGCTTTCACCGTGACTGGGATTGAAATGGCCAAGTAACAACGTCCGTTACAGCCGGTCACAGATGCTAATGCATCAGCAGATGGCGCCGTCCAAATAACCCGTACACGACATTTATCCCGGAGATAAAGTATGAATCGCATACTACAGACCCTGCTGCTGTGCTCCCTCGTGACAATCATCACACTTCCCACAGGGGCGGCAGAACTTGCCGCACAGAAAAAAAGCAGTCGCGGCGTAACGGTTGATGTCACCCCTCGGAACGTGACGGAAACCGCCCAGGCGTGGGATTTCAGGATCGTGCTGGATACGCACAGCGAAGTGCTGAACGACGATCTCGTCAAATCCACGGTTCTCGTGACTGGGGGCATCCGCCACACCCCGCTTGCGTGGGAGGGCGCCCCGCCCGGCAGTCATCACCGCGAAGGCACACTCAAGTTCAACCCCATTAAACCGCTGCCGGAAATTATCGAGTTGCAAATCCAGCGCCTCGGCGAACCCGGCCCGCGCTCATTTCAATGGAAGCTGCGATGACGCGTTTTCCGTTATGTACGCATCGCGGCAAAGTCGCACGTGCAGAAATCGCCGGATGCGCGGCCTTCCCCGGCGCGCTCGCATTATTGGGCATGCATTGAAATGAGCAGCAACCACGCCGCGCGACCCGTCACCGCGGTCATCGTCACCTACCGCTCTGCGCACACGGTGCTGGACACCCTGGCGGCGGCGCGGCGCTGCCATGACGCGCAGTTGCTCGATTGCATCGTTGTGGATAACGGCAGCGATGACGGCACACCCGGCCTGCTGGCCCGTGATTTGGAATGGGCCACCACGATACTCACGGGAAAGAACAACGGTTTTGGGCGCGGATGCAACATCGGCCTCGCCCACGTCACCAGTCCGTACACCATTTTCATCAATCCGGACGCAACGGTTGAAGCCGATGCGCTACAGACCATGATGAACTTCATGGAAGTGAACCCGCACGTCGGGATTGTTGGGCCTGCCACTATCACCCCCAGTGACCATGGGCTCCAGGGAACCGGTCTGCATCCAACGCCCGCTTCAATATTGCGCGCGGCAATGCCGTACCGGCACGACCCCTTGACCAGCATCGTGCCGGGCGCCGCGCCGTTTCGTACGGGCTGGGTGTGCGGGGCTGTATTTATGGTGCGAACGGAATTGATGAAACGGCTGGGCGGTTTCGATCCGCGGTTCTTCTTGTACTGGGAGGAAACCGATGTGTGCAAGCGCAGCGATGATCTGGGATTCGAGACCTGGGCGGTTGGCACCGCAGTGGCTAGCCATCACGGCGGCGCCAGTTCCGTCGACGACGATACGCGCATCTTCGGCTGCATCGGCAAGCATTTCTACCAGAGCCGCCGCTACTACATGATCAAACACCATGGCTGGCTGGCAGCGACCATCGCCGATATCGGTGAGATCGCCTTGATGGGACTGGGTGCGCTCTATGATGTCATCCGCGGCCGCGGCCTGTCCAGAATTCGCCCGCGTTTGCAAGCTGCGCTGCTGAGTCAACCGGAGCAGGTGTGAGCACGGCCAGTCCCGGGGACGCATCTTGCCCGGCGTCTGCAGTAATTAAAATAACACAATAAAACAAAATGACTATGCAAAAGGCCCGCTTTATCCGATACCTATTGTCCGCAATTACAATCCTATGGTCGCTGGGCAGTACTGCGGCCGAAGTGCGACAACCCGTTGTCGTCGGGACCCTTGACATTTTCTACGGCGTGATCCCCGCCGCTGTCCTGCTCGGCCATCCCGCCGATCATACCGAGCCGGTCATTCACGTCTGGAACGGGCGCGGCGGGCGCGGACCTGCAGCGTGAGTGGCACGCAACTATCGAGCCGACTCTTGAGCTCGAACGTTTAGGAGGGCGCATAAAAAGGCGCAGTGATGCAACGACCGTCCGAATCCAAATATGTGCCTGCTCTGGGTTTTCACTGGCTTACTCCCTTCTATGATGCTGTAGTCGGCACCACCACGCGGGAGCGCAGTTTCAAACAGGCTCTCATCAAGCAAGCAGGCTTCGCACCGCGTCAGCGGGTGCTGGATCTAGCCTCTGGAACAGGCACCTTGGCAATCTGGATCAAGCAACACCAGCCACAAGCAAACATCATCGGGGTTGATGGCGACCCGGCCATTTTATTCCTTGCGTCTCGTAAAGCACAAAAAGCAAACGTCTCGGTGCAGTTCGACTGCGCACTGTCCTACAGCCTGCCCTATCCAGATGCACACTTTGATCGAGTGGTTTCAAGCCTGTTCTTTCACCATCTGTCGCGGGAGAACAAAGAGCGCACAGCGCAAGAATTGTTCCGGGTTCTCAAGCCGGGTGCAGAGTTGCATGTGGCTGACTGGGGGCGCCCCACCAACGCCTTGATGCGCGGATTGTTTCTATTCATTCAACTTCTCGACGGCTTCGAAAACACACAGGACAACGTGTCGGGCAAACTCATCACACTCTTCGAGAAAGCCGGATTTGTTGAAGTGTCACAGCGGCAAACTTACAACACCATCTACGGAACAATGGCGCTGTATAGGGCGGTTAGACCATGACCGGCATGCAACTCACTGTGACTACATTGGCCGGTGCAGTTTTTCGTAAAAGCCACTCACCTTTACGCGTACCGTGACAGGCGCTTTCCCGCGATTGCGCCAGAACCATCCATGCGTTCCGTCGAATGGCGCAGTAAATGCGCCATGGCCGTCAGCGCGCTCGGCCCCTTTCCAGTACGAAGTGAATTCGTCGTTACGCGCGTTGGTAACCTCACCGTGCATATCAAACTCTACTTTCCCGTTCTCGGCGATCCAACCAAAAACGAACTGATCGCCCTTAAGCATGGTTGCCTTGATTTCGGCGCCTTCACCGGGTTTTAGCGTCAATGCCATTTCGTCGCTCCGAAAGGGTAACGCCCTTTGCATTACGGTTTGCACAGGCGCCGAAGGCGCGTCGTTACCCGGCGCTACCGTCACGGGGGTGGAGCCGGCCGCAACAAGCGGCGTCGGTGTAGCGGTCCTGGCGGCAGCCATCTTTGCGAGCCCGAGCTTTCTGCCAATGCCTGTAGGGTCGATGCCATACTCTGCCGGCAGTACGGCAATTATTAAAATAACAAATGCGACAAGGACTGCAATGCCAGTAGCCTTCCAGAGTTGAAGCAGCGTAGGCAGGGCGCGCAGATCGGGTACAGACATTTTTAAGGCCTTTTCAAGAGACGAAAAATCCGCTGAGTTGATATCCGATCAAAACAAAGCCTGCCGCCATGAGCACCACGTTCGCCGTGAACGCCTGACGCGCGAAGACAGCGGCCCGCCGCCAGAACCCCATTGCAATCAGAATTGCGCCCAGAGCCAGAATCTGACCGAGTTCTACACCAACGTTGAACGCCAGAATGTTGGGTATCAATCCGTCCTGAGACAGACTGAACTCTTGCAGTTTGGTCGCGAGGCCGAAGCCGTGAAAAAATCCAAATATCAGCACCGCGGCTTTGGTATTGGGTTGGAACCCGAATACACGCTCAAACGCACCCAGGTTGTCGAGCGCCTTGTATACGATTGAGAGTCCGATGATGGCGTCAATGATATAGGCGTTCACGTGAGTGCCACTGATCACGCCGTAGAGCAACGTTACGCTGTGGCCGATGGCAAACAGGGTCACGTAAACCCCTACTTCACGCATCTTGTACAAGTAGAAAATCACGCCGAACAGGAACAGCAGGTGGTCATATCCCGTGACCATGTGCTTTGCACCCAGATAGATGAACGCAAGCAACTGCATGCCGCTGTTCTGCTCGATAAACAGCTTGTCGCCCTCAGCAACGCCGTGCGCAAAGGCACTTGTCGTCAAAAGCGGTAGCAGCAAAACAGCCATGAGTGCCGACCAGCGCGGCCGCGAAGCGCTCGCGAACCACGGCAGCATGAAGCCGAAAGTCAATGTTCCAGTCATGTTACGATTCCAGATCAAGTGAGCATCGACAAGTAGCCTGAAACATACATTCAAGGCAGCCGTTGCGCGCCCAGCGCGTTGTTCAGAGCCGCGTTGTCCTGAAAGTCATGGCGTTTCCGTGAACACCGGCGCGAAGCCTCCCCCATGCGTACGGAAGTTCGTGGTCTGTCCCTGATACAGGCGTGCCGCGACGAGTTTGACTACCCCGGCGTAGGCAAAATTGCGAACATCGGCTTTCAATGCCGTGGCCGACGGTGTGCCTGCAACGTGCCGCTCGCTGGGCGCGACCAGTGCCTGCGCAACGTAGGTGCTGTTTGCCATTTCCTCCCACACCCGCTTGGTCAGCTTTTCGCCGCGATAAGCGGCCTTGCTGCCGTAGCCGGCGGCAGGCTTGAAGAAGAGTTCACGCCGCTTCGCCCACAATGCCTCCCTGTTCCCGGTTGTCATGATCTCGGTGCGCGGGATCGCAGCAAGCAAGGTGGAAATCGCATCATCGGCAACAGCCGTCTCGCGCAAGAACGCCGCGTCGCAGAGCACAGTGAGGTTGCGTTTGTCGGCATACAGCGCATGCGCGCGCGGATGCGGGCTCACCACGACTTCGCCGGCGAGGTACGCGAGCTTGAGCGCCGTCTGCGCAGGCTGCGCCAGCGCGAAATCCGTCAGCCGGTTGTAGACAAAGTCGATGGCCTGGCTGCCATGCCACAACCGCGCATCCTTCCTCGCGAGCGCGCGAGGATCGCAAATCGTCACTTCGACACCGTGCCGATTAAAGAGATGCCGGTAGAGGAGAAATTCGGGGTAAAGATACTGCTGCTCCGGCGCCTCGTCGACGATCGCCACCGACAGCAGCGGAGCGTCCTTCCTCTGCCGACGCCACTCCGTCATGAAAACCTCGAACAGCGCCTCTTCGATGGCGTCTGCTTCCATCGGCGCCATCGCGAGCCCCGCCACGCCCGGGCAACAGGAGCGGTGCGCGCGCCCCAGAACCGTGTTGAGGAGCGCGCCGCCCGGATTCGTATTGATCTCTATCAGTTGCGGCCCTGCCGTGGCCAGGTGAAAGTCGTATCCCAGAAGACCGCCGGGCGAACCCGGATCGAATTGCGCGATGTCGGGCGCCCAAGCCAGCGCCGCGCGACGGAAATGCGGCGTTGCGACGACGGCTTCCACCGCGCCGATAACCTGCGCCATGCGTTCGACGTGCTCGCGTGAGACAAACATCGGCACGGACGCGAAAAGATGCGGATGCGTCTCAACCATGGCGCGCGACAAGCCGCGCGCACCCAGATCCGCTTCGAGACCACGGCGCAATGCCGCCTCGTCAAGGCTGAGGCAGTAGCAGGTGCGGTTCAGCGCCTCGATCGCGGTTGCGGCCTGGCAACTGTCTGCGCAGCCCTCGGGAGCATTGTGTGCGACAACGTCTGTCACTTCAGTGACCTCCAGCGCCAGGCGCAATTTCAATCCACATTCGATAATACTCGTATCGTAACATATTGATTTAATTGATATTAAAAATTATGGGGAGCATAAAATCTGTCTATCAGCCGATGCCTTTCGTCATTCCCGCATGCAAAGTCCGCCCGGCTTTCAGGTGCGAAGGGTCGAGGCGGCCCGTTCGCGCTAATTGCAATTTCAGTATGGGTAGTCAACGCCACTGCGTATGTTCGTTAACGCTCAAACCTGTGGACGTCCGGCGTGAGCGCCTGCAGCGCCTTCGCACAGCCGCGTAAGGTTTGATCTTAATCAAAATCGGACGCCGTCACTCATTTATATTGGTCAAAGCTTGGGCGCGAATCCACTTGGCTTTGAAATGGATCAGACTATGTTCGGCACCGTACAGAAGGGGGTAAAGTCCTCGTGTAAAAACTGTCCTACATTAGGAAGTCAGTGTTTCTTGACGGGTGTAATTTGATAAAAACGTTTTCATCAACACGACGTATGATCGGTGTGTCGGGGACCCAGCGACCACGGGGCCAATTCCGGTCTGCGCACGTGATGGTGCTGGTTTGGCTCGTATTCTGGGTTAACACAGCATTGTTTCCGTGTTGCGAAGCCCTAGCTGCAGCGTTTGGCAGTCATTCCGAGAGCGTTTCGCAATCAGTTTCTGCCGAACAGCCAGCGCACCACCCTGACGAATCAGATCCACGACATAGCCCCGAATCGCCTTGCGACTACGCCCTCAATGCAGAACCAGCGATTATTGACGGAGCGTTTGCAGCGCTGCCAACAGATCGCGTTCAGTTGGGATGGTTCGCAATTGACACTGCCATAGCGCCCGGTCTGACAGCAGTAAATCACGCCGCAAACCGCGCGCCGCGCGAGTACCAACCCCCGCCCCAATCCCGTCTCTACCTGCACACTCAGCGCTTGCTGATTTAGCCCGGTTTAACGTTGGTCCTTTCGGCCGGTGCAATTACGCCGGTTGGCGGTCGATCCGTTAGCTGCGCCGTGCTTTGCGCTTAGGGCAAGTCCTCAGCACCAAATACCGCCAGTCGATAAGTGCCACGACCGTGCGTCGATCTATTCGTTGCAGAACGCTGCACAACGATGACCGTCGCTAGAGGTCGGCAAGTGCCATTACGTTGGTTGCATGCAAGTGCGGTCTACATCAATTTAATAGAAGTTTCACAGTGAAATTACCCAAAGGAGTAGCACCATGATTAAGAGAACAGCAGTTTCGATGACGGCACTTGTACTGTGTTTAGGCATGTTTACCGCGGCGTCAGTGAGCGCGCAGCCCACAACAGGCATGGCGAAGCAAACCGGCGTAAGCGAGCACCATAAGATGATGAGCGACATGATGAAGGACATGTCTCAGGAGATGAGCAGGATGACGGAACAGATGGGGAGCGGCGAGCCTACGGCCGAGCAGAGAAAGCAGACGAGCCAACGCATGGAACGCATGTCGAAGTTGATGCATCACATGTCCGGTCTCGAGAGCAGACCGGCAATGAAGGGCCCCGAGATGCAAAAGCAGCAGGAGCTAATGCGCAAGCAAATGAATGAAATGAAGCACGATGCATCGATGAAATCGCCGGCGAAATAATTACCGGCGTGAAAACTTTAAGTAATCCGCGAAGCGCAATGTGAATTTAATCAACTCTACAAGGAAGACCACTATGAAAACCTCAATACTGATTTCCACAATCGTTGCCTGCGCCCTGGCGGCGCCTATCGTATCAGCGCAGGACAAATCCGCGCCCGGCGCGCCGGCAATGAACATGGACATGGACAAACACATGAGCCAGATGCAGGCAAAAATGAAAGCGATGCAGGCGCAGATGGACAAGATACGCAAGACAAGCGACCCGAAGGAGCGCCAGAAACTGATGCAGGATCACATGCAGGCCATGCAGGAAAACATGAAGGCGATGCATGGCATGGGTGGCCCGATGATGACGGGCAGCAGCCAGCACGGCATGATGATGGGCGGCAAGAAAGACGGCATGATGGATGGCGACATGATGAAACGCCACGGCATGATGGAAAAACGCATGGATATGATGCAGATGATGATGGAGCAGATGATGCAGCGCGATCAAATGATGCAGTCCATGCCCGCCAAATAACACAACCTTTCTAACCCAGGAGAACTCATGTTTAAGCACATTCTTATTTCCACCGACGGTTCACCGGTCTCCAACAAGGCTGCCAAGGCCGGTATCGCGCTCGCCAGTGCGCTCGGCGCCAAGGTCACTGCCTATTGCGCGGTCGAATCGATGCAGCCCGTTTACGCTGAAGGCTACGCGTTCGACCAGAAGGTGATTGAAGAGATCGAACAGCACGCGCGCAAGGCAGCACAGAAGCGTGTCGATGCGATCGGCAAGATGGCCAAGGCGGCCCGCGTTCCCTTCACATCGGTGGTGACGAAGACTTCCTCACCCTATGAGGGAATCATCGCTGCCGCGAAAAAGCAGAAGTGCGACGTGATTTTCATGGCCTCGCACGGACGCCGCGGACTTTCCGCGCTAATCATGGGCAGTGTCACGCAAAACGTGCTGACACACTCCAGGATACCGGTGGTGGTGTACCGCTGAACTGCCAACGGCGAGTACGCGAAAAATCTGAGAGCGTCTTAGCGGATAGTTTTTTATTTTATCCAATACAAGGGACTCACTCTGGAGTGGACTGTACCAGCCTTTCACAGGGCAGCGTTCAGTTCTGGCAGGTTAATGGCATGCACTGTATGAGTCATGAGCACCACTGTCGCTGAATAGACCTCTCTTTGGAAACTCCACTCATGACGACCCATGTTTTCCATTCTCACGCGCTGCAGCAGCGTGCCGAAGCTGAGGTGGTTATCGCCCCGCGGATTCCTGTGCACAGCAACATGAAGCCCGTCACGGTCGCCGCGCTGATCGATGCAGGGGAAGCCGCCGCGCGGCAGAATCTGGCGGCGATTCGCAAGCTGTTTGCGCGAGCCGGCTGAGTGTTAATCATTAGAATTCGGATATGGATGCTGAGCGCAAAAACATCGCCTTACTCTCCGCCTGCCAGGCGTTGCTGTTCATCAATAGCGTCACGCTGATTGCCATCAACGGCCTCGCGGGTTATGCGCTCGCCACCGACAAGGGTCTGGCCACACTGCCGGTGACGGCGCAGGTGATCGGCTCGGCGCTCGCGACGATTCCCGCCTCGCTGATCATGCAACGCATCGGCCGCCGCGCCGGATTCCAGATCGGCAGCGGCTTTGGCTTGATCGGAGGCGCGATTTCAACGCTGGCAATCGCGTTGTCGAATTTCTGGCTATTGTGTTTCGGCACCCTGATCGTCGGTGTGTATGGCGCTTTCGGTCTTTACTACCGCTTTGCCGCGGCCGATTCGGCCAGCAAGCAATTCAAAGCCAAGGCGATATCGCTGGTATTGGCCGGAGGGCTGGTGGGTGGCTTGGTCGGGCCGGCGCTTTCCAAATGGACGCGCGATCTCGCGCAGCCGGAATTTCTGGCTTCCTACGCTTCGTTGATGGTGTTCAGCCTCATTTCCATGGCGATCCTGAGCCGGCTGCAGATTCCGTGGGTGAAAGAGGATGAAGCGACGGCGCCGCCGCGCGCGCTGGGAATCATCATGGCCCAGCCAACGTTTATCGTCGCGGTGACGCTGTCGGGCATCGGCTACGGCGTGATGAGTCTGCTCATGACCGCGACGCCGCTTGCCATGGGCTTCGCCAGCCATCCCTACTCATCGGCGGCCACGGTGATCTCCTGGCACGTGATCGCGATGTTCGCGCCCTCGCTCATCACCGGCTCGCTCATCAAGCGCTTCGGGTTGCTTTCGGTCATGCTCGCCGGCGTCGCGATTATGTTCGCGTGCGTCGCTGCTGCCCTCTCCGGCATCACGGTCACGCATTTCTGGCTGGCGCTGGTGCTGCTCGGTGTCGGCTGGAACTTCATGTACGTGGGCGGCACGACGCTGCTGACCGATGCTTATCGCCCGAGCGAGAAGGCCAAAACGCAGGGCGTGCATGATTTTCTGGTGTTCGGGGTCTCGATCGTTTCCTCGTTTTCATCCGGCCTGCTGCTCGAGTCCAACGGCTGGCAGATGCTGAACTATGTGGCGATTCCATTCCTGGCCATTGCCGGGCTGGCGTGCTTGTGGATGATGCTGCGTACGAGACCAGTTGCAGCTGCTTGAAGACGGCGGATTCATGAGCGACATCCACACGCGCTACGCCGCGATTCGATTCCGGCCCGACTGGTTGGCGCGGAACAGCGCCGCGTCGGCATGGCCGATCATCGAGGCGCCCGTGCTGTCGCTATCGGGCGCGAACTGCGTAACCGGGATCGTGACCCGGATTCTGGTGCAACAACAGGTAAACACTATGCGCGATGCCGTACAGACGGTAAAAACATTCGCCTCTATAAAGATTCACTGCCCCTTCAAATTTGTCTCTCAAAGGAAACTCACACCATGGATGCTGCAATCAAGACCGCCCTTGTCATCTCGTTTGCCATCGTAGCCTTGTTGTTGCTGTTCTTCGGCGGGGGAATGATGACCGGGACAACGATGAGTGGCGGGATGATGGGAAGCGGAAGCATGGGCGGAATCAGTTGGATGTGGCTTCCTACCTTGCTTGTTATCGTATTGGGCGTCGTGCTTTTCTCGGTCATCTTCGGAAAGAAGTAAGGCATGCAGGCGGGCGGGCGCCGGGAACCACGACCACGCAGGCCATCGTGGTTGTCATGCAGACCTTGACAACAGACTACTCCAGACTGGAGCATCAATGGAAGCAATGTCCGTCAGCGCAGTTCATACTTTCGCGCCGGCCACGGCCACGCGAGTCAACTGGGGTCCCTATCTCGCCGGCATCGGCATAGGCGTCCTGAGTTGGATCGTGTTCGTGGTCGTCAACAATCCGATCGGCATCACCACCGCTATCTCCCAGGTCTCCGGCGGTGTGGCCTCGCTCATTGTTGGCGCCGAGGTGGTCGCCGCCAACAAGTACTGGGCAAAAAACGCCTTCGCCCTCGACTACGGCACTTTGTTCCTCGTCGGCACGCTGCTTGGTGGCCTCGGCTCAGCACTCGCTGCCGGCACCTGGCGTCTCGAGACCGTTCCGCAAGTTTGGTCCGAGCGTTTCGGCCCGTCGCCCGCCAGGCGCTACGGGGTTGCCTTCATCGGCGGTATCATCGCCATGTATGGCGCACGTCTCGCCAATGGCTGCACCAGCGGGAACGGCATTTCCGGCAGCCTGCAGCTCGCGCTCAACGGCTGGGTGTTCCTCGCCGTCATGTTCACCACCGGTGCCATCACCGCCTTCATCATGTTCCGCCCGAAGACTTCCTGAGCAGGAGAAACACCCATGTTCCCCATCACCGGCACAACCTCGCTCGTCCTCGCCATTGTCTTCGGCTTTGCCTTCGGCTGGCTGCTGCATCGCGGACGCGTTGCCGACTACAACACCATCGTCCGGCAGTTCCTGTTCAAGGACTTCACCGTAATCAAGGTCATGCTAACGGCGATCATTGTCGGCGGCATCGGCGTCTTCCTGCTGGTGCAGATGGGCTACGCGAAGTTCCACATCAAGCCGGCCGATCTGCTGGCGATCACGCTGGGCGCGGGACTATTCGGCATCGGCATGGTGCTCTACGGCTATTGCCCCGGCACGGCGCTCGCCGCCATCGGCGCAGGCAGCGTCCATGCGCTCATCGGCGCATTCGGCATGATCCTCGGCGGCATTCTGTATGCGCTGACCTTCGACTGGGTGTCGCAGGCCATCCTCCCGGTGTGGGCGATGGGCAAGGTGCAACTGCCGCAGTTGCTCGGGGTCGGTGCGCCCGTGGTCTTCGTTGTTCTCGGTTTGTTGGTGATCGCGTTCTTCGTGATTCTCGAACGGCGTTAGCCGCAATTCTTAAACGCAGAGAAACCATATGGGGTCTTGCATTGCTACATAAATGAGAGCAGCCCGAGTGACCTCGAAGACCAGCGCCATCCCACACGGCATACGCACCCTGACAGCGTCCGGCATGATTGCACGTGCAGGACTCTGGTCGGCGCTCGCCTTCGTTTTAAATCTGGCTTGGGAAATTGCGCATGTCAGTCTCTATGCGACCTGGGCTGCGGCGGATGGGATGACTGTTGCATGGTCGCTGCTGCATTGCACTGTGGGCGATGTCCTGATTGCACTCGCGATGTTCGCGCTGGCAGGCATTGCACTCCGGCGTGCGGATTGGCCGGCGTCGCGCCCGTGGGCAGGCGGCATCATTGTTGTGATCGGCGCGATGGCTTTTACCGCATGGAGCGAATGGTACAACGTGTATCGCGCCGGCAACTGGGGCTATTCGGCGGGCATGCCGATGATTTTTGGTATTGGTGTTTCCCCGCTGTTGCAGTGGCTGATTTTGCCGCCAGTGGTGGTGGGCGCCTATCGAGCAGTAAAGGAATCGAGACAAGACTATGGCAACTGATCCAGTATGTGGCATGCAAGTCGATGAGCGCACCGCAGCAGGCAGCAGCGCGTTCGAGGGTAAAAATTATTTCTTCTGCTCGGTTGGCTGCAAGACCAAATTCGAGGCAAAGCCGTCGGCGTACACGGGTGCGCCGCCACCCGCCGGTAACACCATGGCGGCCACCAAAGACCCTGTCTGCGGCATGACGGTAAACCCGGCAACGGCGCGTAATTTCGCGCACGCCGGCGCCACCTATTATTTCTGCGGCGCATCCTGCGAGACAAAATTTCGCGCCAATCCTGCGCAGTACCTTGCCGCGCCCGCTGCGCCAGCCACTCACGCACACCATGCGCACGCAGCATCCCCATCAACGGCCCCGGCCGCCGCCAATGTGGCATATACCTGCCCGATGCATCCGGAGGTGCTGCGTGATGCGCCTGGCGATTGCCCGCTGTGCGGCATGGCGCTGGTGCCGATCGCGGGCACTGGCGAATCTGACGATTCCGAATTGCGCGATCTCAAGCGGCGGCTGTGGATCGGCACCGCGCTGTCGATCCCGCTGGTGGTGCTGGCGATGTCGCCGATGATCGGCATTCATGAGTTGTTCGGCTTGCAGCCACGGGCACGCGGCTGGGTCGAGTTCGCGCTCGGCACGCCGGTGGTGTTGTGGGTCGGGTGGCCAATACTGCGCAAATTCTGGTTCTCACTCATACACCGCGCACTCAACATGTACACGTTGATAGGCCTGGGGGTGGGGCTGGCCTACCTGTTCAGCCTCGCCGCCGTGCTCATGCCCGGCTGGTTTCCACCGGAATTCCGCGAACACGACGGTGCGGTAGGCACTTATTTCGAGGCTGCGGCGGTAATCGTGACGCTGGTGATACTGGGCGACTTTCTGCAGTTGCGGGCCATGGGACAGACCGGCCAGGCGATTCAACAACTGCTGCAACTCGCGCCCAACCTCGCGTGGCGGCTGCGCGACGACGGCGGCGAGGAACAGGTGGCACTGGAGGCAGTCACTGTCGGCAACCGGCTGCGCGTGAAGCCGGGCGAGAAGGTGCCGGTGGATGGCACAGTACTCGAAGGCAGCAGCAGGGTCGACGAATCCATGATCACCGGCGAGCCAGTGCCGGTGGCCAAGGCTGCGGGCGGCAAAGTCACTGGCGCCACGGTAAACGGTAACGGCTCATTGGTGATTCGCGCCGAGCGAGTGGGCGCGGACACGCTGCTGGCGCGTATCGTTCACATGGTCGGAGAGGCGCAGCGCACGCGCGCGCCTATTCAGCGGCTTGCCGATGTCATCGCTGCCTACTTTGTTCAAATCGTAGTGAGTATCGCCGTCGTGACCGCGCTGACCTGGTGGTTCTTCGGCCCGGAGCCGCGACTCGGCTACGCGTTTCTCAATGCGATTGCGGTATTGATTATCGCCTGTCCCTGTGCGGTGGGTCTTGCCACACCCATCTCGATGACGGTCGCGATGGGGGAAGGCGCGCGCGCCGGCATCCTGTTTCGCAATGCCGAGGCGATCGAACGCATGCGCGACATCGATACCCTGGTGGTGGACAAGACCGGCACGCTGACCCTCGGCCACCCCGCACTGACTGATTTTATCGCTGAAGGTATTGCGGAAAATGAAGCGCTTGCACTGGTGGCGGCGGTGGAACAGCTATCCGAACATCCGATAGGACTTGCCATCGTGGAAGGCGCCAAGGCGCGCGGCCTGACAGCGAAGACGGCCACGGCATTCGAGGCAATAAACGGCCTCGGCGTAGTGGCCGCAGTCGATGGCAAGCGCGTGCTGGTCGGAAGCAGTGGCTTTCTTGCCCAGCGTAATGTGGATACCCAGCGCTGGGAAGAGCGTGCCAAAGCGTGGCGTAGCGACGCCAAGACGGTCGTGTTCTTTGCCATTGACGGCGCGGCAGGGGGCATTGCGGCTGTGGCTGATCCGATCAAGGAAAGCACACCGGATGCGATCGCGGCGCTCAAACGCACAGGTGTGCGCATCGTGATGCTTACCGGCGATTCGCGCGGCACAGCCGAGGCCGTTGCCCGAAAGCTGGGCATAGACGAAGCGCTGGCTGAGGTGTTGCCACAAGACAAAGCCGGACACGTGAAACGTCTACAGGCCGCCGGCCACAAAGTTGCGATGGCCGGCGATGGTATTAACGACGCCCCGGCCCTCGCACAGGCCGATGTCGGCATCGCCATGGGCACCGGAACCGATGTGGCGATGGAAAGTGCCGGCGTGACCCTGGTCAAAGGTGACCTGCGGTGCATCGCGCGAGCCGCTACCTTGTCGCGCGCCACGATGCGCAATATCCGGCAAAACCTGGCTTTTGCTTTTGGCTACAACGCGCTGGGCATTCCACTCGCGGCGGGCGTGCTCTACCCGGCCTTCGGCCTGCTGCTGTCGCCCATTTTTGCAGGCGCGGCAATGGCGTTAAGTTCAGTCTCGGTGGTGACCAACGCGCTGCGGCTGCGCCGCATCCGCCTTTCGTAGTATCGTTACGGCTCTTTCAGCGACTCTATCCCCATGAATCTGCACACACTGCTCGCGCAGCGTGCCGCCGCTAGCCAACCGTTGCGCGTGCTGCTGATCGGCGCCGGCAAATTCGGCTCGATGTTCCTGTCGCAGGTGCGTCGCACGCCGGGGCTGCATCTGGTTGCGGTGGCCGACCTCTCGCCGCAACGCGCGCAACAAAGCCTCGCGCGCGTGGGCTGGCCCGCCGAGCAGTATGCCGCCACCTCACTCGACCACGCGCGCAAGCACGGCACCACCTTCATCACCGATGATGCGCAAGCTGCCATCGCCAGCGATGCCATCGAAATTGTAATTGATGCCACCGGCAGTCCCGCCGCCGGCATCCGCCACGTGCTCGCCTGCTGTAAACACGGCAAGCACATTGTGATGGTCAACGTTGAGGCCGATGCGCTGGCGGGCCCCTTGCTCGCGCAACGCGCGCGCGAAGCAGGCATCGTCTATACGCTGGCCTATGGCGATCAGCCGGCGCTGATTTGCGAGATGGTCGATTGGGCGCGTGCTGCCGGCTTTGAGGTGATTGCCGCGGGCAAAGGCACCAAGTATTTGCCGGCGTATCACGAGGCCACACCCGATACGGTATGGGGGCATTACGGTTTCACGCCGGAGCAGGTCGCGAGCGGCGACTTCAACGCGCAAATGTTTAATTCGTTTCTCGACGGCACCAAATCCGCGATTGAAATGGCTGCCGTCGCCAACGCCACCGGACTCACGCCCGCGCCCGGCGGATTGGAATTTCCGCCGTGCGGCGTGGACGATCTGCCGCGGGTGATGCGCCCGCGCGCCGAAGGCGGGCATCTTGATCATCGCGGCCAGGTCGAAGTCATATCCAGTCTGGAGCGCGACGGCCGCCCGGTGTTTCGCGATTTGCGCTGGGGTGTATACGTCAACTTCGCTGCCGACAGCGAGTATGTGCGCCGCTGTTTCAAGGAATACGGCCTGCACACCGACGACAGCGGCAACTACGCCGCGATGTACAAGCCCTATCATCTGATCGGCCTGGAACTCGGCATCAGTGTGGCTTCGGCAGGGTTGCGCGGTGAAGCCACCGGCGCCGCCACCGGTTTTCGCGGCGATGCAGTAGCTACCGCCAAACGCGACCTGCGCGAAGGCGAAGCACTCGACGGCGAAGGCGGCTACACGGTGTATGGCCGGCTGATGCCCGCCGCCGATTCACTGGCGTGCGCGGGGCTGCCCATCGGGCTCGCGCATGGCGTAAAAATGACGCGGCGCGTGGCCCAGGGTCAAACCGTAACCTGGAATGACATCGCCGCACCGGACAGTGAAGCGGTGCGCGTGCGGCGCGAGATGGAAGCGGCATTTCGCGGGACTGAGAAGCCTGCCCATTGAGTATGAAGCTGCAGTGCAGCCACATAAGTCACAGGGAACAATGGCACTATCTTTAATCGCCGGCAACTTCGTGTAGACCCAAACGAATTTTCAAGTCGAATAAGCAAAAACGAAGCCGCCGGTGTTTCTGAACCCCATAAATTCTCCTGTTAACGACCCGTGTATCTGTTGTTCTTGGCGAAACTTGAAGATCATCGCCGTAATTGAGGCGCCAGCGGTGATGGAGCGTATCCTCACGCACCTCGGCTTGCGTCCGCAGCCGCCGTCACGCGTGCCGGCGCGGTGGGTAGATTTGTCGCAAGGGGATTGGGGCTTGGCGAAAATTCACGCGATTGACACTGCACCGGGCGAGCGATAGAGTCCCGATGGGTGAAAATCGGCGTTTAACAGTCTTATGGTGAATCCCATGCCCGATACCGTGACGACACGCTACTCCCCTCTCGCTCCCCAGGACATGCTGGATGAGATCTTCTGCAAGGATGCCCGAGAGCCGCAGGATGAGCGACTTTGGGTGCCCTCAGGACCTGGCCGCTGGAACAGGCCGCTCTGTCTCAACGTCAGCCAGGGCTATTGGGTCCACTTGACCAAAGTGACTCAGGCGGGCGTTGTATCGCGCCATCGCCATCCCGCGCCTGTTCACGGTTTCGTTCTGGAAGGTCGCTGGCGCTATCTCGAACGCGATTGGGTCGCCACGGCAGGCAGCTATCTGTTCGAGCCGCCGGGAGATGTACACACGTTGGTGGTAGACGAGGGCGACTACATGATCACGCTGTTCCACAACACCGGCGCGCTGCTCTATTGCGATGAGCAAGGCAGGACCATAGGCTCCACCGATGTGTTCGACCGAGTCGCGGCGGCGCGCAAGCATTTCGAGTCTGTCGGTCTCGGCTCCGATTACGTGAAGCGGTTCATTCGCTGAGGATCAGACTGCCTGTTCAGCTGCGCCAGTGCTCGATATTTCCCGGCCCTGACATTCGGCAATGGACCGGTGGCGCAGTCCGCGGCAAGGCGGGCTTACCAGCTACCGGTATTTTTCATTGATGCCCAAGGTTCTTGCGGCGCAAGGTGTTCGCCTTTCTGCAACAGCTCGATTGAAATATCGTCCGGTGTGCGGATAAAGGCCATGTGGCCGTCGCGCGGGGGGCGGTTGATGGTGACGCCGTTATCCATCAGCGTTCGGCACATCTCGTAAATGTCGGCGACCTCGAAGGCGAGGTGGCCGAAATTGCGCCCACTCCTATAGTCCTCCGGGTCCCAGTTGTAGGTGAGTTCGAGCGTCGGCGCGCTCACCGATTTCGCGACATCGACATCGTCCCTTGCCGCCAGGTGCACATTGGTGAAGCGGCCCTTTTCGCTGTCCCTGCGGCGCACTGCGCTCAGACCCAGCATTTCGAAGAATTTGAGCGATTCCTCAAGATTGGAAACGCGTACCATGGTGTGGAGATATCGCATGCCTGCCTCCCATTATTGACGTTTGCGGTAGTCTAGCCAAAGTGGCGCGCTATCGCCAGAGTGAAAGGGCATCGTGATTCTTCTTTCTCGTGTGCCTGGCGGCTCACGATCTGGAGTTTCACCGATGGACTCCTGTATGTGTCACACTTTTACTGCGTCCCCGGCATAGCCGGGGACGCTCTCATAACTGTTTAGAGGAGAAGACAACGTGTCCGTCGTCCGCAAAAAGATGGCGCTTGCCTGCCGCATCGAAGGTCAGGGCCCGGAGCTCATCATGTTTCATGGCGGCACGGGGTCCTGGACGCACTGGATTCGAAACATTCAGGCGTTGCGGGAACACTTCACTGTGCATGCATACGATCTGCCTGGCAACGGTGATTCACCATCCGTGCCCAGCGATATCACGCCGCACGATTACGTCGATATCGTTTGCGAGTCGCTTCGCGATGTTGGCGATGCGACTAAGCCGGTATTTCTGTGCGGGTTTTCGTTCGGCGCCGTGGTCGCGACGATGCTCGCAGCGCGCATGCCGGAGAAGGTTTCGCGCCTCGCCCTGGTCGCGCCGGGTGGGCTGCGCAGTGCACCCGGTGCGGGCTCGGGCCGCAGCCGTCTCAAGCTTCACAAAATGCCACCCGAACCGGCGCCCGAGGACGAGCGGCGCGCGATTCTGCGGCACAATTTGATGCAAATGATGTTTGTGCACGACTCGACCATTACCGAAGAGACCATCGACATCCAGCGCGACAACGTCGCACGCCAGCGCCTCAATACACAGCCGTTCACGGGGGGTAGCCTTACCCGCGAGGCACTGCCGAAGATCAGGGTGCCGACGCTAGGGATATTTGGTGCGCGGGATAACTTATCGTGGCCTGATGTGTCGGCGCGGGTCGACCCTTGCAGGGAGCTGATGCCTGCTATGCACATTGAGCTGATCCCGGACGCGGGTCATTGGGTACAGTACGAAAGGCCCGAGCCCGTCAACCGGTTGCTCATCGAGTTCTTCGAGCAGGGTTAAATATTATTTGATGTCCGCTGTTACTGGAAAGGAGGTTTTTACAATGACTAAGAAGAGTCCGAGAATGGGTAAGACGCCGGTGCGCCCTATTAGCACCAAGCGTGATTACGAACACGCGTCGGTCGTTGCCAAGCGATTGTCCAGTCAAGCCAACGCTGACTCTGCGGCTGAGCTGCGTCTCCAAGCGTTGCTGCGGGAAATGGACAGTTTTGACGAAATGGATGACACCACGAGTGAGGATGTTTTAGAAGACTACGATTACTCTGGACCTCGCCGACGGTGGTCGGACGACGCTGCAGACGCTACCTAGCGGCATCGCACTCTGTGTCTGTAGCAGGAAGTTTTTTCCAGGATTAAAATTCACGATGCCAAATCGACGATCAGATTCCCTGAACGGTCGCCCCGCGCGCGCGATGCGGGCGGCAGGATCAGCGTCGACGACGCCTCTTCAATGATCGCCGGCCCGCGCACAATCTCACCCACCGCCAGCGCATAGCGCTGGTACACCGGCAGTTCCTGCATGCGCCCGCGCGCACCCACCCAGGCGCGACGCTTGGCCTTAAGCGCCGGTGATCGTCCGCGCCGGCCGCTCGCCACTTTAAGTTCACTGCTGCCGGCACGCGCGGAAACCGCTACGCGGATATTGATGATTTCGATGTCACCGACCGGCGGCACATGGCCGAAAGTTTGCCGGTAGATCGCAGTAAACGCGGCGACCAGGCGTTTAGCGGTTTTTGCGCTGTACGGTCCTGCAGGCAGCGGCGTCACCAACTCGAAGCCCTGCCCCACGAAACGCAAATCCGCGGCACGCGCACTGTGCAGCCGCTCGCGCCTGAGGACGGTTGCCGCCACCACTTTCGCGGCATCGCGCTCCAGCGCTTTGAAGGCGGCTTCGAACACACGCCAATCCAGCGTCGACAAACGCCGCGCCAGCGTCGCCACGCGATCGACCCGCGCCGGCGCCATCAGCAAACCGATCGCCGACGCCACACCCGCGCCGGGAGGGCATACCACCCGCTTGATGCCCAGCCGCAGCGCCACTTCGCAGGCATGCAGCGGCCCGCCGCCGCCGGTGGCGAGCAGCGCAAACTGCGCCGCGTGATGGCCGCGCTCGGCTACGTGCACGCGCGCCGCGGCCGCCATGTTTTCATTCACCACTGAATGGATGCCCCAGGCGGTTTCTTCAAGCGATAGTCCGGAGCGCAGCGCCAGCGGCGCAATCGCCGCCACCGCCTGCGCGCGATCAATCGCCACGGTGCCGCCGGCAAAGTTCGCAGCATCAAGATAGCCCAGCACCAGATTGGCATCCGTCACCGTCGGCTCAACACCGCCGCGGCCATAACACGCCGGGCCCGGCACCGAACCCGCGCTGCGCGGACCCACTTTGAGCAGGCCCAGATCATCCATCGCCGCGATGCTGCCACCACCCGCGCCGATCTCGATCAGCTCGATGGTCGAAATATTGATCGGCAAGCCGCTGCCGTCCCTGAAGCGTTTCTCGCGGCTCGCTTCAAACTGATAGGCGATCAGCGGTTTGCCATCCTGCACCACCGCAAGCTTGGCGGTAGTGCCGCCCATGTCGAAGGCGAGCACGTCTTTTTGTTTCGCGCGCAGCCCGAAAAACGAACCCGCCAGCGCACCCGCGGCAGGCCCCGACTCCAGCAACTGAATCGGCACCCGCTTGGCCTCGTCCACATGCGTGAGGCCGCCGTTGGACAGCATCATATAGAGTGGTGCGCGTATGCCCAGCCTGGCGATCTCGCGTCCCAGCAAATCCAGGTAGCTGTCGGCAAGCGGCTTGATGAACGCATTCGCCACCGTGGTTGAGGTACGCTCGTATTCGCGTATTTGCGGCGCCACCTCGGACGAAATCGATACGAACAAGGCAGGAAATTTTTCGCGCACTGCCTTGAGCGCCTGTATCTCATGCAGCGGGTTCGCGTACGCATGCAAAAATGCAATGGCGAGCGAGGTGACGCCCAACGCCTGGAGTTTTTCCACCTGCATCAGCAACGCATCCACATCCAGCGCTGTCTCCACCTGGCCATCGGGGCCGATGCGCTCGGCGACTTCCAGCCGCAGGCGCCGCGGCACCAGCGGCTTGGGCAAATCGATGAATAAATCGTAGAGCTCGTACTTGTGCTCGCGGCGCATTTCCAGCGTGTCGCGAAACCCGGCGGTGGTAATCAAGCCCGTTACCGCGCCGCGCCGTTCGATCAGCGCATTGGAAAACAAGGTTGTCGCATGCACCACACGCGCGATGCATTCATAGGCGACGCCGTGCGCCTCACACAGGCGGCGCGTGCCGGTGATCACGCCCTGCTCGGGCGCTGCCGGTGTGGTGAGCTCCTTGTGGCTTAGTTCGCGTTGCGCGGCGTAGTCATAGAGCACGATGTCGGTGAAGGTGCCGCCGATGTCGATACCCAGCGCGTATTCCTGCTTCAGCGTATTTTTTATCATGCCGTGACGTAACCTTCCACGCGGTCCGCCTCTGTCGCAGCAGCGTCACGCTCCGCCGCTGGACCAAAGCCGCCGCCGCCCGGCGTGCGTATCAGCACGGTACCGCCGGGATTGATTACATGCTGCACTTTGGGGTTAACTCGCTGGTCGTTGATAATAATTTCACCCGTCGCGCCCGCTTCCCCGCCACTGATGCCCGCGGGCGCCGCCTCGGCGCGCGTACGTTCGGCCAGAAACGACAGCGTCAGCGGACCCGACGCGCGGCTTTCCATCAGCACTTCCTGGCCATTGCCGCCGCGAAACCTGCCGCGACCGCCGGTGCCTACGCGCAGCCGCCGGTAGTGCACTTTGAGCGGCGCGAGTTGCTCGATCATTTCCACCGGCGTCGAAGACACATTGCTGGGCCACGACAACACATGCGCGCCGTCGCGATGATGTGCCGCGCCATAACCGCCGTTGACAAAAAACATGTTGGCAAAGGCGCCACCCTCGCGCCGCTGCCCCGCGAGATTGATACACCACAGGGGCGAGCCTGCCGTGGCCACCACCTTGCCGGGCAAAGCCTGCGCCAGTGCGTTGATCACCATCATCGGAAAAAAATGTCCGATCAGCGCACGCGCACCCCCTGCCGCCGGCGGCGTGGAGTTGGCGATGGATCCTGCGGGCGCCACTATTTTTAGGGGGCGCAGCACGCCCTCGTTATTCGGCACATCCGGCGCGAGCACCGCCTTTACGCCGTAAGCGGTGTAGGCAATGGTGTAGGCCATGCACACGTTGATCGAGCGCGCGACCTGCGGTGCGGTGCCGGCGAAATCGATACCCAGCGCGTCCCCTTTTACCGTTAACGCCAACTCCAGGTGTATCGGCGCATCGATACCATCGCTCACCGCGCTTTGACGGTAGACGCCATCCGGCACCGCGCGGATCGCCTTGCGCATCGCGGTTTCGGAACGCGTATGGATTTCACGCGCCAGATCCTGCAGATTGGGTAACGCATGCTCCCTGAGCAGCGTAAGCACGCGGCTTTCCATCAGATGCAGCGCGGTGAATTGCGCGTGCAAGTCGCCCATCACCTGATCCGGCACACGCACGTTCTTGCGCAATATGCGTTCCAGCGTGGCATCGATTTTGCCGCGACGCACCGCTTTCATCACCGGTATCTGCAAGCCTTCCTCGAACACCTCGCGCGCATCCGGCGAACGCATGCGTCCGCCGATGTCGGGCGCGTGCGCCACCGAGCCCGCGAAACCGACCAGACGCTTCTTATAGAAAATCGGCATCGCCACGGTAATGTCGGGCAAATGGCCGGTGCCCATCCAGATGTCGTTGGTGATCAGGATGTCGCCGGCTGACAATTGATCCGCCGGAAATGCCGCGAGAAAATGCCGCACCGTGCGCGGCACGGTGCCGATAAAGGACGGAATGCTGTCGGTGGCCTGCGCCAGCGAGTTGCCGTGCGCGTCGGTGAGCACACAGGCAAAATCATTCGATTCGCGCACCACGGTTGAAAACGAGGTACGCACCAGCGCGGCCGCGGCTTCATCGACGATGGAGATCAACCGCGTCCATAGCATTTCGAGTGTGATGGCGTTGAATTTCATGTCTCAATCCCCGCGTATAGCCGCCGCCTTGATCACCCGGTTCCACTTCACGGTTTCACTGGCGAAAAACTTCGCCGCTGCTTCGCTCGTGCCGCCGATAGGCGTGACGCCCATGTCTTTCCATCGCCCCTGCATGTCGGGCGCCTTGAGCCAGGCGTCGATATCGGCGTTCAGCTTGCGCACGATATCCGCGGGCGCCTTGGCGGGCGCGCCAATGGTGAACCATGCCGTGGCCTCGTACTGCGGCAGTCCGCTCTCGGCTATCGTTGGCACTTCGGGCATGCTCGGCGAACGGCTGCGACTGGTCATGCCGATGGCGCGAATTTTTCCCGCGCGCACATGCTGAATCGCCACCGGCAGATTCTCGAACATCAGATGAATCTGCCCACCGAGTAAATCCGCCATCGCCGGCGCGCTGCCCTTGTACGGTATGTGCGTGAGATTAACGCCTGCGACGACCTTGAACAATTCGCCGATCATATGCGTGGACGAACCGCTGCCCGCGGTGCCGAAATTGAGTTCACCGGGCCGCGCTTTGGCAAGCGCGATAAATTCCCGAGTCGTGCGCGCAGGCACCGAAGGATGCACCACCAGTATATTGGGCAAATCGGCGAGCAGGCTGACCGGTTGCAAGTCCTTCGCCGGATCGTAGGCGAGTTTCGAATAAATGCCGTAAGCCGCATGGATGCCGATGGTGCCAAACATTATCGTGTATCCGTCGGGCGCGGCGCGCGACGCGAACTCCGCACCCACATGTCCGCCCGAGCCCGGACGATTTTCCACCACCATCTGCTGGCCGTACTGCGTGGAGAGGCGCTGCGCCATCATGCGCCCCAGCACATCTGCCGTTCCGCCCGCAGGGAACGGCACTACCAGCCGAATGGCGCGCGTGGGATAGGCCTGTCCCGAGCCTGTCGCAGCGGTCTGCTGCGCCCCCACAGACAGCGCGAACGCGCATGCCGCACAAACCATGCCTGTGCCGATGACGCCGCGAATAATTCTTCTTTTCATCTTCCTGCCTCCGGTAATTCAGACGCAACCTAACTTGCGCACCGCGTGGAGTCAATACGCTAGAATTCGCGCATGAGCGCACTCGCCCAGCAGACTGTCATTGATTTCGTGCGTCAGCGCCAGGTGGCCGGGGCCTTGCGTGCCTTTTTGCCGGAAGCCGCGGTACTGTTCAACACCGAAGACGTAAAGCCCTACGAATGCGACGGGCTGTCGGCCTTCAGGCAGGCGCCCATGGTGGTGGCGCTGCCGGAGAACGAAGCACAGGTGCAGCGCGTGTTGCAAACCTGCCATCGCATGCAAGTGCCGGTGGTGCCACGCGGCGCGGGCACAGGCCTTTCCGGCGGGGCGCTGCCACTGGGCAACGGCGTGTTGCTGTCGCTGGCCAAGCTGATGCGCATTATCGAGATCGATCCGGCCGCGCGTACCGCGCGCGTGCAGCCCGGTGTGCGCAACCTGGCGATTTCCGAAGCAGCAGCGGCGTACGGGCTGTATTACGCACCGGATCCCTCAAGCCAGATTGCCTGTTCCATCGGCGGCAATGTCGCCGAGAATTCCGGCGGCATGCATTGCCTTAAGTACGGGCTCACCGTGCACAATGTGTTGAAGTTGCGCGCTTACACGGTTGCGGGGGAGTTCATTGAAATCGGCGCTGACAGCCTGGATGCGGCCGGTTACGATTTGCTGGCGTTGCTGACCGGCTCTGAAGGATTGCTGGCGGTGATCACCGAAGTCACGGTTAAGCTGTTGCCCAAGCCGCAGTGCGCGCAATGTGTACTGGCAGCGTTCGACGATGTGACGAAAGCCGGTCAGGCGGTGGCGAACATCATCGCCGCCGGCATCATCCCGGCCGGCCTGGAGATGATGGACAAGATCACCACCGGCGCGGTGGAGCCGTTCGTCAACGCAGGCTACCCGCTGGATGCCGCGGCGATACTGCTGTGCGAATCCGACGGCGCGATTGAAGAAGTCGCAGACGAAATCGAGCGCATGAAGACAGTGATGCAGCGTAGCGGCGCCACAGAAGTGCGTGTGTCGCAAAGCGAAGCTGAGCGCGCGCGTTTCTGGGCGGGACGCAAAGCGGCGTTCCCCGCCGCCGGACGCGTGTCGCCTGACTACTACTGCATGGACGGCACCATCCCGAAGCGGGCGTTGCCGCGCGTATTGAAAGCCATCGCTGCACTGTCGCAACAGTACGGTCTGCGCTGCATGAATGTGTTTCACGCCGGCGACGGCAATCTGCACCCGCTGATTTTGTATGATGCCAATCAGCCCGGCGAACTCGCGCGCACCGAGGCGTTTGGTGCGGCGATACTCAAGTTATCCATCGATGTCGGCGGCACCATCACCGGTGAACACGGCGTCGGCGTGGAGAAAATCGACGCCATGTGCGATCAGTTCAGCGCGCCGGAGCTGGCGATGTTTCATGCGGTGAAGCGCGCATTCGACGACACCGGATTGCTCAACCCCGGCAAAGCCGTGCCCACACTGCATCGCTGCGCGGAAATGGGGCGCATGCATGTGCATGCAGGGCAGGTGCAGTTTCCGGAACTTCCGCGGTTTTAAGTGCCACTTCTCACCGCAAAGACGCAAAAGCGCAAAGGACACGCAAAGCATTCTTTGCGTGGGGTTCTTTGCGCTTTTGCGTCTTTGCGGTAGGCATTTGCAGTGGACGCCATCGTCCAACAACTGGCAGAAACCCTGCGCGATGCCTCTGCCAACAAAACACCACTGCGCATCGTCGGCGGCGGCACCAAGGATTTCTATGGCAACGCAACTACCGGCGAAGCATTTTCGACACGCGCCTATTGCGGCATCGTCGATTACGAACCGACTGAGCTGGTGATTACCGCGCGCGCCGGCACACCGCTCTCGGACATCGAAGCCGCACTGCACGACAGAGGCCAGATGCTGGCGTTCGAGCCGCCGCATTTTTACACGCAGCTTCCCTCACCCCCAACCGGCTCCGCCCCCCTCGCTGCGCTCTCCCCGGAGGGAGAGGGGAGATTCGAGCGGCTGATGCCGCTTGCCACGCTGGGCGGATGCATTGCCGCAGGACTGTCCGGCCCGCGCCGCGCCTACGCTGGAGCAGTACGCGATCTGGTGCTGGGTGTGCGCATACTCGACGGCAACGGCGCCGACCTGCGTTTCGGCGGACAGGTGATGAAAAACGTCGCGGGCTACGATGTATCACGGCTAATGGCGGGGGCTATGGGTACGCTGGGCGTGATCCTCGAGGTATCGCTGAAAACGCTGCCGCTGCCTGCAACGGAAGTGACGTTACAGCAGCAGCACAGCGAAGTTGACGCGATCCGCCTGATGAATGCATGGGCAGGGCAGCCGCTTCCAATTTCCGCAACGGCGTGGAACGGCGGCGATCTCGGCATCCGGCTTTCGGGTGCTGCCAGCGCAGTGCAAGCGGCACACAAAAAACTCGGTGGTGAAGTGGTTGATCCGGCACAAGCCGCTAAATTCTGGAACGGCGTGCGCGATCACACGGATGCGTTTTTCAGACGCGATACAACACTGTGGCGGCTATCGGTTAAATCCACCGCGCCTGCGATCGCGCTATCCGATGCACAAATGATCGAATGGAGCGGCGCGTTGCGCTGGTTACGCACCGAGGCGAGCGCAGACGAAGTGCGTAGCGCGGCAGCGCAAGCAGGCGGCCACGCCACACTGTTTCGCGGCGGCAAAAGTGCTGACGGCGTGTTTCATCCGCTGTCACCCGCGTTAGCCACTATCCATCGCAAACTGAAGCAGACCTTTGACCCCGCCGGCATACTGAATCCAGGCCGCCTCTATAGCGGCATGTAAAAAATACAATAAAAACAAATACTTACATGGAAACAACACTCGCAGCATTCATCAAGCACACGCCCGAAGGCGAAGAGGCGGAGAGCATTCTGCGCAAGTGCGTGCATTGCGGATTCTGCGCAGCGACCTGCCCGACCTACCAATTGCTCGGTGATGAACTCGACGGGCCGCGCGGGCGCATTTATCTGATCAAGCAAGTGCTCGAAGGCGCGGCAGCCACCGCGAAAACGCAACTGCACCTCGACCGTTGTCTGACCTGCCGCGCGTGCGAAACCACCTGTCCGTCGGGCGTGCATTACAGCCGGCTGCTGGATATCGGGCGCGGCGTGGTGGAAAAACAGGTCGGGCGCGGTGGTTTTGCATCGTTGCAACGAGCGGCGTTGCGTAAAGTGATTCCGAATACATCGGTCTTCGGATCGCTGCTCAAACTCGGGCAACTCGCGCGCCCGCTGCTGCCCGCAGCATTGAAACAAAAAGTCCCGGCAAGTGCCACCGCAGCAAAGCCGTGGCCGCAAAGCAACCATGCGCGCAAAATGCTGGTACTCGAAGGCTGTGCACAGCCCGCGCTCTCCCCCGCCACCAACGCGGCCGCCGCGCGCGTGCTCGACCACCTCGGCATTACACTGGTGCGCGCATCGCAGGCGGGCTGCTGTGGCGCGGTGTCATTTCATCTCGACGCGCAAGACGAAGCCCTGGACTACATGCGCCGCAATATCGACGCCTGGTGGCCGCACATTGAAGGCGGCGCAGAAGCGATTGTCATCACCGCCAGCGGCTGCGGCGTGATGGTCAAGGACTACGCGCATGCGCTGGCGCATGATCCCGCATACGCAGCGAAAGCGAAGCGTGTTTCCGAACTGGCCTGCGATATCAGCGACATCATCATTGCAGAGAAAGCCACGCTGCAGTCGCGCCTCACCCCTCACGCCTCGCGCCTCGCCAAACGCGTCGCATTTCACGCGCCGTGTACGCTGCAACACGGGCTGAAAAAGAAAGGCGCCGTCGAAGCGCTGCTGGCAGAATTGGGTTTCGATCTCACGCCGGTTGCCGACGCGCACCTGTGCTGCGGCTCGGCTGGTACTTATTCCATCCTGCAACCTGAACTCTCCAACCAGTTGCGCGCCAACAAAATCGAAGCACTCACCGCAAACTCAAAAGCGGGCGCACCGCAAGCCATACTCACCGCTAATATTGGTTGCCAATCGCACCTCCAAGGCGCTACCACCTTGCCCGTACGGCACTGGATTGAGGCACTTGACGATATTCTGTAGAAGTTGAGACGCGATCAGGCGAACAGTGTTAGGAACTTGCGGCTACGGAACGGCTGCTAACTCGGGCCTCGAATGCCCGCAACCGACCGAGGCCGTGTGAAAACGTGGCAGCAAGTGTACGGAACATTTCGTGGAAGCGCATATCAAATACCTTGTGAACCCAGCCATGCGAGGTATTCCTGATGAAGCGCTTTATTGAAGGTCAAGACCGATCACAAAGCACGCTGTTTCCGGAGTCTCTCGAAGACTACATTGCCGAGGACAATCCGGTTCGGGTGATTGAGGTGTTCGTTGAGGGTCTCGCCCTGG